>CAKSHP010000128.1 GCA_934457145.1 uncultured Clostridia bacterium | reverse complement strand
CCTCGGTACACGTCTTGGCAGTGCAATTACAGGTGCGGCTATGCTTAATGTGGATATGGAATGCTTTTTTGAAAAAATAGGTGTTATTTTATATAGTATATATGGTACAACAGAATGTTCGCCACTCATAACAGTATGTGACCTTGGTGATAACAGGATTGGCAGTGTCGGCAGTGCATTGGAATGTAATGAGATAAGCATACATAATCCAGATGAGAATGGTATCGGAGAAATATATGTACAAGGCAGAAATGTCATGCTCGGATATTATAAGCGTCCAGAAGAAACGATAAATGCGTTTGACGGAGAATGGTTCAAAAGTGGCGACCTTGCAAGAATAGACAATGAAGGTTTTGTTTATATAACTGGCAGAATTAAGAATCTTATCATACGTTCTTCTGGTGAGAATGTATCTCCGGAAGAACTGGAAGAAAGAATAATGACATTGCCAAATGTAAAAGAAACACTTGTTAGCGAACGTAATGGTCTTATTGTTGCGGAAGTGTATCCTGATGTGCATGATAAAAACGCTATTGAGCTTATACATGAAGGAATTAAAAAAATAAACCTTTCATTGCCATCATATAAACGTATTGATATAACAGAAATAACTGATGTACCTTTTGAAAGAACATCAACAAAAAAGATTAAAAGGCATTAAAGGAGAATAAAATGACAGAAAAACTTAAAGAAATAATCCAAAGCGTTATGCTTGATGACAGCATTGAGATACTTCCAGAGTCTTCAATGTCGGCTGATCTTGGAATATCTTCTTTTGATTTGTTTCAGATAGTGTATGCTATTGAAACAGAATTTTCAATAAGTATCTCTCCGGACAGTGTAAGACAGGTAATAACTGTTGGAGACCTTATAAAATGTATATCCGAATCGCTCGAAAGGAATGAATAAAATGAATATCAATGATTTAAAAGATTTTATGAAAAAATGTAAATTTGAGATAAACGGTGAGGTGACAGAAAATGCTACTCTCGGAGAGCTTGGGATGGAATCCCTCGATATAATGATGCTTACATTTGAACTTGGTAGCGAATATAACAAGGATTTTGAAATCAAGGCTAATAACACCATAGCCGAAATTCTCAATATGGTTAACAATGGCTGAAAATACATTTCCGATTTCTGAAAAGGCTGAAATCCTTGTTTTTGCCGGAGACAGTCAGTTAAAAGTACTCAGCCATATCAGAAAACTTAGACAAAAAAATCTGTCTCCGGAGAAGTTGCATAGTTTTTGCAAAGATGTATGTAAGAATGTTTCAGACGGCAAGTACAGAGCATTTATTGTATTTCGTGGGTGGAACGATTTCCTTGCACAGACATCAGAGGAAGAATTAAAATACATAGACCAGAATGAGTGTAATAATGATTTTGGTAGAAATGTTATGTTGTTTCCCGGTAATGGCATATATCAGAAAAAAATGTTGAATAATCTCAAAAAGGTATCACCGTATATTTCTGATAGAATTGATGAACTTGTATCTGTTGCAATAGATGTATGC
>CAKSHP010000127.1 GCA_934457145.1 uncultured Clostridia bacterium | reverse complement strand
GCAAAGCGGCGTGCCCGCCCCTCTTGGGGCGTGCCTTTTTGTCTTCAAAAAAAGGGGGGATCTTCCCCCCCTTTTTTATCCTTAAAGCCCTTAAAGCCCTTAAAGCCCTTTCTGTGCCCTTTTTGCCCTACGGCCCCAAGGGATAGCGGGCAAGTCCGTCCTTGAAAAGACGAATATCCGTCCTTGAAAAGACGAATATCCGTCCTTGAAAAGACGAATATCCGTCCTTGAAAAGACGAATGTGTGTTCGTCTTTTCAAGGACGGTATCACATAAAAAGTTTTATATATCAGCTAATTGCTGATTTTTCTTTTCCTTCTGAGGAAGGGCCTCTTCTGCACGGTTTAATTTGATGATGTCGGTATCAACGAACCCGCTTTTTTTCAGCAAAACGCCATGCCGAATTAGTTCGTTAATGGCCCGTTTGAGATTCTCCCGAATTTTCCTTGCTGGCTGCTCTCTGTCCATGTTGAGGGCGTCAGCCAGCGTGAGGAAGTGTCCCACAAAGACCGGGTTTTGCCGCTGGCTCTGGACGAAGCGATAAAGTGCCTTGGCGTTGAGTCCTTTGAGGCGCATCCGCTTGGCTACGTCCATCAGCGTCACCCGTCCGGCTAGGTACGTCTCATAGAAAAACGGGTTGATCGTGGCCGTCAGCTCCTTGGTATCTTCATCCCAGCCCACGCCAGAGAGCATGTTTGCCAGATAGATACGCCGGGGTGGGCGCTTCCTGCCGCTTTTCGTTTTCCCTGTGGAAATGGATAGCTTGACGACTGAAAACATGAGCAGCTCTAATGACGCCTCCAGCCTTTTGTAGGCATCTCTCCCTGGTCTGGCGTAGCCAAGCAGACGCAACAGAGGTAACGCCGGGCCTTTGTAGGTATATGTTTTGCGGCCTTCCGCCTCTGACATATGCCTGTACGTGCTCATGTCCTCCAGTACGGCCAACAGCGCCATAAGCGCGTCTTCTTCGTAGATGGAAAGTTTCGGGCCTGAGTAGAGGATTTCACCCCAATTAGCCGAAGTGATCAAAAAATCACGCAAAAAATCACGATGCCCAAGCTCATTGTTCCGCATCGGGAAAAACGGGCTGCACCGCGTCATATCCGTGGGGAAGCCGCACCACTGGGCAAGGCTGGCCTGTTCCGGCCCTGCGGCCTCCACTGCTGCCGCCACTGCCTTCTGAATCTCCGCGGCCTGCTCCCGTGCTTCCTCGACGATACCTCGCTTGCTTCTCCAGTTGGCAAGCCACGCGGGCGCTACAGGGCTGCCCTTCTCAAGGGCCTCCAGCAGCATGGGCATATTTTCCGCCAATTCCGCTTGCTCTTCCGGTGTCAGGTCGTTTACTTGAATCTTGGTCATTGGGTTGCCTCCTTTGACCAGCCCGCCGATGGCGGGGTTTTAGGCCGGGCTCCGCCGCCCGGCCTTTTTCTTTGCTACGGCTTGATGACTATGGCTGTTCTCCCTTTTTCAATCTTGGCTGTGTGGCTGAATGTTGTTCCCTTGGGGAGAATGATACCGCGTCCGCC
>CAKSHP010000126.1 GCA_934457145.1 uncultured Clostridia bacterium | reverse complement strand
GTAATCTACACCCTCGTGCGAGTCGACGAGATCCTGCCCCCACGAACCATAGCCCTTCCAATTCTTAATAAAGTTGCTGTTTTTGTCGAGGATCCTGTCCCATTCATTTCTCAGGGGTAATCCTCCGTCGCTGCTATTGCCTGCGCTTCCCACCGTCGGCGCCCGCAATGTATAATCTATGCCGCCGCTTTGATAATCCGCGCCGTATATACAGCCCGCTCTTTGAAGTTCATACCACATGACCCCTGTCTTGATGGTATGTTCGGCAATAAACAAACTGTGAGGATAGGTATATCCGTATATACTTAAGGAAGGATCGGTAATCTTTGAAGCATATTCGGAGCTTCCCTTAACCGTGCTTGATTCGAACGTCAGAACATAGGAATTGACCGTTCCGGCATAGATGAAGGGTACATAGCGAAGGGTGCTGTCGGGCAGTTCCTTGTTGGTAGTCCCGGGAAATTCAAAAGACGAAAGGTCGAAATAATATCTCTCGCCGGTGGCAAGGCTGAATTGCTCTTCGGTTTTTTTCTCTACCGTAAATCGAACGCTATATAAATCGCTGATGTAATCGGTCTTATAGTCGCCGTTATACTGTTCGGAAAATACCACAAAGTTATATTCGCCCTCGGCAAGTCCCGCAGGTATCTGAAACTTTCTGGAACCGCTTACTGTAGAATAGATAGGACCTAAAAAGACAGGGTCTTTACTGCGTCCGTAATATTTCGCATTTCCGTCATGATCGAAAAGTATGGCCGATATATATTCGTTTCGGCCGTTTTTTGCACCATAGAAACTAATGCTGATCTCTCCGCCGTCGGTAGTTACCGAAACGGCGCTGGTCGCAACCGAAAAATTACTTCGACTGCTGTCGTAAAGGGTAAGCTTCCATTCGTTGCCGCTGTATGCGGGAATTTCCACCAGCCCTCCTGCGGTACCTTCGGCCGATTTGCCTCCTGCTGCGGCCGATATGAAACTTATATTGTTTTTGTTTAAGTTTAAAGCCGGGCGCGCCGAGTGGACCTTGTTAACATTGTCAACGTCAACAAAACCGGTATCATAAATCAGTCCGGCGGCCTTTTCGTAACCCGAGGGGTGGGAACGAAGCCACCATGTGCCTTTATTCCCCGAGGTATCGGTAGCGATAAAGCCGGGAGCCTTATCATAATTTCCCACATAGTCGATCACTTCCCGAATTGAGGGGAAAAACATTTTATCCGCATCGGTCAAACTGCACTTATCCCAGGTATAGTCGAACAAAGTCTTTTCGACATTATCGGTTTTTTCCACCGAGAGCATAGCCTCCCGCTCAAGATCGGAAAAACGTGCGTCATTTGCCACAAAGCCTTCGCACCACCACTGTGCGTCACTGCCGTTATAGTCGCTTGTACCATAGACATAATTATATTTCACATTGTTATCAAGCAGATACTCCGACAGCAGGAACATGCCGTTTTTGCTGCCGTCGTTGGCCTTGTCGGCGTCAAGTACCCGCCACTTAATGGGTTCACCGCCGTTATCGCCGAAGTAGATATAGCTGTTA
>CAKSHP010000125.1 GCA_934457145.1 uncultured Clostridia bacterium | reverse complement strand
GTATACTGCGGAGGTATGACAACCAGCTTTCCACCCAGCCATTTCAACTTGTACTCAAGCTGCCGCCGAAACTCGAACCATCCCTGATCCAGTATGGACTTGTTCAAGCCGGACTTGGCGCGCACATTTTTGCCCGGAACTTCAAGCGTACCGGAAGCCGAACGCGACATATTCCGCACTTTCAAATCTTCAATCACGACAAGAGCGTGGTTTTTGCTGATCATCGTTGTTGTCTTGTGCAGAAAATCGTTGCGTACATTGGCTATTGTACGGTGCAGGCGCTGTATTTTGGCTTTGAGCTTCTGCCAGCTGGCGGAAAACTTCACTCGTTTTGCCAATTTGCGTTGCAGCTTTGCCAGCTTCTTTTCATGCTTTCGGAAACTGTGCAGCGGTTTGATGCAAGAACCATCGGAGAGCGTTGCAAAACGCGCAACTCCCATGTCTATGCCAACAATATTTTGCGAAGGATGCACCGGTTCAAGAATTTCTCGTTCCGTCTGAATAGAAACAAACCATTTCCCTGCGGACAAAGAAACTGTCACCTGTTTCGGTGTTCCCTCTATTTTACGACTGTTGCGGTAGCGTACCCACCCAATTTTAGGTAGAAATATGCGACTGTTGCCTTCATCGAGCTTGAAACCTTGCGGATAGCGAAAGGCGTCATGAACCCCCTTTCTCTTGAAACGCGGAAAATCCGCACGCTTGGCAAAGAAATTTTTGTAGGCCCTATCGAGATCTTTCAACGCTTGTTGCAGAATTTGAGAATGGGCTTCAGCAAAAAAAGATGTGTCGTTTTCCTTCTTCCAGTCCCGAAGGGCTTCGCAGAGCAAGGAAAACCCCAGACGCTTCCCTTCCTTTTCATAGGTCTCTTTTTCCAATGCAAGCGCCTTGTTCCAAAGGAAACGACAACATCCGGCAAAACGCCGCATGAGGCTTTCCTGCTCAGCTTTGGGGCGGAGCTGGAACTTGTAGGCTTGCAATCTTTCCATAGCCAAATCATAGTTGGCCTATGAAAAAAGTCAACGATATTCGTACTGGAAGACACTGCGTATTCCTTCTTCATGCCCATTTGGTCTTTGTTACAAAGTATCGCTATGGCGTCTTCACAAAGGTCATTCTTGACGACTTGAAGGAAATATTTGCCAGTGTTTGCCGTGATTTTGAGGCGGAACTTATTGAATTTGACGGGGAAGACGATCATGTTCATCTGCTTGTCGTCTATCCCCCAAAAGTAGCCATTTCGTCTTTGGTCAACAGCCTGAAAGGCGTATCCAGCAGGCTGATTCGCAAGAAAGGCTATCCTTCGATCCAGAAAAAACTCTGGGGCGGTTCACTCTGGTCGCCAAGTTATTTTGCCGGAAGCTGCGGAGGAGCGCCTATCTCTGTCCTGCGGCAGTATATCGAAGCTCAACGAACGCCCAATTAAAGGCAAAAATTCCAGTTAAGGTGCGCCTTATATCCCCGCCCTGAAGGGCGAGGCTTTACGGCGCGCTGGGTAAAAAAGCCGCTTTGGTGATCAATATAGGAGTATCGCTTGCGGAGCACTGCCA
>CAKSHP010000124.1 GCA_934457145.1 uncultured Clostridia bacterium | reverse complement strand
GTCATGAAGTAATAATTCATGACCTTGACCGATTATACTGTCAACCTGATGAAGAAACAAAATCACCTGAGATACAATTCCTTGACTATGTAAATTATCTCGAAAAAATTAAGGAAACTCAAAAATATAAAGAAGACAGAGAATATTGGTTGAAAATAATGAGTGAAAATTACCCTAAGCCTTCTCTGCCTCTTAAGCAAGACCCCAGCAAGATAAAAGAAGTTAATACTCGTCAGGTAGTACGATATATTGATAAAAATGTATGGGAAAATGTAAAGCAGTTTGCTTACAGAAATAAACTTACTCCTTTTTCTGTAATCTTTACCGCTTTCGGCAGAGCAGTACTTAAATATTGTAATGATGATAGATTCCTTATTAATATGCCAGTTTCTATAAGACCTAATATACACCCAGAAATTGATGAACTTATCGGAGAATGCTCCAATTTCTTCCTTTTCAACTTCGATGCCGGCGGAAATAAATCACTTCTTGAAAATGCTGTTGAAAATCAGCATAAGGTTTCTGAAATAATGCAGCATAATTATTTTATGGGTACTGATTTGATACGTGAACTCCAGAAAAAAAATGGTGCTGTTATTGTCGCTCCTCTTGTATTCACAAGTATAGTTGACGTGCCGAATATGGAAAAAGAATGCCTTGAAAAAGTATTCACCAAGACACATACAAGTCAAATTTGGATAGATGCAATTGCTATGCGTAAAGGTGATACTATAATGCTCACTATGGACTGCGTAAATGAACTATTTGAAGAAAGCGTTACAAACGGTATAGGAGATACATTTGTAATGTTTTTGAATAAGATTAGTGAGGACGAGAGTTTCTGGAAAGGCAGTGAAATAGGACTTACAGATGCAGAATCTCAAGCAATTTCAGGTTGTACTCAAAACAGTATCACTTCTGAAGATATGCCGAAAATTGCTGACCTATTTGAACACAATCTTGATGTTAATGCAGACTGTGCTGCGGTCATTGCAGGTGATAAAACATATACTCATCGTGAGGCTTATAATATCGCTGGGGGTATTGCTGAAATCATTAAAAAACATTCAGTTAAAGAACCTGTTGTAGTGTTCATGGAAAAATGTGCGTATATGCCTATATCTGCACTTGCCTGCTTAATGAGTGGTTGTGCATATTTTCCGATAGACCTCGAACTTCCTGTAGAACAGCTTATAGCTTGTGTACGTAGAGCAAATTCCAAAGTAATACTCACTACAAGCAGACAGATGGAAAAGTTCAATGGTATTGAAGATATATTAATTGTAAATGTTGAGGAACTTGACTACTCAAAACAGTATGATACATCATTTGTCAGAATTGATGGAAATGACCTTGCATTTGTGATAAATACTTCCGGCACTACCGGAACACCAAAGAGTGTAAGTATAACTCAAAATGCTCTTGTAAACTGTCTTATCGAAACCGAAAAACGTTGTGCTATGACAAATAAGGATAGACTTTTTGCAATAACCAATTACTGTCATGATATGTCCGTATACGATATGACAGCACCTTTCATGACTGGGTCAGCGGTAGTCGTACC
>CAKSHP010000123.1 GCA_934457145.1 uncultured Clostridia bacterium | reverse complement strand
ACACAACATTACCTAAATTCATAGAATATGGCAGTAACAGCAACATGTCCCGAGATTAAGGATATTCTCGCAGCTAACGAATGCTTAGAGAACTTTGGCGGTCTTGGTGTCAATGTATATATTTTCATCAAGAGCGATCTCAAGGCTCCTTTGAAAGCAGAAAAAAACATTTATCCTGCGCTGACCACCGAGTCATTCAACACGGGTAAGGGTCTTTTCAAATTCGAGTGTAAGGAGAGTAGCCAGGGACATTCTTTCGAGTCCCTTGGCCGAAGAGGCGGCTACAAGCAGACGATTGACTATGTACTTGAGAGCGTAAACGCAGCGTCTGCTGAAGTGGCCCGCGGTCTGAACAACCTTGATCTTGGCTACATCTTCCAGGATGGAGACAAGAGCATCATCGTGTATGATTCTCAGCACAAGGTGGAATATGCCTCAGGTGGCATCAAGGGCGACACGGGCAAGAAGGTTGATGACGAGCGCAGCGTGACTTGCAGCGGAACCCTCCAGCCTACAATCTATGGCCGCTACGAGATTCCAGAGCCCGAAGGCGGTTGGGACTCGCTTCTCGCATCAAAAAACGCGTAAGCGATATTGACGCACAGAGCGAAAGCAATATCGCAAAAGAAGTGCTCAGCGATGCCGACTCTTCTTTCTTCAGCACAAGTGACGAAGAAGAAGGACCAACGGCAAAGAAGAGCAAGAAATAATCGCTCATACGAGGAGGGTCTTTCATCATACGACAATTCCCTGCATCAATCCTTTATATACAAAAGGTATAGATGCAGGGATTTTTTATTATATACATATTAGTATTCTGACAAATTTATACTAAAATTAGCATTTCTAATATCAAATGTAAATTAAATAAGATAATTACCGTTAATTTTGCAATTAGAAAAGCTTTTTTAATTACATTGTTGTAAACGTAGAATAACTAAAAATATAGAGTTTATGGAACTAAGACATTTACGCTCCTTTGTTTATGTCGCCGAAACAAAGTCGTTTAGTACGGCTGCCACACGTTGTTGCGTCACCCAGTCGGCGGTAAGCCAGCACATTCGCGCCCTGGAGGACGAGTTAAGATGTAAGTTGCTCATTCGCACATCGCACGGCATTATGCTCACTGAAAGCGGCGAAGCCCTGTTGCCTCGTGCCAAAGAAATACTGAAGCAGACCGAGGACTGCAAAGAGCAAATCAACGCCCTCAACAACTGTATGACCGGCGAATTGCGCATAGGCGTAGGCTCGTTTATTTCTCCGTATGTCCGCATGGCAGCATTGATATTCATGGAGAGATACCCCAACGTGCGTATCAATGCCGATTTTACCAAAGCCTACCTTCTTAATCAATCGCTAAGGGCGCACATGTTAGATCTTGCTTTCACAATGAATATGGCATACCGTCACGAAGGAATAGAGTCGAGTCCCTGCATTCCCTTTAACGTATATGCCATCATGCGCGACACCCATCCGCTTGCCTCGCTCTCAAAGGTGTCGTATGAGGACATTCTGAAGCACCCCATCATCATGCCCGACATAGGCGAACGTGCCATTGAAACCTTTCATCAATAC
>CAKSHP010000122.1 GCA_934457145.1 uncultured Clostridia bacterium | reverse complement strand
CAGAAATGGAATTTCCATTCCCACCACTAGATTTGCAAGAGAAATTTGAGGGTTTAGTTGAAAAAGTTAACAAATCAAGGCGGTTCATACAGAAAAGTCTTGAGCAAATGGAAATATTGAAGAAAGCATTGATGCAAAAATACTTCGGATAATAGATAGGGAGGACTACATATGAATATCACTTACATTCTGGGGAACGGCTTTGACATTCAGCTTGGACTCAAGTCTCGGTACTGCGACTTCTTGGCAGAGTATGTCAAACCGAAGGATGAGGACAGCGAGAATGTGAGAGCATTTAGGGAGTACCTGAAAGGGCACCCTAATTGCGAATGGTGGTCGGATGTGGAGAAGGCGATGGGGGAAGAATTAGGTAAGTTTTCAGATGAAACGATAGAAGTGTACAGGGAGCAGCTAATAAATTTGGAAGATGAATTAGCTGACTATTTGGATGAACAAGAAAGCAAATGCAATTGGAATGAATCTAAGAAGATAAAGGACAGATTTGTTGAATTTTTGAGAATGTCGATGGCAAATCTAACGAAGGATATGTATGAACAGGAAAACCTTGTAAATAGAAATTTTCATTTCATATCTTTGAATTATACAAATTTAATTGATAAAGTTTTTCAGTGTTGTATAGAAGAAAATGGAGGGCATGTAATTTATCGAGACGCAAGAAGAACTAGCATACATCAGGATGTCCTGGGGGAAATTTACCATGTACATGGTGATTTGACGGATGGAATTATTATGGGTGTAAATGATGAATCACAGCTTACAATAAATCCAGGGTTAACTGTAGATAATAAGAGTAGGTGGCAATTTTTGAAGGATGAGATGAGAGATAAGATATTAAAGGAAAGAGATGAGGCGGCCAAAGAGTTAATTGAGTATAGTGATATCATTGTACTATATGGAGTATCATGTGGAAAGTCAGATGCGCGGTGGTGGGATGAAATCATCAAATGGTTACAGTGTAACACAGACCACAGAGTTTTAGCTTTTGTGTATAATGAAAATGCGCAACCAAGAACACGTAATGTATTTCTAAAAATTATGCATGAAAACGATAAGAAGGAAGAAATTTTAGGAAAATTTGGAATATCAAAAGACTCTGCGTATTTTGATGTATTGGAAAAACAATTGTATATCAAAGATGCGACTAAGGACCTAAACTTACGTGAATTGATACATCCAGAAGAAGCTATTGCGGCAATGAAAGAAACTGACAAGAGTGAAGTGTAAATTATGAGTGAATGGAACTAACCCCGGAACAGCAGAGACGGATATGCTATGAGGTACTTGGAGTGAGAACGACGGAACAAATGCTCCGTGCATTACGAAAATGAGAGGTAATCATCGAGTTTGAGATGGTGGTGATACGATGCCAGAAGTGAAAAACCAAACTATGGAACCGTTCTCTTATGACCCCACCGAAGCCCAAACCCGTGCCCGTTACATTGACACCATGCTCATTGATGCTGGTTGGGTGAAAGGCGTAGACTGGCAGGAAGAGGTGGAGCTGGCGGGGATGCCGAATCAGGCGCAGGTTGGGTTTGCGGACTATGTGCTGTATGG
>CAKSHP010000121.1 GCA_934457145.1 uncultured Clostridia bacterium | reverse complement strand
TTCGTATATAATCCGCGAAAATCAGCAGACGCTCCATACGGTCCTATAAGCAGATATAAATACGCGGAAGCCGGTATTGTATCACCGCTGTACCTTTGCTTTAGAGCTAAGAAGGAGATCAATCCTTCGTTCTTTGAATGGTATTTTCGATCTTCTGCGTGGCATAGGTATGTTTATATGTCCGGTGACAGTGGAGCGAGACATGACAGAGTGAGTATAAAGGACGACACTTTCTTTGCAATGCCAATCAATCTACCGTCAGCTCACGAGCAAGAGCATATCGCCTCATTCCTTGAGAGAATTGACCAGAGAATTGAAAAACAACGAGCGTTAGTCGAATCCCTCAAGAAGTATAAAAGAGGACTGCTAATGCACTATTTCTCCGATGACAAAACTCAGCTATGGACACAATGCTCAGTTTCGCAAATAGGCAAAGTCATAACCGGAAGTACGCCTCCAACTAATGATAGAAGCAACTATGACGGTGATCTCTTGTTCTGTGCGCCGGGGGATGTTGGCGAACAGAAGTATATCTCATCTACTGAAAAGAGGGTATCACCGAAGGGGTTTGCTTTAGGTAGACCACTACCACCAAATTCTGTTATCGTAACTTGTATCGGACTTATTGGAAAACTTGGTATAGCGAAAACCAGCATGATTACCAATCAACAGATTAACGCTCTTGTTGTATCAGAGGGCTTCGATCATGAGTTTATTTATTACGCTTTCGAGAACTTCTTCCCAGAATACCGAAGCAAGGTTTCAATGCAAACTCTTCCAATTCTGAGTAAATCGGAGTTTGAGAAGCTGATGATCAAAGTGCCTGATCTTGATGTCCAACATAAAATAAGTAGCCATTTAGCAGCAATGGACAGAAGAATTGAGCATACACAGCAGGAACTTAATGCACTTATAGAACATCGCAGAGGCATTATGCAGCAGCTTTTCATATAAAAAGTTGCTGCATTAGAGCAGAACGAAGCGTAGCAATACTCTCTAATTTCATGAGAGACTTGCTGATACGCTGATCAATCATATCAAGGAAATCAACAACTGCTGACTGTGAGCGATCATCCGGTATGTCGAAAACAAGGTTTTTGATTATTTCTGCTGAAAGATTTCCTTGTCCTCCTTGAAGATAAGTATTCAAGATGTCATCTTTGCTATCTTCGAGAAGGTATTTTAAGAAAGTTCGATTTACCAGCTTGGGGCGAATACACAAAATTGCCTGATTGATCGCTCCGTCAATTTGGGATATATCGACTTCGCCACTTGTTGCACCATATAAAGCAACAATCAAATCGCCTTTGGAAACCAACTTAGCAGATGAATATTTCAAACCGTCATCGGTCAAAAAGAGTTCTGTTTTTGCTCCGTGTATTTCACCGGAACGAATAAACGGAATTTCACCTCCATAAAAACTGCTGTCGGTTGATCTGGGCGTACCTCCCGAAAAGAAGGTGCATTCGTCACCCAAACGAACAGATTTCCATTTTGTTGTTTCAGAGAAAAGGATAGCCTTGCCTCTGAAAATGGCTCTCATGACACCTCTTTTATACTTCTTAAGGGACTCAACCAAAT
>CAKSHP010000120.1 GCA_934457145.1 uncultured Clostridia bacterium | reverse complement strand
AATCAAAAATACGAATACAGGGCCAAAGAGGCTAGCCTCTTTTTTCTTCCGCAGGAACTGCGGAAGAATGTGCTCTGTATCACAAATGTTAAGGAGAGATGAAGCATGAAGAAACGGATTTTAGCCTGTTTGTTGGCGCTGGTCATGCTGATCGGCATCGTGCCTGTCATGGCAATGGCTACCGACGCAGAGGTAGCCCCTGCGTTTGATTGGAAGGTATCCAAATCCAAGACCGCGACCGATCTGGATGCCAGCGGTTCGACCCGCGTGACCCTGTCGCTGCCCAGTGCGGAGGAAAACTTGGCCAGCGATGTGGTGTTTGTGCTGGATACTTCTGACTGTGTTGGCGAAGTTATGAATCAGGTTTCCGGACTTGTCGCCCAGCTGAAAGCTGCACAGGAAAAGAACAATGCAGACATCAAGGTTGGCGTGGTTGCTTTTAAGGGCAGTGCGCTTCCTATGTTTGATGGGAAGTTGGTCAGTGTAGAAAAAGCTGAGACAACGCTTAACAAGATGATTCAAGAAGTCAAGGCAGCTACAAGCAAGGAAGATAAGGAAAATGTCGTATTGAACTATCTCAATGCGGACAAGGATTTCCTCTACAAGGGTTCTAATCTCCATTCTGGTCTGTTGGGTGCGCAGGCACTTCTGAAAGATGATGGCGCAGTCGACGATAGTCGCAAATATGTCGTAACGATTACTGACGGTCTGACCTACTATTGGAACGATAAAGCAGGTAATGTTTACGCGGTCTATAATGATGAGTTAGACAAACCGACGTTGCCGGAGGGCGCCTCGACAAACTGGCATAAGGTGAATTGCCTTTTCTATGCTTGGCAAAGTGCACACAACATCGGCAGTGGTTATTCTCTTCCGTCCGGTTTTGATTGGAATGACTATATTTCCGGTGTTAAAAAAAGAATTACTGTAGACGGAGATGAGTTTGTCTCCGATTTGCGGCAGGTATGTGAAAAAACAAATAGAGATTGCAATTCTGCCCGATACTTTGAAGGCAGTGCTCCCATCAAAACATTCACAGATGCCGGATTCCGGTATGTTCCGCTGAACGAGGGAGGCAATCACGCGTTGGGGATTGAACGCTCTGTGGTCGCCTGTCTCGATACCTATCAGGAAATGGTCAAAGAAGGTTATCAGTGCTACACGGTAAATGCAAGAGATACGAGCACGTTCCCCGGGCTTTTTACTTCTAAGTTGAATGAAATGGCAGGAGTCAAAGGACAGATAAACTTTGACGCAATTGCGAATACCATCCTCTACGCCGTCGGCAAAGGCTCCACCGTTACTGACATCATGGGCTACGACACCGACAACGGCAACAACTATAACTTCAATCTTGTGCCAGATTCCCTGATCCTGACGGTCGGCGGCCAGTCGCTGGCGTCCAAGAAGGTGGGCGATACGTATTACTTCGGCAATACCGGCGTAAATGAAAACAACGGCAACTGGCGCTTCAAGGTCGAGTACACGCCCGCAGACGACGGAAGCGAAAAGTTTGTCTGGACGATCAACGAACACGTGTCGAATTTCAGCCGCGTCCAGCTCAGCTACCAGCTGCGCCTGCG
>CAKSHP010000119.1 GCA_934457145.1 uncultured Clostridia bacterium | reverse complement strand
CAAGCAGTCTTTCGACTTCCCAAAGCAAACTGCTTCGAGTTTGACTACCTTTCTCCATCCCGCGCTGTTTCCCGGCAAGGGACAGGTCTTGACAGGGGAAAGAATAAGTCATTATGTAGAAATACTTATCTGTCTCTTTTATGCCTAAATCTTCGGCTGTCAATGCCCGAATATCGCTTGTTGTGAAGTTTGTCCCGTGAACGGCATTGTAAGAAGCGACGGCGTATTTATCGAACTCACAAACCCTGTAATGTTCAAAGTTTGCACCGATATTCTTTAAGGCTTTTGCCTGTGAACCGATACCCGCAAACAACTCTATCAGTCTGATGGGTTTATTTACTTTTACAGGCGGCTTACAATCAAAAATGCTTAATTGTATCATTGCTCTCTCCTAAAAAATATCGCTTAAATCATCGTCATCCGTGATTTCCGTCCACATAGCCTGTTGCGAGTATAGTTTCGGCTTCGGCGGCTCGACCTTTTCGTCTACTTTCTCGCCTTTTTTGGTGCATTCGTAATAGGAATTGCTTATTTTGTTGAACTTCAAGCACACAAAGCCAAGCCCGCGACCTTTCGTTTTTCTTACTTCGATAACAGAATCGCTGTCATCAAGGTCATAGCCGTTCTGCTCGATTACTTTTGCAAATTGCTTGTATTCCTTCAACGACCTGTCGAGTTTGTCCGTTCTGATTACCGTAATAATGTTTTTTGCGATATTCGTAAGAGCGGAAGTGCCTTTGACATCGAAAATATCCGGGCGAAGAATATTTCGCTCTGTCTTGCGGATATGTGCTACGATGATTATGTGAACCTTCTTCGTGATTGCATATTGCCGCAAAGCAACGCATATTTCCTTTATGCCTTTGTTTTCGTTGTCGCTGTCAAGGTCGAACATTTCAACATTATCGAGAAGAAACACGCGGCATCCGCTCTTTGTTCTCGCTTCTTCAAAGGTGTCGATTATCCCGTTTTTGTCGGCGGGAAAGTTGTTGTTGAAAATATACAGTTTGTTTTGGAAAAACCGCTGTGCTTCAAGAAATTTATCGTGCCGCAGAAGAAACTCCCCGCAGTTCGTGTCCTTGCCGTTTTGCCTGTAAGGGCGATACTCAAAATTGTCTCTGTCATACTTCAAATACTGCCTGTAAAGACGGTCTCGCGCTTCCGCTCCGCCATCTTCGCCGAAAAACGCAAAGCAGTTATAGTTGCTTCTAATTGCTTCGATTAAAATTTGACTACATAGCGTTGATTTTCCGTTGTCAGTTCCGCTCGTTATAAGCGTTATACGGTCGAAAATAAAGCCGTTTAACAGGTAATTGAGATTGCCAAACGGAGACAAGAAACGCTCTGCAAGATTCGTTGTTTCCGGCACAATGCCTATGTCGTAATATTTCGGTTGCGTTGCCATATCAACTCAATCTCTCCTTTTTCAAGTTTTTGCAGAACAGCCTTCTTCCGCCGTTCAAAATCTGCTTTTTCGCCGCCTTGCACAAATAGCATAGGGCTTTCGCCAAGCACGGTAGCATCGAAATGAAAGCAACAATCTTGTAGATTGAACTCATAAGGAAATTCGTCTATGCTGTCTTC
>CAKSHP010000118.1 GCA_934457145.1 uncultured Clostridia bacterium | reverse complement strand
CGATTACGGCGGCGCAACAAAGCCCGAAGGCGCGGACGATGACGATTGGATAGGTAACAAGACCGTAACTTACGGGCAGTCTGTCGGAACGCTCCCCGCGCCAACACAGGACGGATATACTTTTGCCGGGTGGTATGTATTTACCGATTATGAGCCGAGCAAGTATACGGACAATATGACCTATGCTGTAAAAGGCTCTATCACTCTTACGGCAAAGTGGGTTGAAAGTTAAGGCGGTGCAACATGAGTAAAATCAATTCGCCGAAAATCGAAATAACCTACCTTGCCGACATAGAGTTGTCGTATAGCGCAAATACGCTGTCTCACGAACTCGGCAGACCGTCCGATGTGTTCTCCGATAAGATAACCGTAGACGGCGCAGAAGTCCAAAAATACGGCAAAAAAGGCTTTTTTCTGTCGGGTGGTAGTGTGAACGAAAACACGCAGGAAGTAAGCGGCTGTATCATGGACGGCTCGTATCAGTTTTTTGACAGCAAAGAAAAATATCCGGGCATACTCGGTAATGTGTTGAGCGGAGACGATTATACTTTTGCAAGCGAACAGTCCATAACCGTATCGCCGAAATATACAGGCTCTGTTATCCGCGATATTGTGCTTGTTTTTGATGAAGTGGCGGGCGAGTATGCTACGAATATCAGATTTTCGAGCGAACCTAATACGACATATCGAAACAACCGCTTGACCTTTATAAAGGTGTTTTCATCCGATATAAGCGATAGCGTAAAGGTTATTTTCGATAAATGGAGCAAGAAAAATTCTCTTGCGAAGTTGAAGCAAATAAAGACGGGCATTACGGGCGAATATGACTATCGAACAATCAAAAGTATGGACTTTTCAAACGAGAAGATTTCCAACGAAGAAGAAGTCTCTTTCTCTGTAACAAGTCAATACTGCGATATAAGTCTCATCGACAAGGACGGGGTTATTCAGTCGTTGCACGAAGCAAGTCTGATTCACGACAACATTGTTGCGCAGATTTATCTCGTCGATACCGCCGCGAGCGGTCTTGAAACGAAAACGAAAATCGGGGAATTTGTCTTGCAGTCCTACGAAAATGAAAAAGGCTCTTCCGTGTGGAATTTTACGCTCGTAGACAAACTCGAAAAATTCAAAGATATAGTCGTAGAGCCGCACGAAGTTGAAAAAATGACAATTTACGAAGTTGTCAACTACGCCCTTGAAAGGATAGGTTTTGGCTCGTCTATTTCGTGGGGAAGCAGTGCGGAAGCACATTGTAAAAGCGTTGTTATTCCTAATGCGTGGATAGAACCGAATCAATATGCGTTTGATGTGCTTTGTAAATGTTGTGAAGTCGGGTTGCTTCGCATCTTCATTCAGCCAACGGGCGAAGTAAGAATAGAACGGGGGTTGTAATATGAGTATTGTTATTGACAAATCCATGTATAAAAACTTCTCCTGCAAACTCGGCAAGAAGAATAAAATTACGAAAGTTATTGGCAATCAATACATAATCGACACGAGTTCAAAGACAGACTACGAAGAAGGCAAAAAGGAGTGTGCGCCACTTGCAATAAGCGGGAGTAACGATTATAGAGAATCGCACGCCCATTATACTTC
>CAKSHP010000117.1 GCA_934457145.1 uncultured Clostridia bacterium | reverse complement strand
AAGAGAAAGAGATGAGGGAGGCGAGGGAGAGGGCGCGGGTTCGAGGCGGGGAGGGGAGTTTCTTATGAATGAGAATAGAAGAAGTAGGCTCCACCTGTTTATTACATTATCCTTCCCATTCACCCCAAATCGTTATTGTGATTGGAAGGGTGTATCAGATTGCAAAAGGGGACTGTCCCATACCATAGCGCAGTATCCAAATCCACTGAATAGGAATCGAAGGTATTGAATGAATCAAGTCTAGTATCAACATCACTCACATCCTGTAATCGATTGCAGACTATCGCTATATGTTTTGTAATATATACATGGATGCAGTCCCTGTTCAACTAGATTCGTTGATATTGTATTAGATATGTGTTTAAAGAGTCTGCATACAGCGCAGCGCTTTCACTCCACGTCACGAATCAATTCTCATAATAGTCTTTATCATAATAGTCTCCCACCAAAATGGAGACCATCTCTATTCAATAAGCCAACGGCAGCATCCGCTTATCTATAGCAAATAGATGTCACCGAGGTACAGTAGTTTGTATCTTGAAATGGCGGGTTGATTGTGGCAAGTCAGTCTTTCATATTCCTTAAAGCTCTCATCACATCTGTAAAGTCCCTGGGCATTCACAGTCATTACACATGGATGCACAGAAGAAAACAGTTAACAGTGAGAGTTGGGAAACTGTGGATGTATCTTCTGTTCCATTGTTTAGGTGGTGGAAGGAGATGTGTGTCCTTCTTGGTATCACTACTACTACAAAAGAAGAGACTGATGAGGCTAAAGGTGTGCATTTCTAAAGAGTAATCATTTAGCAATTCGAATACAACAGCAGCGTGAGAGTTTAGAGATATTACGAAGGTCTAGTACGTTGATGATCTGTAATGAGATGTAGACAAGTTATTTGCGAAACGTCGAAGAAAGCATTTGGATAATCTCATTCATGGAGTGTATGTCTCAGGTGGCGATGATGTTTGTAGTCATGACAGTATTTGTCTGACAGCGGAAGAGATTTACCGTGAGTTCGTGAGTTAGTACAATTATGAGTGTTATCTTCATTCTAGTGTTCCCAATGATCGCATCTTTGGATCATTATGTAACTCTTCTGAAGAGGAGGAAAGTCAGCCTTCTTCACCTTCCACGCCAAATATGAAGAGGAGGCGTATTTCAACGGTAGATGAGTCAACATGTCAAATTGCTCCCACAGCCAATGTAAGCATCTTGCTCTCCTTCCAAGAAGAGTATCTTGATTTCGGATCGACCCGATCGTGATACAAAAGCTCATTATCCTTTTATCAACGTAGCTGTCGAGGAGATGTTGGATTTTCTTGAGGATGATGGAGTGGATGTCAGGAGGCACAAGAGGGAATTGAGTACATTTCTTCGTAGTGAATACAAAAGGAAACGGGAAGAGTAGGGAGTGATAGTTGTCATTTGGCATGTTTGTGCAGAGACGTTATTCTTTCACATTCAAAGAAGAGTCTATCAATCATTGTTTGATGAATGTCCTTGTGAAAGGGAGATAGAGAAAACGGAAAATCGAGGCCTGCTGGTCTAGTGGTATGATTCTCGCTTAGGGTGCGAGAGGTCACGGGTTCGATTCCCGTGTAGGCCCTTC
>CAKSHP010000116.1 GCA_934457145.1 uncultured Clostridia bacterium | reverse complement strand
CTTATAGAAGTATTGAACAGATATTTGGTTAGATAAAATTTTTATAAATAAAAAGAGACCAATATTAATAGCACTTGGTCTCTTTTTTAATATTATGCGCGCAATTGTTCTCTCATCTTTAAAGATGTCCTATATTGCTCAGCATCGGGGAAGTCTATAAATTCCACGGTTTTATCAAAGTTTTCCTTAACAACCTGCTTTATTTCATCAAGTGTTACATAGAAAAATTCTCGTCTGGTATTAACCATATTTAACTTTCTGTCTTCAAAAGCTCGATGTAAAGCTGCTTCCAGAGCAGGAGCATTATCAGAAAATATCATGGCATGAACATCGAATTTAAACGGAACAGAAGCATCTCCAAGTTCATCTACTCTATCTTGCGGTTCTAATCTTCTTGTCATACCTATTTTGTAAATATTTTCACCAAAAGACCCCACGTTTGAAATAACATATACATATCCGGCTTTCTGGTTTGCTTCTCTGTAATCAATATCTTTTATGGACTTATCAATGTTGGAAAGTTCAGTTTCTAATTCTGCTTTTTTCGCAATCAAATCCTCGGTCTCACCATGTTCTTTGATTTGAGATAGAAGATTTTTAAGTGCCTGCTGGTAATGGGTCTGTTCTTTCTTGATTTTTTTGCGCTTTTCTTCAATTTCTTTTTTTAGTTTTGCCTCTTCACGCTGCTGGGCACGAAGTTCACGTTTTTCTTCTTTTTCTTCTTGCTTTTTCTGCTGATATTCAAAAGAAAGATATAATTCGTCTATTTTAGAATTTATATACGCTTGGGTAATATATACATTCATTACAGTTCCTAATTTTTGGATTTGCTCTGCACTTTTTAGAATTTTTCGTTTAGAAACTTCAAAGTTATTATATTTTACCTTTCCGATGGTTTCATCACATTCGCTATTAAAAGCTCGTAATAACAATTTTTTCATATCATTAACCATTTTGCGGCCCTTGGCTTTATTATTATTCACCGTCCAGTCCGTACTGCCAGAAACAGCGATATTTTTTTTAATCATTTCTTTTTGGCGAGCACGTATGGATGTTAAGCGTTCCTTATAAACATCAGATGACATAAAATTATATCGAGGTTGATAAAGACCATATTCCTGAACTAGCACTTCATCTGAAAAAGTAATGATATCCTTTGAAATCTTATCTAATTCTTTAGATTTTGCTTCTATTTCCTGCTTTTTCTTATTGAGTTCAGATTCAAGAGATGAAAGCTGCTTATTAAAATCGTTGATTTTATGTTGTAGATCAATGGCATCGTTCATCTCAGGTGTAAGCATTTCTTTTAGTTCTTCATTCTCCTTCTTTATTTTGCCGATATTAAAAATATCTGATAATCCCATGGTACTTTTCCTCCGTAATAACATATGAATTGAAACTAAAATGTTTCATTTTCAATTATACAATAAAAGTGGAAAAATGTCGAAAAAATGCATATAGATATTAAAAAATAGAGCTTTATTGTTATTTTCATAATATTTTTTCAAATTTTAGGAGGTATTGAATATTTTTTACTGCATTATTTAAATGTAAGGGAAATTATTTAGTATATCATATCAAAAATAGAAAGCATTTTTAGAGAAAAAGAAACAAG
>CAKSHP010000115.1 GCA_934457145.1 uncultured Clostridia bacterium | reverse complement strand
CACAATGATGTGTTGGGCGGAGTTTATTAGAAAATTCTCATCTCATTCTCAGCATTGGAAATGCGCCGAATATCGGCATAATGCGCCAGCAGTCATATGCTATACCAGCGGTACGACCGGTAAGCCAAGTGGCGTTTTGATGTCCGACTACGCTATAAATGCATATACCGTTGCCCAAGAGCGATCTGCGCTGTATAAGGCAAAGCCTGGAGAGAGTATTGTTATCTCAGCCCCGCCTTCTCATTTTGAGGGAATCAGCAATATGATTAACGCCTATCTAAATGTCGGCCTACGTTTGATTTTGTTGCCACAAAGTTTGCTGTATAACACGTACTTACATAGCTTGAAATATAGGCCAAACTATTTCATTATCACGCCAACATTACTTCGTCCACTTATGGAGGCCAAGGAACTCAAAAAACTGGATTTATCTTTTGTCAAAGCGGTTATTCTAAGTGAAGAAAAGCTGGATGTTACTCTTGAACAGCAGTTCAACAATTGGCTATTGGAACATGGCTGTTGTATTCGTATTACAAAGGCTTACGGTATGACGGAGGTGGGCGGAGCAATTAGCTATACTAAGGACGCAGTCAATAATATAACTTGCGCTGTTGGCATTCCCTTTATCAATAGCGTTGTTACTGCTTTTACGGAAATAGGTGATTCTTACCATGAATGTAAAATCGGCGAACAAGGTGAACTTGCCATTCTGACACCTCAGCAAATGCTTGGTTACTTTGCCTCAGAAAGCGTTCACTCGTCAGAAAAGTTAAAGCTCCATGATGACGGAAATATTTGGGTCCATACAGGCGATATTGGCCACATTGACGCGAATGGCAATGTTTTTATCGATGGTCGAATAAAAAGAATTTTTTCAAAAAAAGGAGTTCGAATTATTCCTGAAGTTATTTCAAATGTTATTGCCCAGCATCCGGCAGTGAAGGGAAATGTCATTGTTTGTGCTCCAAATCCCATTGAAGCCGATACAATAATAGCCTATATAGTCAAAACAAATGATGTAGATTCCGCAAAATTACTCGAAGAAATAAAATCTCTATGCAAAGAGAATCTTGGATTCCATGAGATTCCAGATGAATTTAGATTTATTGATTCGCTCCCACTTACCCCAAGAGGGAAAATCGACTATCGTAGTTTAGAAGCAAATATCTCTAAAGGAACTTCTTAATAACACGCTTTCAGTGCAGCTTTCGTAGCTCAACTTTTTTGAGAGAATTTGAGTAATCCTAATCTCCAATCATTCAATACTGCCTCAAAAGGAAATGCTGACAAAGGATTTAAACAAGGCATGTTAGCTCCATGTCGAAATCATCACTCTTATTCGCAATGATGCGGGTGGTAAGCTTATTCCTTGATGTGTTCTTCGAAGTTCTTAATACAGTGAGCGGATGCTGGGTACATATTTGCCCAGCATCCGCTGTGCATTATTTGCAGAAAGTATCCTTGACAAATCTCATCTCACTTGCTCTTGGAAACATCCTTGTATTGCGAAATATCCGCCGCCTTGGATAATGTACAATAACTTGCGCAAATTGAAAACAGCATAAAAGAAAGACATAGCTTGCAGGCTCTGGTAGAATGAAGTTACCACACAAACATTCGAAAGGAGACAGCAAACTATGTCCGAG
>CAKSHP010000114.1 GCA_934457145.1 uncultured Clostridia bacterium | reverse complement strand
TCCTCCCCTTTTCACTTTAAAAAAGCGACCCCCGAATTTCGGGGGCTGCTTTTTTATTGAACAAGAAAGCCTTTTTGGGCGGAAATTTTCAATGCAAATATAAAACCGCTAAAGCGCGATATTACAACAAATTTCGGCTTTTAAAATCCTGTTTTTACAAATGGCTTTGAACAAAACCGCCTTTTTGGGCGGAAATTTTCAATGAAAGCTTGAATTAATAAAAGAAAAAGCATATAATATTGAACAAGAAAGCCTTTTTAGGCAGAAATTTTCAATGAAGCGAGGCGGTTTTAATGATTATTAAACGCGATGTTTATTTACAGCAATTAATTTCATACCGTTTTGACGGCTTGGTAAAGGTCATTACCGGCATAAGAAGATGCGGAAAATCATTTCTTTTGAAAAATTTGTACAGAGAGTGGCTGCTCAAAAACGGCGTAAAAGACGAGCAGATTATTACGGTTGAGCTCGACCTTGCAAAAGATATTAAATACCGCAATCCCCTTTTGCTGTCGTCATATATAAGAGAAAAGGTTGAAAACAGCAAAGACGAATACTACCTTTTTGTTGATGAAATTCAGATGTCAGACGAAGTGGCAAATCCATACAATCCCGACGGCAAAAAAATCACTTTTTACGACGCGCTTAACGATTTAAGAAATTTGGAAAACTTAGACGTTTATGTCACGGGCAGCAATTCAAAAATGCTTTCAAGCGACATTCTTACGGAATTCAGAGGGCGAAGCGATGAAATAAGGGTGCATCCGCTCAGCTTCAAAGAATACTATTCGGCTGTCGGCGGAAATAAAAACGAAGCGTTTGAAGAATATGCTTTTTACGGCGGTATGCCGCTTATTTTATCAAGACCGAACGACACGGCTAAAATGAACTATCTTAAATCGCTTTTTTCCGAAGTATATATCAAGGATATTGTCGAGCGCAAAAGAATAGACCGACAAGATATTCTTGAGCAAATTCTCAATCTGCTTTGTTCTTCGGTTGGCTCTCTGACAAATCCGACAAAAATTGCAAACACTTTAAAGTCAACACAGGGCATTTCGGTTTCTTCAAATACTATTCGGGCATATATCGGACACCTGGAGGACGCTTTTCTTTTCTCCGAAAGCAAACGCTATGACGTTAAGGGAAAAGCATATTTTGGTTCTCCCAATAAATATTACAGCGAGGATATAGGGCTCAGAAACGCAAGAATAGGTTTCCGCCAGCAGGAAATGACCCATATAATGGAAAATATTATATACAACGAGCTGATTATAAGACAGTTTTCGGTTGATGTCGGCGTTGTTTATTCGCGCTGTACAAACGAAAACGGAAGCTCTGTGCGCGCTCCGAGAGAAATTGATTTTGTTGTTAATTCGGGCGGTAAAAGAGCATATATACAGTCTGCATACGCTATGCCCACCGAAGAAAAGGCAGAAGCGGAGCTAAGGCCGTTTGCGCTTACAGGCGACTCTTTTCCAAAAATTGCGGTAAGAAAAGACATTGAAAAACGTTGGTATGATGACCGTGGCGTTTTAAATATAAATCTGATTGACTTTCTTTTAGACAAAGAGCTTATCTAAACCGTAAGGAGTAAAAAATGCAATACCTTTATTTAGTCAAATCCGAAGAAGAGCTTAAAAAGCTTTCGGAATACGCAAAA
>CAKSHP010000113.1 GCA_934457145.1 uncultured Clostridia bacterium | reverse complement strand
ACTCTAGGTTTATCTATCTTTGTACCATCAACCCAAAGTCCAAAATCAGTATTTTTTCTGAATTGAATATCATTTAACTGTTTTAAATAGTATCCTTTCTCGTTTAGGTATTGATCAAGTAATTTCACGGATGGTGTTCCATGACAAATTAAATCAATGGTATATAGATTATCATTATTTTTAATGTAATTTTTGAGAGCAGCAACATGACACGGCAATCCAATAAATAATACCTTATCTGTTTTTAGTCTTTCTTGAATCTTTATATATATACCGCTCGGATTACTTTTTACATATTTAGAGCCTGCAAATTTTCCGGCATATTCCAAATCATTTGTAATATCATAGCTGAATTGTCCATTCTTAAATAGGCACGCTGCCACATATCCACCAGAACTAATAAAATACTTTATAATTGCGGAAGCTGCGCCCCCTGAAGACGATTGTTCACGCACTTTATCATTAGCCCATCCTTGTTTCCACTCAATTGGATCCAAACCATTTATTTTATTAATATTCGGACAAATTTGTTCACACAATTTGCAGTTTATACATAACTCTGTATCAATTAAAGCGTTGTTAGTTTCAAGGTTGTCACTTATTGTAATACAATGCTTAGGGCATGCATCAATACATGCCATGCATCCATTGCATTGGTTTATTTTACATACTGTCTTCATTTAATCTCCTAATTTATAAGGGTTACTTTTATATTAGTTATGCAAATTGGCATAGTAATATCAATAGATTAAAGCAATAAATAGAACAACTCTACCCAATTAAAATCGTTTCACCAATCTGGTTTAACTAAAAATAACTAGCCTAGAATTATATCACATATTTTATCAACATCTTCCAATGACAAGTCTGCATATAAAGGTAATGTTAATACCCTAAGTGCCATGTGCTGTGCAATTGGTGTTTTTTCCGTCCCAGCTGTAGGATAGTTTCTGTAACATTCAAAACTATTTGTTAATGGATAAAAATACTTTCTTGCTCCAATGCCTACCTCTGCCAGTTTTTCAAAAACTTCATTTCTTGTATATTTATATCCATCAAAAATAACTGGGAAATACGCATAATTACTCTCTACACCTTCTTGAACCACTGACAATTTAATTCCTTCTATCCCTTCAAGTCTTGCTCTATATCTCTCAACGACTTTCTTTCTTTTTTCAATTTCACCCTTTAAATGTCTTAAATTACATATTCCCATTGCAGCTTGAAATTCATTCATTTTGGCATTTCCACCAACGTACTGAACAGATTCTGGTCCATGAATGCCAAAATTTTTCATATCATTTAAAAGCGTTACATATTTCTCTTCTTTAAAGCAAACGCATCCACCTTCAATAGTATTAAAAACTTTAGTAGCATGAAAACTAAACATCGATACATCACCAAAATTAGCAGAGGAAACACCTTTGTATTTCACCCCAAAAGCATGTGCCGCATCATAGATAACTTTTAACCCATACTTATTTGCTATACGCTCTATTTCTTCAACATTACACATATTTCCATATACATGAACCGGAGCAATAGCAACAGTGTTATCCGTAATTAAATCCTCTATTTTTTCAGCGTCAATTGTATAATCATCTTCTCGAATATCACAAAAAACTGGCACCAACCCATTTCTTACAATTGCATGAGTAGTTGAAGCAAAAGTGAACGGTGTTGTTA
>CAKSHP010000112.1 GCA_934457145.1 uncultured Clostridia bacterium | reverse complement strand
TAGTTATACAAAATGCCATTGCATCATGGGTAACTATAGTGCTTGGTACACATGGTACAAGTTCTGTTATCAATATGGCATGTGCATCATCTACGGCAGCAATTGGATTCAGTTATGAAAGTATACTCAGTGGAAGATGTGATATGTCCATATGCGGAGGTACTTCACTTCCAGCTGATGAAAACTTGACAATACTTAAAGGATTTGAATATGTAAAATGCGTTACTACAGATAAAAACGGAAACGCTTATCCATTTTCTGAAGAACGTGCCGGATTCTTATTCAGTGAAGGAGCTGCCTGTGCACTTGTATTGGAAGAACTTTCTCATGCGAAAAAACGTGGTGCAGATATACTTGCAGAAATCACAGGATTTGAAACTTCCAGCGATGCCTGCGATATTCTTTCTATGGATACTTCGGGAAAATATGCAGAAGATATGCTGAATAGGCTTATCAATGGAAAAAAAGTCGATTATTACAATGCACACGGAACAGCCACAATGCTTAATGATAAAGTTGAAGCTGATGTGATACGCAAGATATTCGGTAGCAAGAACTCCCAGCCTGCCATCAACGCAACAAAGGCATTTCTTGGAAATACATTCGGTGCAGGAGGTGCTCTTGAAGCAATGGTATGCATTGAATCTATCAGAAACAACAAAGTTCATGGAAACATATGCGGAACATTGTTACCTGATTTAAATTGGACTGAACAACCAAGAGAACTTAATGTTGAAAGAGCAGTGACAGCATCATTCGGATTCGGAGGTCACAATGCCACTCTCATGTTCGAAAAATACAGGGGGTGATAATATATGAATACAGCAAAAACAGCTATAATCACCGGTTCATACAAGGGTATAGGAAAATGTATAGCTCTTGAACTTGCTAAAAACGGATTTAATACCATTATAAATTATAGAAATAGTTCAGCTAAAGAAACTGCTGAAATTACTGCCGAAGAGTGCAGAAAATATGGAACAAAATCCGCTGTATTCCAAGCTGATGTATCAATAGAATCTGAATGTAAGGCTCTTGTAGAATTTACCTCTGAAAAATTCGGAAGTGTTGATGTGCTTGTGAATAATGCTGGAATCGTCAGCTATAAGCTTTTCACCAGCGTAAAAGAAGAGGAATACCGCCGACTCATTGCTTGCGACCAAGATAGTGTATTCTTTATGATGAAACACGCTGTAAAACTGATGAAAAAACAGCGTAGTGGAAGAATAATAAATATTGCGTCAATGGCAGGAGTAAATGGTTTTGCCGGTGGAGTGATATATTCTGCCGCCAAAGGTGCTGTTATAGCTATGACAAAAGCAGCCTCAAAGGAACTTGCAGGGCGTAATATAACAGTTAATGCAATAGCCCCCGGAATGATAGATACTAGTCTCGATTCAGTGATGAGTCCTGAGCAGATTGAAAAGGTAACTGATAATATCGGAATGGGCAGATATGGCACTCCTGATGAAGTTGCAGGTGCAGTAGCATATCTTGCATCTGAATCGGCAACATACACAACTGGTGCAGTTATTGAGATACACGGAGCTATGAAATCATAGTATAATTATTTAAAAAGGAGAATGAATATGAATATTGATAAGGAATTTATAAGGGAAGCTGTTGCAGAAGTAGTAGGATGTGATAAATCAGAAGTCTTAGATACAACTAAGACTTCTGATTTATCACATCC
>CAKSHP010000111.1 GCA_934457145.1 uncultured Clostridia bacterium | reverse complement strand
AAAAGCGGCTGATCAACGATCAACCGCTTTTCTGGTACGCCGGAAGGGACTCGAACCCCCGACCTACTGGTTCGTAGTGATGCGATTTTCTTTTCACATCTTCTCATAAAATCCGAAAAGCGCTGATATACCAATGTCTTCACGTTTTCGCATTCTCATAAGATTTCATAAAATCGCATAAGATTTTGTCGCCTTGTGCGGTAAATGTGCGGTAAGAATTAGCCCTCATAAATAGAATGCTTTACTTCTCCTCGTGAATGATCCGGCAGTTGTGCAGACTCTGGTCTCGTATGTAAATATTTGAATGCTCTACAATGTAGGTTGCCGGGAAAAAGCGTTCATTCATGCTGCCAATGAACAGGATATGGTACTTAACATTTCCCTCAAACACGCTGCCGACCCGCTTATAAAGATAATACTTTGCTTCGATCTCTGAAGACAGCTTGCTTCTGTCATACTCGACAATGATCTTTTCTTCGCCTTCCGCAAGAATATCTTCCAGATAGCCGAATGTATGCAAACGTTCTTCGATTTCGTGATAACTGCTGCTTCTCTGAATATATTTTGTCTGCAGCTGCTGCCGCTTGACCGATCCATAAAAGCGGTCTTTGCTTTTCGGGCTGCTGATATTCCGGAAATCGGTCAAGTGTTGGAATCCGGCCAGATGGTGATAGTTTGCAGGCTGAAACGTAAATGTAAAATCTTCACCAGTGTCGACAATGATCCGGTATCGCTTCTTGCGCAGACGCTCATACACCGCAACAGTTTCCTGTAGAATATCCATCTTCTCTATCTCAATTCTTTCGGATAGTAAGATCGCCCTGACAATATCCGTCAGGGCGATTTGCGCTAAAAAAGTGAGTGTTTTTATTTTCGGACAAGCCTAGTTGGAACTTGGAGACCACACAACCCTCATAGTACCTCCACGGCAACACACCAACATAGCAACCGCTTCTCAGGCAGGAAGTTTTCTTCCTATCGATAGTATATGAGTTTTCTTAAGTTTTGTCAATGTGATTTCGTTAATTTTTTTAACACCTGAAACGTCTCAATAAGTCTGTACGCGTTTCTCAACGATTCTTATCCCGCTCCATCGTCTCCGAGATCGCGCGGTTGATAAAGCCGTTCGTGCTTTCGCCCTGCGCTTCTGCGTGGGCCTGTACTTCTTTGCGCTGTTCTGCTGTCATACGAATCTCAACACGAACGAATTTGTCCATGTAGTTTTTCTGTGCGCGTTTTTGTGCCTCTGTTTTCTCTGGCATATCTAACTCCTTTCGCTTTTATAAGCATATTATACATCAAAAGAGAATCTACCGGTAGATACATAATGCACAAATCTACCGGTAGATATTTGTGGATATCGCCTATTGCTATCTACCGGTAGATATGATATCATAATGACAGTCAAGGGGAACAAACGAAAACAGTTCAGACACCGGCAGAAGATGGGTGAAGAACATCTACAAGAGTTGGGAAGGAACAGCAAAGTGCAGCAAGGCTCACGAGATCAGTTGAAAGCCCCCAGCCGCCGGAGTTCCCAAGAGCAAAGAAAAAGCGTCCTGCACGCCGTAGGAAGCACAAGCAGGACGCAACCACAAAAGGGGTCGTGGACAGTATACCACGCCCCGCCGAAAAAGGAAAGGGGTTTCACCTATGAGCAACACAGAAATTCAGAGCAAGGTCAACGAGCTTCGCG
>CAKSHP010000110.1 GCA_934457145.1 uncultured Clostridia bacterium | reverse complement strand
CGCAAAAGTACGCAAGTCAGTCCGGAGAAAAAGATGATAAATTAAATGCGGATGTAAACGTTGCAGAAAAAACTGCAAAAAAAGGAAAGAAAAATAAAAAGCCGGTGAGCAAAAAGAAAAAAATAATCATAGGCGTAGTGTCGGGGATTGTTATTCTTGCGCTTATTATAACTGCCGTGGTTCTTTCGTTTGCAAAGAAAAATATTTTTGATTATAATGCAGACGCGTTCGGAGAAGTTGAACTGGACGAAGAAATGAACGGCGTTTATACGTGTTTGCTGGTTGCGACCGACAGGGGCGGATCAAATACCGACACAATAATGCTTGCGGTCATACGATATGATGATGTTAATAAAATCGATCTTATATCAATACCCAGAGACACAAGAGTGCTTAATCCGAACGGTAAGGGCGGATATGTGAAAATAAATTCCATAATGGCGCGAAACGGCGGAAAAATCAATGCGCTTGTAAGCGAAGTGCGAAAAGTTACCGGAATACCGATAAATGATTTTGTGCTTGTGGATATAGAAGGTGTTAAAAAGAGTGTAGATCTTTTCGGCGGAGTGGATTTTGATGTGCCGATGGATATGGATTATGAAGACGGCTGGCAAAACCTTTATATTCATTTAAAGAAAGGTCCGCAAAAAATTGACGGCAATAAAGCTGAGCAGCTTCTTCGTTTCAGATATGGTTACCCTGATGCAGACCTCGGACGAACAAAGGTGCAGCGTGAATTTATGATGGCTGCGTTTAAACAGCACGCAAAAGTGTCAAATCTGGGCAAATTGAAAGAATGGTTTGACATGATGGGCGATTATGTTCAGACGCAGGTTACTTATGAGGATGCATACAGAATTGCAAAAGTTGTAACAAAAGAAAATTTTTCAATTGACTCGCGTATCTTGCCCGGAACTACAATAACGGGTTCGCCGGATTATTTTTACGATGCGGAAAAGATAAATGAAATGGCAAAAGAGCTTGGATTCGGAAACAATAAAGTTGAAGTGACGCCTAATCCGAAAGTAAATTCGGGAAGCGGAAAGAAATTTGATTCAAATGACGGACCGGCAAGCACAATTCTTCCGGAAACTCCGGCAGAGACACCGGAAAAATCACCGTCTAAAACAAGTGAACCGCAGCAAACCCCGGAGAATACCCCAAAGCAAACTCCGAGTGAAAGTATATCACCTAAACCGACGAAAAATCCGGAAACAAGCGATGCACCGGATGTGAGCGCAAAGCCGACAGAGGATCCGGCAACTGCTGTGCCTGCAAAAACACCTTCGCCCACGGTTAAACCGAGCGAAACCGATAAAAACATATCAAAACCGTCGGCAACGCAGTATCCGGACGGGATTTAACAATATGAAAAAAACACCGGTAAGAAACGTTTTATCGTTTTGCCGGTGTTTTTTTCAGCTGGGGATAATGTTTGAGATATAAAGTCGTTTTTTTTATTTGTTTTTAAAAAAAGTAAAAATAATTCCGGTATTTGAATAAAAATGAAAAAAGTCAGTGTTTTCAAGGGATTGAGGACATAAAAAGTAAGGCGTTTTTTGAAAAAAATCATCAAAAAAATAAAAAACGCAAAAAAGTTTAAAAAAAGTGTTGACAAAGGAGAAAAAAGGTGGTATACTAATCAAGTCGCTTAGGTAAGCGGCGAAGAAAAGATAAAGCGGAAAGCTTTGGTTGGAC
>CAKSHP010000109.1 GCA_934457145.1 uncultured Clostridia bacterium | reverse complement strand
GATAACCAGGCTCTCTTCTACAACATTGAATTGATCGATATTGCTATTGAAAAAGGAAAACAGATTCATTACGATTATAATAAGTATGGAATTGACAAAAAACTCCATAAATCCTCTCATCAATATGTGACTCCTTATCTTATGATTTTGCATAATCAGCGTTATTACATTATGGCTTACAGTGAATACTGGGGCAATATGATGTTTCATAGATTAGATCGAATCACCAATATGATTGTTTCAGATAAAAAATCTACTCCGATTCGTAATGTACCGGGCTATGAGAACGGTATCAATTACAAGGAGTTGTCGTCTGCCATGCCTTATATGTATACCGATCGACCTGAGCACATCGACTTTATTGCGGATGCAGGAATAATTGATCAAATTATCGATTGGTTTGGCGGCGATGTTCGTATCGCAAAAACCAATGATGAAAGTAAGGTCAGGGTCAGCGTCAAAGCAAGCCCGAATGCTATGGTGCATTGGGCGATGCAGTATGTCGATTATGTTGAAATAATTTCACCTGAGCCGCTCAGGACACGGGTGAAAGAAACACTTGAAAATGGGTTGAAGAAATATAATTAAAGAGGTAGAGAAATGAGGGAAATTAATATTGTTAGCATAGATGAACTGCTTAAGATGCCACTATTTATTCCGGATTATCAGCGACCATATAAGTGGACTATTCAAAATATCGAAGATTTGTTAAGTGATATTACAAACTCAATCACCGATGCCGAGATGTATAGAACATTTAAATACCGAATCGGCACTATAATCCTCCATAAAAATGACGATGGCAAATATGATGTTGTTGATGGTCAGCAGAGAATTATTTCACTTACACTTCTTAAGCATTGTATTGAGCCTGATTACACTTGCAGTATTTTAGAAAAGAGCTTTACAAACAAAACCACTCAATTAAACATTCATAGAAACTATAACTTTATTCGAGAATGGTTCTCACTGAACAGCGGCGATAAAAAGAACGATAAAAAGAATGATTTTATTCATGCGCTTGATAAAATTCTCGAGGTTGTTGTTATTTGTGTTGATAAAGTTCCAGAGGCTTTCCAGCTTTTTGACTCTCAAAATACACGTGGCAAAGCTCTTGATCCTCACGATTTACTTAAAGCATATCACCTTCGCGAGATGAAGAAATACCCATATGAAATGGAGCATGCTGTTAAAAAGTGGGATGCAAAAGATACAAAGCAAATACGGGAATTATTTGATCTGTATCTGTTTCCAATATGGAACTGGTCAAGAGGAATCAAAAGTAAATCATTTACTGCAAGTGAAATAGATACATATAAAGGTATTTCAGAAACTTCTATGTACACCTACGCACGTAGAGCAAGTAAGGCAATGCCATATTTCCAGATAACAGAGCCTTTTATCGCTGGTAATGATTTCTTTGAGATGGTTGATCACTACTTAGAGATTTTACAAGATATAAAAACAGAGATGGAAAGCAACCAATCATTCTCATTGATAAATAAAGTGTTAAAGCAAAAAAACGGATCTGCTGGTTTCAGATATACAAAAAATCTATTTTACTGCGCATTGCTTTGTTATTATGACAAATTCCGTAATTTTGACGAAATGGCTGTAAAAAAACTGTTTTCATGGGCGTTTATGGTTCGAGTTGATATGAAAAACTTGGGTTTCGATAGTATAAACAAGTATGCTATCGGAGAT
>CAKSHP010000108.1 GCA_934457145.1 uncultured Clostridia bacterium | reverse complement strand
ATTGCACAGGTTTTATAAACCGCAATGCAGACAACTATCGCCAAAATAACCGCCAAAACCCTTTTTGCGGTTTTACTAATTTTCTTCATAATGCACCTCCTTTTCTGTCAAGAATTTTTTCGTAAATTAACAGTTGCCGTATGCATTATTTGTTATCCTGATTTTCATTCTTTGCCGCTCTTATATTTCTGAATCTGAAAGCTTCGCAATATGGCTTTGCCTCTTCAAAGTCCCACAGATACCGAGGCTCTAAAGTGCCTTTTAAAAGCTCATTGCAGGAAGAAAAGGTAAAAACCTTATTGTTAAAACGATTGCGAATATATGGGCTGTCTGTTTCCATAAAATCGGCAACATCATTTTCATTGGCATAATATGCTTCATCTCCGCTGCGAAACGCTGTTACTGCCAAAAATGTTTCAGAACCCGCACATATTGTGAATGAAACACAATTACTTGTTATGCAAGCTGACAAAACTGAACCTTTCGGAAACCAATTTGCAAATCTGTCCGACAAAGTTTCTACTGCATCTTCATTCATCCACTCGGCATATAGACTGCATATGTTGTTTTTATTAAAAATATAAATCACATTTGCATCATAAGAATACTGCGATAATATTGCGTTTGCATATTGCGCGTCACGTTCGTTCCCCGTTACGGACCAGACTTTTGAAAATACATCTAATAACTCAAGACTACCCGGCGGCAATGTTATATTTCTGTAAATTGTTGCGGCGTGTTTCTTTATTATTCGTTTGACATCTTCAATCGGAACATTTTTAATATGTATTGAACTCATAATATCTATCCTTTATATATCCGCAGATTAATTGAGCACACAACCGTCCGCACTGCGATTTTTGCATTTGCGCGTTAATTCGCTTCTATATCTTTATAAAATCAGACAGTTCGTCATAACCGAGGCAAAAAAGCGGCTCGCCGCAAATATCGCACAGCACCTTAAAGTATTCTTCGCTGTTTTCGGCGTATTTTTCCTGAGCATTTTTAAGTGTGTTTTCGGGAAGATGCCAAAGCTTTTCAAATTCTTCGATATTTTCAGAGCTTGCTTTTTTATAAAACGGCAATGTTATTAAAGCCGCTTTTTTACCGTTATTAAACAGGACAACCCGAAATTGCCCGCCTGAGCTTGAAACAGACACAGCTGATTTTGTTTTTGATTTTTTTGAAAGCTTTTGCGCCAAACCGTATACCGAGATATTGGCAAAGTACTCGGAATAAATGCATATGCCGTCGCCCAATTCTTTATAATAAAACGTCCTCATTATATCATTGTTAGTCGCGCGCATTTCTTTGACCTTTTCAAGCGTACTGTCGCTCATCAGTTCGCCTTTTCCGTCTCTAAATATTCCGAGCTTCCCAAACGTATAAAGCACGTCAAAGGCTATATCACCCGTGTCCTGTGCTGTTTGCTTGACATTGTTTTTTAATAGCGGCTCAAGCTCTTTCACATCGGTCTCAGGAAAGAAAATGCAGTTCGAACCGTTTTCCATATATGCGTTCATAATTTTAACTCCCGTTTTTGTACGCTTAGAATAGCCGACCCGAAACCGTTGTAGTTGCAGTTCGATATTTCAGGCGATTTAAAAAAATAAAAAAGCGCACAAGCACCCTTTGCGGGTCTTGTGCGCCAACCGTTTTAACCTATAGAATTCACCCCAAAACGGACACACCGCACGAAAAACGCCG
>CAKSHP010000107.1 GCA_934457145.1 uncultured Clostridia bacterium | reverse complement strand
AAATGTATTTTATCTTTGATTTTAATGGTCAAAAAGCCAAAGATATAGAAGATGATATCAAAAACTTCGATACCGTTATAAGCGTGTTTGTAAACTTCGGAAATTACGAAAACACGCCGAAGTTCAGGTATAATATCTTCCAAGTAATACTAATCGCTGATAGCCAAAAGTTGGAAGATAAGGTTTGTAGAAAACTTAAAGAATCAACAAACGTAACACGAAAAATAATTCTGTGCTCAAACGGTTCGTCTGTTAATGAAGACGAGTTGCCTTTGCTACCGTTTTGGTTTGATAGTCAGTATGAGCCCGGGGTATTTCAGAGAGAGAGTATGAAAGAACTTGAACATATTCCAGATTTTCTTGTTAAAAAGGTTGAAGATAAGCATGAATTTTCTGAGCGCGAAATAGAACAAGTTAAGGAGTGGCTTGATGTATGATAACTCTTGAAAAAATTCATATATTAAATTTTAGAGCATTTCGTGAAAAGGAATTTGATTTTAAAAGCAAGCCTCTAATTCTATTAACAGCTCCAAATGGATTTGGTAAAACGTCTTTGGTGGATGCTATTGAATGGTGTTTCACAGGCACAGTTAAACGACTTGAAGAAAGCTATGTGGAAAGAAAAATAGGTGACACAGATGCAAAAAATCTTAAAAAAGGTCTTATTCTAAATAGTGATGAAAGTATAGAAAATGCGAATGTTACTTTGACTTTGAATATTAGTGAAGAATCGGGACTATCGCAAATGGTAATACAAAGAACGACCACTGTTAATGACCTCGGTTGTGAAAATACAAAGTTACAAGTAAAATACCAAGGCAAAGTCTCGGAGGATGATGATGCCAAAATAACGCTAGAGAAATTTTTAAATATAGACAATTATTATAAATATCATATATGTGATGTGCAAAAAACATTTAGATTCCTTTCCCAAAGGCGAAAGGAAACAAATAACTTTTTCGCAGACTTTATTACAAACTATGATGAGTTGGATACAATAACAAAGAATCTAGGGGACATTTACGAACAACTTAGAATAGAAAGAAACGAAGCTACTAAGAGTTGTGATAATGTGAATAAGAAAATTCAAGAACTCGATGTTAGTATAGAAGAATTTTCGAAAAGGAGTAATCTGATTGACTATGATAAAAGTTGTATTATCTATGATGATGAGATTTTAGATATTAACAATTTATCAAAAGATGGACTGGAAAATCAGCTCCAGAAATTGTATCTTTGTCTTATCAAGATAGTGGCTGACTTTAAGAGTGAAATTAGCGTAAATAATAAAAAGACTGAGATGCTCGAAAAGATCAATGAGATCATCTCAGAATTGCAGACTAATGGTGTGAGCATAAAAAAGGCAATAGATTCAGGATATACGACAAGTGATTTGACTGAGGCAAGAAACAGATTGGCTAAATATGAAGAAATGCAAAAAATCACTGAGAAGACATTTCCACTATGTTATAATGAACTATTATCAGCCAAACCTGTGTCCCTAGACACTGTATTTATTTCAGAATGTGAAGATAATAAAAAGTGTTTAAAAGAAGAGCTGGATGAGTTGGTTCATCAAATCGAGGTTGCTTCAGAAGGCAATGAAATAATGAATTTATTCTCTGAGCTCTTGTCAAAGAAAGACGTTATAGTAGAGTATCGTGCGCAGAAAAAATCACTAGATAATAGAGAAATAGTGTATTGTCCGATTTGTGGATCTAAAGAGTTTGACACTATTCCATATGAAGAGATT
>CAKSHP010000106.1 GCA_934457145.1 uncultured Clostridia bacterium | reverse complement strand
GCTTAAGGCAGGCGACAAGATTCAGCTTGTCGGCTTCGGTACTTTTGAGGTTAGAGAGAGAGCGGCTCGTACATGCCTTAACCCCCAGACAAAGGCTAAGATTTCCGTTCCCGCTTCCAAGGTTCCCGCATTCAAGGTTGGACAGGGTCTTAAGAATCTTGTAAAATAATTACGTAAATTACAAAATCGGCTGTTTAAAAAGCTTTTACTTTTTAAACAGCCGATTTTTTTTTACTTTTTTCCAAATATTTCGCCTTTTAAATCACCTCTTTAAATCAATCCTAATAATATGTAAGTAGAGACTTGCGGCAAACCCGATTTTAAATACTTTTTGCCGCAGCTTTGTAAAGTGAGGTAATGAGAATGGAAAATACAGTCTGCCTCAGCGCACTTTCGCCCGGGCAGCAGGCAACCGTTACCGCGCTGCAAACCACCGGCAGCATGCACCGCCGTTTGCTTGACATAGGGCTTTGCAGCGGCACAAAAATAGAATGTGTCGGGCGCAGCCCGTCGGGCGATCCGTCGGCGTATCTTATACGCGGCGCGGTACTGGCGCTTCGGCGTGAGGACTGCGACAAAATCTTCGTTGAAAATATGCTATAGGGGGTATATATATGGGATTAACGCACAGCTCCACGGGAAAATGTGCCGTAGACGAAGGATTTGAGGTAAAAAAAAGGCATCCGTCGGATTTTATTATAGCACTGGCGGGAAATCCCAATGTCGGAAAAAGTACCGTTTTTAACGGGCTTACCGGTATGAATCAGCACACGGGCAACTGGCCCGGCAAAACGGTTGCCAATGCAACGGGGTATGCACAGTCGCATAACAACGGCTATGTGCTTGTGGATATCCCCGGTACATATTCGCTGCGTGCTCACTCCAAAGAGGAGGAAATCGCCAGAAACTTTATTATTTTCGGCAATGCCGACGCAACAATTGTTGTGTGCGACGCCACCTGTCTTGAAAGAAACCTCAATCTTGTGCTTCAGGCAATCGAAATAGGAAAACCCGTTTTTGTCTGCTTAAATCTTTTGGACGAAGCAAAAAAGAAAAATCCGTTCTTATAAGTGCCTTTTGTACCTCTTCTCTGCTTACCCTGCCATAGACATTCACTTCTTTCGGTATCCGTGAGATGCCTGTGCGCTTTTTTAACATTTCTTCATTTATTCCATATATATCTATCTGAAACTTACTACGTTCTTCATCACTTAACACATCAACTGCTGAGAGTAACTGTATAATTTCGTCCTTTCCTCCCATGTTTCCAGCGTACATAATTCGAATTTTGTCGTTTTGTTCGGTATGCTCAAACTCATATTTATCCATGATAACCGGTATTTTTGTTGTTCTTAATCCCTTACTTTGAAAGTGATTATATAAAAAACTATATCTTACCTCCACAGCAACTGCCTAAGAACTCGGAAAAGCTGTTTTAGATGTGCTTCAGGTTGCTGAAGATTTCTATGCAAATGCGGATTCAGAACAAAAGTCATAAGCCATAATTTAATCCACAAACGGAGTAACCCCACCTCGGCGCGGTTACTCCTTCTTTTTTACCATGAAGCTCTAAGAATTATTTTGAAAAAGATTGAAGCTGAATTTATTTTTATTAAAAGTCAGAAACCTCCAATGTATCTCTCTAACTTTTTTGCATTTCATACCTGAAAACTATACCACTCGTACCATAAGTCGGTTTTTCTGTTAGATTTTATGCTATAATACTATTAGGATGAATTGTCTCATCAAAACGTACAATCAATATAC
>CAKSHP010000105.1 GCA_934457145.1 uncultured Clostridia bacterium | reverse complement strand
GCGGATTAGTCCTGTGGTAAATCTAAATGTTACCCTTTCCTTGAACGAGTACAAGCTGGATTGCGAGATAAAGGCGGTTTACAGCAGCTTTCTAAGCCTGAATTTCACCCAGGGAACCATGTACCCGGACAGCTCCAATATGCCCTATCTGATCCTCAACAAAACCGCAGCAAAATCCTTTTCTCAGAATTACCAGACCATTACGGCATCCCCGGATGACACCGTGGTGATGACTGCCGATGGCATGGAGCGGAAAGCCATTATCTGCGGCATATTCGATGACGGGAGCGAAGCACCTAGCGTCTATATGAGCTATGATACAGCCCAAAAGGAGTATATCACCAGCGGACAAACAGAATTGCTATTTCTACTGAACAATATGGGCGGCGCAGAGGATGTCGTGTCTGCACTCCAGCGGCAGAACATTTATGCCGGCTTCGATTCCAATCTTACTTTGGCATGGGAACTGCTCCAAAAGCAATGCTTGCAGACGGTGCTGCTAAGTGTTGGATTACTTGCCTGTGCCGCAGCACTCACCCGGGAGAAGTGGATGGCAGAGATCTCCAAAACCCGATCTGAAACAGAAATGCTGCTTCTTGCTGGTATGACATCAGATGCTATTGATGCAGTTTATCCCTTGCGGCTTGTTCTAACTGAAGTTATTGATATATTAAGTGCTATCTTTATTTCAATTCTTACAGGAACATTTTCTTGTACAGCTATTGGAGCGGAAATAATCTGTATTGCATTTTTAAACGGTATTCTGTTAGCACCTAAGTGTTAAGTGAACGTTGCTATTTTGCACAATTGCAAAGTCTTGCAGTGAGATTATAATGACGGCATGTAGCAAATGCCTTGCATTAGTAAATTCATAATGAAAATTGCGTTGTGATTATCAACCATCCGGTGCAAATGTTAGCGTCGGACGGAAATGACCATTTAGGACCGAGCGAAAACAGCCAAATTCTAGCCGAATAAAAAAAGCCAATAGAATATATATTTGTATGTGTAACTCATTTTTATCTTTACTGCTGAGAAAATAAGAAGTAAATAAGTACTTTTGTATATACAACTAGATTCCCGAAGGAGGAAAGACTAATGAAGAGAAGAAAGGGTTATTTTATCCTCAAAAGTTTCTTAATTATTTTAATTGCGATTATGGTCATTTCTACAATATTCATAATTAAGTTGTGTATGGAATTACCATATAAAAGTAACGATATTCCTACTTTAGGATATGCTGAAAACATACTGCCTAGTAATATCCCCTCTGAAACTACAGAAACTGTAGTAGAAACTAAACCCGAACCGGAGCATGTAGTCTCGATAGCCACAATCGGTGCTATGGGAGATTTGCTAATGCATGAACCAGTGTTCTCTAGTGAAGGGAAGTATAACTCAGTTGTTCAGCAGGCAGATGGCAGCTATGATTTTGATTCTATATTCCGTTATTTATCAGAATATACTGGCGCAGTGGATTATGCTGCTATCAATTTAGAAACAACATTAGCCAGCAACACAAATGGCTATCCATATCACGGCTACCCTTTATTTAACTGTCCTGATGAGATTGTAGATGGGGTAAAAGATGCTGGTTTTGATATGATTTTGACTGTAAATAACCATAGCTATGACACTGGCCTGATCGGTTACAAACGTACCATTGAAGTGATTCGTGAAAAGGGTCTAGAAAATTTAGGAACCTATAGCTCCCCTTTGGAAACTAAGTGGACTATCGTTAATGTCAACAATATTAACATTGGTATGCTTGCGTACAC
>CAKSHP010000104.1 GCA_934457145.1 uncultured Clostridia bacterium | reverse complement strand
GGGGAATAGCTCAGCTGGTAGAGCGGCGGTCTCCAAAACCGTAGGCCGAGGGTTCGAAGCCTTCTTCCCCTGCCATGATAAGTGCCGAATTTGTCTACCAGACAAATCCGGCATTTTTCATGTTTATAGGGTCCAAAGCCCTGTTTTTCTTGTAATTTCAACGAATAGTAGCTCCCGCATGGTCTTAAAGATCGCGCGGGAGCTCTTTTTATGGCCAAATAGTTCAATTATCTTAGGCACCTTTTTGTGCAAATGGACTGTGCAGAAGTCTCGCTTAAAGTAAGAGGCAGAAGGCTTTGAACATGCCAATTCCGGGTGATTTGACAAGATCCGGTCTATATGCTATATTATCGCCAAGATTAGTGCACGAATCTTATCCGCAATACAACCAAACAAAATACCTATAAGAGTTGCGCGAGGGACAAGCCCTATGACCGCACGGCAACCTCCCAGAGAGAAAGGTGCCAAAGCTTGTACGATAGGTTTATACCAGTCCCGCGACTGGTATTTTTGCGCCTATTTTTCTGGGAGTACAGAGAAATGAGGTGCATTTTTGTTATTAGATGAATCATATGAAGTTAGGACTCACTGGGGCTGGTTCAAATTGGACCGAGGAGCGTATGAGGATTATCTTTCCAGGAAGCTGTGGATTACGTGGATTCCTGGGAAATCAAAGGAGCAGACGGCGGAGCAGCAAAAAGAGGATGTTCTGCCACCTAATGTTACTGATGCCGCGATACGTCTTCGTGACCTGGCCTCTAGACACGGTGCATATGTCACTTTTCAATCGGCTTTCCCTGGGGTTGTAGTTGAGATCCCGTTTAAGCAGAGAATGAAGGACAAGCCAATCGATGAGCTCGTTTTATCGGTTAGATCGTCAAATGGACTGATGCGGGCTAATGCCGGAACATTTGTCCTCCTTTGGGAACTGCTGTCACGGGAGACAGGCCTTCGATCGGTAAGAAATCTTGGAGCAAAGAGTGAAGCGAAAATACAGAAATGCTTTTTCGACGGATGCTATCTTTCTTTATCACCGGCGGAGCAAGCTACATACTGGCAATTAATGCTCAATCGCGATGGCACTCACTTAACTGTCGATAAAAGTTGACTGTTTGGACTGCCCATCTTCTCACGTATATAAAATTATGGGAAGTAGCTTTTTTACGAACTACAATGAGATCAAGTTTATAGACAAGCTAAAACGAAATATTGATACCTGTAAGGCGTTTTATTTTTCAGTCAGCTTTATCAAAAAGCCTGGTTTGCGGCTGCTAGCACCGAATATTGAGGCGGCGATTGCAAGAGGAGCATGTGGAAAGCTGATCACGTCAACATATCAGAACTTTACAGATATTGATTCCCTGCAATTCTTCTATGGTCTTCAGACAAGGTATCCGGACCAGTTCTCTTGCAAACTTGACCGGGAATGCTTTCACGATTATAACGGGAACACAGTTGGTTTTCACTCAAAAGGTTATCTCTTTGAGTTTGAGGACCATGCGGAGCTGCTCGTTGGCTCTTCCAACATTACTGTTTATGCTCTCCTAAAGAATGAGGAATGGGATGTGTCCGTCGTCGATGAAGGCACAAGTGAGACCTATTCCGCAGCAAAGGCTGAGTTCGATTCTCTGTGGGAACAGACGTTGCCTCTGTCACAAGACCTGATCAATGAGTATAAGACCTGTTTGTATTATTCCATTGAGAGATGGGATATTCCGAGCAGACGCGCTACTGGAGAACATAGTTCGCTATTTGAGGATCATACCGGCGTCCGGCCGGTA
>CAKSHP010000103.1 GCA_934457145.1 uncultured Clostridia bacterium | reverse complement strand
ACAGTTTGTTGACTGCGCTTATTGATTATGTATATTGGACTCGATTTTTGACTCTTGTTATTCACTCAGATTGATAACGCCGGAAGAAAATCGAAGTCGAAATATTGCCATATTTTGCCGATTATGTTATAATCTCCCTATCAATTCCAAAGGGGTTAAACAAATGGAAGAATACAAATGTCCTATATGCGGAGAACCTACAAACAAATATTATGGAAACTATCGCAAAGATAGATTATGTTTTACACACGGACAACAAGCCAAAGCAGGAGAAATCGAACAATGTCCTGACTGTGGTAAGTGGCATAAAACAGGCGAAGTTTGCGAATGTAAAGCTAAATATAGCGAACTACCAACCGAGGGATTTAATAATTGCATTCTCTGCGGTGAGCCGTCAAACGGATACGCATACTGTAAAGATTGCTGGAGAGAATACGACGACGATGAACTTCTTGATATGCTCAACAATCCCGAACTTCTCGAAAAAGAAAAAGAAAACTTATTCCAAAACGATGAAGAAGACGAAGATATAGACACTCTTGAAAGTGAAACAAACAATTATGTTAAAACAGAGTATGAAGAAAAAATAAACAATGTCATACAAATTGATGAATTCAATAAATCTAAGTGTATAACTTGCGGAAGAAAGACAGAAGGATTACTATTCTGCCCGTCTTGCTACCATAAATATAAGAATAAAGAACTTTTATTCAAAGTTAACAAATGCACAGAAATAGAACTATTAGATGAAAACTACGAAGGAAGATATACCTGCAAAGACGGACATATCGTAAAAAGCAAATCAGAAAGAGACATTGATAATTATCTTTTTGAACACAATATTCAACACGCTTATGAAAAAGAAATTTATTACGGAGCAAAAGCAACTGAAGTATTACACCCCGATTTTTTCTTGAAAAATTATTTAGGAAAAGATAAACATGTATATATAGAACATTGGGGTTACAATGAAAATAATATCAGTTATACAAATACGAAAAAATTTAAAATGCCTATTTACAAAGAATTATGTCAAAAGAAAAAAATGACTTTAATTAACACATACGAAAAAACAGATTCAGGGAAAATAGAAGACGTTCTAGATAGGAAGTTAGACATTGATAACATTAAAGAGAATGAAATAAATTATGACGAATAAAAAGGGCATATGCCCTTTTTATTCGTCATCTATTAACCCTAAAAATTTTCCAGATTTTCTATCAAATGTACCATATTTTTTACGCATATGCAAAACATATCGGTCAACAACGACTTTATCTGAATCGTGCCCCGAAAAATCATATTCTTTATGTAAATTATTTACCAATTCACGAGATAACGGACGTGGTTTCTTAAAATTAGTATCATAAAACTTTCCATCGACATATGTAGGACCTTTGAAGACAGGTTTAGTAGAAATCTTTTTGCCCGTATAAAGGTTAACTTTATAATCTTTTCCTGCTTTCCTTTTCTTCTTTTTTTTCAAGCCTGTAAATAAACCGGCTTTAAAAATTTGTTTTTCACGCTCATTTAATTTCATATATGTATATTCCTTTTCCCTTATCCCTGGGAGCGAGGTATTTTCTTATTTCAATTGCAAACCGCTATCACGACAACCGCGCGGTCAAGGGCCGACTATTCGCGCGGTTCCTTTCAGGCTACGGTCGCACGCAGTTTGCTTGACACCGTTTGTTGACGGCGCCGAATGACTACGTAGATTGAACTCGCTTTTTGACTCCGGTTGTTCTTTTGATTTTTTCATTGTTTTTATCTCTTAATGTTATTTTCATTGACAAACATTCT
>CAKSHP010000102.1 GCA_934457145.1 uncultured Clostridia bacterium | reverse complement strand
GAATATCCGGATGCGCCTCACGGGAAGCGCCGTTACCTACGCAAGGGAAAATTTTTCAGGAGAATTCAAGGCGTTTCCGGACGGGTCCGCGGAACTTCTGATTCCATCCGCCGATGAATATAAGCTGCTTCAATTCATCTTCACCTCCGGCGGGGAAGCCCGTGCAACCGCTCCGGACGAGTTCAAAATGAAAATTCGCAGCATCGCAGAAAAGATACTGAATGCGCATTTCTGAAAATGTTCCCTGTTTTTAAAAGAAAAACAGAAAAAATATATGGCTTTTTCCTGAAAATACAGCTTGCATTTCTTCGAGTCTGCCGTATAGTTACAGTCAGGAAGCAGGCAAACGAGCTCCGAATAAAAAATACATCAGGGCTGCAAAGCCTTAAAGTACATAGTAAGTTGGAGCAAATAATGTTCCCCTGCTTCCGTTTTTTTCATCTCATTCCGCCTGATTTTTATTTAACCTGAATCCCGTAAGTCTCATTGATTCCATTGATCAGCAGTCCCACGGCAATGCATGTCAGCAGAAGTCCCATCAAAGATTCAAGGGCATCCAGCGTCTTGCTGCCGAGCAAGCGGGCAATCTGCCTTCCGCAAAGCAGGATGACGGTCTGAACCAGCCATGCAAGGACAAGCGCCGCAAGACAGTTCGGGAATGTCGCGGACGGATTGCTGCCGCGGATCGTAACCAGAATCGCGATAATGCCGGGACCGCAGATCAGCGGAATCGCCAGCGGCACGATGAAAGGCTCCGTGTCGCTCTGGATATTTTCAGCGGAAGGAGCGGCGGGAAACACCATTTTGATTCCCATCAGGAAAAGTATCAGTCCGCCGGCAATGCCGAGTGTTCCGGGCGCGATATGCATCAGTCCCATGAATGTGCGGCCGAGAGCCAGCGCAAGTGTCATCGCCCCCAGCGCAAAACAGGATTCCCGCAGGATCACACGGGAAAAACGTTCCGGCGGAGTATTGCGCAAAGTCGCCATGAATACAGGCAGATTGCCGAACGGATCCAGCAGCATCACGAGCAGAATTGCCGTCGAATAAATGAAAGTAAAATCCATAAACATTCTCCTATGAGTCAGAAATGGAAATATACATCCTGTTTTCAGAAAGTCAAACGGATGATCCTGCCGCGCAAAAAAACAGGTCCGGCTCCGGAATTGCCCGGCGGCTATTTCAAAAGTTTTTTTATTTCGGGACTTGAAAAATAAACGCGGCAGATTCAAATTATCTCCCGGTCCGGCAATCGGGAAAAATACAAAAACCGCGAAAAAAGAAAAAGGGGCAAAAGCCGTTTGACAAAACTTATCATGGAAGGATATAAATCATGACTGAAAAATTATCTTGTCCCGCAGTGATGATCCGGTACAGGGAGATTCATTCCGTGTCCAATTATCACTTTTTTTTCTCTCGTCAGTATTATGGCCCGAAACATGCAAGTTATCAAAGACACACTCATGATTTTTATGAATTTTTCATAGTCGAAAGCGGAAATGTGATCCATCAGATCAACGGGAATCAGGAAATCCTCCGTCCTGGCGACCTGAGGTTTATCCTGCCAAGTGATACGCATCAGCTGATTCCGGAAGACGGAGGGGAATTTTTCATTTTCAACTGCAACATCGAAAAAGAATTGTTTCAAAATTGTTTTCAGCTTCTGACGGGGGGCGAACTTTCGCCGGATGACCTTCTGCATATCACGCACATGCAGGAAGATGAGTATCGGGAACTGCTGAAGAAAATGAAGAAGCTGATTTTCTACTCTGACCCGACGAATATCTTTCAGACACGTCTTTCCGGCAGGTTTCTGATCATTCATATCCTGAAGC
>CAKSHP010000101.1 GCA_934457145.1 uncultured Clostridia bacterium | reverse complement strand
CAAAAGAAAAGGGCGCGCCGTACGTTAAGGCGAGAATATATTCATTTAACGAACAAAGCCGAAAAATGTTTCTTTCCCTTGGGTTTTTACAAACCGACGAAGAAACGTATATACTTGATTTTAGGAGTTAAACGTTTTGAGGCTTAATCTGTGTTTGTGATTTCGGATTGATTTTTTAAAACATCTTGACTTTTTGATTTTAGTGAATTATAATTTAGTAAATCATAAATAAGTAAATTATAAAATACTGAATTGAGGAGCGAGACAATGTTTATCGGCAGAGAACAGGAGCTTAGCACACTAAACAGACTTTATAACAGCGGGAAATTTGAATTTGCTGTGATATACGGCAGGCGCCGCGTCGGAAAGACGGCATTAATCAACAAGTTTTCGGAGGATAAAGAAACTGTTTTTTTCACCGGCGTTGAAACAAATGCCGCCCAAAATCTTGAAAACCTTTCAAGAAGCATTATGGAGTACAGCACAAAAACGGCGGCGGATTTTTCTTTCGGCTCGTTTCAGTCTGCGCTTGAATATGTTTTCAAACTTGCCGAAACGAAACGAATTGTGTTTGTAATTGACGAATATCCTTATGTTGCCCGCGCTTCAAAAAGCCTTGCGTCAACATTGCAGCTTTTAATTGACAAATACAAAGACTCTTCAAAGCTTTTTTTAGTGCTTTGCGGCTCGTCAATGTCTTATATGGAGGACCGCGTTTTGGCGTATAAAGCGCCGCTTTACGGCAGAAGAACGGCGCAGCTTAAAATCAAACCGTTTGATTTTTTTGAGTCGTGCAGTTATTTTACAGGGTTTACAGATGTTGACAAGGCGCAGGCTTACGGAATTGCAGGGGGGACGCCGCAGTATCTCGGTCAGATTGACGACAGCATTTCTATCGAAGAGAATATCAAAAACACATATCTGAATCCGTCCTCATTTTTCTTTGAAGAGCCGAATAATCTGCTGAAGCAGGAGGTGCGCGAACCTGCCGTTTACAATGCGATAATTACGGCGATAGCTTCGGGAAGCTCCAGAATGAACGAGATTTCCAGCAAAGTCGGCGAAGATACAAGCGTTTGCGCTGCTTATATTAAAAATCTGATTGCACTCGGCATTGTAAAAAAAGAAACGCCTTACGGCGAAAAAGCGAGCCGCAAGACGATATATTCCATTGAAGATAATATGTTCCGTTTTTGGTACCGTTTTGTGCCGCAGAATACCTCTGTTATTTCACGCGGCGCATCGGAGATTGCCTATAAACGCATTGCGCCGGAGCTTTCAACTTATATGGGCAATGTGTTTGAAGAGATTTGTAAGCAGTATCTTTGGAAACTGCTTCTTGCGAATAAATGTGCCATAAACTTTAGCGACCTCGGTCGGTGGTGGGGGACAAACCCAAAAACAAAAAAACAGGAAGAAATAGATATTATGGGTGCCGACAAGGATTCCGCTCTGTTTTGCGAGTGCAAATGGACGAACGAAAAGGTTGACGTCGGCGTGCTGGAGACACTTAAAGAGAGAAGCGAACTGTTCAATTACGGGAAGAAATATTTATATCTTTTTGCAAAAACAGGGTTCACAAAGGGCTGTGCCGATAAAGCGGAAAAAATGGGCAATGTAATGTTGGTCAAATACGGCGATATGTTTTGAAATTTGTGAGATTCATCTGCTTTAAAAATGAGAGCATTATATTTTCAGGGGCTGTAAAAGTGTTTTTACAGCCCCTGATTATAATTATTTATTACTGTTAAATTAAAGCGCTTCTGCTATAGCTTTTGTGTCGCGTGCGATTGCAAGCTCTTCGTTTGTGGGAATAACAAAAACTCTTACCTTGCAGCCGGGGAGAGTAAGCTCCGC
>CAKSHP010000100.1 GCA_934457145.1 uncultured Clostridia bacterium | reverse complement strand
CAGTTCATAAATTGAGCTGTAATTCCAGTCGGTACCTGTAATCATCCCATCCTGAATACCGAAATCTGATAATGTTACGTCCTCGAAGCCATCAAATGCATCGCTTGCTTTCGCTTCCATTCTGGGTATAACGGTAAGCGAGGTTACTAATAACGCGATTACACACATCAGCGCTACGAATCCCTTTTTTCTGCATTTTGCCTTCATATTCATTTCCCTCCATTTCTTCCAACTATTCAAACACGATCAGACTACCTTCCCCTGCCTGCATGTTCAACTTTATCCCATTGCCGCTATAATAGTTTTTCTCTGCATTCTGTATGACAGAGACTTTACATTCATCCTGAAAATCCAGCTGAATTTCCTGCGCATACTCCATGTCATAATTAACAACATAAAGCGCTGTCTTTCCCAGATAATTGAAACAGCCTATCAAGGCATCTCCAGTCACTTTCTTCAGTTCACGCCAGGAGGTACCTTCTATCACGCACGAAGACTTTTTATTATCCCTGACCGCCTGCTCTCCGGAAAGAAGCACTCCTTTGCTGACAGAATTCATAAGTACTTCATCTACTGCTGCAATCTGTTTGTTAATGTTCTGTGCATAATAATACCAGCGATTTTTATTTCCTGCCGCTCCGATGAGACCATTTCTTTCAAAATCCCATTCCTTACTTTTTGCATAGGCAAAATGTCTTGGCTGGATCAACGGGAAATACTGAATCCCCTTTGCTCCATACGCAAGGCATGTATTCACATTCCAATCGAACTGTGCTTCATTCGGATAATATGATTCTGTATCGAACCTCTCCTCTGCATCATTCCAACCGCTTCCTGCCTGTATAAAGGTCCAGAATGGAATGTGATATTTGTCTGCTTTCTCCCGTACTACCGACATGTTATAAAAATAATCTTCTACCGTAGGTTTTTCATCAAAAACATAGTAGTCATAAGAAAGATATTTCACATTGCATGAAGAAAGAAAGGTCTCTAAATATTCCGGATATACCGATGTATCCTCGGTAATATAGGTAGGAAACAAATTGTTATATCCCACAACGCCGATCTCTGCTAACATTTGATAGATGGGTGCATATACCTCAATATCACTGGCCGCATTATAGTAATCAAACTTCGAGAAACTCGGCTCATCCACAACATGGAGACCACAGAAGGCAGGATGATTGGCATAGTTATTCATCCTTTCAGCGATTTCATCTATGGTAAGCATTTTTTCCCCCAGCTTTTGACTGATACCATCATCAAAAACAAACATACCGATCCCATACTTTTCGCCCAAATCCAGCATTTTCATTGTCTGGGTCGGGATAACACCATAATACGTCTGATTATATGTAACCATATTTACACCGGCATCCACCAAATCCTGGAAATACTTATCATTTAACATATCCGGAAAAGAATATCCATCTTTACAATAGAGATTCGCTGTTGGTCCCACGAAACCTGCAATCGGCATAACATCCCTTCCACCGATAATGTCAAAGGAAAGTGCGTCTGCTTCTTCTACCTCCATAGGCTCTACTGTGCTCTTTTCCGCTTGATTCCCACTGGAAGAACATCCCGTAATTGCGGCACACAATATAGGAACTGCAAGGCACACACATAAAATGCGAATTAACTTATTTTTCATCACGGGACATCTCCTTTCTGTTTTTGTACCTTTTCACAACCAGCGTGATCGCGATCCACAGTATAGAAGCAGCTGCTGTACATGGAATCAGAATGTACCACTGAAAATTACTCTGATCCCTATACACCACTTTTTCATGCTCATAACTATAATCTGCCGGAACCTCTACATTCGTCCGCACCACTTCAGTTTCTATCAGATTCGGATCCTCATC
>CAKSHP010000099.1 GCA_934457145.1 uncultured Clostridia bacterium | reverse complement strand
AACCTTGAAAATGAATTAATAGCCGTTTTGCGCGCATACAGGTATTGTGATGAAAACGGCAATTTCAAAAACCGCTGCGAATACTGGACGCAAGACGGCTTTTAAAAAATCTGCCCGACGATGCAACGCTTGCGGATTTAAAAGCCGCCGCCCGGCGCATAGAAGATGAAAGCGCAAAAGAAGAGCTTATAAAACAGATTGACTCGCCTGCTTATGCTCACCGTATAGGCAGGCTTGAGGCGCTGCAAAAGGATATAGACAAACAAACCGCCTCTCTTGCAAAGTTTGAGCAAAATATAACCAAACAGCACTATACCTCGCTTTTGCCGGAGGCATTTATGAAAACAATGTTTGACACGCAAAAGCGCGCCGGATTTATATTTTCTTTTGCAAAAATGCCGAAATCGAGAATAAACGAAATATTGCGCCAGAACTGGAGCGGAAAGATATTTTCAGAGCGTATATGGGACAGAGAAAAAAACATAAATCAAACGCTTAAAAACGAGCTTTTGGTTTCGTTTATGACAGGCAGAAGCTATAACAAAACGGCAAAGGAAATTGAAAACAAAATGGCATCGTCGGCATATGCTGCGCGCCGCCTTGTGCGCACGGAATCTGCATACATATCGAATATGGCTGATATGGAAAGCTATAAAGCTGCCGGCATTGAAAAATATAAATTCCTTGCAACGCTCGATTTAAGAACATCTGATATATGCCAGAGCATGGACGGAAAGGTTTTTAAGGTATCGGAGGCGCTTTGCGGCACAAACCTGCCGCCTATGCATACTTATTGCCGTTCGACCACTGTTTCATTTGCAGATGATAAAGCAAAAAAGAACATGAAAAAACGCATCGCACGCAATCCCGAAACCGGCAAAGTTTATTATGTTGATGAAAATATGACATATGCGCAGTGGGAAAAGACTATTGAAAAAATAGAAGTTGAGGAAAATATAAAAAATGTTGACAAATCAGGTAAAAGTGATATAATAAATTTGAATAGAAGTGCAAAACGCAGAGAAAAAAATATTGGTATGTTTAAAAATCTTACAATACCAATGCAAAAACGAACAATACTAAGAGTAGCTAAAAAATATGGAATTGAGACACAAGGATTGACTTTTAAAATTCAACGATCGGAAAAATTATTATCATTACCTTTTTATGGTTCAACAGATTATAATAATATAGGGCGTATTGATATTTTCCCAAATGCTTTTTTAAATGAAGAACAGCTTATAAGGACTATCATACATGAGAAATGCCATGTGAAACAATTAAAAAAATATGGGCGAAAATATACACAGAACAATGTGGAACGTATGGAAAAACTGGCAGAGCGTTTTGAAGAAATTTATTATTGCATATTAAAAAAGAGGGTGAAATAAATGAAATGGCTTAAAAATTTAGAAAATCTTGCAGAGAAAAAAACGAGCGGGACGTGTCCTTTTTGCCACAGCGAAAATACTGATTACACGTTGGTTGGCGAAATTTCAAAAATAGGCTATGGGGATATTTGGTGCAATGATTGCAAAAGGGCATATCATATTTCAAGGCTAAGAATTACAACAGGATATAATATAAATAAGCCAATCCCTCAAAATCTAAATTATAATTAACAGACTTGAATAAACGAAAACAGCATTAAATAGTTATACAAAAAAACTAAAAAAGTGCCACGAATGTCCATACAGTGATTTGTCATAAATATTATATCCGGAAAAAGAGGATATAACAACAGTCCCGAAGGACTTAAAACATGGAAACACAGAAAGAAGTGGTGAGAATTATGGATAAGTTTGCTATACTTCAACACATACCTTTCGAAGAATATGAGGGCTCTGAGTATAACGAAACAAAAGATA
>CAKSHP010000098.1 GCA_934457145.1 uncultured Clostridia bacterium | reverse complement strand
AGGGGTGCGTATGCTGAATCAGTTGTATCTGAATAACCTGATCCTTTCCGAGTTAAAGTTGGTCCACACCTATACGGCATTTCAGGATCAATATCCCATGAAGAACAGGGGGCGTTTCCACAACGGGTTAATCTACACGCTGATGGGCACAGAGATCTATCACTTTTCTGACCGCTCTATTGAAACGCCACCGGGCTCCGTTTTGTACGTCCCAAAGGCGGCGAGTTATAAAATTGAGCTGCAGGGTGAGAAAAGTGTTGTCCTCTGCGTTGATTTTGAGCTTGGCAATGAAACGACCGTGCCGTTCCGAACGGACTTTGCCGAGACTCATGCCATAAAAAGCTGTTTCCAGGACATTGAAATGAAGTGGAGAAAAAAGGATCCTGCGTATTTGCCGGAGTGCAAGTCCTGTTTCTATAAAATTATCAGCATGCTGTCCATGCGCTCGTCTGCGAAGCAGACCTCAAAGGATGAGGAGATCGAGTCCGCTGTGCAGTATCTGCAGGATAATTTTCAAAGAAAAGATTTCCGCCTTGAGGATCTCTGTGCGTTTCTGGGGATCAGCCAACGATATTTTGAAAAGATCTTTCTTGCCAAATACGGTGTTACACCGAAGGCTTACCTCATTTTGCTGAAGATCGAAAAAGCAAAGGAGCTGCTTTTGAACGAAAAACTGTTGGTCAGGGAGATCGCCGAAATGCTGGGCTACAGCGACTGCTATCATTTTGGAAAGCTTTTTAAGGAGCGGACAGGCTATACGCCCAGCGAATACAAGAGCATCTATCAGCCGTAAGCAAAACAAGGCAATCAATTACAGCACATCCCGTTCGTCTGAGCGCATGCTGCGCGTTCTGACAAACGGGATGTTTTTTTGCACGGATACAGATATGCCGGCGCAGGAAAATCAGAAGCCATACAGTGCGAGCCAGCGCATACACAGCTCTGGCCATTGCCAGATGTTATAGACTCCTTCTCCGAGGCCGACACCATGCGTTCCATAGGGAAAAACGTGCAGCTCGAACGGGACAGAATGCGCAGCAAGGGCAGCAGCGAGTTGAATGGAGTTCTGAACGGGAACCACAGCGTCGTTGGCTGTGTGCCAGATGAACACCGGCGGCATATCGCCGCGCACGCGCAGCTCCCCGGAGAACCGCTTCTCCATCATGGAATCGTTTTTGTGCAGAGCCAGAAAGACATCATGTGTTTCCCGATGCGTGTATTTTCCCATTGTAACAACCGGATAACATAGCATGCCTGCATCTGGCCGGCAGCTTTTGCGGTCTATCTCATCGCCCGTATCCATGCCGTCATCGAACAGCTCAAGTGCCATCATGGCAAGATGCCCACCCGCAGAATAGCCAAGCACACCTATTTTTTCCGGATCAACATGAAGCTGCTCGGCGTAATAGCGCACATAACGGATTGCGCGCTGCACATCCTGAAGAATCTGCGGATAGTGGTATGGTCTGATGCGGTAATTCAGAACAAAAGCGTGGATCCCATTTTTTTGAAGAATTCTTGCAATCGGCGCGCCTTCGTGCTCCGCGCGCATGACGTACGCGCCGCCAGGGCAGATAATAACGCAGCCGCGCGTCTGCTCTCCGGCAGGATAGGCGGTCAGCGTCGGTTCTGGCTGGCCGTAAGTCGGATCAAAGCCGGGGGCTCCATTCTCCCATATACGATATTCCATTCTCATTTCCCCTTATCTTTTCAGCACAAAGCGGCGATGGAAGATGCACGCTCAATATAGGCGGCCTGCTCTTTTGGACTCAAATCGTTCCACAATGCATTCCAGCCGGTGATCCTCACTTGCAAATCAGAGTAGTTTTCCGGATGCTTTTGCGCGTCATACAGCATTTCCGGACTGAA
>CAKSHP010000097.1 GCA_934457145.1 uncultured Clostridia bacterium | reverse complement strand
CCCAAAAGCTATCGGTATTGTTGCGTAAATAATGGTTGATCTCGTCAGTTTTATCCCCAATCGGAAGATGACACGGAGAAAGCCTTTTTTGATCTTCTTGGATCACGATGTTCCGCATACGATCGATGCGGAAATAACGCAAGGAAGAATCACCCTCCCGGTAGCTGACGAGATAGTAAAAGGTATTGCGCTTTACGATGATATATGGGTGTACCAGATAGGTTCCGCAGCCATGAAGAACCGGAAGTTTATTTTCGTCTAATTTGAAATATTCAAATTGGACCGGATGCAGTTCTTTCACTGCAGAAGTTAGTCTGCGCAGATTCTCCGAAAGATAAAAATCATTTTCTTTTACAGCATAGTCGAGCGCAGGACGATTCCTGCGCAGCATTTCGGCATCGGTAGGACCTGCAAGAGAGATGATTTTTTCAATAATATGATTTAAAGTGCGCGGCTCAAAATAATCGGTTTGCGCAATACCATCGACCAGCATTTTTAGTTCCCAGTCCTCAAAAGGACGTACAGTAAAATGAAAACAATTCTTTTTATCTGAGCGAATACATCCGGATTCCAGCAGGCAATCTAGATCATCTTGAACCGTTCGCTGATCAGCCTCCAGACCGTAGCGTTCATCAAGGAGGTCACATATCTGAGATTTTGTTAAGCTCACTTCCGTGTCACTGAATTCTCTAAGGATTTCATAAACCGCGAGCAATCGTTGTCTTCCGCCGCTTTTGTTTGCCATAAAAGATCCTCCGAAAAAAAGAGAAAAAAATTATATTTATATTGTTAATTTTATGACTTTTGCAAATATTTGTCAACATGAAGCGGGAAAAAGGTGTATAATGAAGAAACTACAGGGAACCACAGAAACAGATAGAGAATGCCGAAAAAGTTCGGAAAGAAGCAAAAAGAAAATAAAAAACTCGCTTTCGCGAGTTATCCACACCTTGTGGAGGCCCTTAAAGGGCGGTTAGAAAAATTCTTTATTTGAACCTGTAGTGTAATCTCATATGGTTGTCATTTGAGATACTTAGAGTATAGCGTACTAAAGTTTATGTGTCAAGCGAAAAGAGAGGGGAAAATGAAAAATATTACAAGAAAAGTGCAAACCTATTATATAGGATTGGACATCGGAACGAATTCTGTCGGTTGGGCAGTAACAAATCCCAGCTATGATTTATGCCGCTTTAATCGAAAAGCAATGTGGGGCATCCGTCTGTTTGAGTCTGCAAACACCGCAGCAGAAAGAAGAATGAAACGTGCGAACAGACGCAGATTGCAAAGACGTGTGCAGCGTATCAATCTGCTGCAAGATCTTTTTAAAGAAGAAATTTTCAAAATTGATCCGACTTTCTTTATCCGATTAAATGAGAGCAGGCTCCATCCTGAGGATAAAAGCAATGAAATCACAGAAAAGCGAACGCTGTTTGTATCAAATGACTATTCAGATGTTGATTATTATAAAGAATATCCGACCATTTATCATTTGAGAAAAGGACTGATCGAAAGCAAAGAACCGCATGATATCCGGCTTGTATACTTAGCACTGCACCATATCTTAAAATATCGAGGACACTTTTTAATTGACGGAAGTTTAGGTGATGCGAAAAATTTTGAAAGTGTATTCGGAAGACTTTTGGAGGCCATTGAAGATGAAGAAAACGGGCTGGGAATTTTATTAGCAGAAAACGACCGCGCAGCAATAGAACAGATTTTGAAAAATAAAGAGATATCAAAAAGTGAAAAAGCAAAACAAATGAAGAACTTGCTCATCGTTGATGAGGCCGCCTGCGAAGATAAAGGCGAAATGAAGCGCAGGAAAACTGCGATTGATCAGCTCTGCAAGTTGGTGGTAGGAAATAAAGGTGACA
>CAKSHP010000096.1 GCA_934457145.1 uncultured Clostridia bacterium | reverse complement strand
TAACTTCTATGGAGTAAGTCCAAATACTAAAACAAGTGGAGTAGCAAAAGAAATAACAATGACAGTAAATGCTCCAAGTGGAACAAGTAATTTTAGTACAGAAACAAATTTTGATTATAATACCACTACTGGTTGGACAGCAGAAAATAATATAAGAAGAGTTAAACTAGTAGAAAATGCAAGTATATCAAATTTAGGAACAACTGCAACAACACAAGAATATACATTTACAGGTAAATACTATAATTTAGATGTAAGTCAAGAACAACTAGCAAATAAATCATTTACTGGTATTATTTATGCAAGTAAGAAAGAATGTGCAAGTAAAGATATAATTAGTTTTAGCATAAACAATGTGCCATATATTGCTGAAAAAAATATGACTTGGGGTGAATGGATTGATAGTATTTATTCTGGAGATTTTCCTAAAATGCTATCAAAATTTACATTGGAAAATAATCATTATTATTACTATGGTACTCCATATAAATCATATTTATGGTTTTTTTCATTTGAGACTACAGGAATTTTTAAAAATGAAAATAGTTGTTCAAGAAATGAGTTTATGACCGGTGGGTCTGTATATTATCATGACTTTGGTCTATCAGATAATATATTTAATGTTCTTAGCGATAAAAAATTAAGTAACAACAATAATTTATACTTATATTGTTTATATACTGAATGCCTTACACCAGAAACATTAATAGATGTTGAGGAAGAAGATAAAAAAGGTAAGAAAAGAAGAAAATGTAAGATGCTTAAAGATATAAAAGTGGGAGATAAAGTAATATGTGTTAATCCAAATACATTAAAACTAGATACAGATACAGTAACAGAATGTGATAGTGCATTTATAAAAAGACATACATGTTATGATAAATGGTATTTTGAGGATGATACAGTTATAACAACTGTTCATAGACATAGATTTTATAATGTAGAAAATAAAACATTTATGTATATGGATGAATGGAATATTGGTGATCATGGAATTAATATTGATGGTAATAAAGTTAAACTTATTAAACATGAACATATTGAAGAAGAAATAACTCATGCAACATTATTTACTAAAAAATATAATAATTACTTTGCAAATGGTATGCTTTCTGGAAATAGACATAGTAAAGAAATTAATTTGTAATCATAATTATGTAAAAATTATGTCAAGTATTAATAAAAGTACTTGGCATTTTTAGTTATTTTAAAAGGTACCTAATTCCCGTCTAATCATATTATTGAAATATATGGTTATAGAATAGTTTTACATTTAGTATTGACAAGTGTAGTAAATACGCATATAATATGAGCATAGGAGGATATAATGGAATTAAAAAATAACTTATATAAAAATATAGGTATTCATGTTATTACAACCTTATTTACAGTTGAAAAGGGAGATGTTAAAGTACTTCTTATAAAAAGAACTAATAATCCATATAATGGTTATTGGGCACTTCCTAGTGGAGCACTTTATAATAACGAACTTTTAGTGGATGGAGCAAAACGAGAATTAAAGGAAAAAACTGGACTAGAAAATATTCCTTTTGAAATGTGTGGGGTGTTCGATAAACTAGATCGTAGTAATTTACAAAGAATGATTGGTATTTCTTTTATTGGAGTTATTGATTCAAGTAATGTATCACTTCAAAAAAATACTTTAAAAACATCAAATGCAGAGTATTTTTCAATTAAAAATATACCACAGCTTGCTTATGACCATAATGAAATTATTGATTATTCTTTAAATGTCTTAAAAAGTAAAATAACTAAAACAAGTATATTACAAAGTTTATTTCCAAATGAATTTACACTTCCAGAACTTCAAAAAGTATATGAAATTGTGCTCGAAGAAAAATTGGATAGACGTAATTTTAGAAA
>CAKSHP010000095.1 GCA_934457145.1 uncultured Clostridia bacterium | reverse complement strand
AAAAATACTTATTAAATACATCTGTATATTTTTTTAATTGTTCTTCATCAATTTTTTTAAATGATTTTTTAGCTTCAATAAAATAGTTATTGGTAGCAACATCTATATCACCTGCATTAACAAACGCCCCCTTGTTGTTCTTGTATGTCGCCTTACAACCGAACTGAACTACAGTTTCATTTGTATTTTTGTTGATAAAATCCGCTACTTTGGCTTCAATTCTTGTTCCAACATCTGAACTGTTTAATTTTGCATTTATTGAATCAAGTATAGTATTGGCTTTCTGTTTTGTAACACGAATTTCAGTTCCGGCTGCATTTAAGTAATCCGTATAATTATTGGCATCTTTTATTATTTCTCTGTAATATTTATTATTTTTTACAACGTCTAAACCACTATCTCCAAATTCCAATGCAGAAGAAATAGTCTTTTTATCAAATCCTTGTTCTTCCAGTTTTCGAGCATTTCTGAATGTATCAGCCATATCATCAGAATTTTTCATAGCACCTTCAACAGCAGAAGAACCATATTTTTCAGTTTTTTCTATAACTCTTGATTCCTTATAAAAAGAATTACATACTCTTGATGCAATAGCTGCCGATGTGGTAATACTTGCCATAGTAATATCTATATAATTATTGACTTTTAACTCCTGTAAAGCTACTGAATCACCATTTTCTGCTTTATATACTAAGTCAAATGTATAAACTTGTAAGTCAAAACTAATAATTAATAATGCAAGTAATGCTGCTGCGACAAGAGTTGTTCCAATAAACGGAATTACCCCTGCAAATGATATTGCTGTCAAAGCATTTGCACAAAATACGGCAGAACCTAAAAGTGCTTCTGTACTGAAAAAAACCGCAATCATTGATGTTAATGAAATAGAACTTGAACCGTTTCCCCCATTAGAAGAAGTATCCCTTGATAACATGTATTTTGCAGTACCTCCGGCTGGGTCATATGCTATATATCCACAGCCAGTCCAATCATTTATAGTTATATCTTTTTCAGGAACAACAATGATATATCCGTCGTTAAGGCTATCTTTAATTATTTCTTTAGCATTGCTATTAACTGATAAGTTATTTATATCATCATTATTTAAAGATGAAATCATACAAATATCAATATTATTTAATTTAGAATATCTTATTATATTTGATGAAGACACACTTTGAATATCAAATATCTGGTCAATAACTGAGCTTTCAAGTTGAGAAGACACCATTCCAATTGAATATTGAACTTTGCGTTCCATTTCAAAATCTGAATTTCTTGATGTTGTATTAAATGTAGTTGAAATAACATCAATGTTAACATTTCCCGTTTTTTCTACAGTATAATCTAAATTGTTAATTTCAGGCGTTATAATTGGTTCATATCCAACAAAAACTATTCCTAAATTTCTTGTAATAAATACATCTGATTGCTCTGATAACATATTACAATAAACATCGAGTTCAGAAAAATAAGTGTCTCCGATAAATTCAAGAAGTTTGCCAGCATACTTTATTGATAATAAATTTGATTCATTCAAATCTTTCTTTAATTGTTGCATATTTTCTATATCATCAATCATTTTATATGCCGACATATTCTGATAATCTAATACTATACTATAAGTCGCACCAACAACGCATTCTTTTGTTAATTCAAAATCATTTCCCATTGTATTGATTTGAACTTTTGTAGTTTGTCTTTTGGTGATTTTTGCAGGATTTCCAGATGCAATTTTTTTGCCGTCAATTCTAAGTACTAATTGCATATCGCCATATTTATCACCAGCTTTTTTCAATGCTCCATCAGAGGAATAATCTTTCATTAAATCATATATTGTTTCTCCTTCCGAAGCTCCATATAAAAATACTTCTTCATTGGTAAGAAAATCATTAACTTCATATTGCATTGATATTCGTTTTCCATACAGTTCTGCACTCGTATATGT
>CAKSHP010000094.1 GCA_934457145.1 uncultured Clostridia bacterium | reverse complement strand
GTGTGTGTTTGCTTGTCTGTGGTTGTTTCGTCGCTTGTGGGGCTGTTTTTGGCGGTTCTATGCGGTCACACTGTCGTGTTTGTCTCTCTGCGTTCGATTGTGGCGCGCTCTTTTGTTCGCTGTGGCTCGTTTGCGTGGTCGGTCGTATGTTTTCCCGCCCGCGTTGCTTTCGTTCGTTTACGGGCGTTTTTCGGCGTTCTGCGGCGTTGTTTCTGATTGCATAAAGAAAACCCCGCACGGCGGCGGGGTTGTGGTTCGGCGTTTATTTGAAATATTTATCAATCGCGCGGAAAAATTCCGCTATAATGGAAAGCAATATATATATTATCATCGGCGGCTTGCTCTGTTTCAGTTGTTGCCCGCAATTATTGCGGGGTTGTAGCACATGGGCAACTCATACCATAGCGCGCCATCGGTTTGGCTTCTGAATGTCGTTAAAAGGCTTTTGCAGGTTAAACGCGCCACAAGCGCGGAAGACTTCGCCGAAAATTTTATATATAAATCGCTTTCATGATGGTCTATATCTGCGGCGGGCAATTCCTGCGCGGCTATCGCGTGAAATTCTCCCGGCTGAATCGGTTCAAGGGCTTTCGCGGCTTTGGCGATGTCGTCGCGGATGCTGTCAATGCTTCTTTTGAACGCTTCAACGCTTGCAAACTCTTTTTTTGCGGTCTTTTCTTCGTGCTTTTCGAGATAATAAGCCGCCCATCTTAAACTGTCAACGCAATTTTTAATGCGGATAAAATCGGCTTCGGCTGTTGCGATGCTTAACAGTTCGCCCGCCTTGCGTGTCGTTTTGGTGAGTTCTTCGCGCGTGCGCTTGTTTTCTTCGCTGAAATCTTGCCGCAAATATTCCGCTTTTGCTCGCTCTGCTCTAAGGGTGGCGGCGCGCTCTTTTAGGCTGTTTCGGCGGTCTATGATAATATAGCCGCTTTTGTCGATGATTTCTTGCGCGGTCGTTGGTGCGTATTGCGGGATAAATGGGAATGAATAGCGGACGGCGGCGGCGTTGGTTGCTGTGTCTTTGATTGTGATGCTTGTAATGCGTGCGCCCGTTTTGCCTGCGTAGTAAGTGGGGCGGGCTTCTATGAGTTTATAGCGGCGGGCGGTGTCGATGCGGTGCGTTTCGTATGGCTGCGGGCGTGTCGGCGTTCTGTATTCTTCCGACTGATAGATGATATATATATATTCAGTTTCTTTTTTTCGTATTTCTTCAAAGTTTCCGATGCTGAATGTTGTTTCAATTCTTCGCCCGTATGCGTTAAAATTGAGCAAATCGCGGTTTGTATAACTACGGATGCGCCCATCTTCGGCGATATATGCCGCATATACGCCATCAAAATGTGATTGTGTGCGCTTTAATAATATAATAATATTCAGCCCGTCGAAGTTGCTTTTATTGATTGCTTTTTTTATGCTGTTTAATGTAAATGCGCCGCAAGCCTTGACAATTTCAAACGGCTTGCAGAAATCAAACCCGCGGAAATCGTGCAGAAATTGCATCGCCTTCGGGCTATCTTTCAATAATTCAATAATTGTTGCGTTGTTTGCGTTCTGATTGCTCTTTTTCATGGTTTTGTCTCCTTGCGGTCTCTCCCGCCGTCGTTGTTTTCCCCTTTAGGGTGCTTCTATAATAGCACGGTGCGCCGCTGTTGTCAAGTGTTTTCAATAACTTTTTTTGATTTTTTTTGATTTTCTCGCGTTTTCGCTCTTTCGTTTGCTCGGTCGGTGTTCTGATTCGGTGGGGCGTTCCCCTTTGAGCAAATCGCCCACCCGGTATGCGTTGAGCCTACCCCGCACCCCAAATAATAAAAAGCCCGCTCACTTACTCACTTTTACGGGCGGCGGAAAAACAAAAAAGGACTTGCAAGAATAAAAGTTGAAAAATTTCGCGGAAAGTTATTAAAAAGTGTTGACAAGCGTGTTTTCTCGTGCTATAATGAAGGCACAAAACGAAACAGGAGCGTAGCAA
>CAKSHP010000093.1 GCA_934457145.1 uncultured Clostridia bacterium | reverse complement strand
AACTGATAAGAGATAATATGGTTGACAGGTGTAAAAGTAGCGATCTTGCATACAGGGAACGAATAGTGTGTCCTTGTTACGAATGAAGTACTCCTTCACATCTAACCATAATTCAATGTCACAATTCGTATCAACTGGATTAAAACATGATGAGGACACTGCTGACTGGTTGTTCCGTACCAATTCCGAGAAGAGTGACTTTTCGTTACCAAAATAGGAGTATTCTCCGTCCTTGATTATTCTTTGAATATGAGGAGTATTATTAGCATAGTCTTCGTCACAAGCAGTAATGTTATACAAGTTCTAGACAATATTTGCAGAAACCACTCTTACTGGTACGGAAGAATAGAACCGACTCCTTCTATTCCGTATTGGAGTACCATAACAATGGTTTTCCACTTCTTGTACGAGAGTGCCACAGTGAGTTAGTAAGGCAACAAGCAATAGGAATAGCGGAACGACCAAATTTCCACGCGAATTATCCATTCAATATTCAGTGGCTAGAAGAAAAGAATGAAACTCAATGAACAATATAAAAGGAAATGACCTTTTCCAATATGTGGTAACCAAAACAAATCTAGTGCTCTAGATAATCCAATTGATAATTATACTATGCAATTACTAAAGAATTGAGGTGCATAAACAATAGGGATGGATTTGTATATATATAATAGCCGTTGAAATTAGGGTCCTTATTGTGTTCTCTTTCCTTATGGAGCACGTAAAGTGGTAAAGGAGCTATGACTATCATACAATAATGTCATGTCTCGCTCACCTCAATTAAGAACCAGTCAGTACTCAGTCGTGGTGTTGCAGTTTAATCGCGGTATTAGCATTCAGTAAAGGAACCATACCATACGATATTTGGAGTATTGCTCTGTCACATCGTTAACAATCTGTATGAATAACCACTTCATTCTCATAATACGCATCTGGTTGCTTTCGGCATGTATATCTTGTTATCAGTTCGCAACATGGAAGGGCAAGAACTTAGGTAACACTATTGTTGGTTTGTCTAGTTACCGACAATCAAAGTCGGACATTGCATATTCTTGGAACCAGCTACATGAATATTACACTGACTACTGGATGTTTTCAAAGGATGTACTACGATGCTCCTGCCGTTCTTTTCTCTATCCTGTGAAGAATACTTTGTTCTATGTCAACGAGGCTATGGTACACCCTATGGATGATACTATCTATATTCCATCTACGAAATATACATCACAGTGTAAAAAGAATGACTATAAGCTACGAATAACGAAAATAACATTGGGTTCGTTAGGTGTAGGAAACGAGTATTCATAACGAATAGACTCCTGATTTGACGCTACATAACGTTCTAATCCTTCCACTATACACGTATAAGAGTATTTATCACTATATGGAAGTTTCTGCACAAGTTCTTCGTTATCATATGGATCATCGAAACCCACCTGTAATTAAAAGAATTGGGATACAGAATAGATAACAGCCATTTGGTTACATCAAAAAGAAGAGGTAGGGGCAAAGGAATGGGTATATGAATGCTTATACACCGCTCTTTTAGCTACTAACCATTCCGAAGTTAAGATGATTAGGAAGAGAGATGTTGAATCATATCGAGTCGTCTCTCTTCTTGATTCTGTACTGAATAGACAAAGAATAACATGCAGATGATATCAACAGTTGAAGATGTTCTTTTACCCTTCCACACTGTTGAGGAAGTGAATCTTTTAAGAAGAACTGCATATGCACGATTTCCTAATTACGATAAGGGTAACTACTATACGATTATTAGGAGAGATTCCGAATGTCGGCGTATTCTAAACTATGACGAAATGGAAAAGGTGGTTCGTTCACAAAACAGAACAGTATCCGTTGTTGAATTTGAGGGGAAATCATTTGGTAATCAAGTGAGCCTTATGCGGAATACACGCGTATTAATTGCAGTTCATGGTGCAGCCCTTGTGAATATCGTATTTATGCCACCAGGTAGTGTCTTGGTGGAAATTATTAACCCAATGTTGTATGCGCCGTTCTATAAG
>CAKSHP010000092.1 GCA_934457145.1 uncultured Clostridia bacterium | reverse complement strand
GGTATAACCCCGGTGGTGAGATTGGGAACGAATGTTACCCGACCGTAAGGCAGGACAATACAGAAAGATATACGAATGCGGTTTGGCAGGAAGGCGATAGCCGAATAAGAAGGCTTACACCCAAAGAAACTTGGCGGCTTATGGGGTTTGCAGATGAAGACTTTGAAAAGGCTTCAAAGGTAAACTCCAACACTCAACTTTACAAGCAGGCGGGAAATTCAATAGTTGTTCCCGTGCTTGAAGCGATATTCAAACAACTATTTCAAGGAGACCAAAATGGTAGATAGAAACGATGCGACGGTGAAATACATTTCTTCAAAACTGCGAAAGCACAGCAAGGAAGATATTATCTGTGCGCTCGTAAGCACAGATTTTACTGTCGCCGATAGAGTTGCTGACACCTGCGAATATATGTCGCTTATGAAAAGTCATCGTGAAGAAGAAAAGCGGTTAGCGCAGGAATGCGCAGAGATTCAGCAGGCGACGGACGAATACAACGCTCTATACAAGGAATTGGCGCGTGTTGGCGTTGATAACTTCCCGATAGAAAAGACAGAGCGTATGCTCTCGCTTTTACAGAAAATAACAAAACTTGCAGGAGTAAAGAAAAAATGAAAGTCGATATTTTTAACACAAATCAGAAGTATGACATCATATATGCAGACCCGCCGTGGTTATATAACGACACTCTCGGCGGCAACGCAAAAATGGGCGCAATGCCTTACCCGTGCATGACACAGGACGAAATCAGAAGTCTGCCTATACATAATCTTGCCGCGAAAGATAGCGTGCTGTTTTTGTGGGCGACGATGCCGAAAATACAGGAAGCGTTAGATACAATAAAGGCGTGGGGCTTCAAATACAAAACTTGCGCTTTTTGTTGGGTGAAACAAAACCCGAAAAACGGCGGCATATTTGCCGGGCTTGGACGATGGGTGCAAGGCAACGCAGAACTCTGTCTGCTTGCTACGAAAGGGCATCCGCACCGCGTAAGCAAAAGCGTGAAGCAGATTGTTCTTGCTCCGCGCGGCAGACATAGCGAAAAGCCTGCGGAAGTAAGAGAGCGAATCGTTTCCCTTATGGGGGGGGGAGAACGCATCGAACTTTTTGCTCGGCAATATGCGGAAAATTGGGACTGTTGGGGGAATGAAGTATGATTACGATTGTTCAGAGTATTAGACCGAGATGGACGAAAGACATATTTTCTCTCAAAAAGAGAATCGAATTAAGAAAAGATAAGCCTGCGACAGACGAGCCTTTTAGGGTTCTTATTTACGAAACGAAAGGCGGCATAACGAAAGAAAGCCGACACCTTCCGTTCCCGCAACACGAAGGCGCGGGCGCAGTCGTTGGCGAGTATCTTTGCGCTAAAACATTTAAGTTTTCGGCAGAGTTTACAGAGCCTGCAAATGCGCTCGGTGAGTGTCATGAAGACATAAGGCACTATTGGCATGATGAAGAATCGGACGAAGATTGCAGTCGCACTATTGCCACAAACGGAGATGATAACCCCGATGCTTGTTGGCTTTGCGAAGAAAGTTGCTTGTCGTTTACCGACATCAAGAAATATATCGGCGTAAATGCCCACGATAAGAAATTCTACGGCTATTGGATAAAAGACCTTATCAAATACGAGAAGCCTATTCCGATTACAGCGGTTAAAAAGCGTTGTATATGCCCCGAAATGCCGTATTGCCCGTCTTGTCCGGTAGGGTATGAGTATATGAGCGAATCAGAAGCAGAGTTCTTCCGTATGGGCGAATCGGCAACAACGGAATGGTGTTGCTTGAACCATATGAAGCGTGCGCCACAAGATTGGTGTTACGCTGACGAAGGGTTCGACTACAACAAAACGATAAAGGAGATGGCGAGAAGGTGAGCGAAGATTATTGCGTTAGTTGCGGTGAAACGATACCCGAAGGCAGGCAGGTATGCCCGACCTGCGAAAATAAGCCCGTAGATAAAGCACCGTGCAAAGGCTGTTTAGAACGGCACGAAGGTTGCCACGGACATTGTGACAAATACAAGGC
>CAKSHP010000091.1 GCA_934457145.1 uncultured Clostridia bacterium | reverse complement strand
GCTTCATTATCACTCTCAAAGTGTAGCAGTCATGTAAATGGAATGAAACCATTATAAATTAAATTTTAAGCCTTTTGTCAATCGTTGAACATAATTACTTAAATACTCTTTTAGTTTTTTAAAACCAGTTTCACCTGTACATTGACCTGTATAAATATGCTGAATATCTTCTTTTTTGATAAAGTCGCAGATTTTCGTTATTTTATTGTCACTAAAGACATATGTTTCATATTTTCCGTATCTTTCATGTACAATTTTTCTTATATGAAAATCAACGATGTAAGCATATATAGTTTTACAACCACAGAATCTTTTTGCTTTATGAATAGTATTAATAACACCTCCATGAGAACAGCCATTGAAAATAACAAGACCTTTTGGCATGTCTAAAAAAAGACATTGTTCATGTTTAAAACTATCAGGAAGAAATGGACAATTACCAATGTCAGAATATTTAAAGTTGGTTTCGTATCTATATAGATATTGTTTACTGCCAAGTTGGTCAAGATAAGGGATATCATGTCCAATTACAAAAATACCTTCATCGATTTTTTGATTTTGACTTATTAATATAAATCTATCCAAATTGTTTCTCACATTTTCGCTTATTCCTATGTTGCTTAGCATAGTTGAGTGTCATGGAGTGCACTTTTCTTTCGGAATGGTCATATCGTCAATGTCTGCCGAACTTTTATTAGTGGAACGCTTATGCTCATCAGCAAATGCTGATGTTTTGTTATTTATACCCGAAAAAGCCGTGTCAACTTTTCTTTTGGCAAGATTCAATTTTTGGTTCATGTTACCGGTCAGGGCGTTATTTTTTTAATGGTCGATACTTAAACAGCCAATAGATAGTGTAGCCGAAAAGATAATAAAAATATATTCCAAATATTAATGCATACCAACAAAGCATGAAAATACCATGGATAAGTAAAAATGTAATATTTGTTGTAGCAGCTTCGGCTTCAGCGTGAATGTTCCCCTTTAAAATGTCTATAGGTTCGACCTGAGGACTTACAAATGGATAATGATATTTTTTAAAAACATTTTGTATCGGAACAGCCCTAAATGCGTTTGGTTTCGCATTTGGCTGTTCCTTTTTGCACGAAATGATTAAAACTCCAATTCTTGGAAAAAGAGGAATAAGAAATGTTGGCCAAAATCCCAACCAAAATCCGCCTATGTAGCCTTTGCTTTCATTTACGGCTTTTGTTAGATATCCGAAAAGAGCAGCCAAAAGTGACATAACTATTAAACTGATTATTAATTTCATAATCTCAACTCCTAAAAATTTATTTTTGATTATTTCTATCAATGATTGGTCAAGCTTATTTAGATATTTTTATTATTTTGGCATACAGATTCCTCCTCAGTGGTGACAGACTTCTTCAGAAATGGTATAATTATTACAATGAAGCAAAAACTACACTTACCGCAAATTTCTGAATTAACGTCGTTGTGATAATTTTCAGTGTAATATAAATGATTTCAAGAATTGACTGACGATACTTTTGACGGCAAAAAAATTTTTTACGCTACAATTTTCAGAAGGTTCATACATAGTGTTTTTCGTTCCAAAGACGAGTGAACATAGCGATTCAGCGTAGTTTCAACAGATGCATGACCTAAAATCTCTGATAGCGTTTTTACATCAAATCCAAGCTGAATGCAGTTTGTCGCAAACATATGACGCAGGCTGTGATAATTGATTGACGGCAATTTTGCTTTTTTCAGTATTGTCTTGAATCTTCGTTGCATTGTACGAGGTTCAATAATTTTTTCACTTCCTGACAGAATATAGAAATCGTTACGTTTGTGTAACTTTCTTAGTATATTCATTAAAAATAAAGGTATTGGTATTACTCTCTGAGAGGAACGGCTTTTCGGAGTATCAATTATCAAACGAGTTCCATGCTCTCCTGTGCGAATACGCTGAACTGTTCGTTTGACGGTAAGAATACTTTTTTCCAAGTTGATATCACTCCATTTAAGACTGCAAACTTCGCCAATACGTAGTCCCATATAAATACTCAGAAG
>CAKSHP010000090.1 GCA_934457145.1 uncultured Clostridia bacterium | reverse complement strand
GTCCTGCACTTTTTTTTCCGGGGCATTCCATAGACAGAAGAAGCGGTGCGGATGGGACGGGCCGCCCAGATTCGCGACAAAGTTGGAGTAGTCGGTGTTATTCTGCGCGGAGGCGTTGCCGTAGTTGCAGTCGACATATTTGACTTTTCCAATGAAGCCGTTGCGGACGATCATACAGGCGGTGCGGAATTCGCGCCAGGAGCGCTGCATGGAACCGGTCTGGAAGACACTCTTAAACTTTTTCTGCGCCTTCATGACCAGTAGGGATTCTTCGACGGAGTAGGTCAGCGGCTTTTCGCAATAGACATCTTTGCCGGCCTTCATGGCTGCGCAACTGATGTAGGCGTGCCAGTGATCCGGTGTGGCGATGCAGACCGCATCAATGCTTTTGTCATTGATGATGTCGCGGAAATCGGCGACCATTTTGCATTTTGCCAGTTTTGCTAGTTTATTTTTCTTATAATAGTCATTGACATGCTTTGCTCCGGCTTTACACCGTACCTTGTCGCAGTCGCAGACTGCCTTGATGACAACATTGCTCTGTTGGATGAAGTGCGGAACGAGGACCGTTCGAGCTTGGATCCCGTAGCCGATCAAGGCAAGATTAACCGTTTTTGCGGCAGTTTCAGCCACACCTTTTTTGCATTTTTCAGCCATGATTCAAAATTCTCCTATGATAAATTTCCACTCCGATTCGGAGTTTTTTTCTTGTTTTTCAAGTAGTTTTCAACTTAAAAGCAGTAAAATCCTCAAAGACCAGTTTGTATTTGAGAATCCGATAAATAATTTCGAGGAACTTCCGTGCCAGAGCGATGTTCGCTTTTGCCCCGCCCCGCCGTGCTTTGATTCTTTCGTGAAACGCATGAAGATACGGATTGTATCTTTTCGCGATCAGGGAACATTGAACTAAGGTTGTCCGTGCGATTTTGCTTCCCAATTTTGTAATTCTTCCATGGTGACTGGTTTCATTGGAGTCGCTGACCCGTGGCACGATTCCGATATATGCTGCAAGCTGTTTGGCAGAACGGAAATCATTCACATTGCCGATCACAGACAACAGTGTGGAAGCCCCTTTGGCTCCGATCCCCTTGACACTGGTCAAATTGTCAAAGCCATCCATTTGGGAACCGTCATCAGAAATGGCCTTGTCCAGTTCTTCAATACTCTTGTTCAGACTCCGGATCTGATCGACCATGACGCGAAGTTCCACATCGCTGATTCCATCAAAATGGTATGACAGAACCTTCAACAATCCCTTTTCAGAAGAAAGTTCTTCCCGTTTCAGATTGATAAAACGGGAGGCAAAAAGATTGTTGATCTTGTTCTTCAGCACCGTCCGAAGCTGAACAAGTTTTTCACGCGTCTGCGTCAAACTGGCTACTTTCGCCTGCAATTTATCTTTCATTCTTACCTCCGGCAACAGGTCTTTCTCCAGAAATTCCGCCAAGACCTTTGCATCGTTTTTATCCGTCTTCTTCACAGAGTGACTGATCACCTTGAACTGGTTCGGATTAACCACAACCTGACAGAACATCCAGGTATTGCCGGTCGCTTCAACTGCCACTGATGCGTAATTGCCAAGACGACGTGCAAAACGTTCCAGATTTTCAATCGGTTCCTTACCAACTTTTTCCTCTCCCTTGGAATACCGGACACAATACGTAAACTGATTACGGTGGAGATCCACCCCGACAAAATAATTCCTCGCTCCCATTAATTCCTCTCGATCCGTTTTTATGATTACCGAATCGAAGCGGAACTGCTTTCACGGCCTCACCAGCCTCCTATGCAGAGTAGTCATAACTCAATATGCTCTCTATGGTGGCGCTTTCGGTTCTCAGGTCCGACTAATCTCCTTCACGAGGTCGTTGCCATCACTGGACGCCCCAAATTAACATTCTGCCTGAGTCCTGTCCGCATCTTTTCAGTAAACCTTTTTACAAGTAATTTACCGTCAAAACGCAGATGCCGCTAGTCACAGCTACTTTATCATACCATCTCTTTTTTTGTTAGCTTTTATTTGACTAAAAGCATGTTGCTGTATAG
>CAKSHP010000089.1 GCA_934457145.1 uncultured Clostridia bacterium | reverse complement strand
AAGTGATGCAGGAAAAGCTCAGATTGAATACTGGGAAAAACAGCTTGCAGGATACGAACCTTATGATTTTGATTCAATTGATTTTGGTGAGGCAGATAACGGCTCAGATAAGGTATTCATTATATCACTTAATCTAATCGAATCTGTAGCCAAGAAATATAAAGTAACAAAATTTAATGTTTTTCATCTTGCTCTGCACGTAGCTATTTCGTTATATACTGGAAAATATGATACAGTTATAGGTGCAACAAGTGCAAACCGCACAATGAAGTATATCAATACTGTTGGATTTTTTGCTAAGCCTGTACTGGTTAGAGTAAAAATTAATAGTGACAATGATAAACTTTCTGATTTGCTTGCTGAAAGCGTTAAGACTTTTTCAAAGGGTCTTTCAAATCTAAAAGCATTAAATAGAACAGATATCATTCAGATTACCAGTCCATATCAGAACTTCATAGCAAGAGGCGAAAAGATATACAATGAGATAAAAACAAGCAAACTTAATATTACAGGTCAGCGTGGTATAAAAATTGCTGCATTACCTGCAATAGAAAATGAAGATAAGCTTGTTGTTGCAGCAATGGGACATGGTTCTATCATAACAGACCATTTTGTAAATACTTTAAAAGATTACATTAATGTGGTACTTGAAGTAATGTCATCTGATACTGAAGCAACTGTAGCTGATGTAAAATCAAAACTTTTATAATGGTATATATTTTTACAGAGATTGAAAAGTTTTCTGAAAGCATGATTGAAGAATTTCTTAAAATCCTTCCTGAAGAACGAAAAATAAAAGCACAGCGATATCGTTTTTTTGCAGATAAACGTTTATGTGTGTTGGCATATTTGCTTTTGTTATATTCTCTGAATTGTAAAAGCGTAAAATTATCTTATGGTGAATACGGAAAACCTCAAATTGAAGGTACGAATTTTAATCTAAGTCATTGCCGTACAGGAATAGCATGTATAGTTTCTGAAAGCGAATGCGGTATTGATGTTCAGGATATTGGTTCTGCACGAAATGCCATAGAAGATGTAGATATATTCACATCAGTCGAAAAGCAGGAATTAGAGCTTTCAAAGGATAAATGTGAAGAATTTACACGTATTTGGACTCGTAAAGAAGCATACTGTAAATATCTCGGTTGCGGTATCAAAAGTATCAGTTTTATGAGAAATTGTCTTGATAATACTGATAAGCTTATACTTCGGTCAGAACGTTATTCACCAGATATATGGGTCAGCTCTTGTTCAGAGAATCATGAACAGTTCTGTATTGTATCAGCAGAAGATTTGATTAATAAAGTAGGTAAAGTACTTCACATTTCAGTGTGACAATCTTGTTTAAAGTGATTTTGAAATTTTTTCTCTTAAAAAATTATAGAGTAACAGTTATAAAAAATATCTAAATCCAAATGTAAAGAACGTTCCTTAAAGATTATTTTAAATTTCTTTAAGGAACGTTTTTATATTATTTAAAATTTCAACAAAATTTTGAATCCCCCGCTTCTTTAAGCGGCGGACATTGTAAAACGGCAGTGGAAGCGGAAAGAATTGGTATCTCCCACTGACATGAAATCAATCCGCTTGACAGATTGATATACTGAATATGACATTATAAGTCAGGGAGGTCATGGACAGAATGCCCTGTGGATTGAAACAATATTCATGGAATTTATCAAAAAATTAAATTGAGTATTAAAATCAAATATCTTGAATATTAATTTAATGTTTTTTGATATGATAAGAATAATCAGAAAATTAACATTTATGATATAATATATTTATAAAATTCAAGGAGGAAATTTAATTTGATAAGAAAACAAAGGTTAAACATTAGTATAAAGGTAACAGAAATCATTTCTCAATTACAGCAATAAAAGGGAGGTGCGGACAAAAAGTTGGACCAACAGGAAAGGAAAAATAAGATGAGATATAGCGAAAAGGAAAAGATACGAGTAGTGAAAATGTACTATGAACTTGGAAGTATTCAGAAAGCAATCCAAAAGCTGGGATATCCCAAGAGAAGAAATATGGTATACAAATG
>CAKSHP010000088.1 GCA_934457145.1 uncultured Clostridia bacterium | reverse complement strand
GGGATATATGATACCTGTAAGATATATCCGTATTGATTCTATACCGCTTACCAAAAATGGAAAAATTGACTCTAATGCTCTTGCAAAAGCTGAAGCAAACTTTATTGAAGAGACAAATAATTCACAGGTAGTCAGCGAAAGAGATAATGAAATAGAAACTGAGTTACTTGAAATGTGTAAGGATATTATAGGTAATGATGATATAAATATAAATGATAATTTCTTTGAAATGGGTGGAAATTCTATTCATGCTATTAAGCTTCTTACACGTATACAAAAGAAATATGGTGTATATCTGACTATATATGATATACTGAATACTCCTGAAGTGTCTTACTGGAGTAACCTTATTACTGAAAATAAAAAATAAGAGCGTTAATATGAAGATGTTTGTATTTCCACACTCAGGCGGATTTGGTTATCAGTATAACTTTTTCAGAAATTATAATTTCAGGGATATCTCAGAATTCTATACATATGATTATCCAAGACATCTGCGTGAAAACGATGGCAAGCCTATTGAGAAAAATTTTAGTGACAGAGTAAACAATGCTGTATCTAAACTTCTGGAATATGGCATAAAGTCCGGAGAATATGTTCTTTTTGGTCATAGTCTCGGTGCATTGGTTGCATATGAATCAGGTATAAAGCTTCAAAGAGACTACGGATTATCTCCTGCCACTATTATAATGTCATCGCAAAATCCACCTGTATGTTTTGGTAAAGTCAAAAGTTGGCTGACAAGTATGGATTTAGAATCTACTCTTATAAAACTTGGTGGTATGAATTCTGATTTAACAAAGGAAAGAGATGCTGTAAAGTTCTATAAAAGGTTATTATACGAAGACCTTGCTATTATAGATACCTATGAACCTACAATACCTTTACAGAATGAAATGCTGAAAAAAATGCTTATATTCTATGCTGACAGTGACCCTGTTCTTGATAAATCACTTTTAAATCAATGGAGCAGGTGTGCACTGGAGTATAAAATCTTTAAATACAGTGGCAATCATTTTTACATATATTCAAATGCTGAATCTGTTATGAAACAGATAGATGAAAATGTCAGATTGGAGAGATGAATCAATGAATGAACGAAAGTGTGCTATAGTTACAGGCTCAGCAAGTGGCATGGGCTGTGCTATGGTGCGAAGACTTGCACAGGACGGTTTCAATGTGGTTATAAATTACCACTCAGAAAAAAAACGTGAAGCCGCTGAAGAACTTAGTAAAGAGTGCATATCCCTTGGTGTTGGTGCTATCGTTGTGAAAGCTGATATTTCCTCATCAGATGAGTGCGATAATCTTGTAGAAGAGGCTGTACAAAACTTTGGCAGATTAGACGTTCTTGTAAATAATGCCGGAACAACAGAACTTGTTCCTATGATGAATATGACCAATGAAAGTTTTGACAGAGTTATGAAAGTAAATGCTTATGGCACTTTCTATATGATGCGTGCCGCCGCTAAGATAATGAAAAAAAATCATAGTGGTAGCATAATAAATATTTCTTCTGTGGGAGGTCTTTATGGTGCTCCATGGTCTATCGGCTATGCAGCTTCAAAAGGTGCAGTTGTTGCATTGACTAAAACAGCCGCCAAAGAATTGGCAATAAGCAAGATTCGTGTTAATACAATAGCACCTGGTGGGTGTAATACTGGTATGATTGAAATGAACGAATATCAAATAAAAGACCTTCTTAAGACTATCACTCTTCACCGTCTTGCTGCTCCGGAAGAAATGGCAGGTGCTGTTTCATTTCTTGCCTCAGATGATTCCTCATATATAACAGGACACGTTCTTGAGGTAAGTGGTGGTATAATGATGTAAGGAGGGAAAAGATGACTAATGATACAAGAATTGCTGTCATAGGTATGGCACTGAAATACCCGTCAGCAAATAATATCGAGGAGTTTCATCGTATACTCGCTGAAGGTGACTTTGTACCGGTCGGCAATCAGCAGATAAGAGGAGATCTTCTTGGTATTCCCGATTATAAAAGGTTGATAAATAATATCAGACTCATTGACGGAATAGATGAATTTGAC
>CAKSHP010000087.1 GCA_934457145.1 uncultured Clostridia bacterium | reverse complement strand
ATGAGCCAAAAGCAGAGCGACGCAATTCTCGGATACGAGCGCGTTTATGACACCGACACAAACGAGGTTTATAAAGCGACAAACGGATTCAGCGACAGCTATGACGGCAGCCGATTTAAATCGGTTACAGACGACAATATGTATGCGGAAGCAATAAGCGGCTATATTGAACGCGTTGACTGACCAAAAATTTAACCGCTGATTATAAAACGCACACGGCAAGAGTTAATTTTGCCGTGTGCGTTTTTATTATTATGTTGATTTTCAGGTTTGCGCTTCGGCGGGTTCATAACAGCCGGCATAATAATAAACATTACTTGCCGTTACCGTCCAATCCGAAAAATTTATCAATAGAAAACCCGTATACCTTTGCAAGAATTGCAAAAGTTTGAATATCGGGCTGGGATACGCCGTTTTCATAACCCGAAAGCGTTTTGTTGTTTATTCCGGTCAATTCCATAACTTTCTTTTGCGACATATCGAGGTCTTCGCGCGTCGCCTTCAGAAACGCTCCTATATCGGCAGCATTTACTTCACCGTACTTATGCATCTTTATCACCGAAAAAATTATATAACAAAAGGCGTTAAAACCTCTTGACTTCTTAAAATCTAAGAATTATAATTATTTTGTTCTTAGATTTTAAGAAAATGTGATAAAGGGGTTTTAATTTATGTATACGCAAGCAGAAAAAGAAAAGCAAAAATTGCTTTACATCATAACATCACTCGGCTTAGGGTTTTCGGGGGTGTTTAGGTATATTGTTCACAACGCATTTTATAAATCAAGCCTACCCTCACAAAGCAGCTTTTCAGGGTACTTTTTTCTGATGGCAGAGGGATTGGTATACATACTCATCCCCATCGCTTTAATATACTTTTACAATTCAGGTTGTAAAGATGAATTTAAACGTTGCAAAATCCCTGCATCTTACATATTTTATGACACAGGAATCAACGCTGTCAGTTCGCTTACCGTCAACGCAATCATTTGCATAGTTTTCTTTGTGCTTTCATTTTCAGGTCATCACGGCAGGAAATTAACCGGTTATGACAGCGGAAACGTTATTCCCGCATTTTCATTTTTTCCTCAACTTTTGCTCGAGATTGTAATTAACTGTCTGTTTTGGCGGACTTATTTTAAAAAGCATGAAAAAAAGAATATTGCAAGTGAATCACTTGCAGAAGCGAAGCCTTGCGGCACTGTTAAAGACGCATCCGTTCGTGCTCTTTTGGTAACAATATTCACAGTAGCAGGATATAACATTTTTCTGACTTTACAAGCTATACTCTGCAACCCTATCGCTGGGAAACTCACCATGAGCACCGATTACACTGAATTTGTTTTATACAGCCGCTTATTATCATTTGGCAAAAGTACTTTTGCTTTGGTGGGTATAGTAATCGGTATTTTGCTTTACAATTTAATTTGCAAAAACCGCAAAGAATATAAAGTTCCTATTTTAGGAATTACGTACACACTTATAGCAATAAGCTGTTCAAATGTAATAGTCAATCTAACTAACGGCATTTATTCTCTTATTTCAAATGCATTTCCTGAAATATACAACGTAATCGAAGCTACGGCCATTGGTTCTATATTATATGCGGTTCCGTCAGCTTTAGGTCTTATTTCGCTTTTTGCCTTTTCTATGCTAATATGGGTGGCTTGGTTCAAAAACACTTTAAATGTTCAAAAAGCGGTAAAAACCCCTTTGCCCAATGAAAGTACAAACCTATACGCCACACAAAATTCTGTTCAAAATTGCGCCCCCGCGTATACTCAATACCAACAGTCGGCTTTGGCATCTTCGCCCGAAAATGCACGTTCAAATAAAAGCCGCGGTGTCGCCGCCGTCCTTTGTTTCTTTTTCGGAACGCTCGGCATACACAGGTTTTACGTCGGAAAAATCGGTACAGGACTTATTTGGCTGTTTACGCTCGGCTTTTTCGGAATCGGCGATATTGTTGATTTTATTATGATTATTTGCGGCTCTTTCAAAGATTCCGAAGGAAAAAAACTATAATATAAAAACGCACACGGCAAGAGTTAATTTTGCCGTGTGCGTTTTTATTATTATGTTGATTTTCAGGTTTGCGCTTCGGCG
>CAKSHP010000086.1 GCA_934457145.1 uncultured Clostridia bacterium | reverse complement strand
GACTATAGTGACATATTTGAATTTCAGGAGTTTTTACCGCTTACAGAAAAGATTTATGAAACTGTAATGTCAGGAAAAAAATAAAAAATATGAATGACAATATAAAAACTGTATTGATAACAGGTGCTACTGGTGATATCGGCAGAGCAACTGTTTTAAGATTTGCTCAAGATGGATATAGAATTATAATAAATTTCAGAAACGATGAAGAAAAAGCTGTTAAATTATGCAGTGAAATTCGTGAGAAATATGCATCAGAATGCTTTATGTATAAAGCAGATGTTTCGGATAGTGGCAAAGTAAAAGAAATGTTTGCATATATAAAGAATACAATAGGGTGTTTGGATACTCTCGTAAACTGTGCAGGAATAAATCGTGACCGTCCGATATTATATATGAATAGTGATGATTGGTCTGATGTTATATCAATAAATCTTACTGGTACTTTCAATTGTTGCAAGGAATCGCTTATGCTTCTGAGCAGGAGCAAATGTCCATCAATCATCAATGTTTCATCAGTCAATGGTTCTATTGCATCTGTTGGGCAAGCTAATTATTCTGCATCAAAAGCAGGAATAAATGCACTCACACGCTCACTTGCTAAGGAAATTGCAAGGACAGGGATAACTGTTAATGCAGTTGCTCCAGGATTTATCGCTTCTGATATGGTTCATTTTATACCAGAAAAAAAGCTGGAGGAAATAATTAACCGAATACCGCTTGGCAGAACTGGAAATACCGAAGAAGTTGCAGCTTTGATAGGATTTCTTGCCGGTTTAGATGCAAGGTACATTACCGGACAGGTATTTATTATCGACGGTGGATTATCATGCTGACAGGAGGATTAAAATTGAATTTAACAGACAAGCTCTATGATGTAGGAACACTGCCGGAAATTGGTACTGTTCCGAAGAAAATACACGCATGGACAATAAGAACTGAACGTCTTGGAGATGTAAATACCGCCTTTCAAGATGAGATTGTTGATACACCTCTTCCACGTGCCGGAGAAGTATTGGTGGCAGTCTATGCCGCAGGAGTAAACTATAATGGTATATGGGCTGCTAAAGGTGAACCTAAAAATGTAATTGAAACCAATGGTAGCTATGGAGACAATCCAGAGAACTTTCAGATATGTGGCTCTGAAGCAAGTGGAGTAGTATATGCAGTCGGAGAAGGTGTTACCAATGTTTCTGTTGGAGATAAGGTACTTATAATGTCTTGGAGATATGACAGAAATTGTCATTATATCAAAGACGGAGGATATCCGGAATATAGTTCTGGTTATCATATCTGGGGTTATGAATCAAATTGGGGAGCATTTGCACAGTTTTGCAGAGTATACGACTATCAATGCATAAAAAAACCAGATGTTCTTAGTTGGAGTGAAGCTGCTTTATGTAGTGTTACCGGAGTTACTGTAAACCGTATGTTGCGTCATTGGGAGCCTAACAAAATTAAGGCTGGCGATGTCGTTATTGTATGGGGTGGGTCTGGTGGTCTTGGTTCAAGTGCAATACAGCAGGCTAGATGTTATGGTGCAATTCCTATAGCTGTTGTATCAAGCAAAGAAAAAGGCGAATATTGCAAGAGCATAGGTGCAGCTGGATATATTGACCGCTCTAAATTTTCACACTGGGGCAGTATTGACAGTCTTGATGCCAGAGGATATAAAATGTGGCTTATACAGGCAACTAAATTTAGAAATGAATTATTCTCAATTCTTGGACGAAAAAAACTCCCTGATATCGTGGTTGAACATCCTGGTAGTGATACTCTTGCTACTTCACTTTTCCTATGTGCACCAGGTGGTATGGTAGTTTTATGCGGAGCAACTTCTGGTTATATTGGTACAATAGATTTGAGATATCTATGGATATATCAGAAGAGAATTCAGGGAAGCCATACTGGTTCTGCTGATGACTGTATTGAGTATCTTAGGTTGTGTGAAGAAAAAGGTTTGAGACCTATTATAGGAAAAGAATACAGTTGGAATGAACTTCCGCTTGCACATTCGGATATGGAAGCTGGGGGAACTGTTATGGGTAAACACGTTATCAAGATTATAGAAGATAATAAAAATTAGGTGGTGAACATATGAAAAAAAGAGTAGTAGTAACAGGTCTTGCGCCTGTT
>CAKSHP010000085.1 GCA_934457145.1 uncultured Clostridia bacterium | reverse complement strand
CAGATGGCCATGTTGCGGCGATAAGTAGCTGCATTATTTTTTGTATAAATCGGCTTTTCACCGCTTGGACCGACCAAGGGCATCATGGCTACCCACTCGCAGTTATTGCCTGAATCAAGACCTTCCAGACTCCAGTTAAGCTGCATACCGATCTGATTGTTTGATCTTTTGGCAGCAATCTGTGGATCCGTAAAAACATCCCGGTCAATCAGGCCTTCGTTATACAATTGATGGAAGAACTCGATGGCATCTATATACCGTTCGTCAATCGGTACATAGACAACCTTACCGTTTTCAACGTTCACATGCTTTGACAGGGGTGTTTTCGGGGAAGAATAGTCAATGATGCCGAAAGAACCAAATAGCGGCGCCCACCCAGTGACGGCACCATTAATGGCAAAGGTCAATGGAACTTCATCCGCTTCACCGTTTCCATTGGGATCCTCATCGCGGAAGGCACGCAGTACGTCGATCAGTTCATCTGTAGTCGTGGGTATATCCTTGCCGACATTATCCAGCCAGGTCTTATTGATACAGATCATCTGTGGTGTGTCTGCCAATGGCCGACGCTGTCCAAGTGTGTAGATACCTCCGTCTGGTGAGGTTGTCAGCGCTTTGAGTTCAGAAAATTTTTCGAAAGCTGCACTCATATTCGGCATCACATTCAAATAGTCCGCAATATTAATCAGCGCATCAACATTGGCCATCACGTCCAAGTCTGTGAGGTTCTCATCAATCATGGCATCGGGATACTCGCCGCTGGCAAAAACCAGTGACTTTTGCTCATTCCAGGCGCTGTTAGGCACACAGATCCACTCGATGTGTACATTTGTCAACTGTTCAAGATACTCGTTCTGCGGACGACTGTTGAAAAGAGCGCTGGAATCTTCTGTTGTGCGGTTTACCATGATACGCAGAGTGACAGGTTGCTCAAGAGGAAACGCAATCACGCTTGTTGGCGTAACAATATCGCTTCCCTCGGCCAGAGCACCACATGACAATAACAGAAGCGTTATTGTCAACAAGACAGAAAACAGTTTCTTCATGGGACTACCTCCTTAATATTTTTTCGATGCCTACCCTTTTACGGCACCGATTAATACCCCTTTTTTAAAATTCTTCTGGATCAATGGATAAATAATCATCAGCGGTAACGTTGCGATAACCACTGCACCATATTTTATCAGTTCACCCATAATGCGCATTTTTTCTTGATAATTTGGATCGCCACTATCTGAGTTTGCCAACTTTTCATTCAGAATCAGGATATCGCGCAAATAAACTTGAAGGGGATATTTGGAATTAGTCCGGATGTAAATCAGCGCATTGAAGTAGTTATTCCAGTGCGCCACGCCATAATAGAGTAAGAGAACCGTCGTCATCGCTCCTGATAGCGGTAAAATCACTCGCAGGAAAAGCTGGAAGTAATTACAACCATCAATCGTCGCAGCATCGGTTAGGTCTGACGGAAGCGTCTCGAAAAAAGTGCGAGCTACAATAAGATTAAACACGTTGTATGCGTTGGGGATCGTCAAAGCCCAAATCGTATCCAACATGCCTAATTCTTTGACGATCAAATAGGTTGGTACAATACCGCCTTGGAAAATCATCGCGAAAGTATACAAAAACATAACCACATGGCGCGATGGAAACCGGGGGTTGCTTAAAACAAAGGCTGCGGGCAGTGTGACCAGCATATTAATTGCAGTACCAACGACAGTATAGATAAACGTGTTCTTGTAACCAACCCAAACGTTCTTGGTCTGCAATAGCATTGTGTATCCTTCGCTTTGAATGCCTCGCGGCAGAAGCCATATCTTGCCCATTGAAACCAGATTCGGATCGCTGAAGGAAGCAATCACAACGAAATACAGGGGATAGGCGATAATCAACAGAACTGACAGTAAAACAAAAATATCCACACAATTAAAGACTTTGTCTCTCCAGCTCAGATTTTTATCCATAGGTACATTCCTCTCTTTTTACCATAAGCTGCTATCACTTAGCCGCTTTACAACGGAATTCACGCCCACAATCAGAATTAGATTGACACAGGAATTAAACAAACCGACCGCTGAGGCAAAGCTGAACTGACCACCCTTCAGACCTACATTATACACATAGGTGGAGATAATCTGTGATGTGGCGGAATTCAAGTTGTTTTGCATAAGC
>CAKSHP010000084.1 GCA_934457145.1 uncultured Clostridia bacterium | reverse complement strand
TCTGCCTGATTTTATGAAGAATGATGAAGTTAGAGTATATTATGATTCATTACAAAAGAAGAAAGCCAGCATATTTCTTAAAAGGTTAATGGATTTAATTGGAGGATTAATTTTATTAATCATATTAGCAATTCCAATGGTTATCATAGCTGTAATGATTAAGTTGGACTCTGAGGGACCAGTGTTTTATAGACAAGAAAGAGTTACGACATATGGTAAACATTTTAAAATCCATAAATTTAGAACAATGGTTAGCAATGCTGATAAAATTGGCTCTGCTGTAACAGTTGGAAATGACAGTCGAATAACAAAAGTTGGAGCAAAACTTAGAGGTTGTCGTCTTGATGAGCTTCCACAAGTTTTTGATTTACTTTCTGGCAATATGAGTTTTGTAGGTACAAGACCTGAAGCAGTAAAGTATGTAAAAGAATATAAACCAGAATATTATGCAACATTGTTACTACCTGCTGGTATTACAAGTGAAGCAAGTATTCGTTATAAAGATGAATCTGAATTGTTAGATGACGCCGAGAATGTAGATAAAGTATATATAGAAGAAGTTCTTCCAGGAAAAATGAAATACAATCTTGAGAGCATTAAAAGATTTTCATTTGTGGGAGAAATCGTTACAATGTTCAGAACTTTGTTTGCAGTACTTGGAAAGGATTATGAATAAAAAGAGAATGAAAGATGGTTACTATAAGAGAAGTTAAATCAGAGGAAAAGAAAATAATAGATGAGATAGTGACAATACATTTAAATACCTTCACCGGATTTTTCCTTACTTTTATGGGGAGAGGTTTTTTGAAACAAATGTACCAATCATATTGTGATCATGAAGAATCGGGCTTGTTAGTGGCTGAAGATGGCGAAAAATCAATAGGATTTTTAGCATATTCATCAGATTTTAGTGGTTTATATAAATTTATGATTAAAACTCGTTTGGTTCAATTTGGATGGTATAGTATGGGAGCATTTTTTCGAAGACCATCTGCATTTATGCATATAATTAAAGCTTTTCTGAAGCCAAGTGAAGTAAAACGTAAGGAAAAATATGTTGAATTATCTTCAATAGGGGTTGATCCTAATGCAAAATCAAATGGTATTGGTTCAAGGTTGATTGAAGAATTGAAGAAACTAGTCGATTTTGAAAAGTATGCATATATTACTTTGGAAACAGACGTAGTGAATAATGAAGGTGCAATTCATTTTTATGAAAAAAATGGATTTATAAGAGAAAGAATGTTTGTAACCGATGAAGGCCGAAAAATGTACGAGTATAGATTTGAGGGGGATAAGCAATGAACATACTTTTTTTAGATGCGTATTATGAACCTGAAAAAATCGCATATACTCACTTGGAAAGGGATTTGATCGAGGGCTTGATTTCGGATGGACATAAAATTAAGATTATATGTCCAACTCCAACACGTGGTATCGATAAGGAAACGAAAAAAAAGTATACAAATAAAATACTAGAGAAAAAATATAATGGTTCCGTTATAGTAAATCGTTTTAAAGCACCGCAGGAAGGCAAGAATCCTATAGTAAGAGCCGTTAGATATTTTTGGTGTAATTTTAGAACGTATCAAATTGCGTTAAAGAGCAAGAACATTGATGTTGTATTTTCAAACAGTACACCTCCAACGCAAGGAGCAATAAGTGGGATTATTGCTCATAAACTGAGTAAAAAATACCATAAGAAAGTTCCGTTTGTATATAATCTTCAGGATATTTTTCCAGATTCGCTTGTTAATTCGAATTTAACACATTATAATAGCGTTCTTTGGAAAATAGGAAGAAAGCTTGAGGATTTTACATATCGTCATGCTGATAAAATAATTCTTATTAGTCAGGGATTTAAAAGAAATGTATTGGCTAAAGGTGTATCAGAAAATAAAATGGAAGTTATCTCTAACTGGATTGATTTAGAATCTGTTCATCCTGTTGAGAGAAAAGATAATAAACTGATTGAAGAATTTGGACTGAATCCAGAAAAATTTCTTGTAGTCTATGCTGGAAATTTTGGTGCAACCCAAGGAGCAGATATTGTGCTAAAGACTGCAAAACAGATGTCTGAGTATGATGAAATTCAGTTTGTGATTTTTGGTGGTGGAGCTTATTTTAAAGATGCAAAAAAAGAGGCAAAAGGATTGAAAAATGTTTTTATTCATGAACTTATGCCTCAAGA
>CAKSHP010000083.1 GCA_934457145.1 uncultured Clostridia bacterium | reverse complement strand
GCCGTGATCTGTTTTGCAAGGGGCACACCCACAGGATTGTCGATTTCCGCCAGCACCGGCAGAAGATTGCATACCGGCATTTCAAAATAGCCCACAATATTTCGTCCGTTGATTTTCGGCGCTAACGCCGCAGGATTAAGTCCAGTGCCACCGCAGGCTTTACATGCTTCTTTACTGACATGAGATAAAATTTCTTCTTGCAGTCCTTTTTTCAGCTTAGAAATATCACGATTAAGATATAGCCTGCGGAATCGAGAAAAAACGCCCTCATAATCCACCCGGTCAACTCTACCGGTATTGTTGGAGCGTATTTCAATTTTCAGCGGTTCCTTTGTGCCGTGGCGCAAAATCTCCCATTCGTCGGCGGTGAAATCCCGCAGTTTCTTGTTCGGATCAAGGAATGGATTGGCCTGATATAGGCAGGTCTGCCACCCGGCGGAAAACTGGCTGAACAGGATGCCGCCCTCCCGTAAGGTCTTGTCCATATCAAAAAAGCTTTCCTCATTTAGTTCCAACTGTTCCCCTAACCCGCTGCAATGTGGGCACATTCCAAGCGGATGATTAAAGGAATAGGCCATAGAACCACCTGCGCTGGGTTTTCCGATACGGGAGAATAGCAGACGGATCAGCGGGGCGGCATCAACCGCTGTTCCAACGGTGGAACGGCTGCTGACGCCGATTGCTTTCTGATCAACAACTATCGAAGGGGTCAGGTTATGAATTTCATCCACCCTTGGCCGTTCATAGTGTGGCATTTTATTCCGCAGATAGAGCGGATAGGAGGTCTGCCACTGGCGGGCACTCTCAACTGCTATCGTATCAAAAGCCAGCGAACTTTTGCCGGATCCGGAAACACCTGCCAGCACCACCAGCTTCCCCTTTGGGATTGTCAGGTCGATGTGCTTTAGATTGTTTTCAGATGCACCGATGATTTCAATGCTTTCCATCACTTACACCATTTTGCCGGTTTGATATGCTCGCGCTAAAGCCGGATGTCCCTCAATTTCGCCTTTTTCCATAATGCCTCCGGCAAAGATTACATCCGCCAACCTTGTTTTGTCAAAGCATCGAATCCAGCCGTTCAAGCCCTCCACGGTTCCTTGAACTGTTGTTTCCAAATTCTCTCCAGCGGCTGTCAGCAAGTAAATGTCCCGGAAACGATATTCGCCGGGGAACAACGGATAGGTTCTGTCCAAAAATGTTTTCATCGTTCCGCACATACCGTAGAAGTAAATGGGAGTCGCAAACACAACCACATCAGCACTTTTCATTCTTTGGAGAATGTCGGAAACATCGTCCTGAATGACGCACTTCATTGTTTTTTGGCAGGTAAAGCAGCCCCGGCAGCACTCCATGTTCTTACCAGGCAATCTGATATGTTCTACCTTATGCCCTGCATCTGCTGCACCTCTTGCAAACTCCTGCGCCATGCAGTCAGAGTTGCCATTTTTACGGAAACCCGCAGATACAACCAATACTGCTTTTTTCATTTTAATACGTCCCATCCTATCGTCACATTTGACGGATTTTGTGAGCTTTTTTTATGTTTTGTATGGGTGGTTAACTCATAACTCATATTCAGCAAATCCATGATCTGCGCTTTATCAACTGTTCCGTCTAAAAGCACAGTGATCCATTTTTCCTTATTCATGTGATAAGCCGGAAGAAATCCCATACCCATACGCAAGGAACCTGCTAAAAGCGGCTCTATTTTGAGGTCAATCACATCGACGGATCCATCCCCCGATATGCCTAATTTCTCCCTCGGCACATCCATGATAATTGCATACCATTTTCCGCTATTGTTGCGCAGAACCACATAATTAGGATATTTGGCCCATAGATGCTCCGGCTGTGTCCCATACTGGTCTGCGGCGAGCTGGATAATTTCGTCTCTTAAAGTCCTCTTTTCCATGGTTATGCCTCCAGCATTGTTTACGACAGTAATTTCTTTTGATAATGGTAATACGGAATCATGATAAATAGCAATCCGCCTACCCATGCTGCCGGTTCCTCAAAATACAATGCACCTGTTCCTATCGCAAGCACAACGACCTTAGCCATGAGAATGCGGATAATGCTTTCGGCAAAGCCAGAGATCATCGACCAAAAAGAATTACCCAGCGCCTGCAATGCATTTCGATAGGTGTGGATCAGGTATAAGATAATAAGCCCTGCTGAATCAATAATCAAATAGCGGAAACCGACTTGCAATGCCTCCGCCGCTCCATCCTCGGTAGCAT
>CAKSHP010000082.1 GCA_934457145.1 uncultured Clostridia bacterium | reverse complement strand
ATCTTAATCAATGTCTCTTCATGTCTTTTTTTGTTTTCTGTTACCACAAACATTATATTTTTATCCTGTTCATTAATTCGATAGAGCAAGATTTTTTTATCTTTATCCATATTTCTATAACATAAATAATTTTATATATTATAACTATCATACCATTCAAGTTGGAAATAGTCAAGATAATAACTGAAAAATCAGTTAATTAACTCTGTTCAATAGATTATAATGTTATATTATGGATTAAAAATACAATGCAGATGAATATGACTTTTATTGGTATGAACAGCCAAATATTATATTCGTTCTTTAGAAATTTATTGCAAAAGTCAGCTCCAATTTCAAATGCTTTGTCAGGTATGATTTCGTCCAATTTAAAATTGATAATTATATATTGTGCAAATATAGTTGAAAGTTCTGTTCTTATAGCTCTGACCTGTCTAAAATTTTCACTTGCATCAGCAGATTTTTTCGACAGTTAAATGTGAAAATATACTTTTAGTTTTTAGTTTTTTCATGATTTGAAATAGGACTTTAATTTATGAAGTTCTAATTGGAAATATTTTTGTTGTTGCAATAATAATTCAACTCCTCGATGTAATTCTGCAATATCTTCTGTGTAAATATTGCCTGTTCTGTTTACTCTGACAGCCACATGATTGATGTTATTTGAAGCCAATAAATAGCATCTGTAAATCCTGTTCATTTCATCATCAAGATATACCACGGCACCATTAAGAAGCAGTTTCTTACGAATTCACTTTCATTCTTTGACTTACTTAATCTGAATTTTCTTTCAAACATTTTTTCGGGTTTTAGAGTATCTCTAACAAGTGTATGCAAAGTTCATCACTTTGAAAAAGTGTCATGATAGGTTGCCAAACTTGCTATTTTTCCTCGGTCTCATTCAGAGATATCTTTTCTTTTAGCATATCTGCTCAATTATTTCTCCTTTTCATAAGAAGAATTTCGAGCTTTACGAGATGCCTTTATATACATTTGAAACTCAAGTCATACACGATTGACAATCTGATTTTATATAAAAAATAATTATTTCAGACTGCATATATGTGATTATAGAAATTATGAGTGTAAATCAGTATACAATCTGTGGGTATAATATGTGTATTTCATATCTATAAATCCTCTTGCACGTTTTCCCAATTCATTGACTGCATTTTCTGTGTGTTTGATTCCATATTTTCTACGGTTTACTATAACATAGTTTTTGAAAGTTCTTCTTGAAAGAAAATCAAAATTATTCAGTCTGCACCAGTTCAGTAAAGCTTCTGAGAATGTATCTCTGCATTCGCTTCATATTTGAAGTTATATTCACTCTCTATAAAGTGAATAATTATATATTGCTTTAACGTTCAGAATTGATGAGATTCTGCCTTTCTTGTTTGCTGATTATAAATTTAAAATCATTGGCAATCAAACACGCTAGTCCCTCAATACACCAGTTCAAAATACCACATTTTTCCGAAAGCAGTTTTTCAGTAATATGCTTGTCATTTTTTCTGCCTTTCTAAATCTGCTTTTCGGTAAAAACAGTCTATCTGCGAAAGAAGCCATAGCTTCTGTCATAATCTGAAATGATATACTTTCTTTTGGTTCAATTTCAAGGGAAATTTCCGCTGAAATAAGTTGTTTGAAAAAATTAGTTTTTTTCAAGTGTAAACATACCCATATCATCATTAATCATGCAGAACCGTCCGACAAGTTTAACTTTATTGAATCTTGCCACATTTCCATTATCAAGTGAAGCGATACTTCCTGAAACAGCATTTCTAATTTCCATTATTTCATGTAGAACTTTTTCTACTCTTGATTTGCTCTATCCGCCATTACATGCAATCATCAGAATTTTCTGTGTCCTTGTTGACGGAATTAGAAGATATCCCCTGTATTCCTGCACGGTAAATATATCTGTTTTATCAAGAAGCTGGTGCAGGAAATTTATTCATGTTTCAGATTTTGGTGTATTCGGCATATACTTGACTGAAATTCTGTTCATAGTGAAAGATTTTTAATTATCAAAAATTAGTGTATCGTTTTTCAGATGTGTTCTATTTTCGCCAGTTTTTGGAGTATTTGTCCAGCACTTTATTTTCATTACTTCAATAAGTCTTTTTGTTCTCTCGGCAACATTTTTAATGACGTATAGAACTATTCTTTTAATGTTCTGTAATAATTCAGAAATGCTGTATTCTCCGTCAATATAATAAAATAATCCATTTATGAAGTACAGCTTGTGAGATTATAAAT
>CAKSHP010000081.1 GCA_934457145.1 uncultured Clostridia bacterium | reverse complement strand
CATCAAAAGATGTACCGTCAAGATAAGTATCGATTGCAGTCTGCATTGCTTTGTCTGCGTCTTCAACTACTTCAGCCGCAGCAGCTTCATAAGCAGCCTTCATGTACTTGTCTGCTGTGAATCCATCGTCATCGTAGGTGATGGAGTTCACGTACTGTGTCTTAATGTTGTTGATGTATCCCAGCTGTGCAGTCTTTTCTGCGGATAACGTAGTAACATGGTCTTCAAGCGTATACGTTGCCGCAAATGCACTACTAAAGCTGAAAGTGAACATAACAGCAACTGCGGTCGAGGTTGTGAGCATTGGAATTACAAGGCGAAAGTTTGTTTTTGAGGAAAATTTTGCAGAGATTTCGGACGATTTTTTTCTTTTCTGATGCCTTTCTGATGCAAAAAAGAAACCTTTAGCCAAGACATTTATGGATAATCATGCAGACATTGTTGAGATTTGCGGTAGCAAAAAGAACCCACATGTGGTATACTAACTAAAAGACATTTGGAGGTGAATCATGAGTAACATTGAGTGGATTCTGGAAAATACCGACGCAAATATGGCCCTGGAAGACATGCCACTACAAAGTGAAGATAAACTTCGCATTCGAAATTGCCTAGAAGGAAAGTTTTCGTTTGATTTTGCTATCCAAGAGCTTAAAAAGAAATATATACGTTCGGAGAAAGCATAATGAAAGATTTCTATAACTATGTGTACGCTTCGGATTCTAAATACTGCTATCCGGGCACAAACATCCTAAGGAACAAGCTTAATATTCAAAACATGCAAGAGCTGCAAGATGCGGAACGAGAAATCACATCACTTCGTACTGCTGAGTTTTTGAGCAAATTTGTCAATACAACCTATGAATTGAACATTGCTTTCCTAAAAGAAATTCATCGATTTATCTTTCAAGATGTCTACAGCTGGGCAGGCGAATTTCGTACGGTAGATATTGCAAAAGGAAATATGTTTTGCCGCAGTGTCTTTATTGAAGAACAGTTAACGGAGATTTTTTCAAACCTAAAAGCTGAGAACGATCTCATGGGGCTTTCAAAAGATCTGCTTGCTGAGCGTCTGGCGCATTATTTGGGAGAGTTAAATGCGGTGCACCCGTTTCGTGAAGGAAATGGTCGTGTACAGCGCATCTTTATCTCTCTTTTAGCATTAAAGAACGGTTATCGTCTGCAATTTTCGAAAGTCTCTAAGGCAGATATGCTACGAGCAAGCGATGAAACTTTTCATCTGGATTATGACTTTATGGAACAATTGATGAAAAATATTTTAGAGGAATCACACATAGGCGAATAAAGAATATGTGGAAATTTTATCCAGGTCTCTTTCGCAAAGTTAGAGGCCTTACGTCTGCAAACAAGCGAAATGCGTGATTATCCATAAAGCGTCTCTCACGAGGCTCCGGTTGGATATTCATGCATTTATGCAGAGGCGATATATTCATCGATGTCGTTGATGATATACTGTGTTCCTGTGGTGTGCAGCGCTTCATAACAGGTATAGAGGTAATCCCATACGTCATACTTCTCAAACAGTTTTGCAACACTTTCTCCATTGAGAGATTTTTCTAATTTGTATTGTTCTGCGCAAAAAATCGCGAATTTTCCTTGGTCACTCATTTTCATCCCTCCTCCGGAACGGTAAATGTTCCGCACCGCGGCTCCTGGTCAAACAATAAGAACAGTGTTTTCGGACTAAAATGCCACATTTTCGTACTTTCATCCTCAAGCAAAGCATAGACTTTTGAACAATAAAATTGCTTTGTTGCGGTCAGCTCATTGCATGGTGTCTCATCTGTGATATACGCAACAACCTGAGGAATTAAAAGCCCCAAAAGTGCACTGAAAGCTTTTTTCTCCATTACAACTCTCCCTCTGGTAGTGTGCCCATAAACCGCAGTAGGATAATGCTTTTTCTGACGTAAAAACAAGCTGATTGTAGAGTTTCTTAATTTTTAAATTCTCTAAAGTCTGCTCTTTTGTAAGAACCCCCGCTTCATAAAGAGTAAAGGTTGTGTAGACATCATCGTTCGCCACCGGTCCGTAAATCAGATCATATTGATCGCCTTGATAAATTCCTTGCCTGTTTTGAAATACAAAGTCCAACCACATTTCGTCAGGGCCACAAAATGTCAGCAGTGAAAGCGGCGGTTTCATCGATTTGGTAAACTGATACTTGTTTTTGTCCTTCTTTGCGTCTGCGCATCACTTTTTCGGCAAATCCAATTGCCTGCGTTTTGTTCGTTGTAGTATAGAATCC
>CAKSHP010000080.1 GCA_934457145.1 uncultured Clostridia bacterium | reverse complement strand
TGATTTTATTGCAATGATAATCTGGAATATAAGCGGAGACGATGCAACATTTTTTGTTTCTGGAACTGCACTGATTGTTACTTGCATTGTAAGCTTTATAGCATTTAAAAAGAATGAAGCTGAAGAAAAAGCTATGGATTTTGTTGTTAAAGGTTTCATATTTGCAATGAAGATATTTGCACCGGCACTTGTGATAATTGCATTCTTTTCTCTTGGAAATGCAAGTGTATCAAAAGATATCCTTGGTGATAATGCTCCTGGATTTATTGGAGATTTTGTAAATCTGATAGTAGAAAATATACATTTTCCTGACTTTATGCTTGCATTTTTACAGACTGTCATTGGCATAATGTATAGTATCGATGGTTCAGGTTTTGCCGGACTTACTGTAATAGGTGAAATTACTCAGGGATATGGAGTTTCAATTGAAAAAACAAAGCTTCTTATGTCTCTTGGTCAGATAATAATCATTTGGATTGGTGGCGGTACTATTATTCCTTGGAGTGTTGTTCCTGTTGCATCAGCATTCAATATTAGTCCACGTCAGCTTGTAAAAAAGAATCTTATTCCCGTTGCCTGCGGACTTACAGCAACAGTTGTAGCAGCATCTATATGGCTATTATTTATGTGAAATAACAACAGCGGAGGTATAATATATGAACAGATACAATATTGATAAAATCGAGCATACTACATATGGCGAACGTCTTGACAAGTGGATAATGAAATTCAAAGATAGATGTGCATTAAGTGATAAAGAAAATTCAATAACCTTTGAAGTACTTGGCAAAGAAATTGATAGCTTTGCAGCTTATCTTCTTGAAAATAGAATAAAAAAAGATGATGTGATAATGATACAGCTTACAAATTCTATTGCTTTCTTCGTAAGTTGTTTTGCAATGTTTAAAATTGGAGTTATACCGCTTTTGGTTTATCCAGCCTGCCGTGAAAAAGAACTTGAAACTTTTGCGGATTTGACTGAACCTAAGGGATTTTTCTCATTTCGTCAGTATAAGGGTGCAGACCATACAAAGATTGCGGATATGCTTTGTGAGTCTCACAAAAGTATAACGCTTTGTTTATATGAAGATGAGATTACAAAAATTATTGACAAAGAATATGTTCTTTCTGCAAGTACATATGAAAAACCTAATCCGCTTGATACAGCTTTGCTTATTCTTTCTGGTGGTTCTACTGGTGTACCAAAGCTGATTGAGCGAACTCATGCAGACCATATTTTCAATTCTGAAGCTGTTGCAGAAAAGTGCGGTTTTGATGAAAATACAGTTTATATGGCTGCTATGCCTGTGGAACACAACTTTAATGCAGTTGGGTGTATTGGTGCTCTCAGTCGTGGCGGTTCGGTTACAATGAGTAATTCCGGAGCGGCTGGTGATATGCTTGATATTATTAGAGATAAGCATGTTACTGCTACAGCATTAGTACCTTCAATGGCTGCATCGCTTGCTACAACCGTCGAACAAAGAGGTAACATTGATGATATAAGTTCGCTTTCACTTATACAGTTAGGTGGAGCTATGTGTACTCAGGAAGTAATAAGAAAGGTAAATGACATACTTAAATGTACCGCTCAGCAGATTTATGGTATGGGTGAAGGTATCGTTTTCAGTACCTCATATAATGATAATCTTGAACTTATTTTGGAGTGTCAGGGAAGTAATATCTGCCCATTCGATGATATCAGAATAGTGGACGAAAATCTTAATGACGTTCCTCACGGAGAATGCGGAGAACTTATTGGAAAAGGTCCATGTATAATTACAGAATATTTTAAAGGCAGAGATATTAATAATGAAAAATTCACTCCGAACGGCTATTTGAGAACTGGGGACAAAGCTAGATTTGTATTTGATGACCATATACAGATTGTTGGCAGAATAAAAGATACCATTAACCGTGGTGGCGAAAAAATAGACCCTTCAGAGATAGAAAAGTATCTTCAGGAATGTGATGGCATACAAGATGCAGCGGTGGTTGGGGTTCCCGATAAGTTGCTCGGACAAAAGATATGTGCCGCTGTAATCGGAAAAAATGATATCACTTTGCAGAATATAAAAAATGAGTTGAGTTCAAAAGGTATTGCAGGATACAAACTACCTGATATGTTGCTTAAACTTGATAAATGGCCTCTCACTTCTGTGAAGAAAATTGACAAAAAAGAACTTGTTAAAATGGCAACTGAACAAAGTTCTGAAAAAATTGACAACAATGACGTTCTGGAAAGTATCCAGATGCTTAGTGACGAG
>CAKSHP010000079.1 GCA_934457145.1 uncultured Clostridia bacterium | reverse complement strand
GCCTTGCTCGGTATAGTTCTTTGCGTTATAACTCATGGTTTACCTCCTTACGCCTTCATCTGAAGGACTTTGATGGCTTCAGGAAGGATAAGCTTGCCGTCAACACGCTGGGTTGCGACAAAACCGGTCTGGTCGGTTGCTGCATAAAGTTCGGACAGCTTCTTAAAGACTCTGCCCTGACGGTCAGCGATCCAGTAATACTTGAAATCACCGAATGCCATGACCTTGTTGCCAGCCTCAAGCTCCGGCACGAAAGTAGAAGTGTAGTAGGGACGGTTGAGAATCATGTCGGGAACGCCGGTAGTGACAGACGGATTCCAGATGTAGTTGCCGTTGCCGTCCTTGAGCTTGCGGAGTGCCTTGACGGTCGTCTCGTTCAGTACCCATACAGCCTTGGAGCGATAAGGACTGCGGAGCGAGTAGAAAAGCTCCATAACATCGTCAAAGGTAATGCTTGCACCTGCCGTGGTCGCACCGTCCTCCGCACCGCCGGTTGCGTTGAAAATGCCGGTGGGCTTGCCGATACCGTCACCTACGAAGAAGGCTTCCTCTTCCTTTGCACCGATACGGCGAGCGAACTCTTTAGCGATGTAGGCAGGAAGGTCGAACACACTGTCGTTGAGAAGCTCCTCCGATACCTTGATCGCCGTACCGAGCTTGTAAGAGCCGATAGAGGTCTGACCGAAGGTGTCATCGGAGAGCGTGTACTGCTCCTCCTCGTCCATCCAGACCGCTTCACCCTTGCCGGTAACAAAAAGCTGGGATATCCCAAGAGAAGAAATATGGTATACAAATGGATTGAAGAATATAAAAAAACAGGAAGAATAAAAGATAAGAGAAGCAGCCATGATATAAAACAATATACAGAAGAAGAAAAGGCATTCGCTGTTCGCTTTTATCACGAAAATCATGGCAGTTATCAAAATGTCGCAAATGAGCTTGGGTATCCATCGGCAGCACAGCTTAGACTTTGGGTTGAAAGAGCAGAAAAGGATTGCAAAATTACACCACATATGATAGAATATACAAAAGAGAATTTTATCAAAGCGGCAGTAGAGTTTTGTACAGATGAGAGTGGTATTGTATCCATAAGCAATAAATACCATATAGCTCCTGGCACAATAAAAAAAGCAGCAGCCGTTTTACTCAGTAAGGAGTATGAGCAACGAATGAGCAGGCAAGAACCGACTATTGAAACCATGTACGAAAGCATAGAACAGCTTATGGCGGAAAAATCTGTACTTGAAGAAGAACGTGAAAGACTGAAGCAAGAAGTGCAAAAACTTCAAATGGAACGTGATGCTCTTGAAGTTGCTGGTATTATGCTAAAAAAATTCGGAGGTATCGACCTGAAAACGATGAATAACCATGAAAAGACGATAGTGATCGATGCCTTAAAAGAAAAATATCGTCTTGCTGATTTGCTGAAAATGCTGGATATATCAAAGAGCAGCTATTACTATCAGCATAAAGTAATTGTTAAGCCTAATAAGGATGATAAATTCAGAGAAAACATTAGACAGGTTTTTTCAGAAAATCACAAGGAATATGGATATCGACGTATTCACGCAGTTTTGTCCGAAATTGGAATTCATATTTCAGAAAAAAGAGTACGTCGTATCATGAAACAGGAAGAATTGAAGGTATATCAAAGAAATACAAAAAAGTACTCTTCTTATGCTGGGGAAATTACACCTGCTGTTCCCAATCTGCTTGAACGTGACTTTTATGCCGAAAAGCCTAATGTGAAATGGTTGACTGATATCACAGAATTTTCTATTCCTTCTGGTAAAATATATCTATCTCCAATGATAGACTGCTTTGATGGTATGCCTGTCAGCTGGAAGATTGGAACGTCACCTGATGCTAATATGGTTAATTCAATGCTTGATACTGCTGTTCTCTCATTGAATGAAGACGAGCATCCTATTGTCCATTCTGATCGTGGCTCACATTATCGATGGCAAGGTTGGATTGATAGAATGGATAAGTACCATCTTACACGTTCGATGTCTAAGAAGGGGTGTTCACCTGACAACTCAGCGTGTGAAGGCTTCTTCGGATTAATAAAAAACGCAATTTTCTACGGACGAGATTGGAGAGGTGTAAGCATAGATGAATTCATCACGCTTCTTAATAATTACCTTCACTGGTTTAGAGAAAAGCGTATTAAACAAAAACTTGGTTACAAAAGCCCGATTCAATATCGAGTCTCTATCGGTATTCCATTTATCTCAAACAGAGCACTGATTTGCTAAATGTTAATCATTCATAATATACACT
>CAKSHP010000078.1 GCA_934457145.1 uncultured Clostridia bacterium | reverse complement strand
AAGTTGGTCAATCGCGGGGTTCATTTTGCGAATGACATCGAAGTGTGGGATATCTTCAATCCTTTTTTCCAAGGGTAGCCGCAGAAACAGCTCCATCAGCAAGCGGTTGTTATATGGGATCGTAATATCGTAGGAAACACGGTGCTCAGACGTAATTGTCAAGCCACCCCATCCGCCATAGCGGAACTCCCACAGGTACATATCGCTGGAATCCAGATTGTAAATGCTGTGGAAGGCTGTCTTTTCTATGTACTGGCGGAATACCTTGTCCGTCGCATGGGCATCCGCACGATTGTAAGTGAAGAATTTGTACATGGAAGTCATCTGCCTGGGAGACAACTGCATCGGCATTTTCTTCAAGCCAAACTTTTTGTAATAGTTTGCGCGACCGATTTCCGAAACCCAAGACTTGACCTCAACGTCAAAATCCGGCGTGTTCAAGAAAAACAGTCGCTTCCTGACATCGTTGGCATTGACCGCACCGATATCGCCCAGGTTATGCTCCATGACGGCACGCATAGCGGGAACATCCTCAAAATCACTATCATTTTCAGAAATTGTATAAGTGTGATGCGTTACGCCTATGGCGGCTGCAATTTTCTCAGCAGCTTCCGCGTCCGGTCTGTCTCCGTACATAGAGATATAGCTGTAAAAGCCGAACTTGTCGTACAGACCGTTGGCGCAGGCTACCGTTGTTTTGCTATCCATACCGCCGGTCATTGAAATCGCAGGCTTGTTCCACTTGTTTGCAATCAGTTCCATGTTCTTATGAAGCAGCCGCCCGATTTCCGCAATTGTTTCATCGTATTCCTGCTCATTCTTCACCATGGGGATATCACAGTTGGGATAAAAACGAGCAAGCTTGCAGGAGAACTCCGGAACTGTAACATTCAAAACATGATTCGGTACAAGGCGAAACACATTGTCAAACTGCGAGATATCTCCGGGTAGGAACAAACCATACATCTGCCAGAAGCGATACTGCGTCAGTTTTCTCACATAGGCAGATTGCGTAAGATTACAAATATCGCCAATCAACTGCGCATGTGACGACAGATAGAAATGCTTTTCAATTGTGCCATAATAGGCGCATTGCATCCCGGCACAGTCGCCCCACACCTCAATGTCGTCTGCCTTTACAACGATTAGGGTAAACACGCCTGTCCATTGATTGAAATACCCAATCTTATCTTCGAAATCAGCATATTTCCGAAGAATTTCATTCTCGTCATACAAGCCGTCGAACGGGTTATATGCATGGCCGATCAGCACCAGCGAAGAATCCTCAGTTTGCAGCACATAGTACTTCGCCTTGGGGTGTACCAACAGGCTATATCCGCAGATTTTCTCAGTCCGCCATTCTCCATAAAAGGGGAATACATTGCCGTCAACTTCGGCATCCGTAAACAGATAACCACGGGCAAATAGAACTTCTCTGAATTTTGGAGAATCATCCGTTATTTTCTTCACTTCATTTATGCTGCTCATTTCAGATTCTCCTTTATCGTCTCCCACAGTCTTGCCCGATTGCCGTCTCCTACAAAGCTGTTATGTGGGGTCAGGACTACATTTTCCATATCCCACAGCGGGCTGGATTCGGGCAGGGGTTCTTCTTCAAACACATCCAGCACCGCGTGGCCGCCGCTTTGCAGCCATGCGGTTAGGGCGACCTCATCGGCCAGCGGACCGCGGGCGACATTGCCGAAGATCGCGTCTGTGGGTAAACGGTCAAAAACCTCTTTGCTTACTATTCCGCGCGTCTCCGGCGTCAAGGCGATGCAGCAGATCAGAATATCGCACACTGCCGCCGCGTTCGGCAGCCTATCCAGCGGCAGAATTTCATCAAAATCCGGCAGCGCCCGCACCGTTCGGTTCATGCCGGTAATACGGCAGTCAAAGGCTTTCAGCCGCTTTGCAATCTCACGTCCCACGTCGCCGCAGCCGAGGATGCACACGCGCTTGTCGGAAAGCTCCAGCAGGCCGCGATGCTTTTCCCATTTGTGCTGCGCCTGATTCGCCGCAAAAAAGCGGCTCTGCTTATATAGCTGCAAAATGCCACAGACGGCGAACTCCGCCATCGGGACGCTGTACATGCCCGCAGCGTTGTGCAGCTCGATGTCATGAGCGCGAATATAGTCCAGCGGCACGCGGTCAAGACCCGCGCTGGTGAGCTGGATGACCCGCAGGCTCGTAAAGCGCTCGATGGAATTGTAGAGGAACAGGCCGTTGCACACGACCGCCTCGTATCGCTCCGGGCAGTCTACCGGGGCGCGTTCGTCGCCATGAACGAAGAC
>CAKSHP010000077.1 GCA_934457145.1 uncultured Clostridia bacterium | reverse complement strand
CGCGGCACACTGACGCGCACGTCCGTTTCGTAGGACGCCAAATTTTTGTACTGCTCCTGCATCGCCTCCGCGCGGTCCGTCTCCTTGCCGCAGGAGCACAAAATAAGTAAGTAAAGCACTGCGGGCCATATCTTTTTCATATCTTCATCCCCCTTCGTCCGTTATCTCTATGCGCGCCCGCGCGGCGGGATGCTGGCTTTATGAGGAATGTCAAAGTCTTCACAATTTCTTTACAGGAAGCGGCAGCTGTCCGCTTGTTTTCCACGTATGAAAATACTATGATAAGGAAAACAGGTGCGTCCTGTGGACGCCGACAAAAATGAGGAAAGTGAGAGATGAAAAAAGCGAATGAAACTTGTCCCCGCGCACAGCAAATTCCCGAATTCAAATCTATAATTATAGGAGGAAACCATGAAGGCTAAATTTTATCCGTTCTGTTGGCTCTGGCAATGGTGCTGAGTCTACTGCCCACCGCCGCGTTGGCAGCGGATGGTGAAGATGTCGCTAAAGTCGGCGGCAAAACGTATCAGCCTTTACAGGGCGCAATTGACGCCGCCGAAGACGGTGCAACCGTTAAGTTGTTAAGCGACATTAATCTAGGTCTCACTGTTTCTGTTACGAAGCAACTCACTCTCGATATGAACGGTAAGAAGCTCTATAACACTAAGGATCTTTGGGAGCAGCCTAACGACGAAGAGAACAATAACTGGTCTTTAATCTCCGTTCGTAAAGGCGGCGATTTGACTATCACTGGCGACGGCACTCTGGATGCTAAGGAAAATGACTGCTACGCTATCGACCTTCAGGATGAAACCAGTAAGTGCACCATCGAAAACGGTACTTTTGTCGGTAACGTCACGGCCGTTTATGTTCATCCCGGAACTCTGATTATCAATGGCGGCAAATTCTCCATCAAGCAACTGAACACAAATGGTGTGCTGGATTCTTATGGGGTAACTATCAACTGCTATGACGCAGATTACAAAGCTGGCACTGCCAAAGTTACAATCACTGGCGGTACTTTCTCTCACTTCAATCCCGCAGATAACAAAGCCGAGGGTGCAGGCACAAACTTCTGCCCGTCCGGTTATGAGGCAACTGCATCAGGCAATAACTACATTGTCTCCGCAAAGTCCAGCAACGTTGCCGCTATCGGCAATATCGAATATGCTACGCTCGCAGACGCTATTGTTGCCGCTGGTGCTGGCGATACTGTCACGCTGCCGGCCGATACGGCTGAGGACTTCACCCTCGATAATCAGGATATCGTTCTTGAATTAAATGCTAAAACACTCAACGCTACAACCCTCGTAATTAAGAATGGTTCCGGCTTGGCTCTTACCAGTTCTGCCAGTAACGTAGGCAAACTTGTTGCAAACCAGGTTTGGGTCTTAGGCGGAAATAGTGCCAACGAGACCACCAAATATTCTATTGGCAAAAATGTTGAAGTGTCTGGCAACTTCCCACTCATTATCGAGGGCGGTACTAATCTCGAAACGTCTAAGGGTACTTACGGCTTCAGCAAGGTCGAAGTCGCCGGCACTATTAAAGCAACATCCTCTGGCATCTGGGTTATGGGCAATCTCGGCAACGGTGCTGAATCCATGGAGCAAATGACTATGAGCAGCAACATTGTTGACATCAAACCGACCGCTAAAATCATTGGTGTCGGTGACGACAATCTTGGCGTTACCGTAATGGGCCTTGCCACTGTCAACATTGCCGAAGGTGCTGAAATTTCCGGTTCTGAAGGCATTTTTGTGAAGCGAGGTACCGTCAACATCAACGGCGGTTCCATTTCTGGCAATCGCTCCGATTTTGAGCTCTCCCCCGACGCGAACAATAACGGCGCAGAGGAAGTTGGCGTGGCTCTTGTCATTTCCAGCACTTACAATTATAGCGGTACAATTGAAGTCAATATCAATGGCGGCACTTTTACCAGTGAGCACGGAAATGCCATTTATGTTGGTCATAGCATGAATGGCTCCACACCCAACGCCTTTGTAAACGGCTATGCGCTGAATATCACTGATGGCAACTTCAATAGCGCGGCGGGTAAAGAGTCTCTGAACATTGCCGAAAAAATTGATGGTGATAATGCTTCTTGCAAAACCACTGTCACCGGCGGTTACTTCACCTCTGACACCACTACTTATGTTGCTGATGGTTTCCACACCGCCGCTTCTAACAAGACTGGTTACACCTATATGGTGGTTGAAGGCACCCCCGATGACACCACCATCATCGTGTCTGACAATGTCGCTGCGGATGTTGCTGACACCGTCAAGGACAAAGATGATGTCAAAGCTGTTATTGACAAGGCCTCTGTCGAAAACGTTGCTAAGGCTCTGACCGACGATGCGCAGGACAAGTTGATTGCTGATGCTGGTGTTAAGGCTTCCGAGCTCGATGAAAG
>CAKSHP010000076.1 GCA_934457145.1 uncultured Clostridia bacterium | reverse complement strand
CCCATACGACCGACTGACTCTAATACCATGTATGTCACATCATTAATTGCATCTTTACCGGTAACCGGATCCACTCCACCGATGGTTGTGTGCATATATGTATTTCCTACACCAATGATTTTGGCAAGTTCCGGAAGCGATGCTCCCCAGTTTCTTGCAATATTCAGGAAGAAGTTATCTACAATTTCCTGTGCCTGATCCAATGTAATTTTTCCTGCTTTCAGATCTTTTTCCAGATATTTTCCATGAATCTGATCAAAACGTCCGCAAGATCCAATATCTCCGATACCACTCATAAGAAGTAACTGGATGTAAAGCATCTGTGCCTGTACAGACTCACGGAAACCTCTTGCCGGATTTTCACTGATCCAATTCAATCCGTCTGCCATTTCTTTCAATTCTGCTTTTCTTGCTTCATCTTCCACAGTTTCCGCTTTATCAAGACACGCCTGTGCATAACGAGTAGCCAGAACCTTTGCAGCATCACACACAATTGTTACTGCTGTATAGAACATGAAATGTCTCATATTATCGTCGCCGTATGCTGTTGACTGATGTGCATCAAGCCAGTCCTGGGCTTCTTTGCGAATTGCTGCATATCCGGTATCTACAATTTTACGATATCCAGGTGTAGAATGTCCTCCCGGCAATGAAACAATCTGTGGGCCAGGCATTGCATGTGAACATCTCAGTCTACCTAATTCCTGATAACTTTCCGGACTCCAGACATTGAATATATCGGAGTAAGTTTTTCCTTTCCAATATTCTTCCAATTTATTAAATGTCTCGTAATCTTCCGGTGACATTGTAAATGGGATTTCATCTGTCGGTGGATTATGATATAATCCGTCATCTCCTATTTTATAAAGCCCGGCATCGATCATCTTTGGCATCCAGCCACCTCCGAACTCCGGATTGATTGCTGTTCCGCAAAAATTCTTAGCCATATTACATACGATTACATCTTCATCCTCCACACGAAGTGTCATTTTCTCGCAAATGTCATATAATACCTTCGCATTTCGAATAACTGCCGGTGCTCCCCAGTTTTTCTTGTAGCACTCTGTTGTGATCACTGCACGTTCTGCATCTGTCTGGATCACACGATCTCTGATCCTCTGACGCAAATGCTGCATTCGATCACTGATTGGTCTAAACTCATACATGTTATCTACCTCCATTTATAATAATTTTTTAAAGTTCTTTGTTTGCAAATGGACTTGCGAAAATAAAGATTACTGCAATCACTACTGAAACGATAATATCAGCCATAATCAATTTCGTAATGTTATATCCTAACGCGATCATCCAGAAGGAGCATAAGAAACCACCCAGATTCATAAATGCAATCGCAATGGAAGTTCCTGTTCCTACCTTGGAGAGTGGATTCACCATGGCAATCCATGTTGTCATTCCCGGGAATGCTGCCATAAAGCCAAATCCGATCAGGATAAATCCAGCCATACACATAAGATGTGATGTAGATGCAAATACAACTGCCGCTCCAATCGCTACAATAATCATCATCAATGGCATGCAGGCTCTTTTCAGCCCGTTAAATAATTTTCCAAAAAGAAGACCGGAAATAACACCTGCAACTGTATACATTGTCAACGCAATACTTGCTTCTGTAGCACCGCCGAAACCTCTCTGGGCATATAATGTAGAAGCCATCATCATAACACTCATATTAATCGTCTGAAATGCAAGTAAGATTACTGCAACAAGCATAACTACTTTTACATTCATTTTTTCATTTTCACCTGCATGTTTTTTAGCTTCAATCTGCTCTTTTGTCATAACTTCATCTTTCGGAATAAAAAGGCAAAGGACTGCAGATACGATAAAGAATGCATGTGCTAAAAATGTTGTCTGCCAGCTAATATCTGCCAGGATTCCGCCCAGTAACTGGAATACAATACCGCCAAGACTCATAAACATCGATGTAAATCCCATCATCCTGCTCATTGCATCGCCTTCATAATTTTCTGCGATCAATATATTTGCAAGTGGTGTAATCAGTCCAAGGCAAACACCAAATATAAATCTGTCAACCAGCAAAAGTGAAAAGTTATCAAATGCAACCGGTAAGCATCCAAGAATCAGACATGCAATATTTCCTAATATCGCAAGATTCTTTGCTGTTATTATTTTTCCGGCGATCATACCACCGATAAAAGATCCAAGTACAACTCCCAAAGTTCCCATGGTCATTGCGAACGAAACATTCTTTCCGGCAAAATGTTCTCCCAGAACATTCATTGCAGGTGTTAAAACCGTAGATCCCATTCCCATTCCGGATATGGATAAAATTCCAAGTGCTGCCATAATGCCAATATTTTTCTTTTTTTCCATTTTGACTACCTCATTCCTTTCCTTTTGATTTGTGATAATCTCTTCATTACCATCATTTTCAGA
>CAKSHP010000075.1 GCA_934457145.1 uncultured Clostridia bacterium | reverse complement strand
CCATTGAACTACACCCGCATATCTCATGCAGCCTGTCATCTTCATCACTGCTTACCGCAGCTGACTTAACAAGTATACCAATATTTTTGCGATTTGTCAAGACATTTTTTAATTTTTTTATTAAAAACATTATTCCTTTTCGTTTTGCGATGAATTATTACTAAAAAGCAATAATTCACCGCTAACTTTTTATACATTTCGCTACATTATGTCTACTTTTATGGTATCGTTATCGTCGTAAACTTTTATAGAGTCGCCGGCTTTAAGCTCGCCTTTAATTAACATATGTGCAACAGCGTCCTCAATTTTCTGCTGAATAACGCGGCGCAGCGGACGGGCACCGTATTTTGCATCATAGCCATGGCGCAAAACATATTGTTTTGCATCGTCTGTAACATTAATTTTTATATTCTTATCTTTTAAACCGATAAATGTTTCATCAATCATAAGATCGATAATTTTTATAAGTTCCGGCTTTGTAAGCTGTTTAAACATCACGATTTCATCAACCCTGTTTAAAAACTCAGGTCTGAAAATTGATTTTAAATCCGTATCAATTTTATTTTCCCGCGCATAATCGGCATTGTTTGAAAATCCGAGAGTTGATGTTTTAAGGTCACTGCCGGCATTTGATGTCATAACAATTATTGTGTTTTCAAAACTTACAGTTTTTCCGTGGCTGTCGGTTATTCTTCCATCGTCTAAAATCTGAAGAAGAATGTTAAACACTTCCGAATGCGCTTTTTCAATTTCATCAAGCAGTATTATTGAATACGGCTTGCGTCTTACCTTTTCCGTAAGCTGGCCTGCATCGTCATAACCAACATATCCCGGAGGCGCTCCTATAAGCTTTGCAACGGTATGCTTTTCCGAATATTCGCTCATGTCAAAACGGATTATCGCATCGCGGCTGTTAAACATAACCTCTGAAAGCGCCTTAACAAGCTCCGTTTTTCCAACGCCTGTAGGGCCAACGAAAATAAACGAAACCGGTCTTGCCTGTTTGGATATTGCGGCTCTTCTGCGTCTTACCGCACGGCAAACACTTTCAACCGCATGGTCCTGTCCGATAATTCTTTTATGAATTTCCTGCTCCATATTAAGAAGTTTTTCCGATTCCGGCTCAGTTATTCGCTGAACGGGAATTTTTGTCCACGCTTCTATAACGCGTGCAATATCGTCGGCGGTAATATAAACCTCGCTGCTTTCCTGTTGTCTTTTTTCTATTTCTTCTTCAAGGCGTATTTCCTTTGATTTAAGCTCTGCGTTTTTTTGATAGTAGTCAATATCATGCTCTTTGTCTTTTTCGTTTTCAGCCGCAATTTCCTGCGCTCTGCGCACATCTTCCAGCTCTTCTTTTAAATTCTCAATTTCAATTAACGCAAGATTTTTTAAATTTGCCCTTGAACCTGCCTCGTCAATAACGTCTATAGCCTTATCCGGCAAAAATCTGTCCGAAATATATCTTTCCGACAGCTTAACGGCATACTCTACTATCTCATCCGTAATTTTGACATGATGATAGTTTTCATAGTAATCTTTTATTCCCTCAACAATTTTTATGCTGTCCTCAATAGACGGTTCATCAACAATAACCGTTTGAAATCTTCTTTCCAGCGCACTGTCTTTTTCAATATGCTTTCTGTATTCGGAAAGCGTTGTTGCTCCGACAACCTGTATCTCGCCTCTTGCCAAAGCCGGTTTTAAAATGTTTGCCGCGCTCATTGCACCGTCTGCATCGCCTGCACCGACAATGTTATGAAGTTCGTCTATAACAAGTATCACATTTCCGAGAGACTTAACCTCTTCTATTATACTTTTAAGCCTTGCTTCAAACTGACCGCGAAACTGCGTTCCCGCAACAAGCGCCGTAAAATCCAAAAGATAAACCTCGCATCCGAACAGCTTTGGCGGAACTTTTTTTTCAAATATTCTCATTGCAAGACCTTCTGCAATAGCCGTTTTACCAACGCCCGGCTCGCCGAGAAGCACAGGATTGTTTTTTGTGCGGCGGTTTAATATCTGAACAACTCTGTCTATTTCAAAATTTCTTCCGACAACTCTGTCTATTTCGCCCGCTGCTGCCTTTGCCGTTAAATTCAGCCCATACACGTCAAGCGCTTTTTTCTTTCCTTTTTTGCGGCTTTGTTTTGAAGATTTATCAGAATTTTTTTCTTCATTTTTAGTTTTCTTATCTTCTTTTGCGTCGGCATTTTCATTTTTTATTGCAGACGGTGCGCCGTTTTGAAACATTTTGCTCAAAAGCGCCATCGGATTTTTTGCCCCATTATCATCGCCCTCGCCGTATTCGCCCTCAAGCTCCTCCATTGCGGCTCCGAATTCATCGTTTAAGCTTTCCAAATCCTCTTCGTTTATACCCATCTGATCCATAAACTGATCAAGAGGCGCAATCCCCATAGCTTTTGCGCATTTTAAACACAGCCCCTCGTT
>CAKSHP010000074.1 GCA_934457145.1 uncultured Clostridia bacterium | reverse complement strand
AATTCATACGGAGATTGGAGCAAAGACGTGACACTCAAAGAAGGCGAAAATACATTCACCATAGTTGCGACTAATTCCTTGGGTAAATCCACAACAGAAACCCGTACCATAAGTTTTGGCGTGGGTGCACCAACATTGACGATAACAACCTGCCCTGCAACTTCCGATAAAAAAAATGTTACTATCAAAGGTACGGTTTCAGATGTAAACGATTACAACGGTAATATAAATGTAACGATAAACGGTAATTCCGTCTACAATTCATACGGAGATTGGAGCAAAGACGTGACACTCAAAGAAGGCGAAAATACATTCACCATAGTTGCGACTAATTCCTTGGGTAAATCCACAACAGAAACCCGTACCATAAGTTTTGGCGTGAGTGCACCCACATTGATAATAACAACCTGTCCTGAAACCTCTGATAATGAAAAAATAACCATCAAAGGTACAGTATCAGATGTAAACGATAACAAGGGCGATATAAATGTAACAGTAAACGGAAATGTTGTCTATAATTCATATGGAAGCTGGAGCAAAGAGGTAACTCTTGAAGAAGGCATAAACACCATTACCATAGTCGCAACAAATAGTTTAGGTAAATCTACAACGGAAGAAAGAAAAATTAAATTTTCTATAAGCGCCCCCGAAATTCAATTTATAAATTGCCCCGAAACCACTACAAAAAAGGAACTCACCGTAAAAGGTAAGATAAAAGGCGGAAATAAAAAAGCTATGCTATTTATTAACGATGAGGAATGCTATGTTAATAGTAGTGGTGAATTTTCTGAAACATTAACCTTGAAAGAGGGCACTAACACCTTCAAATTCAGAGCTGTAAACGATTACGGAAAGGAAGTTACAGAAACAAAAACTATAATTTACTCGGCGACCGCCGAAGAATAAGTAATACAACAGACATTGCTCTTTATTTTGAGCAATGTCTGTTAGTAATAAAATCTATTTTCGGAGAGGTGTTTTATGGATAAGAAAAATATTAAAGTTATTATCGGTATTATTTTGGCAGTTGTTCTTATTGCGGCAGGCTTGATTACATATTTTATTTTTTTCTCGGAGGATAAGTTGGTTGCTGCGGTAAACAACGGAGACGTTGAAACCGCAGTTTCATATTATAATGAGCATATTGCCGGAAACGAAAATAAAGTAAACAAGTATAAGGATATTTTTTCAAAAGAGCTTGATAACATTCTGCAAGATTTTACAGAAACAAAAATAGACTTTAAAACGGCTGAGGCACAAACAAGAGCAATTAAAGAGCTAAATATACTGAAAAAGGCAAATGAAGTCTATGACAAGATAAAATTCCTTAATGATTCACGTACTGCTATGGCTGCCGGTGAGGAAGCCGAGAAAAGCGGAGATTATAAACGGGCGCTTATTGAGTTTGGCAAAGTAACAGAAAAAAGCGACTTATTACAATCAAAAATAAATAATGCTGTCATCAATTATAAATCTGATTTTGAAGCAAAAATGGACAAGGCGTTGAATGCCGGAGAATACGACACAGCAAAAGCACTTTTTACAGAGGCTAAAGGGCTTTTGCCTAATGATACAAATTTTTATAATTCTCAAGAGAAAAAAATTATAAAATTATTGCAGACGAAAATTGATAACAAGGATATTGATAATGGCATTAAATTATTTGAGACTATGAGCGAGTTTATAAGCGATAAGGTTACACTATATACATACTCGGAAATGTTGACAGAAGCTAAATCTTGGGAGGATTATGCAAAAGTTAAAGCAAAAGCAAAAGCTTTTTTGGTCGGAAAATGGATACGTGAAGATGGCAGTAAGTTTGATGGGATGATTGTGGAGTGCAATGGTGTAGAAGCTAAAGCTGTAGGCACTGTTATAGCTATTCCGGATACAGAGCATGGATTTAATATAGGAGATACAATATGGTCAGGTATGTCTGTTCAAGACGAAAATACAGTGAATTTTCGTGATATGGTAAAAAGAGATTCCGGAGTAGTATATGCTTATCGTAATGCTGAAATAAAGTTTAATCGAGGCAATAATACTATAAAAATCACTTATGATATTATTGACAGTGCTTATCCAGGTCAGACGCAGATATGGAAAAAAGTCAAATGATTTTTAATATATTCAGAAAGGGTGTATTTATGGAAAGAAATTATTACATGGTCAGAATACAAAATAATCAATTTGACATTGCGGAACAAAAAAACGTTGTTGCTGTCGGTTGGAGTGACTGGAATTTGTCACAAATGACGGAGCAAGAAATTGAACAGCAAATCGGAAAGGCTTGTGATGAATGGTGTTTCGCACCTCAGCTGCGAGGGAAAAAGATAAACGAAATCAAGCGGTTTAAGGGTATCAAAAAGGGTGATTATATCCTTGTCCCCCATTGGAATAACGTCTGGCTGGCTATTGCAGATGATGAATTTGTCTATGACGAAAAATCAAAAAATTG
>CAKSHP010000073.1 GCA_934457145.1 uncultured Clostridia bacterium | reverse complement strand
CAGGAGAACCACGTTTGGAAATACTTCTCGACTTCTGGTTAACTTTTCCTGATTGGTTGGGCGGTGGGTCAATGCCTGCCAACGCCACAAGAGATTTGGAATTGTTAAGACGTCTGACATCTCCGATTTCAGCGATCAACTGTGATCCGAGCACTTTTCCTACACCGTAAAGCTCCATAACAACGTTGTATTCAGGAAGCATTGATGAAAACCTGTCCATTTCATCACGAAATGCACACAGCGTTTCAAGAGTGGAATTTAGCAATAAAGCAGCTTCTGTGATAATTTTGATAACAGAATCAGTCATAGGCAGTACGCTTACCTGTGTTTTGGAATATGAGTGGATTTCAGCAGCCTTGGTTTCACTGTAATTGTAATTATTCTTTCTGCACCAGCTTTGATATTTGCTTTTAAAGCCTGATAAGGACAGCTTTGAAACAGAATTGATATGTGGGAATTTCAACACGAAATCAATCCATTTTTCATGTCCGTCAGATTCTCTGCGAGGCGATGTGAATAATGTGTTGGCATTTGGAAAACAGGAGTCAAGCAGGCTGATAAGATTGTTTTTCTGCATAACAAGAATTTTATTGTACTGAATATACTGCCTGTTAAGTATTTTTAGAGTTTTACGAATATCGTCAGCAGGTATGTATTCGCTAAGGTCAAGCCATTTATCAATAGCAAATGACGCTATTTTAAGGGAATCCTTTTTGTCGGTCTTGACCTTTCTGACACGGTTTGTGCCATAGTCTTCAATCAGCAAAGGGTTGACTACGGATACAAATATGCCCTCGTTGTGGAGAGCATTTGCGATAGGCTCATAATATGTGCCTGTGTACTCCATAACAACCTTTGTTTCGCCTGACAGTGATTTGATGAAGTCGGTAAGCTTTTTGAGGTCGCTATCCGTGTGAAACACATCAAATGGTTCAGCTATGACAACTCCGAAAGGCTGTATAACAGCAACCGTGCTTTTGCCTTTGGAAACATCGATACCTACTGCGTTCATAAACATCTCTCCTAATTAGTTGGATTTGTGATCGATAAATCCACACTTTACTCATTACCTATTCTGTCTACTGAGTGATGCGAGTGCACATATAGGTTGGCTCTACCTGCAAAAACGAATGCCATAATGAAAGCGTGGATAACTGTCTTTTTTACGGGCGTAGTGTCCCAAGGAGGAATTCGTTAGTCCGTTCACTGCTTTCATTATAGCTTATGTAACAAGTACGTATAAACCATGGCTGGCTTGTCATGGATTTAACGTCTAAATTTATTATAGTAGGAGGAAATAAATGAGCAAAAAAATAAATCGCATTATTGCAGGAACTCTTTCTATTATGCTTGTCGGACAGGTTATGATGTTCGGTGATGGAACAGCAAACGGAATTCTTCATCCTGATACAATTGCATATGCTGCTGAGAGTATCAAAGAGAAGAAAACCGAAAAAGAACTTGCTAAAGAATTCGAGCAGGCAGTATCCGAACTTGGTCAGGTGGATTACTTCGATGAAATGGATTCTGGCAGTAGTTCAATGTCTTTAAGACGAGCAAGAGCAGGGTCCGCTGAAAGCGACCCTATGGACGATGTAAGCAATTCATTTACCGTAAGTGGTAGAGTATCACTTGGAGAAGTATCAGGGGTCACAAGAGCTGATGATCCACCTATTTATGTGCGTATCTACACAGGAGATTGGCAGGAACTCACTCATCAGACCATTCATAACGGAGAATCGTACAATGTTTCTATTGAAAGCGGATATTCAGACGTTTATCATGTGAAGTATGAGTGTGACGGATATCTTCCTTTCTATCTGAAAGATTATGGAACAGGCTCATTTGTAGTAGGCTCTGACGGTTCACATGATACAGTTACACTTGTACCAGGTGATACAACTTATAATGCTAATGACAATAATCAGTGGAGCGATGATAATCTCACCTCTGATGATGCACAATATGTTAGCTCATGCCTGTACGCTGTAAGAGGTGCAAATGATTACCTCGACTGGCTGGATTATGACGGCGATGGAGAGATTTCACAGGACGATGTAAACGCTGTACAGGATATGTATGTAAATATGGGCGATGATAGTGTTACCGTACCTTCAAATGTATCTGCCTATGATTTGAATGATGATGGTGTTATCAACATTAACGATTTCAATGATTTTGTGAATTACCTTGACAATGTAATTACCACTCTTTCAGGAGTTTGGGATATTAACGGCGATGGTTTAATAAATGATGATGACTATACATCTTATTGTGATTTTTTTGACAATTCAGAAAACGTAGATGCAATAAATTGTTATAATATGGATCTTAATCATGACGGAGTTGTGAATTCTGACGATCAGGAAGGTATTGAGTATTATGCCAATCTTCCGAAACGTTCTGATAATTATCACGAATACATGGATAAAAATAACAACGGAGAGATTGATTCTTATGATATTAACT
>CAKSHP010000072.1 GCA_934457145.1 uncultured Clostridia bacterium | reverse complement strand
ACCTGAAAGTACAGCACGACACATCGCCTGTACTGCCGACGGAATATCTTTTGTAACAAGAAATGCAACTGCAAGAATTCCGGCTATGCTTGCTACTATAATTTCTTTTTTGCATATAATTAAAATGAACAGCAGTACAGTTACCGCCAAATAAGCCCAATGTGCCAATGTGAGTGTTGCCATAATAAAAACCGCCTTACAATTAAAATAGTTAAATGATTTGTTCTATTTGGTATTATGTTAGATTGAACTAACGATAGAGCGAAAAATATATTTGTGTTACACTTAGATAACGCAAATTTTTACATAAAAATAACATAATATATTAATTTATAATATTATAAACATGACTTTCCGGAATATCATGTATAAATGTTATTATAAACTAACGTCACCTTTACCATTATACACCATTTGATTTTCCATGTCAATACCATATTTTCAAAATAACAAAAACGATTTTCATTGCCTGTATTTCTCATAAAACAGCCCCAAAAAAGCAATATAGCATGATACAATTCTACTCAAATTCAATTCATTTGTTACTAGTTCATAAAAAAATATTTAAGATATATATTTTTTTAATACAAAAAGTACAGCCGGACTTTTTTATTTTATATTTATTCAAAAAATCTGTTTATAGTATCCAAATTTTATTCGAGTTAGGAATTTTACACTGCAATGTATTGACATGAAATTTTAAAAATGCTAAAATTATTATTGTTATATAATACTAACGACAGGAGAAAATGATGTATTCAATCAACGAACTGATAAAATTTTCAAAAAAAGCTATTGATTCAAAGCCTATAAAACTCTGCATACTTGGAAACTGTTCTACACAGTTTCTCACAAAAGCTGTTAAAGGTGAAGGGATAGTAAGAAACCTTAATCTGGTAACATACGAAGCCGGATACAATCAAACTACAGAAGAAATTCTGAATCCAAATTCCGAAATGTACCGTTTCAATCCGGATATAGTTATCATATACCTTGCCTCAGAAAAGCTATATGAAGATTTTTGCCAGTGCAGTAATCCTGATAACTTTGCTGAAAATACCATCTTGGAAATAAAAGCATATCATGAAAAAATTACTGAAAATACTGGTGCAAGAATTATACAGTTTAACTTTGCAGAAATCAGCGACCAGCTATATGGCAATTTCAGTGCTAAAATTAAAACCTCTTTTATTTATCAAATAAGGAAACTGAATTATCTTCTTCAGGAACTTATGAGTACCGAAAGCGGAGTATTTCCATATGATTTGCTTTCTCTTCAAACACGTTTCGGTTATGAGAAGATATTTCCATCTGTACAATATCACAGTGCAAAACTTACCATAGGGCTTGATTATCTTCCATTTGTTTCAAAAGGTATCGTTGATATCATATGTGCTATGAATGGAAAGATAAAAAAGTGTATCATTACTGATTTGGATAACACTCTTTGGGGTGGAAATGCCGGTGACCGTGATATCGGTGACCTTGAAATCGGTAGTATCGGTCGAGGTCATGCTTTCAGTGATTTTCAGCGTTACATAAAGCAACTTAAAGAACGTGGCATTATGCTTGCAGTATGTAGTAAAAACAATGAAGAAACAGCAAAACGTCCCTTTGAAGAACTTGATGATATGGAACTGAGACTGAATGATTTCATTATATTTACAGCCAACTGGGACGATAAGGCTACAAATGTCAAAAATATTATAAGTACACTTAATATTTCACCTGATAGTGTGGTTTTTATCGATGATAACAGCTTTGAACGTAATACTGTTAAATCACTCGTGCCAGAAGTTGCTGTTCCTGAAATGCCAGAAGACCCTGCGGAATATGTAAGCTTTCTCAAAAATTGTAACTATTTCGAGGTAGTGTCATTCTCTGATGATGATAAGGACAGGGCATCTCTATATCAGACTGAATTTAAACGAAAAGAAAGCATATCAGATTTCAGTGATTATGATTCCTATCTGAAAAGCCTCTGTATGCATGCTGATGCTGAAGCTTTTAATGAACTGCGATATAAAAGAATAAGTGAACTTAGTCAACGCTCAAATCAGTTTAATCTTCGTACTGTCAGATATACAGAAGATGATATACGCCGTATAGCAGAAAGTCAAAATCATATCACACTATGCTTTTCACTTAATGATAAATTCGGCAGTTACGGAATGATATCAGCTGTTATTATGGATATCATCAGCAGTGATACAGTTTTCATCAACACATGGATAATGAGTTGCCGTGTCTTGAAAAGAGGTGTAGAAGAATTTGTTATAAACAGCATGGTTAAATCAGCAGTGAATAAAGGATACCGTTTTATTGAAGGAGAATATATTCCTACAGCTAAAAATATACTCGTAAAAAACTTGTATGAAGATATGGGATTCCATAAGATTGATGAAAATCGGTTTCGGCTTGATACAGCTGATTTTAAACCTTTAATGTGCAATATTTCAGATACATCAACGGAGGTGCAAAGTTGAAAAAAGCAATATTTTATTATTTCCCTTATGCAGGTGCAAGTGCAATGTCGTTTAAAAATATGCATGGTTATTTTTCCGACGATGTCCAGACTGTATGTGT
>CAKSHP010000071.1 GCA_934457145.1 uncultured Clostridia bacterium | reverse complement strand
GGTGATTTACAAGATGAAGACAAGGAAACTGCTCGTGCTGATGCTCTGTTGCAGCATGATCGGTGTATGCGGAAAATATCTTTATGATTACTTTGCTCAGTCTGTGGAAAACAGAAACGCCTATTCGGACATCATAGATATTGGCTTTCCGGATTACGCAGGTGATCAGGATGAGGATATTCCCAATGATGAAACAGAGCAAGAAACGGAGTCCAGTGATTTTGATTATGATTCCTTACAGGCCATCAACAGTGACTGCATTGGTTGGATCCGTATTGATGGAACAGATATAGATTATCCTGTTGTGCAGGCGGCAGATAATAGTTTTTATCTTCACCACAATTTCAACCAAGAATCAGCCATCTGTGGAGCAATCTTCATGGATTACCGCAATGACATTGATCTGGCCAGAGAGCATCTGATCCTTTACGGACATCAGATGAAGGACGGATCTATGTTTAAGCAACTGAATGGATACAAGGATAAGGACTTCTATAAGGAGCATCCGGAAATAACCTTGTACCTTCGTAATCAGAAATACAGCTACGATGTGGTGGCGGTCTATGTGACCAATATTGCAAGGAGTGGAGGCTATTACAATTACCTTCACGGAAATACCAGAGAAGAACAAATTGAATATTTACAGAATAAGATGGCAGCTTATCAGCTCTATGACACAGGACTTACTGTGACACAGGAGCAGTTTATCATCAAGTCTATCTATTTTGAGGGAATGAAACAGAAGGAAGTGGCAGAGATCCTTGGCGTCACAAAAGGAGCTCTCAGTCAGAGACTTGGTACTATCCTCAGAAAGATGCGTACCATGTATCTGGAAGGATAAATAACATTTCATAAATTTTTTGCTTCACTGCCTAAACTTTTTCTGCGTTTTTTGTATTTAGTAACTGAAAAGGTTAATCCTTAAGAAATACAGAAAGCGAGAATTCAGAAATGGACAAGAGATGTTATTCCGTAGCGGAGCTGCAGGATATTTTAGGTGTAAGCAGACAGTGTATCTATGAGCTGCTCAAGAAGAAAGAATTCAGTTGGGTGATGGTTGGTGGCAAGTACCGCATTTCCAAGAAAAGTTTCGATGAGTGGCTGGATCAGAATCAGTAGAAAGAGCTGTTAGGATTGCATTATCGGCAAGAGATGTACATCCTAACGCTTTTTCTGCAGATAAGTTATTTTAGTAACAAAGGAGGTGGCGCGATTGTATTACAATCCATTGACAAAGGAAGAGGAGTTTCACGAACTGGTGAAAGAGATTGAGAGCTAGAGTGCATACAAAAGGGTGCCTTCTCCGGAGAAAAAATACATGTCGGTAGCGGAGATGGGACGGCTCTTGGGTTTGAAGAAGACGGACCGATATTGGCTGGTTCACAAGAATTTTTTCAAGACAGAAGTGATCCGGGGGAAAATGCGTGTGGAGCTGGAAAGCTTCGAGAAATGGTATGCCAATCAGATCAAATATCACAAGATTACCGGAGAGGAGCCTGGACAGGAACTGAAGCAGCGTTCTTATTCGCCAAAGGATATTGCAGAGATTCTGCAGATTTCTGAATGTCAGGTTTACGAGGAGATGAAGAAAGCTGATGTGGAATATATCCTGGTGGATTATTGGAAAAGGTATCCTAAAGAAGCATTTGATGCGTGGTACAGGAATCAGAATCGGTTCCGCAATGCCAGGGATCGGGAGAAGGTTCGTGACATTGTGGAAGGTTCTATGCGGATGCCGGAAATGGCCAGAATATTGGGTGTTTCAAGAAGCGTAGTTTATAATATTATTGCTAGCTCAGATATTCTGAAAACCATTGAGTTTGATGGTCGAAGACGAGTGACCAAGAAAAGTTTTTATGAATGGTATGCCAGTCAGGATCGATACCATATCGTATCGGAGCAGGTGCCGGAAACGGTGAAGAAAGAAGATAATCGTGGTATTGAAACATATAGAAGGGCGGTTCAGGATCGTGATGGCCATACCAAAAATATCGGAAATGATGCATATCTGACGGTAAAGGAAGCTGCGCTTCTGGCAGGCATAAATCCGGCAACTGTACATAAGTGGATCAAAAAAGGAAAAATTGAAGCAGTTCAAAGCAGTAAGACGGTTCGCATTCCGAGACAGGCGTTTGAAAATTGGCTGCAGAGCAGAAAAAAGGAGGATCAGCATGGCATCAATTGTTGAGAGAAGAGGCAGATTTTGTGTCGTATATAGTTATAAGGATAAGAATGGTAAGCGCAGACAGAAATGGGAAACCTATAAGACCATGTCAGAAGCCAAGAAGCGCAAGAAGGAAATCGAGTATCGTGCGGATATCGGACAAATGATTGTGCCTCATTGTAAAACAGTGAAGGAGCTGCTGGAGGAGTATGTTAATTTGTATGGGAAAGAGGCCTGGACTCTGTCCACATATTCTTCTAACGTGAGTATGATCAATAACTATATCATCCTGATTATTGGCGGAGATAAGCTGGAGAATATCAATACCAGATTTATTGAAAAATATTACCAGAGACTTCTCCGAACTCCGGCGGTGATCAATCCGGCAACCGGAAAGCGGTAACTCCGGCAACAATCCGGGATATTCACAAACTTCTTCGTAATTGTTTTCAACAGGCAGTAAAATGGGAGCTGATGGCAAAGAATCCGGTGATCTATGCAACAGTTCCAAAGTATAAG
>CAKSHP010000070.1 GCA_934457145.1 uncultured Clostridia bacterium | reverse complement strand
AAAAGTTCTGGTATCATGTAATTGAGCTATGCCTATTATTTGTTTTGCAAGAACATCTGCCGGAGAAATAAATTCCTGCATAATATAAATTTCAGGACTTAATTTCTTTTGAATAAGGTATCTTATAAGAAGCCATATAATATCTTGATTGTTAAATTTTCCGGTAACAGTTTCTCCCATTATACGTGGTGACCTGATTATTACAGCGTCAATTCCATGATTGTGTGCGTCTTGAACGAGATTGTCAGCCACATAAGCAGAATATATATAATCTTTGTTGGAATATTTTTGTATCATATCAGAAGTGACAGATGTATTTTCTGTGCAAACAGCAAGTTTGTCACAAGATGTCACCTTTAATACTGCAATTGAAGAAATATAAACGAGTCTTTTTGAACACACATCACAACAGAATCTTATAACATTTTCTGTTCCGCAAATATTTTTTTCTCTCAATGCTTCATAAGAGGCAATAAGGTTGAGGTCAAGTCCAAAGTCATATACAACTTTAATGCTACCTGCGAGTTCCTCATATATTTCATGAGTAAGTCCAAAATCAGATTTAGTTATATCTCCGTTTATTACTTTTATAGTTCCGGTGTTGTTGTCAAGTTGCAGACTATTCATTGCACTGAAAACGTTATCTTGAGTGCTTTCTGTTAAAAATACGATATGAGCTTCATTTTTCATAAGTTCACTTATAACAGTAAGACACTTTTGCTCTGGTGAACCTATTACAAGGATATCAGTATTATCAGAAGAACTGATACCATGTAGTTTTTCTTCTATGTTAATTTTGCATTTTGCATCTTCGGACATCATTTGTAGTTTTTTGCTGAATTCATCTGTATTGTTGCTGGAATCGATATGGTCTGCAAGTTTTCGCACAGTATTGAACAGCATAACATCTTGTATCTGAATATCTATGTTCAGCTTATCTGATATTTCAAAAGCAAGTTTGATAAGTAACATAGAAGTACCACCGAGTTTAAAGAAATCGTCATCTATATCTACTTTTTCAATACCAAGTGTATTTTTCCATATTTCAATAAGTTGCTTTTGCAGAGTAGTAAGTTCTGAATCAACAATGATTTCTGGTTCAGTGTTTTTATCATTGTAAAGTTTGACAGTATATCCTTTGCTGATACTTTCAATTTCTTTTGCAACATCAGCAATATTTCCTGAACAATTGATAATGATTTCAGGTTTATCGGCATAGCAAATATCAACACTGGATATTTCTGTACACTTATTTTTTATAATTTTTTCTACTGATGAGCATATATCATAAATATCATCAGTGAGACTTTCGAGTTTTTTAAAATCGGTATTGCCATTACTTAGTTTTGGTATATACGGAGCTTTACGGAATATTAGTTCATTTGCACAAGGAATATCACTTTCAACTGCCATTAAACAGGATATATCGAATGAACTGTCAACTGTATAATACACCATATTTTTGAATACTGCACAATCTGTTATTCCTTTGTATTTAACTAAAGTGTTTACAATGTCCGTAGTTTTGAATAGCTTTCCTCCTACGAAAGTATAACCTTCAACAATATCATCTGCAAAAAGAGTTCCATCAGAAGTGAATACAGCACGGAAAGGAGTACAGAATGTATTATCATTAATTGTCTGCATAAGAGTACCTATAACATTTGCAGGAACTTCATTTCCTGATTTATCTGCTACAAATGCAGAAAAACCCATAACAGGCTTTAATTGATGATGAATTTCATTTTTTCCTGATATAATGCATTTTTTTGAATACGAAACACATAGGCAATAAGGAAAACCATAAAAATTCACCCATAATGTATCTTTATTACTATATTGACTGAAATCTGCTTGTTCAGTTCCACAAGTAATGACGTATTTATAGTTATTGAGACTGATACGTTTTTCTAATACAGCATTCAGTGAAACTATTGCAAGGTTTGCTTCTTTAGGATTATCGGATATTTCAGTTTTGCATTCGCATTCTAAACCAGCGAGCCAAACGAGCGAACCCATTACTTCAGATGAATTTTCGATATATACCGATGATATGCCTTTATTCTGAAAAAGCTTATGGCAGAATTCAAGCCACTGAGAAAGGTGTTCATGCAAAATTGGATACTCCTTATTCTGCGATAAGATTATTGGTAATCCAGATGAATAAACAGCAATAACAGTAGCAATCATTTCGGGTGTTTCGCATTTTTCAGGCAGAACAACCTCTGAATATTCAGAATATTTCAGCTTATAGTTATCGATACTGGCAGAGATATCCTCCGCCGAAATAACCGACCCATTATATATCAAATCACAGATTTTCATTAAGTAAAATACCTCCCATAGTTATACGCATCTAACGCATACGCAAAAAAATTATACGCTATGTGAAACAGCCGATAACGCACAATTTTATTAGCTATAGCTAACACATATTCAAAAAAATTAAATTTTCACCGTTGTTTATTATATCATTAATTGCAGTAGTTGTCAAGACTAATTATTAAAAATATAACTCTTGTATAAGTGAATCATTTATAGATTATCTTTTTGTATAAATGCCAGAAATAAGCATAGTTAAGACAATATTTCATAACTCACATCAAAATAAATGATATAAACAACTGTACAAGTAATGTGAATACCGCACACAAAATACACAAATATGCTCAAAAAAATTTTATTTGTTCTGTTTGTACAAAATTTATAATTTATAATTTTAGTGCACTTATAGCAGTATCAATGTAACAAATAACAAAAATATTTTTTAAATTTTCTTGACAAAGTATAACGATAGTTGTATAATATATATTAGCGTTACCTAACATATGAAAATTCCATTTTCGCTCATGATTTAGAACTGTAAAGTTATAGGTCAGATGAGCGATAGTTTTTGCATATTGTTAGCCTAAGCTAATAAAAAGCGTTTTT
>CAKSHP010000069.1 GCA_934457145.1 uncultured Clostridia bacterium | reverse complement strand
AGTCCACTGCGTTGACTTTTTTCAATAATAAGCCCGGCATGACTGGCGGATACCTTTCACATTATCTTAAACTTACTGGCCCTTTATATACACTCGATTCGACCTGTTCATCTTCTATAACTGCTGTTGCGACTGCTTGTGGACATTTAATCATGGGACAAGCTGATATGATGATTGCCGGAGGAGTACAGATATGCCTTCCACTGAACGAACAGGAGGGCAAAGATATGATGATATCTACTCTGAGACTTAGTTCAGACCAGCGTTGTATACCTTTCGATGTGAATGCTGCTGGATTCTATAATTCAGAAGGTGCAGGATTTGTTCTTCTTGAAAGGTATGAAGATGCCATCAAAAACGGAGATAATATTCTTGGTGTAATAACTGGATATGGTATGTATAGCAATTCAGATAAATCACAGACAGTATATGCACCATATGCAGAAGCACAGATTAAAGCACGTGAAATAGCTTGGAAAATGGCTGGTGTAAATTGTAACGATATAACTGAATATGAACCACATGGTTCAGCAACAAAACAGGGCGATGCATCAGAAGCAAAGAATTTCATATCAGCTTTCAGTGAAAGAAGCAATCCTCAGAAAGTATATCTGTCAGCTGTTAAATCTAATTTCGGTCATACAGCTTGTGCAGCTGGTGTAACAGGTCTTTTGAAAGTTCTTTCTGGATTTACTCATAATATGGTGTATCCTATTTCAGGATTTACAAAGGCTGCTCCGGAACTTGAACTCGATAAAGCGAATATCATGCCAGTTTCAGAAGCAATCACTATGCCTGTGGATAAAAAGAGAATAGTTGATTTGAGTAGCTATGGTTTAAATGAACTGAATATCAATGTTGTTATTGAAAACTATATTGATAAAAATAAAAATTTATCCAATGCTACATCACACGACAGATTCCTGAAATGCAGTGCTAAATCAGAAGCTCAGGTTCGTGTGTATCTTGAAAATATTGCAGAAGACATTAATAAATGTGATGACGACAAGTTCTGGGATATGATATATACACTGAATTTGGGAAGAGATGATTATAAGTTCCGCTGTTTTATCACTTTTGAAAGCAAGGAAGAACTGTTAGATGCATTGAAACAAGATATAAACATAGTGAAGTGCAAACCAACTAATGAAGTATCTGATGCAACTGATAAAGAAAAGCTTAAAGAAGACTATCTCAATGGTAAAAACATAGATTGGAAAAAATGGTACAGTAGCAGAAAGTATAATAGAATATCAGCAACTGTATATCCATTTTCTAATAAAAGCATATGGCCTGCTATAAAGCAGAAATAATTGTATTAAGGAGAATAATTATGAACATTGAAACATTAACAGAAGATATCAAGGCTATCTGGACAGAAATCCTCGAGAGTGAGGAAGAACTCGAAACAAATGAATCATTTTTTGAAATTGGAGGCAACTCCATGCTCGCTACACTTATGATTGAAAATATCAATGATAAGTATTCCTGTGACCTTGAACTTACAGATATCTACGAAAACAATACTATCGAACAGCTTGCAGAGCTTGTGCTCAGAAAGTGCAATGGCTGAAAATGAAAAAAAATTACGGAAAATGGTTTCCTGCATATAAAGCATCTGAAGAAAGTAATATAAGAATAGTATGCTTTCCATATGCAGGAGCTGGAGCAACTGTGTATATGGAATGGTTCAGATTTCTTCCGGATAATGTAGAGCTTTTCCCCGTAGCTTATCCTATGAGGGAAAAGCGTCGTAATGAAGAAATGCCTAAAAGCCTTAAAATTCTTGGCAGGCAGATTGCTACTGAAAATAAAAAAGTATTCAGTGAAAAGGATATCATTCTTTTTGGTCACTGTGAAGGCTGTGCAATTGCCTATGAGACTGCTGCTGCCTTAAAAGAAATGTATAATATTACTCCACGACTTCTTGTTGTATCGGGTTCTAATCCGCCTTGTGTACCACTTTCAATTTCTATTGATGAAAATATGGATATGGACGAAGCTGCAAAGAAATTTGTTGATTTACATTTCATACCTGAAGCTTTTTCAAACAATAAAATTTATCTCAAAACATTTGTACCTGTATTGTTCCATGATTTCATATTATTCCAGAATTACTGTGACAATAGTTTTATAAAACTGGACTGTCCTATATTAGAAGTTCATGGAAATAATGATGAAATGATAAACAAAGAACATATAAGTGACTGGGAAAAATACACTTCCAAACAAGTGAAATATGCAGAATACCCTGGCGAACATTTTTATATAACTAGTGATGTTCTTCCTAATCTTATTGACAGAATTTTAAGAGAAAGCGGTGAATGAAATGGAGCTTGAAATTAAGGAGATAAATAAAAAGGAATGGCCCAGACGTGACCTTTATAACTATTTTACCAAAATAATGCCTACATACTTTAGTTTAACAGTAGACATAGATGTTACTGGAATTGTAATGTATTCTAAGAAAAATAAAATAACTTTCTTTCCTGTCAGTCTATGGTTGATAAGCAAAGCAGTAAATGAAACCCCGAATTTCAGGCTTGCTCAGACTAAAGATAAAAAATTGATAGAATATAATCATATTATTCCTATGTTTCCTGTATTTCACAAGGCTGAACAGATTGTGACAAACGCTTGTGCTGATACCTGTCAGAGTTTTAGTGCATTTTTGACTGAATACCATGAACAAGTTGAATCTGCAAGAAAAACAATAAAATTCGTAACATCAAAGTATCCCTATGTTCCACAAAATGTCTTCACTATTTCAATGTTGCCGACTTTACATTTCAACGCAATATCTGAATTTTTTCCGCTTAGTAAGGATAAACCTCTTTTTAATCCCATAATCATAGCAGGAAAATATGTTAAGATAGGCGAAAGGTATACTATGCCTATTTCACTTCAAATTAATCATGCAGTATCAGATGGTTATCATGCATATATATTC
>CAKSHP010000068.1 GCA_934457145.1 uncultured Clostridia bacterium | reverse complement strand
AGAAAAATCCTCATAAAGACCCTGGGAGGCTCATTAAAAGGAGCGCTGGCAGCAAGTCCACTTAAACCGTTAGCAACAGGAGTAGGAGTAGCAACAACCGGGGCAATAGAAGAATACATATACTGCATAGCAAATGGAGAAACACACGAACAAGCATTAAAAAGTGCCGCGATAAATGGTCCAATAGAAGGCCTTACAGTCGGCGGTTGCAAGTGGCTTGGCAATGCGGTTAAGGCGAACCGATTGGCTAATATGAAAAATGTAATTAAGGAGCCAAGTGGAATCGGAAATCCTGTTAAAACTGCAGATATAGGAGCTAGCAACGGAAGACATGAAGCAGCTAACTTGTTTGAACAAATGGCTATGCATGAAGTAAAATCTGATCCTCTAAAGAATGCTGTGCCACAAGAGAAAATTAAAATGGGTGATTCTAGATGGCCAACTGATAAGGGATGGATAAAAATGAGAAGAGTAGTAGAAGGAACAGATGGACAGAAATCTGTAATACATTTTGTATATAATAAAGTTACAGGAGAATTTGATGATTTTAAATTTAAAGCATATGTTAGAAAGTAGAAGGTAATTTATGAATAATATTGTTATTGAGAAGATGACGGATGCAGAAGATACTGTGTATTTAAGTTTTTTAGTTGAGACAGATAATATTAGGGTTAAACAGGATTTTTTTGATATTTGCACAGCTGATTTAATTAAGGCTGAAGATATGCTTCTCGATTATTTTAATAATAATCGAGAAGTATATATTGTTTTTTCAGATGCATTTAATAATACAACAGAAAATGATTTTTCTTTAAAAATTCAACCTAAAAATTCAAAGGGAAATTTAAAAATTGAAGTTAGCGTAAGAGTTGATATAGATTATAATAATTTAGAAGAATGTATACATAAATGTTGTTTTTTTATTAATACGGATATAGGAGCTTTAGAACAGTTTGGTAAAAAGATAAGGAATTTAATATATGGTGATATAGGAACTAAAATATCATTATATTAATATATAATTTAGAGTTAGTCGGAAGTTTTATAAAAATGTAATTTTGTGAATGAAATTCTAAAGCAAATTGACTGTGGAGGAGTAGCAGTAATAGCCGGGATAACATTAATACCAGACCATTTTCGAGTAAGATTGTTTGCAGTGAATGCGGAAAACCTTTATGGTTCAAACATATGGAATTCAAATTCTAAGTACAAAAAGGATTATAAGACAGCCGAAAAACTGTGTTATAATCCCTTTTTTTATTTTGTTTAGCTAATTGTTTTTACAATTATATTGTCTTATAATATTAATTATCAAAGTATATATAATAAATAGAAACGTCAAATTAATGTAAAAAATAGAAAGGAGTTTATGGATGGCTATTAAACAAACAGCAGGTAGAAGTCAGTTGGGAAATTTTGCTCCTAAATTTGCAGAGCTTAATGACGATGTACTTTTCGGAGAAGTTTGGTCTAGAGAGGACAAACTATCACTTCGTGATCGTTCGCTCGTTACAGTTATTGCACTTATGTCCCAAGGTCTTATAGATGATTCATTTAAATATCATTTGATGAGTGCAAAGACAAATGGCATAACAAAAAATGAGATTGCAGAGATTATAACACACGCAGCTTTTTATGTAGGGTGGCCTAAGGCTTGGTCAGCGTTTAGCATGGCAAAGGAGATATGGAATGAAAAAACAGACATAGACGATGCTAAAGTTGCCCATTCTAATAGTATGATATTTCCTATAGGTGAGCCAAACGATGCATTTGCAAAATATTTTGTGGGACAAAGTTATCTTGCACCTATCTCAAAAAAACAGGTGTTTATTGCCAATGTGACTTTTGAGCCGGGTTGCCGCAATAATTGGCATATTCATAAAGCTTCAAAGGGTGGCGAACAAATTCTTGTTTGTGTTGCAGGCCGAGGATACTATCAGGAGTGGGGAAAAGGAGCCAGGAAGTTATATCCAGGTGATATAATTAATATTCCTGCCAATGTTAAACATTGGCACGGTGCGGCGCCGGATAGCTGGTTTTCACATTTATCAATTGAAGTACCAGCAGAGAATGGTTCAAATGAATGGTTAGAAGCCGTAGATGATGAGATTTACTGTAAACTAAAATAAGGAGGAAAAATAAGTGAGCAAAGTGTTAGTAGCATTTTTCAGTGCAAGTGGTGTAACTAAAAAGGTTGCAAGTAAATTGGCATCCGTTTTGAATGCTGATTTGCATGAGATCATACCGGAAAAACCATATTCTAAAGAGGATCTCGACTGGACGAACGAAAATAGCCGTAGTACGATAGAAATGAAAAAAGATAAATCTATTCGTCCAGCGATTGCGAACAAAGTAGACAATATGGAACAATACGATGTAGTTTACATTGGTTTCCCTATTTGGTGGTATATTGCACCTACTATAGTTAATACATTTTTGGAACAATATGATTTAAGAGGAAAGAAAATTATACCTTTTGCCACTTCTGGCATTAGTGGTATGGGCAATACGAACAAAGAGTTACAGCCTTCCTGCATTGGTGCTGAATTATTAGAGGGAAAACGCTTTTCAAAGGATGTCTCTGAGGCAGAGCTGAAAGATTGGGCTAGTAGTTTAAAGCTTTAGAAAAGGTTTGATAGTAGTTTTTGATTATTATTAAATTCACATTTCTAATGATGAAGTGCAGAAAAATAAACAGCGTGAACTTATAAAGTTTTCGGCGATTAAAAGAATAATTGCAGTGGTCAACGTGATTTTAAGTGAAATGAATATTGTATTTGTCGAAAATTACGCTGAGCACAAGTTGAAAATGCCAAGTTCAAAAATAGATGGATGGCTAAAAAGTATATATTCTGTAGGACTATAAGGGATAATTTTTTAAAATTATAGGAGAGAATTATAATGGAATATGTAACACTAAACAATGGTGTAAAAATGCCAAAGCTAGGTTTTGGGGTTTATCAAGTATCTAAAGAGGAGTGCAAACAGGCGGTATTAGATGCAATTAAAGTAGGTTATAGATT
>CAKSHP010000067.1 GCA_934457145.1 uncultured Clostridia bacterium | reverse complement strand
TGTAATTCTTCTTCCCGGATTTTACCGATAGCTCCGGATCCGTAAATTTCCCGCATGATTTCCAGTGCATTACACCCATTGCTGTTGCAGGCCACATTGATCAGAGCCTTTGCCCCACCAACATAGTGAATGGTGACAATTTCCTTTTCATCCTGTTTCCAGTATGTGATGTCCTTCACACAGGAGCGCTCATCGGCCATGATCACCAGCTTCAGCCGGGTAATAAATTCTTCTTTTGTGATTTTCATGATTTACGCTTTCCTCCTTCCTTTAACGGTACTATAGCCGCTGCAATCACCGGCAGCGCCCATTCTGGCCCGACCCCGAACTCGCCCCGCTGCAAATAAGCAGTAATAATGATCAGAATCCCGAAAATGATTATGGTAATTACCGCTGTTTTAGGTTTCATGTTCTTTCACCTACTCTCCAATTTCATTCAGGCGCTTCGCTACGTCTGGAATAAAATAATTTTTAACTCCACCTTTTCCGGTTCGAACAAATCCAACGCCCTGCAGATAGTAAGCTATGGTATGGTTCCCAATCTTGCCGCCTGGGCGAAGGAAACCTTTCAGCTCATCTGCAGTAATCATCCGTGCTCCCTCGCAGTAGCTGATCAGCTGACGTTCTATACTTTGCCTGTCCATAACGACTCTCCTTTCTTTATCCCGCATATGGTTCCGGTTGCTTCTCCATAGGCTTCCAGGCTATTACCCTGTCCGGACAGCTTACCTGCCACTCACCGTCGAAGTACGCACGGATCACATTCCTGATACCCTCATGCTGTGTCGTGACCCAGTAATAACCCTTCCTTGCCGGAGTAGAAGATTTTGCGTTTTCCCATTCGTAGTAAAAGCAAACATCCATCACCTCCTGAGGAGTGCATCCGGAATCTTCATACTTTCCCAGAGCCTGTACCAGATCTTCCTTGCTTGCACTGCTTTTATAGCCGTCTTTTCCGTCAACAGCCCTCCATCTTGTTAAGCGTTTCATTTAACACCTCACCTTCTTGTCTCGTCCTTCTCGCCGTGATAAAATAAGAAATGAAAGGACGGTATTCATATGCACAATGAAATCCAGTATAACTTCGATGCATCGAACATCTCCCCAATTTCACCTTTAACCAAATCTGCCTTAATTGATATTGCTCATATCTTTGAAAATGTTCTTCAAAACAATACTGACTATGATACTTTTCGTGCCCTTAAAATCTCATTCAAGTATATAAATACTGCCTCAGAATATGATCTTGAAGAATTTCGAAACTATTTTTCAGTATCGGACAACTATACCTCTGCAACAATTTCTATATGTGAAAAGAGGTACCGATTGCATGCAGCACTTTTTATCACCTCCTATTCTATATTTATTAATTTAGAAAGTTCAGAACTAACCCGCGCTGCACTCGAAGATCTTATGCTGCGATTAGTTCCACAAATTGAGCCTTACATTAGCTCTGCAAAACGTTTACCACAACTTAATTCTAAAAAGGCCTTAAGCCTGGAGAAGCGTTATCAAAAAGTTTGCATGCTGCCCACTGTTGATAAAAATGGCAATATCTGTTCAGCAAATAATACTCGCAACAATACAAAGGATAATAAGAAACAGGCTTTCTCCACACATGAAACCAACAAAAAGCGCCCGTTTTACAAGAGCGGTACATTTTGGAGTGCGATCAGTGCTATCACAGCTATTGCTGGAATATTTGTCACTATCGCCATCTACAAATCTTGGATCTAAATCATTTAAGATTGTCCACACCCCAAACAAACTCATGACCGATATTCCAATAACGGTTATAATAATCCATCTCATCTTCAACCGCCTCTCGTAAATTTTCTAAACTTTTCTGAACGATTTCAGAAAGGCTCCTTGTGCTGGTGGCACCTTTCACGTCTCCGATCACGACTTCTTTTCTTGTGACCTCGAATACGTTTCCGTCGCAGTTGTGGCAAAATTTATGGCTGTCTTTGATGCCTTTTACTTGTCCGCATTTTAAGCATTTTTTCATTTGCTCGCCTCCTGTCTACTGTGTTTACTGGGTGCCTTTTTTATTTTCAATAACGTCTATCACCACCTTCGTCAAATCTTCCCTATATGCATCGTCTATGCCTTCCAATTCCTTTAAAAATATATTTGTCATCAAACGAGTAACTATCAGACTCACCACGATACTTGCGAGTACAGCTGCTACCATCGTTCCCATCGCTTACCTCCTTTCCGCTTCATTAGGCACCTGTATTTCTTGATTTGATCCTTTCTTCCGTGGTAAACTGTGGAAAGAAAGGATGGTGATATAATGAACAATAACGATCACATGAATAAAACAAAGCTCATTACAAAAGGAATGCCTAATTATCAATCTAAATATAGCTCCTATAACCCCATCCCACATTCAGCGGCTTCAGTGGCTAATTTTAAGCCCCGTCCTCCTGAAGTATCAAAAGAACGCCTAGATTATGAAGATTCATTATTCAGTGATTTAGCAAAAGATATAAAAGCAGTTCAAATTGAAACAAATAAACAACTCCAACTTCTGATTGAAGAAAATCGTAAATCCGAACAATTCTCTCGAAAAATCATTGTTGCAACTCTAATCGTTTCAATCTTTACTCTTTTAGCTACCATCATAGGAATTTTTTTGTGATTCCTACAAAATAACTCAGATAAATTTTGCTAAGGATTCTATCCCTTTTCCCCCACTTTTAACTCCACATCTCGTGTCATTCTTTTTCAAAAAAATATACTTTCTACAGATTCATTGTAATATCTCGCTAATCGAATCTTAATCTCATCACGAGGTATACGCTCACCATTCTCATACATTGACAATGCTGATGTACTGATTCCTACAGCTGTTGCAACTTCTTCCTGACTTCTCTTTCCTCTTAACTTAATAAGTTTCTCGGCTACCTTCTCTCTATTCAAGGCTCCACCTCCTTTCTGCCCCCAAGTATATCATTCGCCACATATCGTGTCAACACAAAATGTGGATTTTCTCTTTACTTTTTCCACGTATCGTGTTATTATC
>CAKSHP010000066.1 GCA_934457145.1 uncultured Clostridia bacterium | reverse complement strand
GTTATAAGGCGGCGGCAGATGCGGAAGATTTAAGAAAATTCGGCAAAAAATACGGTTTCGGCGTAGAAATTATTTCGCCCGTAAAAGAAGATAATATTTTAATAAGCTCAACATATATAAGAAATCTCGTGGCAAACGGGGAAGTTGAAAGAACTGCTGAATTTTTAGGCAGAAAATACAGTATATATTCAAAAATAGACCATGGAAGAAAGGTTGGAACAAATGTTTTAAATATTCCGACGGCAAACTTTCATACCGATAAAAATCTTGTTTTGCCGTCTAACGGAGTGTATGCATGTTTTGTAAAGATTGATAAAAGACCTTATGCGGCAGTGACAAATATAGGCACGCGTCCAACGTTTAATCTTAATGAAATTTCAATAGAAAGTCATATTCTTGATTTTGACGGCGATTTATATGATGAAAAGCTTGAACTGTTTTTTATAAAAAAACTCAGAAATGAAAAAAAGTTTGAGAATTCTGAACAATTAAGAGTTCAAATTTTAAGCGATATTGACAAAGCGAGAAATCTTTTTAATGAAATTTATAAAAATAATTAAAAAATTTCCCGAAAAAATGAAATAACTCTTGAAAAACAACAAAAAACATGAGAGAATTAATATGTAACAGATATTTTGTTGTGTTTTAATTCTTAAAGCACAGATTACCGGCCTGCGGTATAGTGCGAAATATTTAAATTCAGCAGGCAGAAAGGCTATGGAGATTGCTATGAAAAATATAATGTCTGTAATTTTAGCCGCCGGAGAAAGCAAAGACATGAAGTCAAAATATCCGAAAGCAATTTCAGATGTTTGCGGAAAACCTATGATTTCATATGTTGCAGACAGTTTATCGGATATAGGCTGCACGAAAAACGTGATTGTGGTAGATGATAAATCCTCTGCGGTAAAAGATGCGATGGGTGAGGATTTTGTATACTGCACTCAAAAAGAGGCACTCGGAACCGCAGACGCTGTTGCAAGTGCTGCTAAAGAATTTAAAGATTTCGACGGAATTGTTGTTGTTCTTCCGTGTGATATTCCTTTGATTACAAAAGAAGATATTTCCGCAGCACTTGATTTTCATCTGGAGTTTAACAACAGCGCAACCGTTATTACGGCAATTGTTCAAAATCCGGAAGGATACGGCAGAATAATCCGCAACAATGCAGGCGATGTGGCAGGCATTGTTGAGCATGATTTTGCAAATCAGTATGAGCTTGAAATAAGCGAGATTAATACAAGTATATATGTGTTCGATGCATCGGCATTGCGCTATGCATTGGATAACCGCGACAGTTTAAGCGGCGAGTTTGATCCGAATAACATAATCCATTCCGTTGAGGTTTTAATAAAATCCGGCAGACGCGTCGGCGCTTATGAAATTGACAGTTTTACCAATGTTTTGGGCGTGAATAATCGTATTCAGCTTTTTGAAGCACAGGCTGTTATGAGAAACAGAATAAACAGATATCATATGCTAAACGGTGTTACAATTATTGCTCCTGCCGTTACATATATCGAAAGCGGCGTGAAAATAGGTCAGGATACTGTTATAGCGCCGAACGTAACGCTTAAGGGCAACACGGTTATCGGAAGCGATGTTAAAATAGGCGCAAACTCCATTATTACAAATTCCAAAATTGCCGATGGAGTTGACATTTTAAGCTCTGTTATAACAGACAGCGAAGTGATGGAAAATGCTCACATAGGGCCTTTTGCTTATTTAAGACCTAACAGTAAAATAGGTAAAAATGTTAAGATAGGCGATTTTGTTGAAATTAAAAATGCTGTTTTGGACGAGGGTACGAAGGTATCTCATTTAACATATGTAGGCGATTCGGACGTTGGCAAAAAGGTAAACTTCGGCTGCGGCTGCGTTACCGTTAATTATGACGGTGCAAAAAAATACCGCTGCAGTATCGGCGATAATGCATTTATCGGCTGCAATACAAATCTTGTGGCACCGGTAACGGTAAACGATGGTGCATACATTGCCGCAGGTTCAACTATTACCGACGAAGTTCCGCAGGATACGCTTGCAATTGCACGAAGCAGACAAGTTATAAAAACTAACTGGAAAGACAGGAGGAACAAAAACAAATGATTACACATGGCAAGAATATTAAAATTTTTGCAGGAAACTCAAATCAGAAATTAGCCGCTAAAATCGCAGCGCGTTTGGAAGTGCCGGTCGGTAAATCCAATGTTTCAAAATTCAGCGACGGTGAAATATCAATTAATTTGAACGAAACCGTCAGAGGATCGGACGTGTTCGTTGTTCAGTCAACATCTGAACCCGTTAACGATTACTTAATGGAACTTTTAATTATGATTGATGCGCTTAAACGTGCATCGGCAGGCCGCATTACAGCGGTTATTCCCTATATGGGATATGCAAGACAGGATCGTAAAGCAAAGGCAAGAGATCCGATCTCTGCAAAGCTTGTTGCCGATTTGATAACAACTGCAGGTGCCGACAGAGTTCTTACAATGGATTTACATGCGGCACAAATTCAAGGATTTTTTAATATTCCTGTTGATCATTTATTGGGTGTTCCGATTCTGGCTCCGTATTATTCGGATATGTTCGGCAAAGACAAAGAAGATTTAGTTGTTGTGTCTCCTGATTTCGGAAGCGTAACGCGTGCAAGAAATTTTGCACACAGATTAAACGCACCGATTGCGATAATTGATAAGAGACGTCCGAAAGCAAACGTGTCCGAAGTTATGAATATTATAGGCGATATAAAAGATAAGACTGTTGTTTTGGTTGATGACATGATCGATACAGCCGGCACAATCACGCATGGCGCTCAGGCGCTTATTGATCATGGCGCAAAAGAGATTTATGCCTGCTGCACTCACCCGGTGCTGTCGGGCCCGGCAATTGAAAGAATTGAGAATTCTCCCATTAAAGAACTTTTGGTTTTGGATACTATTGTTCTTCCGGAGGACAAGCACATAGAAAAGATTAAAACATTAAGCGTTGCAACAGTGTTTGCAGAAGCTATCGAAAGAATTTATGCCGATCTTTCAATCAGCACGCTTTTTGATTGATATTACATAATTTATAATAATGCAGACAGGTCAGGTAATTAATTTACCCGACCTTGTTTGCGTTTGCAAAAATAAATGAAGGGCTGTGATGTATATGTATTTGGTTGCAGGAC
>CAKSHP010000065.1 GCA_934457145.1 uncultured Clostridia bacterium | reverse complement strand
AATCAGAGAATAAGTATAAATATATAAGAAATCATAAAAAAATGATTTCTTTTTTTATTTTTATATGCTATAATTTAATTATAGTGAATTCTTATGTCTAATGAACGGAGTGAAAAATTATGAAAAAGAAAGTATTATTATTAATTATAACTGTATTTAGTTTTGCTTTATATGTGGGAAGAGTAGAAGCTGATGATTCAGGATGTTATACTTGCTTGTCTTTAGGTGAAGTTTCGTGGGGTGAAAAACCATCAAGACAATGTCCTAATGGAGAATGGGAATTAAATTCAGATATTAAAAAAGAAAAAAAATGCGTTTTTGATTGTTCTGATAAAGAAACTTGTGAAAAAGTAAACTGGTTAGCAAGCTGTGAATATAAACAAATGGCAGTAGATGAAGGGAAAACTCCAGAAATTGTATACATATATTTTAATAATAGTGTATTTAAAATGTTTACTGTTCCTGAAAATACTAATAAACTTTCTACAATTGGCCCTGTAATAAAATTGAAGGGTTTATTAAATTCTTATAATAAAAGAAAGAACGGCGAAAGCGGATGTCCTAGTTTTATATATTATAGAGATATAAGAAGTGGAGGAACTCATGGAGGTGGTCTATCCAATGCATATTATACGTTGGATGGTAGTATGGTTGAATTAGAAAATGAAAAATATGATGATAAAATATATCAGTTACAAGGTAATAAACAAGAAGAAAAAAATGATGATAGAAAAGAATTTAATAACTGTGAACAATTAATTGGAGAGTCTGCTCAAAAATTAATTAATACCTTTATGAAATGGATAAGAATAATAGTACCCATTTTATTAATTGTTTTTGGTATAATTGATTTTGCAACTGCTGTATTTTCTTCTAAAGAAGATGATATGAAAAAAAGAAGAGAAACATTTATAAAAAGGATTGTAGCAGCAGTTTTAGTATTTTTAGCACCTATTTTAGTAAATCTTTTACTAAATATTGCTAATGATGCATGGAATTGGATTAATCCTGATACTTGTTTAAAATAGGAGGTGAAATAATGCAAACATTAAGTATAGTTTCTACTGCAAGGGATGCACTTAGAGGATTGATGCTATCTTTGTGTGAACTTGTTTATAGTTTAATTTCATTTTGTTTTCAAGTTTTTTATAATTTAGGAAAAGCGAATATATTAAATAATGATATTTTAGATCCTATTTTTAAAAATATTGGTCTGATTATAGGAATATTTATGATTTTTAGAGTAACTTTTGCTTTTGTACAATATATTGTTGATCCAAATATGATGACAGATAAAAATAAGGGTGCTCAAGCAATTATTAAAAAAGTTATTATAGTAATTGTTCTACTTGGCAGTACAAGGTATTTGTTTAAAGCTGCTTTTGATATTCAGAATCAAGTTTTAAATTCTCAAATATTAGAAAAAGTTATTTTAGGAAAAGAATTTATAAGCAGTGAGCAGGGAACTGCAATGGATGAATTTGGCTCTAACTTGAGTGCTACAATATTTACTACTTTTTACAGAATTAATCCTGAGGCTCCAACTAGTGGCGATACTACTGTTTATAATTTATGTAAAGAATTATTAGGAGAAAATAATGAAGTATTAAGAAATCAAATAAGAGTAGATGGCTTGTCTAGCACTGGTGCCAATATTTGTTTAACTAGCAAAGCTAAATACGAAACAAATAATGATTCTATAGAAGAAATTGTTAAAAAAAATAAAGATACTGAAGAAAACTATATTGTACAATTCGACGGTGATGGGTTGGCAGCAGCTATAACTGGAATTATTTGTTTATATTTAGGTTTTATGTTTACATTTCAAGTTGGAATTAGAACTATACAATTAGCATATCTTCAAGTTGTTGCTCCGATACCAATTATAATGTATATAACACCTAAAGGTGAAGATAATTTAAAAAAATGGGCAACACAATGTGTTACAACATTTTTAGACTTTTTCTTAAGAATTGCAATAGTATATTTTGCTGTATTTATTATTAATGTTTTAACATCTGATATTGGTATAAAAGCAATATATGAAGAAGGAACAATTTATAATGTATATGTCACTTGTGTTATGATAATTGCAACATTAATGTTTGTTAAAAAAGTTCCTAATTTATTAAAAGAAATATTTCCATCTCTTGGTGGTGCAGCAGGATTTAGTTTTGATTTAAGTGGCAAGGCATTTAAAGATACTATGAAAATGGCATATAAAGCTACTCCTATTGGTTGGGGATTAAAACTAGGAAAATCTATCGCAACAGCCGGTATTGGAGCAATTGATAGAAAAAAATATGGATTACCTAAACCTAGAACCAAATTACAAGAAAAAATTGATAAATTGACTCCTGGACGTGCTGAAGCAATTAAAAATGAAAGAGCGGGAGCAGTTGCTAGAATGGAGAGAGATCAATTATATCGTGAAGGAGAAGAATATTATAATATGTTTCCTGATCATGAAATTAAGGACGAAAATGGTAAATTGAGAGCAGGTGTATTTCAAAATTCAGCATATGCTGAATCATGGCAAAAAGTTGCTGACGCTAAAAAATTAACAAAGAGGTATGATGCAGAATTAGCTGATGTACAAGCAAAACTTGCTAGAGGTGAAATAACTGTTGAAAGTGAAGAATACAAGAGTGCCATTGGTAATGCTAAGGCTGCAAATGGTCGTTTAGAAGCTGCTAAGCAAGATCATGAAAACATAAGAAAGATATATACAAAGGATGCTAGAAGAGAAGATGCATATAATTATTATCATGATATGCAATTTGATAGCAGTTCTGGTAGAAGTAAAGAAGAAATACTTAAGAGCATTGAAAACTTGAAAAAAGCAAATGAAGAAAAAAATCCTCCTACTTTTACTGATGAAGAAAGAAGAAAAGATAAACAAAGAAGAGAAGATGCTAGATCACCACATAATAATTTGCATGAAAGTGAATTGGCATCACATAGTGCATTTGCTGAAAGAGAATATTCTAATGGTGATGATGTAGGCGAATAATTTTAGGGAGTGTGATACATAATGAATGGATATTTAGTACCTGCTAACGCTAAAAGAGGTACATTAATATTTAATATATTTAGACCAGTAGACTTAATAATGTTTAGTGTTGGTGCTGGGTTATCATTATTGCTATTAATGATAACTCAGTCATCAAGTACATTAGTTGTAATACTATCTTGTTTACCAGT
>CAKSHP010000064.1 GCA_934457145.1 uncultured Clostridia bacterium | reverse complement strand
CTATAGGAATCCTGTTGAAATTCCTTTCACGCTATGGTACACTATTTCCATACAGAAATGAACGGCAGGTATATCCGATGAATCTGATTTTCGAAAAGTTACTCTGTATTGTTTCCTCCTGCTGGAAGGTGCTTTCTCCAGTTATGTTTTTTCTTTTTAAGTTGGGAGCCCTTGTGATCCTGTGCTGCATCGGCAAGAGGTTGTGGAATGAAGCTCCCCGCCCACTGTTGCGAAAAGTTCATAAGCCGGAACGTATCATTCTGTTTCTTCTGTCTGGGTGCATGGTACTTGTCCTTCTGCTGAGCTGGTATGGTGCCTATCTAGATCCTGAGCCGGGGGATTTATGGTTATTTGAGGGCATCCATGCCGCTTTTGATATTCTGGGTGGAGACAGTGAAGCATTCCGAGTTAATGCGTGCCGCGTGCCAATAATTCAGTCTATCCCGGCGCTTCCTTTGGTTCTTTCCTGTGCGGTTCCTCTGCTGACGGCTGCCGCAACCCTGGGACTGCTGTGGAATTATTTGCCCCATCATGTTCCATGGGGCGCAAAGGTCTGGTATCTTTTCTCCGCGCTGGATTTTAATAGCGTCCATCTGGCAAAAAATCTCAGCACGGGTGAGAGTCTGTGCATTTTCCTGCGGACACAGCGAGGAGACTCGGATCCGGAGCTGCTGTCAGAATTGCAGGATATCAACTACTTTCTCTATCCCCGGGATGAACGCCGCTTCCTGCTTTATCCCTGGCGAAGGCGTCACAGAATGCGATTCTTCTTCCTGTCAGACCATTCGGACGAAAATTTCAACCGGATGCGTGCCTTTTTAGAAAACGTGAACCAGGCGCGTTTGTTTACACCTAGACGGAAAGTAGATAAAACGGGATTCCAGCAGGAATTGTATTTGCTTGCCGAAACAGAATCCGCCCCCATGCTGATTGATTATTTGCGGGACATGATGTATGAAAATGGACGGAGGCTGCCTGTATTTGCCCACACAGAGCTTCGGCTGCTGGATCGTTACCGTTCGATTAGCTACGACCTTCTCAGGAAACAGCCCCTTCACAAATTTGTTTCCGATGAAAAACTAAATGTGCTGGTACTTGGCTTTGGTCGGGTCGGTCAGGCCTTTTTCAGAGCCGCCTGTTCTCAGGGAATACTCTATCGCTGTACTACCGCGTTTACTCTCTGCGATCAGCAGATAGATTCCAGGCTGCACGCATTCTTATCCCAGTGCCCGGAACTGGAAAGCCAGATAAGCATTCAGTCCCGGGAATTTGATGTGAATACCCAAAAACTGGAGGAACTGCTTCGGGATAAAAACTTTCATTACATTGTGGTGGCGTTGGGAGATGATGAGCTAGACATCCGTATTTCCTTCCGGCTCAAACGATTCTATCGTACACGACACTGGGAGGCGCTGTCACACCCAAAAGGCCAGCGGGATATGTCCCCCCAGATCTGTGTGCATGTTGAGGATGCCATCAAGCAGGACTATACCAGACAGCTTTGGCATACAGAAACTGGTTGGGATCATCCGCTCTTTGCTTTTGGTGGACCTGAACACTCCTTTACCCACGATGTTTTGATGCCGGAGAATCTCTGGAACGCAGCCCGCTGGATTCACCGCCAGCTCAATGGCATACCCGCCGACAGTCCCATGAAATGGAGCGAATATGAGCGCCGCTCCTCCATAGGCTGCGCTGTCCACGCGGAGTATCATGTAGCTTCCGTCTGCTCAGGAGATTCAGGGGAAGACTACGCAGAGCGACTCTCCAGGTACACCGTGGAAGGACGGGAAGCGTTCATTGATGCGGAGCACAGGCGATGGATGGCCTATGTTTGCAGTGAAGGAATGTGCAAAGCGAATGCCGACTTGATGGATGCCTACTTCAACAAAATTGGCGGCAGGCACGTTGATACGCTGGGAAAGCTGACACCCTGCCTGGTGGAAAGCAAGGATGAGCTGAACAACATTTGGGCGCACCTGGAGACCAGCCATCCCGAAAAATATCGAGGAAAGACTGCGTTCTGGGAACGGGATACCTTTCTGGTTTTTAACGCAGGCATCATTGCCCGGGGTATCGAAACGGGGGTGTTTCCAGAGAGGGCAGTCAATGAAACCGAGACCGCATGTGTGCCTGCTGCCGAGGGGTAGGAAATCATTGGCGCTGCCTCCGCTTCCTCTCTCCTGTCCAATCGCAGCCCAAGATCTGTGTGTTGTAAATTGCAATATGCACAGAAAGACTAGAATTGTGCAAATATAGCAAGGATGAAACGTATTATTTATATAAAGTGCGCGATTGTAAAAGAACGCAATCTGTGCTATAATATTTAAACTATCAAATGATGAGAACCAAAAAAACCACAACTTTCTATCGCCGGAAGCGACCTTTGGCAAGTCTGAAGCAATATATCTGATTGCTATGGGCGTTTTTTGCCCCTTGTTAGGTTTTGCCGGTAATATCCTGCCGGTATTTCGGGGTATCGGAAGGGAATCCTGCAAATTCAATCGTTTCCATAGACATTATACGCAAAAGATGAATATATTTCTTATTGACAAAATCAGTTTTTTGAGTATAATGTAATGTAATTTATTTTCAATATGATTTGAGGGATTGATATGGCCAAGACATGGCGTCCTGAGTTATGGGAGCCAATAGATATCAGATTGGAACTACCACAGAATTACTATGGCCCGAACGAGATAAAGTCGTTCTATGATCCTCAGGATCCTAGGCAGGCATATGAGGTGCGCGGTGTTCGCCCGCCTTCTCGGGCAGTCACGAATCCCGAGCGCGATGCCTATTAAGCCACGCAAAACCGCCCCGATTGCTTAGCGATTGGGGCGTATGTTTTTTCAGATGCGAACTGATACTGATATCCAACGAAATGCAGACATCCTTCAAATGGCTGCTTTTCATGCGGATATCCATTTGTATCGCAGGTTAGTACGAGAGATAGAGGGGATCGGACATGACAAGCAACGGCGCAATTATCTGCTTTCAGAAGTATACCATCGGATGCCAGACGGCCCAGAAACCATTTGTGGGAGTACCTCAGGGCACCAAAACCACAGACCAGTATGGCCCCGTTTGCCTGGGATACTTTAACCGGGTGGATGTCAAGCGGATTCATCAGTTTCGGGATTATGTAAGGATTGCTTCCAAGCACGAAGCGGCACGTGCTTGCAGCCGTAAACAGCTATTGCTGCGGACACGGA
>CAKSHP010000063.1 GCA_934457145.1 uncultured Clostridia bacterium | reverse complement strand
CTCTGGGTTCCTTTCCGCTCCAAATCCATTTTCCCCTGTGCCGTGACAATGGACTTGATATAATTGGTCTGCTTCAAAGCCTCCATTTTCATATCATCGTCCACGCACAAAAGAATGTGTTCCAGGTCGGCACGTGCAAAACGGTTCTCGGATATTTTCCCAATGCTGCCGTCTTTCATGTTTGTTCCGAAGATGCTTTCCAGGGTGGTGCCAATCTGAGTTTTGCCCTCGCCGCCGTTGCCCTTAATAACCATCATCCGCTGGCCCTTGTTGCTTGGGATCAGGCAGTAGCCAATGAACTCCTGAAGCGTTGGAATATCCTCCGGGTACAGCAGATCATCCAGGAATCGGAGCCACCGGTTAGGCTCCGGGGCATCTGGGCGGTAGACGACGGGCAACCGGTTACGGACAATCTGCGGCCGACCCTCTGTGAATCTGCCATCCAAAAACAGGGTTCCATTCGCAAGATGAATGCGGTCAGCCTGCGGGGGAAAATCCACCACCTGTGCCTCCAATTTCAATACTTCCAGAATGTTATTGATCTTCCGTGGAATGTTGTTCACGGCGCAGCATTTCAGCTTTTCGTAGATTTCGCCCCGGAGAGGCAAATCATCCGTCAGCCGACCATCCGGCGTGAAAAAGGCTCTGTTGGCAAAGAGAATTTGATGCTCCCGCAAAAACTCCTCGCAGAACAGAGCTTCATTGATGCTGGTCCCGTCAAACCAAACGGGCCGTTCCCAATCAGGCAATTTTTTCTTCCTGGTAATGGCAGATGCCCTCCTTGCTTTTTCTCTCCACATAATCACGCAGCTCATAAATTGTGCCGTCTTTCCGAAATACCTGCAGCACCCGTTCCCGCAGTGCCGAATCACCGGCAATCAGAGAATCCAGAAAGAAATTGATAACTGGCTCCATCTGCAAACTCTCCACAAACCGATCATCCGGGTCGCAGCCGAGTGTGACAGGCGCATACCGCAGCCGCCAGATTCGCAGCAGTCGAAGATACTCCTTGAGAACACGGATACAGAGCCGTTCCAGATTGGGAGCAACTTCCGGGGAGGTATGGAATGGACTTGGCACTTGTTCTGTTCCAATTTCAAAATCACCGCTCAGTTTTTCTACAGCTTTCTGTGCGGATAGACCCCACAGCTTTGCGGTAAAGTCAATGACATCTCCGTGGGCACCGCAGCCGAAACAGAAGAAATAATCCTCGTTCAGTTTCAGACTTGGGTGATGGTCCTCATGGAATGGGCAACAGGCCATGCCGTTGGGCAGAACCCGCAGCCCGTAGTGTTCTGCAGCTTTCCGCATGGGAACAGCTGCCTTGATTGTCTCAAATACGTTCATATATTATCCTCCATAATTGTTTATTATTGTTGCCGCCCTATTCCAATGCTGTTCCTGCCCCGGTGTCTCCGCGGCGTCGTTTCGCTCCTGTCATCGCAAAATCGTATCTCATTTTCCGGCGGGTATTCAGCTGTCAAGGTCCATGAAGGGACGTACAAATCAATACGATCTGTACACGAGGCCTCATTTTGTCCCCTCACTTACTAAGCCTCGAGTCGGATCTATTTATAAACACGGTGCTGGAATGCGAGAGCGTCAATGTCGAAATTACGTGAAAAAGTTCAGGAAAACATGACTTTATGAATTAAACGCTGATAGAAACAGAAAAAATATTTATCCTGCGTATTGAGAAATGCAGGCTAATTTGCTATAATCATAGGAAATAATCAACTTATGATATGAGTGATAAAATATGGAACGAATCAGATCATACAGAGCCCAACTCTATGCCCAGGCACGCAGCTATTGGGCGAGTAAATCCACACCGTGGATTACACAGCTTTGCGGCAAAAGCGGAATGGGCAAGACGACCCTCGCTAAAAGCTATCTGGAAGCATTTGGCGGGGAATACTTTTCTTTCCGAAACCTGGACGCTGCGTTTGCTCCGCGGATCTTCCTTCCTGGGGACAAGCTGTGGAAAGACTTCTTCGCAAAGATCGGAGAAACAAAAAATCGCCCAGTCATCTTTTTCGATGACATGGACGATAAAAACGATAAGAAAGATTTTATAAATTCACTTCCGGCCCTGGCCGGGAAAGCGTATGTTGTGCTGATTGTTCGGACGCAGATGGAGCTGACGTTTCCCTCTGATATAATACAAATGAAGGCAATCACAGTGCCTATGCTGCTGGCTGAAAATAAGGCGCTGGAGCCACTGGATGCGCTTCGGACAATTGCAATCACAGACGGTATCCCAGAGCTGGTGCGGCTGTTCGACTTTCAAAAGAGCTTTGCGGAAAATCTTCCGTCGCTCTTTGTGCATGACTCTGCGTATTTCCGTTACGCAGAATCAGAGCTGCGCAGAAGTTTCCGGACACCAGAAACATACAACATTCTGCTTTATGGCATGGCAACAGGGCATAATCGCATCAGTCAGCTGTCAGAATTTTCGGGCTTCCCGCAGAACAAATGTGATAAATATTTGAAAGCACTGGATAAAGCTGGGCTTTTGGAAACGGAACAAAGGAAAGATACTGCCGGACATATCCGCACACACTATTACCCCAAAGGCGGCTATTGGAAAACGTGGTTCCGGTATGTGTTTCCGTCTCAAGGTCGCTATCTTAGAGCGCAGGAGGGAGAAGTCCTACAGCAGCTTGCGGATGAAATTGATAAAACGGTTGTTGCGGAATACTTCAAAAAGGTCTGCTGGAACTGGATGGAGAAAAATTATCACAGCTGCTATTGGGATGGATTTCTCAAATTCGATGATCCGAAGCAACGGGATGTAGTGGTGAACGGTGTACGTTTTGATTATGTGCAGGAGACGAAGGACCACACAATCTATGTGAAAATCTGGGACAATGTTCGGGAAAGATTCCCGAAAGCGGCGTTCCAGGAGATAGAGGCGGCGACTGCTTCAGCTCGTCCGTTTTATGATAATATCTACTACCTGTTCTCTGCTGGTAGAGCCTGTAACTATGTAGAGGAGTTGCGGCATTTGGATACGGTTGCGGTGGTAGATTTGAAGTCGCTGATAGGGTCAAAGAATGCCGAACTGTTTGAAAATTAAATTAACTTCAGTACGCAGTCTATGGTTTCCAACGGTTGTATACAAGGAATATCTCAATCTTAAGTTGGCGCTTCTGCGGGTCCGCTTCATGCACTGTCATTGGAAAGAGGTAATTCTTTACGCGATCAAGGACGTTTTGCTATGCTGCTCCGATATGCATTGGGTGTCATCCCATAATATTTCTTAAATACAGAATCAAAATGTTTTACAGA
>CAKSHP010000062.1 GCA_934457145.1 uncultured Clostridia bacterium | reverse complement strand
CGCCTTTTGCAGTGTGACAGACGGATAGGTTGTCTTCTTATTTCCTCCGCCGGTATAAACATTAAATTCGCAGCCGGCGGCTTGAAGATCCTGTGTGAAAGGATCGCCTGTGTCTTTTGCAATTGCCGTCGGAACAGTTGCCAGGTATGTTTGATAATACAAATCATAAAAGTAAAAGCTTATGTAGTCATTGCGCAAAACAAGTGTTTTGCCGTTATTAGCGTTATTAAAAGAAAGCGTTTGAGTTACGTTTTCACTGTTTTGCACCTCCGCAAATGATTGCAGCGGAAACACACAAACTATCATACAAAATGACAATATAAGCGATAAAATTTTTCTTTTCATTTCGTTTTCCCCCTATTTTTGGTTTTTATGCAAACGACCGTGATAATGCTTGCAAAAACAAATGTTAAAACTGCCGTAAGCACATAACCGCCTATTCCTCCGACAAGCACAATCGCTCCGCAGTACTGCGCCACTCCCGCACTTTGATAAGGCAGCTGAAAAACAGATATACAGCATATCAAAAGGCACAAAAAAACTCCGCTTGCAGCTTTGTAAAAAATCTCTTTTCGTTTTTCGCGTTTCTTTTTAAGCACAGACGCCTTTAACATAACGCATCTCATTTTTTCTGCATTGTCCCTCAATTTCACCACCTCCTTTTTTGCTTCTCTGTTTATATAGGTGCATGAAACAAAAAATCTCCCCCCAAAAAAACAAAAAATTTTTTCGGGCGCAAAAAAGTGCTGTTTAAAAAGTCAGTTGACTTTTTAAACAGCACCCGAAATTTTAATTTAAACCCTAAGTTTTTTAAACCTTCTTTTTACTAAAAGCGTAATAACAGCAAACCCAATCGGCACCGCATATCCCAAATATCTCGGCACACCCTCGGCCTTCATGAGCATATTAAAAATTGCATGAAAAGTTATTGTAACGCACAAAAGTCCAAAAATTCCCGCCGCTTTCAGCGCTGCGGACTGTTTGAAAATTTTTAATCCGTAACCTATCACAAACGCACAGGTAATGTGCATAGCTCCTGTAGAAAAGCCGCGTATAACCATGTGAAGCAAATTACCGGTTCCGTGTTCTAAAAGATAGCATATGTTTTCAAATGTGGCAAATCCGATTGCAATATTAAAAATAATATCGGCGCCGTCTTTTGCTTTAACTTCGAAAACTATTATGCAAAACAGAAGCGGCAAAAGCTTTACCGTTTCTTCAACAACAGGCGTTATTTCCACCACCGTTGCAAAACTTTCCGCCCTGTAAAGCACCGAAAAAAAAGTGTTTAAATATGCCGATATAATACAGCAGGCAAACCCTAACACAATAAATATGTAATTTTTTTGATTGTCGCCTTTTGTGCCGACAGCTGCAAGCAAAAACGGCGCGGCAAGGCAGATAAATATATTTTCTATGTTGTATGACATATTTTATCCTCCCTGCTCTGTGCAAAAGCTATCATAATAAGGGCTAAATTAAGCACCAGCGTGTCTGTCAGAAAATACGGATTTAATAAGGCGTCAGTTAAAAAATAAGACGAAATCCACAAAATATATTCCGCCGCATAAAAAAACAAAGCCGCATAAAAAACCCACGGTTTTCCCGCGCTGTTTTTTTGTTTTGCAAAATATATCCCCCGCACCGCAAAAAATCCGCACGCCGCCAGCGCCGATGCCATTAACACGTTTTCTATATAGCTTCCTCTCAAACAAAAGATAACGCACATAACAAGCGAAAACGCCGGGCAAACCAAAAAAATCGGTTTTGTTTTAACTTTTCGAGTTTGTTTGTCATCGCCTGACGCAATACGTATTGTAAGGAAAATATAAGATGCCGTCCAGCTTAATTCCGAAACAAAAAACACCATAGGCGTTGTGCCGAACAAAACAAGATACAAAACCCAGTATGCAAGTCCTATCCCGAAACTCAAATAAAACAGCATAATTAAAAGCCAGTTATAATTTTTCTTTGTTACTGCCCGAAAACAGGAATAACCGCCGCAGATAAAAACAAAGAAAAGCTGTATGCAATTATCTATCAGCTCCATCATCGCCGCGCTCCTCAATTCTTTTTTTGTGCATCATATCGCACAGCAGTGTTACACAAACTCCCAATAAAAACGCCAAAATTCCAACAGCGACGTAACTAAAAAAATATTTGTTTGCCAAAATACTCGCCGTGCCCTCCGCGGGGATTTTGGCAAATTCGGCAAATTCCATGCGGCATGCCAGAACCGATATTACCGCAATCAAAACCAAAGACAGCAAGCCGCAAAGCGCTACCTTTGCCCTATATTTTTTTGCATCTCGCTTTTCTTTTATTTTCGCGGTTTTTTTCTTTAAAAGCTCCATTCGCTCACTTGTCTGACGCACTTTTAATCCCCTCCGTTTCAAGCAAAGGCTTAATGTTTTTCTTGCCTGACTGCAAAAGCTTATCAACCTGCTTTTTGGTTTTGTTTAAAACCTGAGCTGCGTCTTTGTAACTCATTTTTTCTATATACACAAGATACAACGCCTCTTTTTGCGCCGCCGGAAGATTTTTTAAGCATTTATATAAACCTTCGTTTCTCTCTTTTGTCAAAACGTCTTCTTCAAAAGTATTTTCTATGCTAAACTCAAATTCCTTATTTAAAAAAAGCAGATGTCTTTTCTTTTTCCTTAAAAACATCAGTGCATGATTTCTTGCCGCTTTATGTACGTAGCCGTTAAAATTGTCTTTAACGCTTGGACGTCTGTCAACAAGATATGCAAAAACATCTATCATTAAATCCTCCGCATCGCAAATATTTTTAACATACCCGTTTATATAAAGAGTCAGTCTGTCACCGTATATTTCCATAAGCTCTTCAAGCGCCTTCTCGTCGCCTGCGAGATATTTTTGGTAGAGCGCGTTTATATCAATCACCGCTTTCTTTTCATATTCGGTTTACTTTTTACAAATAACACTAACCATTGCTTTCAGTATCTTGCCCATGCAAGACTTTATGCATTTATTATATCATGAATAAAAATGCTTGCTCACAAGGGCATTTTTATGAAGTAATTCAATTATGCATCTGCGCAAAGCGCAGGCGGCTCCGCCGCAAAGGCTTGCTTTTGCAAGACTTTATGCATTTATTATATCATAGGTACATTTACAAAATCAATGCCCGGTTGAAATTAATTTTAAAAAAACATCAACCGGGCATTTTTATTATATTTTCGGCATTGTAAACGTAAACGTGATATTTCTGTTCTTTCAAAGCAACCACCTCCTGTACTGCAATTATATAACAGGAAATGGTATAGGTGTAGTTTGCGAATAATCCTCCATTATTGAAAAATGAACGAATTAACAGGGTAACGACCGCCTTGTCCATTAGCAGGATTTTTGGCTCG
>CAKSHP010000061.1 GCA_934457145.1 uncultured Clostridia bacterium | reverse complement strand
TTGCAGACTATTTAATATCATAACACAAGTAAACAAAAAAAAGAAGGTCTTACCGAAGTAAAACCTTCTTTCTATTTCTATAAAATATACAACAAATATGTATGTGATATTTCAATTAGTTGTTGATATTCTACACACCTATTTATATAAGGAAGAAACAGCTATTTTCCGTGTATATATTCTACGATTTTCGCAAAAAATAAGCCGTTTTTATTGTCTGTATATTTTTTTAGTACCTTTTTAGTACTTCTGATATGGCGGCAAATGTGGAGCTGTTCCCCCTCGTAACAAGTGTACATCTGGTACGGTTGTACATAATAATAGACACCCCAAAAGGTGTCATATCAGAACAGTGCAGGGAGTGAGATTCCCCCCTTATCACAGCTTAATAATACGACTTATTTTACAATCACTCCTTTTATTCTCATTCACTCCTAAATTTTACAGCAATCCTACTATTTAGATACGGAACTACTTATATATGTTCTAAGCTGTAAGAGGATTTTGGAGCGGTGTACTTTCAAGTACGGTGCTTAATCTTTATCAAAAGTACCTTTATCATTATCAAAACCATGCTCACTTTTGATAATAAGTTTTGATAATGATTATAGCTCTAAAAATAGTCATTCAACTACCTTTATCAAAACTTAACAGTATTGATAATAATAGTGGTAAAATCAAGCTATTTCATACTTTAAGAAGTCCAAATACAGCTATTATTTTTTGACTATAAGAAAAGAGCATAAACCCGTTTTATCTGGTCTATGCTCCTATTCTGGAAGAAAGCTCTTATTTATTCTTGCTGTGCCGTTCCTACTTTGGCAAGCTCTGAAATTATTCTTCTGTATTTGATTCTTTGATAGCCATCTGCAACCGCTCCATGCAATTTCCTTACAGCTTGCCAAAGGTGGGAGCGGTAGAAAAGCTCTAAGATATAATAATGCCGTACATCTTCGAAATACTCATTATGACACGTTTCTTTGTGCCATATAGCCGCTTTAAATATATACTTGATAAGTTCCCTCGTTTTGGTATTCCGCAGCGTTTGCGCCAAATAATTAACCTGTGATGTAAGTTGTTCATCTATACAAGCTATCTCAAAAGCAAATTCAAGTACATTCTCCGGGATATACCCCAATAATATTTCTTTACACTCTAACAAACCGTTAGAAGTTAATTGCATTTGATAATCCCATGTATCTGACATACTGCCTTCTATTTCCCCTGTGTCAAATGCTTTTTCGTTGGCTTCGTCAATAATACGAGAGCAGCACACGTTATACCATGTTTCCATATTGCTCACCTGAAAAAGTCCCCACACACTAACTCGTTTACTGTCTACGTCCTTCCGGTTCTTAATTGCTGGAAGTAATCTCTCATGTAACTCTTCTGACATATCCTTATACTCCTTTTCTATGTATCAAATAACCGCCTGTAAGCTCATATAATGCTCATATGACGGTTGTTTTCGTGTCTGTAATAATTTCCCTACCTACTGTCATAAAATGCCGTCATGTGTCTGCTATGAACTACTCTTCAAGTCCCTCACCACCTAGCTGACTGATAATATCGTCAAGTTTTTCTGACTTCTCTACAGTCACATTAAACTTATCAGACCACATTCCTAAATGTTTACCGAGTAGTTCAAGTGCTTTGAGTTTAGATGCAATCTTGACCTCTCTTTCTACTCCCATATCACCTGACTTGGTAGGCATCTGCTTATATTTTACGGATTCAATACAAGCCAAATCCTCTTTTCTTGCAGTCGGCAAGATGGTAGCGGTATCCGTATCAACCAAATCACTGATATTTACGAAAGCAATCTTAGCAAGCTCAAGTACAACTCTATCCTGATTTACTCCTGTACGTTTTGAGCGGTTCGCCATTTTCTTTGATATGGCATCTTGAATACTAAGTTTTGCTAAGTTCTGTGTTCCTTGTTCATTTGCCGTTCTCACTGAATAACCTGCCCTGATAGCCGCCTGTGTTGCGTTCAGGTCAATCAAATATTCATCTACAAACCGCTGCTGCTTATCTGTTAGCTTTGCCATGATGAACCTTCTTCCTTTGCTCATTAATAAATTTTACTTCTGCTTCTGCGTCTCCAATCATTGCATACATTTCCGTAAAGACTGGTAATAATCTTTGATACTTATCATCGTCATAAGTACACAATCTTTCCCCCATATCCAACAAGAGCATGAAACAATCTAACTGATCTAATTTCTGAATATTCGTAAGAAGAAAGAACGGCTTGCCTTTTCTCTCCAAATACTTATGTGTCACGATTGCATCAAATGGACTGCTTACTATTTCTTTTTTCATTCTGATATTCTCCTATCGGGTAGCGGTTGGGGTAACGGGTAGCGGTAGCACATCCTCTTTTATTTTATTCTTATAATATATATATATTTATTTTACTTTAGTAAAATATAAAAAGAATCGTACATAACCGCTACCAACCGCTACTACCTTTTATTTATACGGCTTTTAACCGCTACTTTTAACTGATACCAAGTGCTACTATACCGCTACCCTGCCACATAAATTTTAATATTTTTACCATTTACCTTGGTTTGTTTGGTTTTTGTTCCAAGATGGCTGTTAATACTTTTAGAAAATGTTATTTTAGAACTTGCCTTGAAACCGTTATCATTACAAAAAACCTGATACCGTCTAAAAACATCATTCGTGGGTTCGTTAATTATTTCTTTTTTTCCTACTTCCTGAATAAAAGAAAGTACCGGGTTATTTTGAACTTCATATTCTGCAAGTTCTTGTTGTACCTGTGCAGGAGTGTGAAACGACTTATTTTTCAATAAATCCGCAAGACCATCTAAGGCGCACTGTATAAAATACTCCATACACTCCGGCTGACTAAGTTTATCTTTGATATTAGGGTCATACCCCGGCGAATCCTTTGTAAATGTGCCATTCAGTGGAATTATGAGTAATCTCCGCTGCACCGCCCCCGTTGGGTCTTTCATCCTTGGCATATCGTTAGCACTAAAAATGTGCGTTGCATACGGTGTAAAAATAAAGGGGTCTTGTCCTTTTTTCTCCACTTTCACTGATTCCCCTGTTGCCATTTTTTTGATTACAGAAGTATCTGCTATATAATCACTTGATATATCATCACCAAAATTGGCTAATTTTCCGAATAACATCACGGTATTGAATCGCCGTTTTAATTCTGCTATGTCAAGTGAAGTGTAATTACTATCACCAATCATACTTTCTAACATATGCAGGTATGTACTCTTACCGTTTGCCTTATTTCCCAGTAAAACGGCACATTTGCCGCCGCCTATTGTTGCTGATCTGTAGAAACAAGCCCCTGCGACTTCTTCTAAACAACGTCTAATATCTTTATCACCACATGATAAACGGTCAAGTACACCATCCACTGATTCTGAATATGCATTCGGGTTATAATCCCACGGTATTTTATTGGTTATGATGATATTTGGGTCAAAATCAAGTAATTTATTCTTGTTAATGTCGTAAATACCGTTATTAAATGCAATCAAATTAAGTTTATTTGTTGGCATTTCATCAACACATATAACATCAAGATAGTTCAATACCTCATTTCGCTGTCTGGTTGTCATAGATGGGATTTCCTTAATCATTGCAC
>CAKSHP010000060.1 GCA_934457145.1 uncultured Clostridia bacterium | reverse complement strand
GTCAGAGGCAATCCGGTACTCATAGCGCGCCACTCCGCTTCCGGAATCAACCGCAGCCGTCCAGCCGAGCGTAACGGAATAATCCCCCGTTGTGGAAATCAAGCCACGGGGCATCGTCGGAGCGGTATAATCAATGAAAACGGTCGCGGTTTCGCTCCATTTGCCAAGATTTCCGGTATAATCTTCCGCCCGGACTCGCCAGTAGTAGTTGCCGTCAGCCAAGCTGAACACATATTCCGTCGTCCCTACGGTTACCGAATCAACTAAACTGCTGAAACTGCTGTCCGTGGCAATCTCCACATGATACTGCTTCACTCCGTTGCCGCCCCAATTGTCGTGTGTTACACTCCAACTGCCGCGGCTCTGCTCAAAAGCAAGACCTGTCACCTGATCGGGAGCAATGCTGTCCGGCAGATAACGCTGTTTCCAGCCGTCTTCATCCTGCGCCTGGAACTGGATATAATAGCTCTCCTCCACATTCAGCGTGAAATTCTTGCTCTGATTGTAAAGTTCAACGGCAAACTCAAAGCGGGAGAAAATGGCGTCGCTTGAGACAACAATCCGCACCTTGTCCAGGTCCGGAATCGAACTCCAGTCCAGAGACAGTGCTTTCAGCACAGCTCCTTCATGAGAATAAATGTTGAGAGTATTTCCCGTCAGCGTGGCGCCTCGATTGACAACCAGTCGTGTTTCTCCATCGGGATCAAGCAGAAAACCATCCTTGACGGACAAAGTTCCGGAGGCCGTTATCACATTTTTGCCGCCTCCCAAGCCCACCAGTCCGCTCAGAGTGGAATCGGACTGCAGAGTGATTGTATCATTTCCAGCCCCGCCGTTCAGACGATCGGAAAAAGTTGCTTTGCCCGAAGCCGTCAAACTGTTTTTGCCGTCTCCAAGATCTACAGTCTGCTGAAATTCAACGGTACTGAAATTGAATGTATCATCCCCGCTCCCGCTCTTCAGGGAATCGGAAAAAGCTGCAGTCCCCGTAGCCGTCAAACTGTTTTTGCCGTCTCCAAGATCAACAGACTGCTGAAATTCGACGGAACGGAAATTCAAAGTGTCATTTCCGTTCCCGCCGTTCAGATGATCGGAAAAAGTTGCTTTGCCAGAAGCGGTCAAATTGTTGTCGCCGTCTCCGAGATCAACCGACTGCTGAAATTCAACGGAACTGAATTTGAAAGTATCATTCCCGTTCCCGCTCTTGACACTCTTGAGGAAGACCGTATCCGCCGTTGCTGTGATAAGGTTGTCGCCGTCTCCCAAATCAATCGTTCCGCCCAATCTGGAATTTTGAGTGATTTTAATGGAATCGATCGCATTGCCGCCGATAATATCACTGTTCAGCTTGATATTTCGCAAAGTCAGGTCAAAACCGGCTTGAGGAGTCCGGGTGACGATCGTGCCGTTGACAGTTCCGCCTCCCGTGAAAGTCAATGCACTGATCAGAAGGCGTTCACAGGAAAGGGTATAGCCTTTGGTATCAATCGTATCACTTCCTCCGCCGAGATTGATGACGCCTGTTTTTTTGTCCATTCCCATAGTAATCGTATCATTCAAGGCGGACAAATGCAGTTCAGCGCCAACGCCGATGGTCCAGTTGTCCAGCAAGATGGAACGGGCGATGCGTTCCAGCTTCAGAACACCGGCGGCAATATTCCAGTTTCCGGCAAATTGGGAAACATCGGAATTGACCGTCCAGACTCCGGTTCCGTTTTTGGAGATGGAACAGTCGCTGTCGCCGGCGATCGAATCCACACCAGTCGAATCTCCGATCGTCAGTTCGCCGGAAATATCAAACGTTGCTTGTGAATTATTTGCAAGATAAAGGAAACCGCCCAATTCTGTAGAATTGCTGGTGCGGGCAGTGCTGGCTTTTGCTGAATTGCCAGTATTGATGAAAGATTTACCTTCGCTGACATAATAATTCAGTTTGCCTCCATTCAGATAAATCGCTCCTCCCTTTGCACAGGCGGTGGCAGAACCGTAGGCGGTGGCTTGGGCGATGGCTGAATTCCCGGAGAACGTTGTATCTGTTAGATTAACAATCGAAAACAGCGCATAAATTGCGCCCCCTATTGCCATGGCGCTACCTTGGGGGTCTGTGCTAACGTTAGCCCAGGCAGAATTCCCCACGAACTCGGCATCAATCAGATTGACTGCCGAAGCCTGTGCACAAACTGCCCCTCCATCCGCGTAGGCGGAATACCGGGTAGCGAAAGCCCTGACACAATTTCTCTCAAAAACTGCTCTGGAGATGCTCGCCTCTGCATCATACTGATAAACGGCTCCCCCCCTTGCCGTGGCGCAAGAAGTGGCATTGACGAAGGCGGAATTCTCTATGAACTTTGTATCTGTCAGATTGACAATGGATGATTTAGCACAAATTGCTCCTCCATATGCCCAAGCGAGACCAATAGAGCCTGAGGGTGCCATGACTCCGGCAGAATTCAATGTGAACGCGGCACTGGTTATGTTCATATCACCGCCGCTGCAGCAAACAGCTCCTCCCCATGCGTAGGCCGTAACGACACCAGAAGTGGAAGCGAAGGCTGTAGCGGAATTTCCATCGAAGCTTGCGCTGGTTATGCTCCTCCTACCACCACCGCTGCAGTAAACAGCTCCTCCATTTGCAATGGAATAGATGAGGATACCGGATGTTTTGCTAGCTGAGGCTACATTTGAAATGAAATCTACGCTATTTAATCTCAATTCTGAATTCGTATCGATTGCCCCGCCACAATATATATCATAATTAACGTGGACGGCAGCAATATTTCTGGTAAAAGAGAGAGCTTCCCCTGTTAATGCAGTATTCCATAAACTTAAACTTTTCCAGCTGTTGTTAGAAATGCCAACATTCTTTAGCTCCAAGGAGCCACCACTCAAAACTGCGGCATATTTATTGTTGGAAAAATTGCTGTCTCGCACAACCCAGACAGTATTCTTTCCACTCAAACCATATTTGGCGTTCACCACGACAAAATCATGAAGAGAAACAGTAGAATCATTTGCAGAAAATGCAGTTCCCTCGTAACCATTAATTTCTATTGTTCCGCCATCCTGATGGTTGAACTCTGTCTTACTAATGGAAAAGCCGATATTGGTCCTGACATTGTTCGCGGTATTAAACAAAATTTTTTCACTGGAAACAGTAATACATTTTGCATTATCTGTTCCGGTCAAATTGCCGCCGAGAGTTATTGCGACTTGCGTCCCCTGCAACTCCAAATTGCACCCTAACGTTCCGCCGTTGGCGGTAACCTGCAGATTGGATAAATTACTTAAAGTCCCTGTTGTCAACAGGGAACCTCCGTCAAAGCGCAAAGTGTCGTTGCCGCTTCCGAAATCAATATCGCCGTCCCCCTCCAGGATATTGCACAATTCCAGAATATCGTCATCCGCCCCCAGAGAAAGAGTCGGGTCATTGGGACGCTTTTTCAGCGTGACCCGGCTTTGAGCGTCCCCGGTGATCCGTATCAAATCATTGCCGCTTCCGGCCGCGATGGGAGCATTCACGGTGGAATTGTTCAATTCCAGTGTGTCATTGCCGCTCCCCAGAAAGAAGGAGAGCCCTTCCGCCAAAGCATTGATACTTGAATTGACGATGGAAACCGTATCGTCTCCCTCATTGGTGAAAAGGTCTCCC
>CAKSHP010000059.1 GCA_934457145.1 uncultured Clostridia bacterium | reverse complement strand
AACAAGAACTATCCCATTAACTGTAAAAGAAAGTATAAAAAAAGCTAACATATTTGAATTGTATTTAAGAAATATGAAAGAATTACTATTAGGTCAAATATAAAAAAATCTGATATTTAATCAGATCTTATAAAACTAAATATTATCATTTACAATTTTAAATATATAATTTTTAACTTCATTAACAGTCATATTTAAAGCAATAGATAATTCATTATATAAATATTTTTCAGCAAGATCGAAATAAGTTGTATCCTTTTCGCTTGCTTTCTTTTTGTTATTAACTCTACTTTCGTTTCTAAGATATGTTGTTTTAATTATTCTTACAAGGTTTTCATAACCACCATCATTTAATAATTCTTTAAATTTTCCTTCAATGTTTTTTTCATTAATATCCTCAATCGGATTTATTTTAGGAATCTTTCTTATAAGTTCATTGGCTTTATCAATTGAAATAATATCTCTTAAAAATCCCATTTTATCTTCAACAGGAATATTAATGGTTAAAGAATCATCATCAATAGGGGCCATTACATAATAAATTCTACCCAACCTTTCTTTAATTCATTTACCCTGCACACATCATGCCTATAAACAACATATTCACCTTTTTTATACATAAAATATATCTCCTTACATATAATATTTTAACAAAAAAATAATTTTTTCGCATAAATTTTTAGACTAAATGCAGCTTTAAAAAAGGTTATTTAATTTATTAGACTTATTTCAGGTTCTGAAGATAGAAACTGCAATAAGTCTTTTAATTTATTCATATAATACTTAAATTATTGCACGCCAAAATTACGGAGGTTATTTCCGTTTTTCAAACTTATTTCCGCTTTTTGTTTCTTTATCATATTTGGTAACAAATAAAGCTAAGCTTTATTTGAATAAATATTATAATTTTGTTATATTGTCAATGGTTAAAATGAACTCGTTATACTCGCCATTGACAATAACTAGAATAATTTATTATTCAAGTCTTCATCAAATACATTTGTAAAGGCTTGTTTAGGTGTATAAGAATCTAATGACTTTAATGGTCTATTTAAAAGAGTTTTATTAACGTTTTTGATATCTTGTTTGTTATATGTATCTAAAGTTTTACCTTTTGGGAAAAATAATCGTAATTGTTTATTAATGTTTTCAACATTAGGCTTTTGATTTGATTTATAACCATCACAAAAGAATAATTTACATCTTTCTTCACCAGTTATTTTTGAAAAACATATTCCTTCTATATCTGTAAAAGTAGGATCTCTATCAGTTAAAATAACTGGTATTAAATCAATAAAAGCATTAGTTCCAATTCTTTCTTCTAACTCTTCAAAATATTCAACGACTTTTTGTTGATTTGGATTTTTAATTAAATTTAACAAAACAAATTGTAAATCGGGTAGAATAAATGATACAATATTATTGTTATCTGTCTTAATTGTTCCAAGAAAATCTAGTTGCCAGACATAGATTCCTGGATGTTTATGCATATAGGCAAGATAATCAATGTAAGTATGACCAGTTCTGTCAATTTTATTATTTTCAGAATATTCATACTTTTTATTATATTTTCTTTTCTTGTAAGTAACAGCATAAGGTAAATCAATTCTTTTAGTTGTTAAATAACCATTATTAACATATCTATAAAGAGTAGTAACAGATTTATCTATTTCTTCTTTGTTTTCAACAGTTATTTGATAAATAGATTTTTTATTATCAATTCCATCCTTAATAATTTTATCGAGTCTTTGAAACTCATCTAAATCAACATCAATGCCTCTTCTTGAATTAATCAAATTAGTATCAGCTTTATTTTGAGCTTTTTGAGCATCATATTTGTATTTTGTAAAACAACATTGATTATTATATCTTTTATTGCATCCAGTGCATACATAAGGCCATCTGGTTATTTTTTTACAATTTGTTACATTACTTCCAATTGTAATACTTTCTCGATTTCTTTTAACTTCCTTTGAAATACTTGTTGGATCAACTCCTAAAGTTTCAGCAATCTCTTTTAATTTATAATTATGAGATATTCCATTTGAAATAACTTTTCTATGTTCCATAGTTAAATGTTTCCAATCTTTCATTTGTTATTCCTCTTTTTTTGACAAAGAAACATATATATTATACTATAAACAGACTTATTGCAGTTATTTTATTTAAAACGGAATTTCAAATGAAAATTAACAATTAATGTAATTTTTTTTAAAATGGGGTTGACTATATGGAAAAATATGGTAAAATACTATTTAAATTACTTGGGAGAAGTGTTGTATGAGAAAATTAACAAATATGATATTTAAATGTTGTCTTAAAGAAAATTGCATTAACATTTTTAATAGTGTTAGTGTTATTTGCTCATACTTCAATTTCTGCCTAAATTTAAAATTATGTCTTGTTGGCGCATGTTAAACGTAAGTTTTTGCGCCGACTTTTTTATTAGAGGTGTTTAAATGAATAATATTGAATTGCAAGATTTATTAGATAAGTTAAAAGAATATAATTCTAGCGAAATTAAAATTATAAAAAAAGCATACGAGTATGCGGCAAATTTACACTCGGGTCAAACAAGGCAAAGTGGAGATCCATATATAATTCATCCATTAAATGTTGCGTATATACTTGCTGAAATGCATGCTGATAAAGATACAATATGTGCAGGGTTATTACATGATACATTAGAAGACACTAATACTACTAAAGAAGATATATCACATGACTTTAATCAAAATATTGCTAGCTTAGTAGATGGAGTAACCAAATTATCTAAAATGAATTTCTCATCTAAGCAAGATCAAAATTATGCTAATACTAGAAAAATAATAACGGGAATAACTGAGGATGTAAGAATAATTATAATAAAACTTGCAGATAGGCTTCATAACATGAGAACATTACAATTTAAATCAGAATTTAAACAAAAGGAAAATGCACTCGAAACTATGGAAATATTTGTACCACTTGCTTATTATATTGGTGCATATAGAATTAAAAGTGAATTAGAAGATTTATCATTAAAGTATCTTAAACCGGATATGTATAAACAAATAGAAGAACGAAAGATAAAATTAGAACAGACTAATAGTTATTGTTTAACTGAAATGTTATCTAAAATAGAACAATTATTAAAAGATAACAGTATACCTAATGAAATAAAGATTAGAACAAAGAATATTTATGGTATATATAAAAGACTAAATGAAGGACATAAGTTATCTGATATACATGATTTATTAGCACTAAAAATCATGGTTGACGATATTGAAAATTGCTATAGAACATTAGGAATGATTCATAGTGAATATCATCCTATAAATGATAAATTTAAAGATTATATATGCAATCCAAAAACAAATATGTATAGAAGCTTACATACAACAGTATTTGGACCTGATGATAAACTAGTGCAGACTCAAATTAGAACATTTGATATGGATAAAGTTGCATCATTTGGCTTAACTGCATATTGGGATGAGCAAAAAGGAAAAGCAAGAGATGTAATGCAAGAAGACTTAAGACAAAAATTCCAATTTTTTAAGTCATTAACAGAAATCAATTCTATGTTTGGCGATAATCAACAATTTGTTAAACAAGTAAAAAGTGAATTATTTGCAGATAGAGTTTATGTATATAAAACTAAGGGAGATATAATAG
>CAKSHP010000058.1 GCA_934457145.1 uncultured Clostridia bacterium | reverse complement strand
TTCAGCCCATTCGTTTCTGATTGACCATTTTCGACAACTCGTTGAATTTTACGATGTCCATCTCATAGCCAATTTTTTGGAGGGTAATGATAAAGAGGAATTTGAAGAATTGGGTGTGATTTGTCACAATGCCACCATTGAGCGTTCAATAAGCATTTGGCATGACTTAAAAGCATTGATGACGCTGCGGAAAATCTTCAAGCAAGAGAAGTTTGTGAGTACTCATTCCGTCACCCCTAAAGCCGGTCTGTTGTCTGCTGTCGCATCGTGGTCTGTTGGGATTAAAATTCGTATTCATATTTATACTGGGCAGGTTTGGGCGACAAGAAAAGGCTTTATGCGCTGGTTCCTGAAACAGATGGATAAAATGATTGCACTTTTTGATAATCATTTACTTGTTGATGGCGAAGCGCAGCGACAGTTCTTGATAAGAGAAGGAGTCCTTAAACCTTCTAATAGCCGTGTTTTGGCGAATGGGAGTATTTGTGGAGTCCGTTTAGAAAGTTTTGTCATTTCTGATAAGGTACGTTATGACGAACGATCTAAATTTGGCTTTACAGCCGAAGATGTTGTGTACATTTTCCTCGGACGGTTGAATCATGACAAAGGTATAGGAGAACTTTTCTCGGCATTCAATCATCTTGTTGTGGAATGCCCCAAAGCAAAATTGTTACTTTATGGAACTGACGAAGAAGGATATGACGCTAAAGTTGCTGAATTTGGAAACCTGAAGCGGAATGTTAATTTCTTTTACCCTGGTATTACACGAAAGCCATTTGATGCTCTTCAATGTGGAGATGTCTTTGTCCTCCCTACTTGGAGAGAGGGTTTTGGCTCCTCAGTAATAGAAGCCCAAGCATTGGCTCTTCCTGTGATAACGAGTGATGCTTATGGAGTTGTAGATGCTAGCGTGGAAAACGAAACCGGTCTAAGATGTCATGTGGGGGACATTGATAGTCTTTATGAATGTATGAAGACGTATTATGAGAATCCATCGATGAGATATGCTCATGGTGTAGCAGGTCGCAAGCGAGTAGAAGAGAAATTCAGCAATAATATCGTTACTGCCGCTTGGGTGGATTATTATAAAAAACTTATTTGAGGTATATAATTCCATAAGACCATTTGTGGATTCTTTTTATGTCTAATTATTTGTTCGATAAATATTTAACTCAACTAATCAAACTATCTGTTAACCGTAGTACAATAGATATAACCTATTTTAATTTTGAGAATATAGACTGGGATGTGCAGTATAAATCCGCTTGCTGCCAGGGCGTAAGCGCAATAATTCTCGATGTCATAGAGTGCCTTCCTGCCGAGATGCGTCCGGAGAAGACACTATTAATGAAGTGGGTTGGGCAAACGATGGTGATGGAGCTGATGTATGAGAAGCATAAGGCACATATTGCCACTTTAGCGGGGCTCTATAAAGAGCATAACATACGGATGCTGCTGTTGAAAGGCTATGGCTGCAGCCTTTGCTACCCGAAACCGGAGCATCGGCCGACAGGAGACATTGACATCTATCTGTTCGGCAGACAGGAGGACGCGGATCAAGTCATTGAGAAAGAACTTGGTACGACGGTTCATCGTGAATACCACAAGCATTCGACATTTGATTTCAACGGGGTCGAGGTTGAGAACCATGCGAAGTTTATTGATGACGTGTCGCATAAAAGCAATATACGGTTCGAGCAGATTCTGATGCGGACTCTGAAGGAGTATCCGTGTATTGAAAGTCCGATAGACAATGTCTTGTTGCCTTCGCCTACCTTCAATGCGCTTTTTCTTCTGCGACACACGGGCGAGCATTTTGCATCGAATGAGATAACGCTGCGCCACATTCTTGATGTGGGGCTGTTCTTCAGACGCTATCATTCAGATATTGACTGGCGTTTTGTCTTTAACGTCTATGAGAGCGAGCGGATGCAGGCATTTTTCAATGGTATTGCCACGGTTTGTGTCGAATATATCGGCATTGCTCCGGAATGCTTTGCCTCTGATGACAGACATTACACTTATATTGAGGATCTGTCTCTTGCAAAGTGCATTCTTTCGGATGTGTTTGCGGAAAAAGAACATCTGCCGATGTCAACTTCAGAAATTCACACAGTCAGGCAGAAAATGAGCTACTTCATTGGTAAGACACACCGCTGGTGGCGCAACCGCTGGAAATATATGCTGGTATATAACGAAAGCCTCTCCGAGTCTTTTATTTGGCTGGCAAAAAACAGATTGAAAAGTTTCTGAATCTAAGGCTCCTGCTGAACAGCAAGGACTGTAAAATATTCATATATGCTTACAAAATCTCAGAAGGCCTACATCGCTTTCGTCAAGCGACCGATAGGCTTTTTAGGCGCATTGACCGCCTTGATTCTATTGTCCCCGCTATTGGTTGCAACGATCATTCTCCTATTCTTTACCAATAAGAATGGGTGGAAGGGTGTATTCTTTACTCAAGAACGCCCTGGTAAGAATGAAAAAATATTCAAGACGCTGAAGTTCAAGACAATGACGGATGAACGGGATACTGATGGCAATTTGCTTCCGGATGCAGAGCGTCTGACAAAGGTTGGCAAGTTTATTCGCTCAACTTCCATTGATGAACTGCCGCAGCTCATCAACATTCTGAAGGGAGATATGGCGTTTATCGGCCCTCGTCCACTTCTGGTGCAATATCTTCCCTTGTACAGCGAGGAGCAGCATCATCGGCACGATGTCTCTCCAGGAATGAGTGGCTGGGCACAGGTGAACGGACGCAACAATATCTCGTGGACCAAGAAGTTTGAACTTGACGTGTATTATGTCAATCACATAGGCCCTAAGATGGATGCCCGGGTATTCTTCACTACAATCAAGAAAGTTCTTGAACGCGATGACATAAATACAACGACAGGCAAGTCTGCGACAATGGATTATTTCGATGGAACCAACTGAAATCGCTTTAATAAATATTTGCTATATGGATACACATAGAATGCCAGTGAGATTAGAACGCGATGGGCTTAAAGATGCGATAGTAAGAATTAGATTTAAAACATTTTATAATGAGGGATACCTTGTTGAAAAGCTAATTAAAAATAATGCTTTGATAAATAGCGATGAGCCATTGATTCAAATACCAGCCCCAACAGAGAAAAACAATATTCCAATATTTCTAATTGGGAATTCTATCTACAGAATACAAATAACATCTGACACTATATCATTTAATTTTGTTAGAGCATATCCATTATGGATTAACTATTGGTCTTTTATCAAAAGTTGCCTTAATATATTAGGTGATGATATTGAGAGTACTTTCATCTCTTTACAATACATTAGTTGTTTTGAGAATGAATCTATTTTTGACAATATAGATGGTGACATATCTTTAAAATACTTACCACGTTTTGCTGGTTCCGAATTTAGTTTTTCCTGCCATGTGCATGAAAAAGAATTTGATGCAACGGCACTGATACGAATTACCGATAACATTAAAACTGATCCTGACACTACTACTTCAGTGATGAATATATCATTACAAGGATCTGTTAATAAAACGAAAAGCACCTTTGATGATTACGTGTCATTCTTACATAAACATGAGAAAAATTTATTTTTCTTATTAATCAAAGAAGACTATATAAAATCACTTGGACCGCATTATGAATAAGTATTTGGAAAATTTTACTACAGAAGAATATCTTGAGGGACAATGTTCTTCATTAGACATTCTTCGCAAAGAGATGGTT
>CAKSHP010000057.1 GCA_934457145.1 uncultured Clostridia bacterium | reverse complement strand
GGTCGAGATCGGTGCGGTCATCCTTGATATTGGATTCCAGCCCCGCGAGCATCCCCTGATCGTAGTCATCCGGCGCATAGTAGACGTCCTTCATGTTGGTATCGTCCAACTTGAGAACGCGGAAACCGATGTCGAGGTCTTGCGTGGTCATGGGACTTTCGGACTTGATCTTGTCTCCGGCGCGGCGGATGCGCTCTTTTCCAATTTCACAGATGGTATTAGAAACAGCGTTATTTGTGAAGTAACCATCGTTACTAACCGTTTCTGGAACCTGAATCATGATAAACTTCCGCTTTGTACCTATTTCAGCATTTAACTGCATAACAGCGTCAGCAGTAGAACTTGACCCTGAAAAGAAATCAAGGACAGTTGCATCTTCAGATGCGCCAATCGTTATTATTTGTTTTAACAAGCGCGTTGGTTTCGGAGTATCGAATGGAATGTTTTCTGGAAATAACGCCTGGATCTCGCGTTTTGCTTCTTGAGAATGTCCAACTTCGCTGTGTAACCATATTGAACGAGGAACCATTCCACTCTGAACATCCTTTAGGAATAGTTTGGTAGCTGGAGCTCCATCTCCATCCATTCCAAACATAATCCGCCCGTCACTAACCATTTTCCAAAAATCTTTTTCGACCATCCTCCAATGGCTTCCTTTCGGAGGAGTTATCTTCTTGCCTGACGGCGTTGTAACCGTATACATCAACCCCTCATGGCGTTCGCCACTCGCAAAAATTGGCCCCAGACGCCAAGGGCCTCGCGGATCATTATCTGGATTTTTGTATTTGCTCTCGCTTTCTTCCGAGCGTGGTAATAAATTTCTAACATATTTCCACGCTTCACCAGCGTTAGAGTAAATCAGAACATAGTTGTGTGCAGGAGATATTGCCGCCGCATTACTTCTGCCATAGAAATTTTCCCAGATAACAGTAGAAATATAATTTTTAGTACCGAAAACTTCGTCACATATTTCTTTTAGATTCGCATATTCATTGTCGTCTATTGTTATAAAAATGGAACCAGTGGGACTCATAAGATTCCGTGCAAGTAGCAATCGCGAATAAATCATCGAACACCAGTCAGAATGATAACGACCATTAGAATCAGTATTCTTTACCATCCTGACTCCCAATTCATCTACAATGGTTGATTGCTGTTCGTATTCATCTTCTGTCAGTACAAAGCTGTCGCGGTAAATAAAGTCGCTTCCGGTATTGTATGGAGGGTCAATAAAAATGAGTTCAATTTTATTTAAATAACTTTCCTGCAAGAGCTTGAGGACTTCCAGATTGTCGCCCTCGATGTAGAGGTTTTCGGTATTGTCCCAGTCCTTGCTTTCCACCACGCACGGGCGAAGCGTCTTACGGATCGGCTTGTTGGCTTCCACGATTGCCGCCTTCTTACCCACCCATGTAAACTCGTATGCCTCGTCCACGTCCACCACATCCGGCGAAAGCATCTGTTTCAGCAGCTCAAAGTTGACCGCCCGCTTGTACACCTTCTTCTCCGGCGTACTGTGTTCCTCGTCCAGCATCTCCGTGATGCAGTTGGGAAACAGGGCAGCAATGCGGTCTATGTTCTGCGCCGTCATATCCGGCGATTCCATGCGTAGTTTATCCATTGGTTTTATCCTCCTTCATTGTGAGTTTGCCAAAGTGGCAAATCGGATATTTCAGAAATTCTTCTTGTGCTATGAGCGGAAGCTCGTCGAAGCACTTTTGTGCCTCTTCATCAGCGTCCATGAGCAAGTATGCTCCACATCTTGTTGCTGGTGGATAACTGTTTTCTATGAGCTTGGCAAGTTCAATAATCTCGCTCGTAGAAAGTGTTCTGCGACGCTTAGTAATTTGGAGCTTATTGAGAAGAAGAACCTCCGGGTCAATCATGGACTCGATACTTTTCAACCAGTCACATATCCTTTCTGCCAAGTTAAGTAGCTTCTCATCGTGCTTTGTCTGCTCATCGTATGCACCTATCATATCAAGGACTAAAAAGTTAACCTTCGTGCAGTACTCAGGAGAAGGTGGTGTCTGGGATATGTCTGAGTAAACCAGTTCATAGTCCATATTAGAGATATGAACCAGCCCTTTTTTATCAAACAGTACAAATTGCGATGTCTGAACAGGCTTTTTCAAATCAACATCGTCATCTGTGAAAAGTGCAATCTGATGCAATTTGAAGAAACTATCTATGCTATACATACCGTCTGATTGCCTCTTCGCCCAAATCCAAATCACAAGATTTGCAATTTTGAATGCACCATAGAACTGATCCTGCTCCATATTAGGGAACCCTATTTTCCGATTGTATAGCACCGCTCCTGTAAAGTTCCGTAGATTCTTCTCATCATTTTCGGACAAATCGTTTAGGAGAAGTTCTTCGGTCACACCTAAATAATCCAGCATCTTTTTTACATCCTTGCAGTATTCAAGGGTCTTCTTTCTCTCTTGCAAATCTGACAACGATGCACCATTAAGCGGGATAGTCACTCCGTTCAGTGTTAATTCTCCCTGTTCAACCAGTTCTATAAAGAAGTCCGCTTCAATAATAAAATCGGACAGAGTATCCGGTCTATCTGTGTGTACTGTAATACGGTTTTTCTCTGCTTTTAAGGCAACACTGATTCCTTTGCCAATGCGAATGATAGGATTTCCGTTCTCATACACCACTCGATAGGCGGAAAAGAAACATCGATCTTTTATTCGCACTTCTCCGTCCACAGGCTTTGATATAATCGCATTTGTGACCTTATCGATAGGGACATCCACATCCAAGCCTTTGACCTTTGCATACAGATAAAAGTCATGCGTGGACAGGAACTTGGGGATCTCATCCAAAGTTAATCCAATACCCGATGCGGTAAAAGTTAAGGACGTGATCTCCGCACCGCTTGCTTCTAATGATTCAAAAGTAGGAATGTCTTTTCCGATGAAGCCCATTTGCTTATGCACATTGTCTGTGAACCCCATAAAAATGCTGGAAATCTCATTAGCCTCAGTAGGAAAAAGATTCAAGTGAATTGTGCTGGTCTTTTGTTTTCCGGCACCCTTGATTATCTTGTCAAGGTCAACAACAAGCAGAGTCTTATAAAATATTCTTGAATTTCCCGAACTCAAATCGACACTTATAAGGAAAAAAACACAGCCTCCATCTTTATAATAATTATTCAAATCTGCGACACTACACGAAAAAGTTGCAGTATCAGATACAATAACCTTCTCTGTACCTTTAATCTGGATTGGGACACGACCAGCAAGGTTTTCTTTTTTCGTCTTCTCAGATTTATATACGAATACTGTCCCATCCCACGAAGGTGTTTTGTCATTCGAGTCGATGTACGAATCAAGTATAGGGCATCTCAGCAATGCAGCTTTAAGGGCGGTAGTCGCAGATTCTTCTATTCTCTTTGTATTTGCGCTTGGCACACTACAACCTCCTTGTCATGACATATGCTTTAGTTCGATTCGGAGTTTTTTAAGCTCCGCGTTCATTTCCATCCGCCGGTTAAGCTGCTTCTCTTTCTTCATCTTGTTTTCCAGCACGGCAATCTGCTTTTCAAGCTGCTTCTTCTTTTCATCACGCTCAACAGACTCTTTCAGGCTCTCGCCGGAATCTGCTTGCAGCTTGTCCCCGGCAATCTGGCGAACGAGGCTTTCATAGACGGCATCTATATTCAAGCCGTCGATGCTGAGATGCAATTCATCTTCCGGCATCCAGTCCGTGTGATAATAGCGACTGACCTTGAAGGCGTTGCTGCCGGACGCAGCAGCCTCCTTGTAGCCGATCCACGCCTGAGCCTTGCCGTCACAGGTCAGAATAAAGAGGATATGGTACGGGATTTCCTTGTCGATTTGTTTCAGCACCGCTTCGTCAAGCTGAGGATCGTTCAGGCGCACCTCGAACACTTCGATTTCGGTCACTGCTTCGCCCGCAGCAATATTCAGCGTAGAGGCTGCCAGCTTGTTTCGCCAGTACACCAGCCGGATCTGATCGACAAACACACGGCGCAAAGCAGGGGAAACCTCAAGATTTTCATAGAACTTCTGCTTCGGTATTCTTTTGTTAAATTCAGTCGCTTGAGGAAAACCTACCACTTTTAAAGTCACCTACCAAACTTAGCTTTTAGTTCCGGATCACCATCTATCTCTTCAATTACCCACGGCTGCAAAAAATAATTTATTTGCGGGTCTGCCATATTTACTGCATGGGTTGATCCTGCAGGCAAAATGACATAAAAATGTTGCAATTCTAAAACCACCCCATCATGCATCGGAAGCATCGCTGTATGAGTAGACTCAGTAAGGAGATACCTTATTAGTTCTACTTTGATGCCGTCAATTCGCTTTAAATAAGTAACCCGAGCTTTTTTCAGCCGCTCATTATAATATTTGCCCTTGATTTTTTTTGCGATGATTATAACTAAAAACACTACCAAAATTGATGTCGATACAACAAATACAATTCCAATTGCAAATCCGTATTTGTCGCGGAAAC
>CAKSHP010000056.1 GCA_934457145.1 uncultured Clostridia bacterium | reverse complement strand
TTTATATTGACAAACTTTGTCAGAAGATAAAAATAATATTTTTTTAAAAGCGATAAATAATATGATTGCAAACGCAAGATAAAGATATCAATTTTATATATGAACAATTTTTGCTATTATCACCATCTGCTATCAGGTGGTGTTTTTATTTTGTCACGCGAAATTTACAAATCCTATTATGAGTGAAAATGTGAGTTAAGGAACTTTACAAGGAAATGTTCCTATGAACTGTCGCTCTATACAAATTTATATGGATTATTCATAATAGGAGGCAGTAAAGATGAAAGAGGTTTATATGTGTGTGAACCCAAACGAAATTGAAAGCGAATACTTAAACGGTGTGTATAATGAAATAGCCAACGTGCTTGGAATTGAAGCGGCTATAACACTATATTCTACATATCGAGGTCAACAAATCACTTTTCCGGTAAACTTTTTTACAACCGATTTTATCGCATCGAGAATTGTTGCCGAATACGACGGCAAAAATATTCGACAACTTGCGACAAAATACGGCTACAGTGAAAAGTGGATTAGAAAAATGATTAAAGAACACAATAAAAAGGAGAAATAAGAGTATGAAAAAAATCAAGCTATTGGGAGTCGTTGTTATAATTGGCATAATTTCAATGATTTTTACCGGCTGCGGAGAAGAAAGAAAGGCGGCAATAGCCGCCTACAACAGCGAAAGCTCGCGCATTCAAGCAGAACAGGCGTTGCTTGAAAAGACGATAGCGGATAGCCAAGCTTTAATTGATTCAAAAGAAAAACCGTATAACAATTCAACAATTCCCGCTCTTGAAACAGCAGTAACAAATGCAAAAGCAAGCATTGTTGAGATACCGAAAAAAGAAGGCAACGCCGAAGAAATCAATGCACTTGTAAACGACCGATTAAAGAAAATCAGCTATATAAAGGCAAATGAAACACTTTTAGATGTTAAAACCGAACTCGAAGACAGCATAAAAATAATGAAACAGGTCACTAATCCGAGCGAAGCATTTGTTATTAACAGAATAAAGGACATAGATACCATCACCGGATATGCAGCGGTTACTGAGGAAAACGACCCAAACGAAAACCTGAACAAACCCAGCGGATATACGGCGGCAATCTTTTTTGCCTCAAGTCAAATAAAAGATAAAGATAAACGTTGGCTTGACGGCACAATTATCGAAAACGGAACAGCCGGCGGCGGATGTATTGAAGTTTATGCCACAGAAGATGATGCGATAAAGAGAAGAGATTATCTTGCAATATTTGACGGAACAAGGACGGCTTCGGGGACGCATACGGTAGTCGGTACTGTTCTCGTCCGAACATCAAACTGTTTAACAGCAAGCCAACAAAAGGCGCTTGAAAAGGAAATCATAGATAATTTAACTCAACTGCGTTAAGATAGCAATAGAATTGACAGAAACATCTATTGAATGGTATAATCAATACAGAGGTGTAGAAATATGGATGATTCAAATAGCACAAAACAAATATCAACTAAGATTTCTTTAGAGGATATTATTACCACATCGATAAAATTGCCTGGCGTAAAGGTTAACAGAGATAAATTTTTGGCAGAGCAATTCGCAGGAACGGGCGTAAATGTTCAAGATATAATTACATTTGGGCCGATTGATGCAGGGGTATCAAGGGAAGAACTATCTAATCTCGCCAATAAGCTTATAATAAAACGAACAAGTCAATCGTCAGCCGCCTCATTTGTTACAGGAATTCCGGGTGGCCTTGCAATGGCAGCCACAATCCCTGCAGATGTAATGCAATTCTTCGGAATGGCTCTTCGTTTAGCACAAGAATTGTCATATTTATATGGTGGCGGAGATTTATGGAGTGACGGTCAAATTGATGATGAAAAAGTTAAATCTCAACTCATTATGTATTGCGGCGTAATGTTCGGTGTATCCGGTGCGGTATCCGGTGTCAGAGTCTTATCAACTCAAATTGCAAAAACCACATTAAAAAAATTACCGCAAAAGGCTTTAACCAAAACATTTTGGTATCCTATGATTAAGCAAATAGGCAAAGCTCTAAGTATAAAAGTAACTAAAGCTACTGTTGCCCAAGGTGTATCAAAAGCAATACCTGTCATCGGCGGTGTTATCTCTGGAGGATTGAATTTTGCTTCGATGATGCCTATGGCTAAAAGATTAAGCGCAGCCTTAGACAAAGCAACGTTCGACTACAGCGAAGACGAATACGAATCCGATTTGGATGTTATCGACAAAATAGCAACCGGCGAAATAATTGCAGCACCTGAGTCGGATAAAAAAGAGGAGATTAAACAGAAACTTTCCGAAACCGTAAACGATGCCAAAAAGGGAGTTTCCAGTATAATTGGAAAATTTGTCAAAAGGGAAGACGAGGTTCAAAAGGCGGATCCTGTTGAAGAAATCAAGAAATTCAAGGAACTTCTGGATTTAGGCGTAATAACTCAAGAAGAGTTTGATAAAAAGAAAAAGGAAGTATTAAGCTTATAAAAACACATAAAGAAAGGAATTGTATAAAAGCGGATTTTATAAAAACCGTATCCTTAAAAAATAAATTGCCAAAAAAGCGTTGGAAAAATCAAACCTCCAACGCTTTTTAATTTGCTGTAATTAAGGGGGATAACACACTTTATCGTAAAACTAAGTCAATAGATTGAAAATATTAATTGTTTAAAGACGCGAGAGGCGGGAATTTAAAAATAAAAGCCGTCGGCTTTATATTGACAAACTTTGTCAGAAGATAAAAATAATATTTTTTTAAAAGCGATAAATAATATGATTGCAAACGCAAAAGAAATTAATTCGAGAAGGAGTGGAAAAAGAATGTCAACAAATAAGAACCTCGTACCCGAAGCAAAGGAAGCTCTTAACAAGTTTAAGATGGAGGCTGCTTCTGAGGTAGGCGTTAATCTTAAGCAGGGCTACAACGGCGACCTTACGTCCCGTCAGGCAGGCTCTGTAGGCGGCCAGATGGTAAAAAAGATGATAAAAGCCTATGAAGACGGTATGAAATAAATTTTTATAAAACTGTAACTTTATCGCATCAAGGCGGCGCGGAATTTCTGCGCCGCCGTTTTTTGGCAAAAGCAAAAATAAACGGAAAGCGGATGTTTTGAATGCGGCTTCCGCTTCGTCCGGGTTGAAAAAAATGCCACTTAAGGGGACATAATTTGAAAAATTTTCAAATTTTATCCCCTTAACTTGCATTTTTCCTTTTGATGGGGTACAATACTTACGAGGTGACATTACATTATGACGCTTTTTAAACGTGAGAATTACTTAAGCAAAATGAGGGCGTTTTATGATGACCCCGAGATTATAAAGGTTATAACGGGCGTCAGAAGATGCGGAAAGTCTTCTCTTATGAAAACCGTTTCGCAAGAGCTTGTTTCAAGGGGCGTCAAAGAAGAAAACATAATTTTTCTTGACCTTGACAGCCGTGAATACCGAAAAATAAAAACGGGCGATATGCTTGACGAAGCGCTTGAAATGAAAGCGACCGCCAAGGGCTTGAAATATGTTTTTATTGATGAAATTCAGAATGTAAGCGGCTTTGAAGAGGTAATAAACGCATATCGCGGCGACGGTGACTTTTCTATATTCATCACCGGCTCAAATTTGTATTTGTTAAGCGGCGAGCTTGCAACGAAGCTTACGGGCAGATATATCGAATTTGAAATGTTCCCGTTGAGCTTTGAAGAGTATATTGAAATGAAAAGGTTTTACAACAAGCCCGTAAACCCTAATTTGATGATAGAGCTTAACAACTATTTGCTTGAAGGCGGCTTTCCTTTTGCCGTGAAATACGATAACCTTGCAGATAAAAGAACATACGTCAAAGCGGTAATAAACGAGATTTTTGAAAAGGATATTAAAAACAGGGTAAGAATAAACAACCGCGAAGCCTTTGTGAAAATAAGAGACTTTATAATAAATAATTACGGCGCAACAACAAGCGTTTCGAGCCTTTGCGACACGCTGAAAAAAGACGGAATCACGATTAAAAGAACAACGCTTGACAGGTATATAAAGGCGCTTGTTGACGCTAAAATCCTGTATGAGTGCAAGCGCTTTGATATGAAGTCAAAAAAATCCGTAAACGGCGAGAAAAAGTATTATCTTGCAGATACATCGTTTTATTTTGCCACGAATACCGACAACAGAATCAATTACGGCCCTGCGCTTGAAAATATTGTATATATTTATGCAAAAAGCAAAGGCTATGAAGTGAGCGTCGGCAGAATCGGCAAGCTTGAATGTGACTTTATTTTAAGAGATAACAGTCTTAATTATGCATATGTTCAGGTGTCCTACACAATAAACGCAAGCAAAGAAACCGAAGAGCGCGAGTATAAGCCGCTTGAAAGCATTAACGATAACTATCCCAAGTACGTCATTACGACCGATTATTTGCTGCAAAAGCGAAACGGAATAAAGCACGTTAACCTTATGGATTTTATCAGTACAAAGAAAGATTTTAAATAAAAATGCCAATTAAGGGGACATAATTTGAAAAATTTTCAAATTTTATCCCCTTAAGGGCGCAAAAATGCAGTTTACTGCAAACAAAA
>CAKSHP010000055.1 GCA_934457145.1 uncultured Clostridia bacterium | reverse complement strand
ATAATGAGGATATTAAATATGGTGATACGCCATATATTTTTAAGGCACTTACAAACTATACAGGATATACATACACCAGAGATGATATAAAAAGCAGGTTTTATACATTTGAAAAGGACTTGCCGAGATTATGCAAAAAGTTTAGAAAAGATTTTTCTGAAAGCATTGTTAAATTGACAGAACTTTTCTATGAAAAAGTATGCGATGGAGCGGAGTTTAAAAAACAAGCTTCTTTAAAAATTATTTCTAAATACTATGATAAATATAATGGATTATTATCAGAACGTGTTAAATATTTAGAAATAGTAAAAGAATATTTGAACAACGAGCCGCAAAGAAAAGTTAAACATGATGTTGATGTAAGAGAGGTGTCTGAGCTTATTAAAAAATTAGGAAAATCGGCACAAAAAGAATTTGAAAATTATTATATAGAGCTAATGACAGAAGAGAGTTTGGTGAAAAAGCTAAAAATCGGAAACTATAAAAACACCGATGATGATAAAACCAAATTTTTGAATTCTCTTGGTGAAAGAATTCAAGAAAGATTAGAATATTATATTGTTGGAGAAAAAAAGAAGCAGATAGATTCTAAAATAAAAGAGCTAAAGATGTTTTCAAATACATATGAATCTGATTATTACACTTTAGATAATTTAAAGAATGATGTAGAAATGGGGAACAATATTTGTTACGCAATTGGTGAACTAATCGGAAGAGGTGTAGGTTTCGCAGGAATGGCAGCAATGGGAATCCCTGTGATATTAGTATCGACTTTGGGCGTGGTTTTAGCTGAACTTATAACGGTAGGGATTAATCAAATAAATTGGGAAGAACGTTTTGCAAAACTAATAATAAAAAAATATAACAAGGTTTCTGAAAAAGGTGTTTTAAGTATATATATTGAAAGTATAGGCAAATATTTTGACGAATTGAGAAAGGATTTTGAAAAATTTTCTGAAATTGCGGAAAAAAAGCATAGTGATATGTTAAAAGAGTATGAAAGGCTTGCTGATGAAAAGAATATGCCGCAATTAAGAAAGAAGGTAGAACAGCTTAAGACCGGAACGGCATTCTTTTCGGATTTACCATTGCCTCAAAAGGCATAAGCAGTATATAAAAAATTGTTTAATTAAACAATAAGGAGAGGTTTTAAATGAACGAAATATATCAAAAATATAAAAACAGAGATGACGGAATGAGCGTGGCATATTTAATAATAAAAAATTTACTTAATAAAGATATAGGAAACAAAGAACTTTTTGATGAGTTTTTAAATACAAGTATGCAAATTATTGAAATGCCAATTACCTTCGAGGAAAGATATACTATACTAAATGAAGTTGAAAGTGCGTTTATGCTTTTTATGGATAATACAGAAATAAAAGAGGAAACATTAGATTACTATCGGTTGGTTAAAAATAAGATAAGCGATACACATAATAAAATACAAGAGGAAGAAGAAAAACAGTATAAAGAAGGCTTTGATAAGATTCTTGAAGAGAATAGGAAAAAAATAACAGAGCTGGCAAATAAGAATTCGGATATAAAAAAGGCAAATTCTCAAAAAGGATTGGAAAAAGTCTTGGAAGAGATAAAAAAGATTGATGATGAGATTGATACGGATTTCTTGGATGATGATATTCAAAAAGTTTATGAGCAAAACGAGGAATTGCGCACTAAATTAGTTTACGAAAAAATAGAAGAGATTCAGCGAAGTGAAAAAATGAACTATAATGTTAAAGCGGCTAATGATATTCAGTACGTCTATAATGAATTAAAGCATAATAAGAACAAGTATATAAGCCAGCAGGGAAATTTGAAAAATTTGCTTCAAAGAAGAATGTTTATATTAGATATGAATCAGTTGTTTAACGAAACAATAGTATATTATAATTTTGTTTATAATTGGATTTTTCAAAATTCCGACATTGATGATGGATTAAAATTTAAAATAACTGAATGGGCGGCTATGACAGAAAAAGAATAGAGGTGTGAAAATATGAGTTATAATCACAGGAGTATAACGTCAATTGCGGCGGCTACTCCGATTTCCGGATTTACAAAAACAGTATCTTTGGATAACAAAAAACATATTTCAAATAATACCGACATCAAGTTGGATGATGAAAAAACCGAAAACACAAACGCATATATGAAGACGGGAATGAATATTCCTCAAATAGATGTATGCCCGACTTTTAGGCAAAGAAACAATGCTCTGCCTATACAAATAGGTATTTCTGCGCATTATGGCGGGCAAGCGTTAAATCTTATGAATGCTTTCAATGACCTTCTTAATGATCTTTACAATAAGGGAAATCAGTATGGAAATAACTCGCTGGCGTCTAGAGGGGGATATATGTCTGAGGCGTGGCATACGGGGACATATAATTTAGATGCAGCTTGTAAAAACATTGGGAACAGAGCAAGAATGCCGTGCAGTACGCAAAAAAACTCACCCGATATCATAATAGGAAATAGGGCATCAGCTCAGTGTAAATATTATCGAAACGCATATGAAACCGCAAAAGAACAATTAAACCCGGGATATAAAAATCAGCATAGAATAGTTCCGGCTGATCAGTGTGGCGATTGCATCAAAGAAGCGGATAGAATAATCAAAATTAATGAAGCCAAAGGTAGAACAAAGGTGGCAAAAGCACAGAGGGATGCAAAAAACTTACTTACTGACAGATTTACCCATAACGGAGCTGAATCCACGCCTATATCAAAGGGGAGTATTGACAATATGGCGAGGATAGATTGGAATAAACCGGGCGCGAAAAAATCACTTGAATCAAATCCAGTTATGCGTGACCAAAAATTAAAATCATATGGAGGTATTATTAACAGAATTGCTCTTGCCTGTGCAATCGGATTCGGAATTGGCGTGGGTACAGAGGTAATAAAATTAATATTACAAAATATTCCTTCAAGTATGAAGTTAAGTGATATTGATTTAAAGGGGATATTTACAAATATAGACAATCTTAAGAGAATGGCAGGTGCCGGAGTAGGCGTGGCTGCACCGATGGGCATTGACACGTTGATGAAAATAACGCCGTTCAGTAAAAAAATGGTGGGTATAATGATGAAGAAAGGATTATCGAGAGAACTTGCATCAAAAATGAGTTCGGCTATCATAATCGCCGGTGTGGTGTTGGCTATATCTACCGTAGTTGAATTTATAAGATTAAAGCGACAGGGTAATGGGGTAGGCAGGTCTTTGATTGGTGCCGGCAAAACCTTAGCAAGCGGTTTAATTATGACCGGGGTGACATTATTAGGTGTTGGTTTGGCAGCAAAAAATATAGTGATTGGTACAATAGTTGGCAGCATCCCAATAATGATATTTGTGGCTGCAACAGCATGTGAATATATAAAAAACAAAAAACTGTCAGAAAGGTTAACAGATAAGTTAATTGAGGTTTCAATGCCCTGCTTCGCATAAAATTTAAACAGTGAGGGATAGTGAAACTTTATAAAAAGTCAAATTAACAGCGGAGAAATTACAACGTTTATTTCTCCGCCGTAGTGGTGGCTTATAGTTTGGCGGATTATGGATAAGACATGTTTTAATTAAAGATTGAAAGGAGATACACAAGTGCTATTTGAAATTGGAGAGATTATATCGAGAATAGGAGGAACCATACTTGAAGCAAAAGAATCAATGGATGAAATTTCGATTATGTCTAAGTCGAAGAAATTTGTAGATGACTTCACAAAAGGAAATAAACGAGGAGAGTCCAAAGATTTACTTGTTAGGGTATTTGTTGAAAAATATAACAAGAAAGGCACAACTTTATCATTGTTGGACGTAAAGCGTATGTTAATACAGTACGCACCAAGAATAAAAACAAACTATTATGAGGTAAAAAGAATTTATGAACAAGCGCGTAGAAAATTCATTTATTATAGGGGTTTGTCAGAAGATGATATTGCATATACAAAAGCGCTGGATAAAATACGAGATAAAGATTGTGAGTATGAGTTAGAATTACTTAATAAAATAAAATGTATAGGAACAATAGACGGAGAATTAAAGGAAAATTGGCCGTCGGAGGCATTAGCTTATATGGCGATACTTTTAGATAAGTATGGATACGAAAAAGACGAAGTTGTACTTTTAGTCCAGCAACTTGCATATGATGATGAGGTAATAGCTAAAGAGGAACAAGGAGAGCGTGCTTTTAAAGAGTATAAGGCTGAAATAAGAAGAGAGAGACAAATGAAGAAAAAACAGCAAATAAAAAATAATGAGGAATAGGTTTCTATATGTTTATTTACAATTTTCGTTTGTGCAACAGTGATAAAATTTTAAGTTTTCCGATGCGTTTAGCCGTTTTTGCAAAGAAGGTAAAGTAGGTTCAAAGTGGAAAAATAAAATATCTCAATATGCAAAAGAAGTTGAGAAATCCGACAAATGATATATTTTCATTATCAAAAGTTTAAATCCAAAGGCGAAATATGATTTCGTCTTTGGATTTTTATCTTTTCACGTTGTGTAATAGTAAAAATTTTTCTCATAATTTTAGGCAGATTGAAAGAAATTTTTAATTTTTTTCAAAGAAAAATAAAAAAACTATTGTA
>CAKSHP010000054.1 GCA_934457145.1 uncultured Clostridia bacterium | reverse complement strand
ACAGAAATATAACATTTTCAATAAAAATTTAATTATTTTTCTCTTGATTTTCGATATTTTTTAATTTCGGCTTGAAAGCACCGCTATATTTCGCCGTAAGAAATTACATTTTGGGGGTATTCGGTATATACACCGTCGCGGAAAACTCGCTCGAATCATATTGAAAATCTACTTTTCCGCCGAGATTTTTAACAGTATCGCAAACAATGCTTATTCCGAGTCCGTGCAGATTTTTATTCGCCTTTGTGGTTGAAAATCCCTTGCCTTTTTTCTGAAGCTCGCCGTTATATGAGTTTTTGCAGACGGCGCTTAAAGCAAATTCGTCCGCCGTAAGCGAAAATTCAATGCGTCGGTTGCCTTCGGCACATTTTTCGGCGGCTTCTTCGGCATTATCGAGAATATTTGAAAAAACTGTAACGAGCGAAACGCCGTCAATCGCTATATTGCCACCGGTGCTTACATTGCAAACAAAGTTTACGCCGTTCTTTTTTGAAAGGCTGTCATAATATAAAAGCATTGAATTGAGAAGCGGCTCTTTGCAAAAGCTTTTTGCGGCGTCCTTGTACTCCTCCAAAAGCTTTTCGGAATACGCAATACATTCGGGGTCGCCCGAGCGCTGGGAGAGCACCTGAACCGTTCTTAAATGATTGGTTATATCGTGCGACATTCTTGAAAGCTTTGCAGAATAATCACTTATAACATCCAAATAATTATGTTTTTTCTCTTCGTACTCCGCCGCAGCCGCCAAGCGCTCGTTTTTTGAGTGTTCTTTTAGATAAAAGAAGAAAAACACTCCCGCCAAAGCAATTGTAATTCCGAATGTGAAAAGATAAAGATAAAGATATTCTGTTTCAAAATAATGCTCTGCAAAAATTTCTGTCATAATCGGTATTATCTGACTGATTAAAACAGCGGCGGGAAAGCCCTTTACAAGAACACGCGGCATTCTGTCTAAACGCGGCTTAATGAATCGGCGCACAACCGGAACATATATCAATTCTGAAAATGTTTGCAAACAATTCCTCATCGTGAGATATTGCACAAAAGCTACACCCTGAAACTGCGGCAAATCCTCAATTAAGTGTGCAACATAAACGGCAAGGTAATTAAGCGGATTTATACTTGTGACGAAAAAGGCGCAAAACAACGCATTTTCTAACTTTGTATCGACAGTCGACCCCAAAATCAACGGGTAAATAATCAGCAGAAGTCCGATTAAGACTATCAACCAAGAATAGTTGTTACCGGTTTGGCGTGACCACTCCTCAATCATAACCCCAATCATACCTACCGGCGCAAAAACAAGCGAGACAAGCCACGGCGCCCACCAATGCTTTTTGGCTTTATAAAACCAAGTATAAAGAACAGTGTTTTCAACTCGATTTAATATTGAATTGACAATCTGGTAATAAAAGAACCCCTTACTAACGCCGAATATCATAAATGCCGTTCTCCCTTCCTGCGCCGAAAAGCGCCCCCATAAACTTACTGTATTTCAATTAAAAGTTTCAAAACATTAAAATTTAATTATTTTTTTATCTTGATTTTCGTTTTTTATTTCGACCCGAAAACGCCGCTATATTTTGCCGTAAGAAATTACGTTTTAGGTGTGTTCGGTATATACACCGTCGCGGAAAATTCGCCCGAATCATATTGAAAATCAACTTTTCCGCCAAGATTTTTAACGGTATCGCAAACAATGCTTATTCCGAGTCCGTGCAGATTTTTATTTGCCTTTGTGGTTGAAAATCCCTTGCCCTTTTTCTGAAGCTCGCCGTTATATGAGTTTTTGCAAACGGCGCTTAAAGCAAATTCGTCCGCAGTGAGTGAAAACTCAACACGTCGGTTTCCCTCGGCGCATTTTTCGGCTGCTTCTTCGGCATTATCGAGAATGTTTGAAAAAACGGTAACGAGCGAAACGCCGTCAATCGCTATATTGCCGCCGGTGTTTACATTGCAAACAAAGTTTACGCCGTTCTTTTTTGAAAGGCTGTCATAATATAAAAGCATTGAATTGAGAAGCGGCTCTTTGCAAAAGCTTTTTGCGGCGTCCTTGTACTCCTCCAAAAGCTTTTCGGAATACGCAATACATTCGGGGTCGCCAGAGCGCTGAGAGAGTACCTGAACCGTTCTTAAATGATTGGTTATATTGTGCGACATTCTTGAAAGCTTTGCAGAATAATCACTTATAACATCCAAATAATTATGCTTTTTCTCTTCGTATTCCGCAGCAGCCGCCAAACGCTCGTTTTTTGAGTGTTCTTTTATGTAAAAGAAGAAAAACACTCCCGCTAAAGCAATTGTAATTCCGAACGTGAAAAGATAAAGATACATATACTCTGTTTCAAAGTAATGCTCTGCAAAAATACGGGTTATAATCGGTATTAACTGACTGATTAAAACAGCGGCGGGAAAGCCCTTTACAAGAACGCGCGGCATTCTGTCTAAACGCGGTTTAATGAATCTTCGCACAATAGGAATATACAGCAATTCAAAAAAGATTTTTATGCTATACCTCATCGTGAGATATTGTACAAAAGCTACGCCCTGAAACTGCGGCAAATCCTCAAATAAGTGTGCAATATAAACGGCAAGATAGCTAAACGGGTTTATGCTTGTAACAAAAAAGGCGCAAAACAAAGAGTTTTCAATCTTTGTATCGACCGTTAAAGCCAAAGCTACAGGGTAAAAAATTAACAGCAACCCCACTAAAACTATTAACCAAGCATAATTATTGCCGCCTTGACGCGTCCATTCATCAATCATAACCTCAAGCATACCTAACGGCGCAAAAACAAGCGAGACAAGCCAAGGCGCCCACCAATGCTTTTTAGGTTTATAAAAGCCGGTATAAAGAAGTGTGCTTTCAGTCCTGTTTAATATGGAATTGAGAATTTGATAATAAAAAAACTCCTTACTAACGCCGAATATCATAAACTCCGTTCTCCTTTCCTGCGCCGAAAAGCGCCCCTCGTAAACTTGCTTATATTTCAATTATACGAAAAACGCACGCAAAATCAATGATTTTCCGCAAAGTTTTGTCGAATTTTGTTGAACCGAATTTTTTAATTCCGGCTTGAAAACGCCGTTATATTTCGCCGTAAGAAATTATGTTTTAGGGGTGTTCGGTATATACACCGTCGCGGAAAATTCGCCCGAATCATATTGAAAATCGACTTTTCCGCCGAGATTTTTGACGGTATCGCAAACGATGCTTATTCCGAGTCCGTGCAGATTTTTATTCGCCTTTGTGGTTGAAAATCCCCTGCCCTTTTTCTGAAGCTCGCCGTTATATGAGTTTTTGCAAACGGCGCTTAAAGCAAACTCATCCGCCGTAAGCAAAAATTCAATGCGTCGTTTGCCTTCGGCGCATTTTTCGGCGGCTTCTTCGGCATTATCGAGAATATTTGAAAAAACGGTGACGAGCGAAACGCCGTCAATCGCTATATTGCCGCCCGTGCTTACATCACAAACAAAGTTTACACCGTTCTTTTTTGAAAGACTGTCATAATATAAAAGCATTGAATTGAGAAGCGGCTCTTTGCAAAAGCTTTTTGCGGCGTCCTTGTACTCCTCCAAAAGCTTTTCGGAGTATGCAATACATTCCGGGGCGCCCGAACGCTGAGAGAGCACCTGTACCGTTCTTAAATGATTTGTTATATCGTGCGACATTCTTGAAAGCTTTGCAGAATAATCGCTTATAACATCTAAATAATTATGCTTTTTCTCTTCGTATTCCGCCGCAGCCGCCAAGCGTTCGTTTTTGGAGCGTTCTTTTAAGTAAAAGAAAAATACCACAGCGGCAAATGCAACAGTCACACCAAAGGTTAAAAGATATAAAAATACATAATCCGTTCTGAAATAATCTTTAGTGAAGTGGCGCGTAAATATCGGAACAAGCTGAGTCAGCAATATAAAAACATCAAAACCGATAACCAAGCCGCGCGGTAATTTATTTATGCGAACAGCAATTATTTTTTTAACTATTAAAGCAAACAAAATATTTCCGACAGTTTTGAATAATGTAAGTAAAATATTGTTCTGTATAAATGAAATATCCGAAAATTGCGGCATTTTCATAATCACTTGCGACAAGTAAACCATCAGATACATTATTGGGTTAATGCTGTTTGTAAAGAAAACACAAAAAACAGAATTAACTATTTTTTCATCAAAAGCTGTTGCAAGCACAAACGGCCACAGCATTATTACAAAACTAAACAGCAAATACAGACCATAGAATTGGGCGTTGCCATTCTCTATTTGCGACTTTAAAACAAGTTCTATAAGTTTCGGGGCAAAAAACAGGAAAGAAATCACCCACGAAATCCATTTGTTCTTTTTCGATTTAAATAAACACTTAAACAGCAACACTGCTTCCAAGCAACTAATAACCGAATTTAATATCTGGCAATAAAAAAACTCCCTTGTAACTCCGAGTATCATAAATTCCGTTCTCCTTTTCTGCGCCGAAAAGCGCCCCAAAAACTTACTATATTTCAATTATACGAAAAGCACACGCAAAATCAATGATTTTCGGCAAAGTTTTGTCGAATTTTGTCAAACCGTTGTTATTGCGTCTTTTTAAGAAAAATCTTATTGGCACATTTAACACATATTAAACCTTTTGACGGAAAAAATAGTAGAAATTTTCAAAAAGTTTTAAAACGATAATTTT
>CAKSHP010000053.1 GCA_934457145.1 uncultured Clostridia bacterium | reverse complement strand
AGAAGCATGGGTATTTCATTTCGCGGATTCCGGGCACTTATGGGGAAAGCCAGAAGACACTAATTCTCCCGGCGTCCCAGGTGTTCGAGGGGGACGGGGGAAAGACATACATCGCTTTCCTGCCAAAGAAAGACAAGATCATGGTAGCGGACAACGGCGGGAAGATCACCCAGCAGGGATACCGGGCCATATACCAGTCTTATGATGAAGTGGAACGTAATATGCAGCGGATGAAGGAGCTGGTGAAGAAACCAGCGGTGGCAAAGACCCCGGCTGCAGAATCACCGGCTGCCGGAAAAACGGTGAGAGAGGCAGCTAAAGCAGCAAAAAAAGTGGCCGCAAAAACACCTGCCCTGAACATACCAAAGCCATGATCCGGGGCAAGATCTGGAGGAAGATACAATGTACGGAAGCAGATACCAGAAAAACAAGCCGCCATACGGGCTGATCTTTGCGCTCCTGTGCCTGCTGTTGCTGGCGGGTTACTGTGTGTCCGGGATGTGCAGAATACCAGGTGCAAACATTAGAAATCTGCCGGAAAATCTCATGTATGTGTTCCGGCACCCATTTTCCAACTGGAATGAAAAGACACCGGCTTTCCTGATGATGACATTCCTTGTATGGCTGATGCTGGTGAGTTATATCCTGTACTATTTTCGTGATTTCCACAGTAACGAACATGGGGACGAAGACTGGCTGGATGCCGGGAAGGCCAGCCAGGAGCTGGCGGATAAGGACGAAAAATATAACCGTATCCTCAGCGAGAATGTAAAGGTGAGCCTGCGGAGCGGATTGTCCAACAACAATGCCCTTGTGATAGGTTCGTCAGGATCGTATAAGACAACTTCACTGATGCACCAGAACATGCTGCAGTATGGAAGCTGCTATGTGGTTCTGGATGTCAAAGGGGATACCCAGCGCAAGCTGGGGAGAGCCATGCAGGAGAAGGGCGGGTACACCATAAGAACCCTCAACTTCAAACAGCCGGAAAAATCAGACAGGTATAATCCGTTTGTTTATATAGAGCGGGAGGACGACCTGCTGCGTGTAATTAAGGCGCTGCATGATGCCTGCAGGCCGCCAGCCGGAGCAAACACGTCAGATCCCTTCTGGGATGATGGCGTGAACCTGTACCTGCAGGCGTTGTTCTATTATGTCTGGCTGGACGGACGGGAAAGAGAGACAGTCGGCACCATGAATGACATCACCTGGCTCTGTAACCAGGAGATGCAGAGGCAGGTGGATCCGGAAACAGAAGAAGAGACGACAGCCCTTCAACGGCTGATGGAGGAAAAGGAGGCACAGTATGGGCCGGATTATCCGCCTGTAAGGGATTACAAAAAATTGAAGGAAGGTGCCCCGGACACCGTGCGCTCGATCGTCATCATGGTAAATGCCATGTTAGCAATCTGTGAGACGGGCGAGGTAAAGCGTATCTTTTCCGCGAACGACATCGATATCCGGGAACTTGGTACCGGTGTGGGCGGGGACCGGGAAAAGAAGGTTGTCCTGTTCCTTGTTATACCGGATAACAACTCTGTATATAACTGGATCGTATCCATGTTTTATACCCAGATGTTCGATATCCTGATCCGCCTGTCGGATGATGAGCTTCGCGCCCCGCTGCCAATCCCGGTGGAGGTCTGGATGGACGAGTTTTACGCAGGGGCAAAGCCTGCAGCGGCAGATGTGCTCCTTGGCGTTGTACGGAGTCGGAACATCAGCATGATTCCGATCCTGCAGTCTGTTTCCCAGATCAAGACGCTGTTTCAGGATGATAAATGGGAAACCATCATGGACAACGTTGCCGCTGTCGTGTATCTGGGATCCGGACCGATGGCGACCGCCACGCATAAATGGATATCAGATGCGCTGGGGGAGGCCACCATCGATTCCCGCAGCGATAACGTACACCAGGGAATGAACGGAAGCAGCGGCCTGAACTTTTCCAGGGCCGCCCAGAAGCTGATGACACCCGGCCAGGTAAAACGGATGCCGACAACAGAATGCATCATTTTCTTGGAGAGCCGCCCGCCTATCTACGATACGAAAGCGATTCCGTTTGACCAGCCTGCAAAAGGCTTTAAGGCAACAAGCTTCCTGAAAGGACGCTATAAGGCAGCTTTGTCCCTGGGAGCATACGAGCATCCGGTCTATACGCTCTATGATCCGGTACATTTTACCTACATCACAGTAGAGCGTGAAGTCCCCTTTAAAGTCCTTACGGATGCAAATGACATCCGGACATATACCGAGGCGGCGAAACGGGATCCGGACATTTATCTCTATAATGTGGAAGAAAAAGACCTTCTATATTTAAGCTGGGGAGAACCAAGACGCAGCCAGGAGGATGTGGAGAAGCTGATGGCATCTGCCATGGCGGCCGAACAGAAGCAGATCCGGGATATCCAGGGACTGGCTGTGCTGCAGGATGTGGATCTGTCTGATCTGCCGTACCTGCCCGGTGCCGGTGCAGGTGCGTCCGGGAGAACGGATAAATCCGAATGGGACAGGCATGCCTCCTTAAGAGACCTTCTGGCAGCCCATTGGGATGATCTGACCTCGCCGGAACAGGAAGAGATCTGTTTGGGAATGGAGGACGGATTGACGGAAGAACAGCTCTGCAGACTGGTTTTGCTGCCGCTTGAAGAGATGACCGCCAGACGCAGGGCGTATACATTAGAGAATGCCAGTATGCAGGGATAGACGTAAAATGTAAAAAAACAAAAAAGCAGTCAGGAGGACCCGGTGGAATGCCGGGTCTTTTTTGTCTTGAAATGGATGTGGAATATTTTTTTGAAAAAAGAATTGAAAATATGCCTTGCAGGGCATATAATAGAAAGAAAAAGCCAGGAGGGTACAAATGAGACGATATGAGGATTGTATAAGGAAAGATGGAATGTGCGGCGCATGTAGCTGCATGAAAGACGGGAAGGACTGTCATGGCAAAAGGATCATTGGAATCCAATATCAAAGAACTGCCAAAAAGATGCATCTGAGAGAGCTGGCAGAACGATCCGGACTGTATATACGCCTGATTCAAAAATACGAATCCGGGGAATATGATGTGCAGCGGATGACGTTAAAAAATGCCATTGCAATCGCAAGGGCATTACAATGTAATGTAGAAGATTTGCTTTGAGGGAGAAAACGTACCGGATTCCGGTGCGTAAGAGCCGGAAGAAAACGTACCGAATTTCGGTACAAAGGATCCAGAAGGAGGCGTACCGAATTCCGGTACAAAGGCAGCTACAAAGAGAATAAAGCAAGATAGATCATGTTGGCATATAGGCCCTGGGAGTATGGGAAATCTGCCAACAAAACAAATGAGACAGAGGAATATGGCGAACAAAAAGGGAAGCAGGCAATTAAAGCACAAAGACCGAATAAGGCTGGAAACGTTGTATAATGCAGGACATAAGGTGACCGAGATTGCGGCGATATTACATGTACACAGGAGCACCATCTACAATGAGCTGAAGCGTGGAAAATATGAGCACTTGAATACAGACTATACAACGCAGGTACGTTATAGCTGCGACCTGGCACAAAAACGATGTGACGAGAATCTGAAAGTGCGAGGGACACAGCTTAAGATAGGAAACGATCTCAAACTGGCAAATTATATCGAAGACAAGGTGATAAATGACGATTACAGCCCGGCAGCCGTACTGGGCCAGATCGAAGCACGCGGGCTCTGGGGAGAATTTTCTACCAAGATATGCGTTTCGACCTTGTACAGCTATATAGACAAAGGAATCTTCTTAAAGCTGACCAACAAGTATCTTCCTGTCAAGAAACACAAGAAGAGAAAATATAATAAGGTACAGAAGCTGCAGAAAAGAGCAGAAGCAGGGGAGAGTATCGAACAACGCCCGGAGGAGATCAATAAGCGGGAAGAGTTTGGACACTGGGAGATGGACAGCGTGATCGGCCAGCGTGGAAGATCGAAGAATACGTTGCTGGTGCTGACCGAGCGGCTAACCCGGAATGAGATCATCTTCAAACTGCCGGATCATACCGATGAATCCGTTGTAGCTGCCCTGGACAGGTTGGAGCGCAGATGGGGATCGGAAATGTTCCGAAAGGTGTTCAGGACGATCACGGTAGATAATGGGAGCGAGTTTGCAGATGTTGACGGCATGGAGCGTTCGGCACTGCCAGAAGGAGGGCGCAGGACGAAGCTGTATTACTGCCATCCATACAGTAGCTGGGAAAGAGGGACAAACGAGGTGACAAATAAGATGGTGCGCCGGAAAGTCCCGAAAGGATCAAACTTTGATGATATATCGGATGACGAGATAATGAATATCGAGGAATGGATCAACGGCTATCCGCGAAAGATCCATGGCTATCGGTCAGCCGGTGAAGTGTTTGAAGACGAGTTACGGAAGATTAGCTGACGACAGCCAGGAAGAGATCGTGCAGGCTTAAAAACGGCAGTTGTTTTTTGCGTGCCATTTTTTAAGGAATGATAGAAAATCGTGCCAGGTAAGCTGGGTTCTCTGACATATGACTATAAGGATCATCCCCATTCAAAGGGATATATCTATACTGTTCTGTTTATCATATGTATATTATCCACAAAACAAATACAAGGAAATTGTGCAACATGCCAAAAATAAAAAAATGTCGAAAAAAAGGTTGAAATTTTCCTTTGAAAAAATAAAATAAAAAAGTTCTTGACAAAGACAGAAGCATCTGGTATCCTATAAAAGTTGTCGCTCTGGACAAGTGTCAGGAACAGCAACACAGCACATTGATAACTGAACAGTGAAATAACCTTGAAAGATTCAAAGAGAATTGT
>CAKSHP010000052.1 GCA_934457145.1 uncultured Clostridia bacterium | reverse complement strand
CGTTTAGGGAGTTGGACAGCCAGAGTTATGGCCTGCCGTAGTAGCGGTATGACCGTCTGGGCCTAGCGCTAGAAAAATTGAGTGCCCGGGAAAAACTATCACAATGGGCAGAGACGGTTATTTGGGGCACTGTCGGAACAGCAGATTGCACGCAAAAAACCTTTGCTAAGGTTACACCACCGCGGATGACCTGTTCCGGCAATGTAGCAGCGACTGTTCGTATTGGCGGAACTGATGCGGATATTCATTCCAACGCGGATACTTAAGTCATGCTGAGCGACTTTGCGGAAGGCGGATCGGGTGTATATTGCCTGCGGATACACGGATATGCGTCTTGAAATCGACGGTTTAGCAGCAATCGTCAAGCAACAGTTTAGCGGATCCCTTTACCAACACGTTTTTCTTGTTCTGCGACAGACCGCGGGACCGAATCAAGGCAATCTACTTGAAGAACGATGGATTTGTGTTACTGTGCAAACGAATGGAATCCGGTTCTTTCCAGTGACCACGAAAAGAAAGCGAAGCTGACAGAAAGGACATTATCTCCGGTAGCTTTGCTATCCCGGAGGCTATTGCACAAATCACGACTCAGAAATTCGTAGGTGCACCAGAAGTAGAAAAAACCGTCATGGCATCTGCTTGAGCCGACAGATCTTGTCCAACTGGATATTAAAAGCGGCAACGGATTACCTGACTTCTGTATATGAACAGCTGTATAAGGAGCTTCTCAAGCGGGATGTTCTTCATGCGGATGAGACGATGCTACAGGTGCTTCATAAGTCTGGGAAGAAGCTCCAGGGTGAAAGTTACATGTGGCTCTACCGAACCAGCGGAGATGCTGACATGCCCATCGTTCTGTGCGAACACCAGCTTGGGCGAGGAGCAAAGCATCCAAAAGAATCCCTGAATGGATCCCGTGCTATCTCTATACGGATGACTATACCAGATACCATAGCCTCCCAGAATGAATTAAGGTAGTCGGTTGCTGGGCATACCTTCGTTAGAATTTTGACGAGGCTTCGTATTTACATGAGCATCAGAATTTGGAACCTTACAAACCTTTTAGATATCGGGAGTACAGGGCATGAATGTTTCCGGCAAGAGTACAAGATGCTAAATTTCAATGCTTATAAAAAATGCCATCTCGACTAGCGGCAGGCCTCAAACACGAGGCCTGCCGTTTTTTGTCACTACTGTGTGATTCACTTACGTTGATGCGGTTTCGACCAGGCTTGGTTATTCCATCTTTAATTGCTTCTTTAAGTCAAAAGCTAGTTTATCATATTCCGGATATACGCTGTATTTGTTTAGGCCGACCGAATGCAAATGCATCTTAAAGCCAACATATCGGTGACGATTCAGTGATATTTTGAATAAAAACGGAGAAAAATCAACTTCACCGAATTCTGTTCTGTATTCCTGGAATTTTTGCATATATGTTTCATGAAGCGACTCCAGTGAACACCAATCGTAGTTGTATCGAACAGACCCGTCAACCATTTTTTCGTGTCTGAGAGTGCCCAATCCAAAATAGATAAATTCTCCGCTCTGCTTATCCATCCGGTCACAATGTCTAGGAACCAGCACTGCTCTTGGATATCCGCTTATGCGGGTGTTGGAAAAATCAAATAGATATCGGTATTCTGTTGCAATCGAATTCCCTGCAAACAGCGGCGGCTGGTCAAATTGTGTGCCTTCCTGATAGTACTGTGTCAGATGGTAGATTGCATTTCTGCGCCGTGCGAGAATGCCGCTTTCAAGAGCTTCCAAAAAGTCCATAGCCAAATTGAACAAAATGGGATTAAATACCAGAATTGCCGCATTCTTTTCTGGGAGAAAACCATCCAGTTCTTGCCAGTCCTCAGTTGCAAAATACAAAGCCGGATATAAGGACTCGCTGAAATCCAACACACTGGTTTTGAATTCATAATGCTGCAGATATGCCAGCCACTCTGCATCCGAAAAATCCATTCCCTGAGGCAGAATGTGGGCCTTTGCCCAACGTAGCTCGTCTTTCAGCAGCGTCTCAAAGCCTTTCGGCTGCCGCAATGTAGAATTCATCTGTTTCAGACGCATGATGTTTGGCAGCGTCAGCCAATTCTCCTGACGTTGACCGCGATACCACAGCGTGGGAATTTCACCCGCAACCTTCATCCGCTGGCAGGCAATTCCCACTGCGTAGGCAAGGTCAGCACTGGTACAGGCCAATCGGTTGAAGCAATCCTGAGTGCAGGAAGGTACAACTGCTTCGATGGTGAATGGGGGGCTGATGGTGGCAGATGTGACGGAGGAAATGTCGAATGAGGCCTGAGACTGATATTCATCAATCAGATCTGTGCACAATATAAACAAGTCATTCTGATATTTTTGCTCCGAATCGTCCGAGTCACCTCTTTGCCGATGTGTCAGAATTTGGGAATAGCATTCGTACTTCTTTGAAAGCCGCTCCATGATCAATTTGCAATCCGAATCCTCAGCAAGTAGTTGTATTTGACCCACGACCTGCTTGCACATCTGTGTAGAATCGTCCCAAATTCCTTCGAAACGGTCATTGACGTATTGGAACTCTGAAATAAAGTCCTGCCGGACTCTGTCCAGAGAGTCCGAATACTCACCGCTCTCCGGCACCCAGTCTTTCAGTACTTCCGTCAGCTTCGTCACCGGGTTTTCTCCCGGCAGAAGATTCAGATAGCTGATGATAAGCATGGATATGCGAATATCGTTTTTCAGAATACCAGATGCCTGCGCAGTTTGCTCAGGCGTTTTACTGCGATTTTTCATCACGAATTCACGCTTTGTTCCGTGAACCTGCCAGAGAAACTGCTCTATTTTTTTGCTGTTTGTCTGACCGACCAGAACTGTTTCAAGGTCAAAGATATCCGGTGGACATTCTTCCATGGCCTTAAATGTGCTGTATAGCAGGTTGTTCATATCTTTGACATAGTCGATTCCAATGTGGTTCATGATTTCCGAATAGACCTCTTGAGCAGATTTTGTCTGCGCAAGGCCAAAAATTCTCTGCCACACCTGGCAGTTGTCTTTCAGCAGATCCGCGGGGACAAGCGTCGCCTTTTCGGCCTGCATGATGTTTCGCATATTCGCCCAGATATCATAGTAGAAGGAATAATTCGGAAGTTTCGATGGGTGATTTGAGAAGTACAGGACTTCCGGAAGGACGACGCCTTCAATCTCGCTCAGCTTTAAGCGGCACACACTGTAACCACTCTGCTTTTGAAGCGTGTGCTCAAGATCCTTGTATGTCTGATCCACCAGATTGTTGAAAAACACCCGGTCAGAATCATCGCCCTGGAAAAATACTTTCCAATACTCTTCGCTTGCAGTATATCCCTGCGTCCGTGCCAGAACGGAGATAAACTCAGACAGAGCCACACGAATCAGCGTTTTCAGCATCAGCTGGTTCCGGACGGTACGCTTGCTGGGGGAGGCGTAGTGGAAAATTTCATGGGCCAGCACCCCAAGGTATTTCGGGGGATTTGCCAATGACTGATAGGGGAGCTTAATGCAAATCAGCTCCGCATCCCGGCCGTTTATGTAGCTGTGAAAACGATTGGATTGAATAATCGGTCGCACACCAAAGGATAACAGCGGGATTAGCAAGGGTTGCTTCTCTGCAGGATCGCGCTCGATTTTGTACAGCAGCGTGATCATGTCCTTAATCATTCCGTAATAGCAGCGCAGGATTTTGTTGTAAGAGTCCACATTCTGGATGTAGGAGCGCTGTTCTCCAAAATTCCATCTGTCCTGCTGACTGCCAGCCTGCATACTGGCACCAAGGGCATCCACGATCTGGTCGTATTCGGTCAAGAATCGATCCACCATTCCTGCCTTGACACACAATTCCGCCTCCCGGACAATGGCGTTAATGGAGACAATCAGCTGGACTTTTAAATCATCACGCAGATGATTGTTTAATGGAAAAGAGGCAAAGCTCCAGTAGTCCTTCAGCAACCTCCAAATCGGAAGCTCCAGATAGTCAAAATCAATATCCGTTTCCGCAATGTCAAAACAGCGCCGCAGAGCCTGGATGGCGCTGTCAACCACCTGATTCAGTTCCTCCCGGGATGCACAGTCTGTATCCGGCGGCAATTGCCCAGACTCTCCGTTATAATCAGGGATTCCAAGCGGAAAAGTAAAGGTTTCCGATTGATAAACACTTTTCCGATAGTCCGGATTATCGGGATGGAAGAAGCCACTTTCACCGAACAGTTTATCCGCAAGCAACCGTGCGGGACAGTGTAAAATGGCGTCGTATTCACCAGTACAGCCGGCCAAATGGACAGACTCTCCCTCACGCAGGACACCGCTATTGGTTAGCTGCTCCTCAACGGTTCGCAAGTAATGCAGCCCAGAGGCCGATCGCAGAGAAAAGCGAATCTCCGCTTGAATGCCGTCCCAGCTGTCTGAAGGGATATATTCCTTATTCGTCCGATCAATCATCAGAATCGAGTGCATATTATCAATCACACAGGCAGGAGACTGCGCTTGCGGTTGCTTGACGTTATCGCAGGAAAACAGCTGGACTTCAGAAATCACGTCAGAAACACACTTGTACCGGTTTGTCAAAATGAGTAGGCACAAATCCTCTGTTCCCAGTATTTCCATGATGGCAAATTTAAAGTTACTGCCATCCTGCAGAGCAGCAATCTTTTTATACAGACTCTCTGCCAATTCTCTGGGGGTCCAACACTGGCAATTATGGACGGTTTTCATCTTGCAGGCGCTATCCCGGATACTGAATACACTGCAGCATCCAATGGCATACTTCTGTTCATCCACTGTACTGAAAAAGGGAAGCTCCCCCGGCGGGGTGTCTGCAGAGTCCCGCAGGTCAATCTGTTCGTGAAGTCCCGT
>CAKSHP010000051.1 GCA_934457145.1 uncultured Clostridia bacterium | reverse complement strand
CAAGCATATTTCTATGTCAATCATATAGCGTATGTCGTGACGGATATCCTAGATATGTTAATTTCAACCGTTTTAGAGCAAGCATTCAAGGAAAGACTTGTTATATTTAATGTAGCAAGACAAGCGGAATTGCCGAGAGCAGAGAAAAAAGAAGTAAATTATTTTCAACCCGAACAGGTAGAAGCAATAAGAAATGCCCTTGAAAATGAATAGCCAAAATGGAAAATGCTCGTACATTTATTCTTAATTACAGGAGCAAGACGGGGCGAAATTCTCGGTCTTAAATGGGATAAGGTTGAATTTGATAAAAACCGCATTTATATATGCAACAATGTTTTATATGCTCCCGACAGAGGAATATATGAGGATACACCCAAAACGGAAAAATCAAAGCGATATGTAACGCTGCCAAATGAAACAATGAACGAATTAAAAAAATACAAGCAATATCAAGCACAGGAATATTTCAAGAACGGTATTCCGCAAAATATTAACGGATTTGTATTTACACAGATAGACGGTTCACCAATGCACCCCGACAGTGTAACAGATTATTTGAACAAATTTTCAAAAAAATATGACTTACCGCATATAAATGCACACGCTTTCCGTCACACAATGGCAAGTATGTTATACTTTAACGGTGTGGACAGTGTATCTATCTCAAAGAGATTAGGACACGCACAGGTTTCTACAACGGCAAATATATATGCGCACATTATGGAAGAAGCAGACCAAAGAAACGCCGATATTTTATCTGATATATTTCTTAAAAAAGCGTGATTTTTTATATCGAGTTGAATTATTGTTGAATTATTCGCCTGTTTTTGAATATAACAAAAACCGCCTGACATTGCACAAATGGCTTTGTTAAGCGGTTTTTCATTGGGTGCAGGGGCCGGATTTGAACCGACGACCTCCGGGTTATGAGCCCGACGAGCTACCAGACTGCTCTACCCTGCGATATTTATTTGCAATCTCTTGCGACTTGATAAGTATACCATATATCAATATAAATGTAAATACTAAAATTAAATTTTTCTGATATTTATTTAATATTTACATTTAATTATATGTATTTTTCACAGATTATATGCATGTTTTTGAAGAAAATTTATTAAAAATATGCACAAATTTTAATTTGAAAGCAAGTGCGTAGATTATTGTTTTATCAAACAATAAACACAGCGCCTTGCAGAACCATTTTTTGTTTTTTTCATATAATAATTATAACGCCAAACCATTTTTTGCGTGGTAAAAAATTTTTATCAATTTTCCTGTGTTAAAAAATTTAAAATCTTTGCCGAAACAGGACGGCAGAATGGAGATTATTATGTTTTATAAAAGCAAAACCAACGTTTCCGTACTTCAGCTCGGACTTTTGCGCGCGGGTTACTATTCTTCGGAGGTTGACGGTATATTCGGAAGTGAAACGCAAGATGCACTGAATCGGCTGAAATCCGATTACTCCATTGATGAAAATGAAAACGATTATTCCAAAATACTAAATGTTTTAAAACCGTTTCTTTCAGGATACACAACCCATATTGTAAAAAGCGGCGACAGCTTTTATTCGATTGCAAAAATGCATAACACCGATATAGATTCGATAAAATATGCAAATCCTTATGTTAAAGAAAACAATCTTATTATCGGCACAAAAATAATCGTTCCGCTCGGCGCGTATGTTACCGTTACAAATCTTAACTACAATTCTTTTTTAACCGAATGTATCATAACGGGCATTGCCGTCAGATATCCGTTTATACAGTGTGTTCCGATAGGAAAAAGCGTTTGGGGAAATATGATTTATCTTTTAAAAATAGGCGCGGGAGACAGACAGGTGTTTTTTAATGCGGAGCATCATGCAAACGAATGGATCACAACGCCGCTCGTGTTAAAATTTATTGAAGATTATGCAAAAGTATATCTCACAGGTTCCGGTTTGGCATCTCAAAATGCGCTTAATCTGTATAATTCCGTAACGCTTTTTGCAGTTGCTGCGGTTAATCCCGACGGAATTGACATTGTAAATGATGCGGCAGATCCAAATATGCTTAAAGACGTTATTTCTTTTTCTCAAAACTATCCGTCAATAGAGTTTCCATCGGGCTGGAAAGCAAATGCAAACGGTGTTGATTTAAATCTGCAATATCCCGCCGGCTGGGAAAATGCTAAAAAAATAAAATATTCTATGGGTTATACTTTGCCGGGACCAAGGGATTTTGTCGGTCAAAATCCTCTTGAAGAACCCGAGTGCCGCTGCGTTTATGATTTGACCATACAAAATCAATTTGTTTTAACAATTTCATATCACACCCAAGGCGCGGTTATATACTGGAAATTTTTAGATTACAATCCCGAAAATTCCCGCAAAATAGGTGTTAGGCTTGCCGATGCCAGCGGTTATGAACTTGAAGACACGCCGTATTCTTCAGGCTATGCGGGCTATAAGGACTGGTTTATTCAAACGTATATCCGTCCGGGGTACACCGTTGAGGCGGGAACGGGGGTAAATCCTTTGCCTATAGGCGATTTTGATACGCTTTATGCGAAAAATTATCCTTTAATGGCACAGGCGCTTGAAAGCGCGGCAGAGCTTTAAAACGGCAAAATTCCTTGAAATAACATTGACAAAACAGCAAAAATATGGTATATAATATAATGGGGGATTTTTATCATATAAAGCATTTGACTTTTTCTAACCCCCAACAAAATCTACATCAATAAAATTTACAAAGGAGATGTAAACATGGAAAACAAAAGCAGTATAACCGCACTCATGAGTTCTTTTAGCCGTGCATTTCATGCGGAAAATGAAAAACACCCTGTGTTTTATGACGGTTTTGCAAAAAAACTGATGACAAAAGAAGAGTATGACGCCGTTTCGCGCTACATAATCGGCGGAGCAAAATTTTTTGAACTGGAAATGGATTTGAAAAATTTAAGCGAAAATGAAATTTTAAGACGGATTATAAATTATCATCTTGCGCCGTCGCCGCTGTGTCGCAGTGCATATGCGGAAAATGCTTTAAAGACAGCAATTATGAGCGGAACAAAACAATATGTTATTCTCGGCGCCGGACTGGACACATTTGCTTTAAAAAATCTTGATTTGCCCGATGATTTTAAAATTTATGAAGTTGACCATCCTTTAACGCAAAGCGATAAAATAGAAAGGATTAAGCGCTCAAATTTACAAACCTTTAAAAATCTTACTTATGTGTCTGTAGACTTTACAACAGAGAGCCTTTATAAAAAGCTTACTGCCTCCGGTTTTGACAAAACGGCAAAAACTTTTTTTTCATGGCTCGGAGTTACATACTATCTTTCGTATGAAGATACCGGCAAAACACTCGGAGAACTTGAAACTCTTTGCGAAAACGGCAGCAGTCTTGTGTTTGACTATCCCGACGAAAACTTTTTTTGTGCGCCTGAAAAAAGAGTGCAAAATACAATCTTAATGGCAAAAGCCGGCGCAGAGGAGATGAAATCGTCTTTTTCATATGAAAGAATTGAAAAACTGCTTGAAAAGCATGGCTTTTTGATTTATGAGCTTCTTTACCCGTCAGATATTCAAAAAAGTATTATTGATAAATCAAAAGCGGACATAAAAGCATTCGAACATGTTAATTACTGTCTTGCGGTCAAAAACAAAATGGCATAAAACAGCAGTTTGTTATTGAATATATTATTAAATTGTGATATGATATACTCATAATAAAAAATATTTGATAACTTAACAGTTTCGGGGAGCGGTGTTATGCAGCAGACAGCAGTGGAAAAAAACAAGATTTATCAGGCGGAGATCACGTCTTTTACCTCTGAGGGAAACGGAATTTGCAGAATTAACGATTTTGCGGTGTTTGTTTCGGGAGCAGTTTTGGGAGATGTTTTGGAAATAAAAATCGTGAAGGTAAATAAAAGTTATGCATATGCGAAAATATTAAATATTATAAAGCCGTCGCCGCACCGCACAGCAGAAAAGTGCGGGTATGCAAAAAAGTGCGGCGGATGCAAGCTTATGCATATTGATTATAATTTTCAGCTTGAAATGAAAAAAACAATTGTGTCGGATGCGCTTGAGCGCATAGGCGGATTTTCGAACGTTAAAGTAAATGACACCATAGGAATGCAATATCCTTATGAATATAGAAACAAAATGCAGTTTCCCGTTTCCGAAAAGGACGGAAAAATTGTTTGCGGATTTTACAGGGAGAGGTCACATGACATTGTTGATATAAAAAGCTGCATAACAGGTCCCTGCGTGTGTGAAAGTATAGTTTTTGCCGTGAAAGAATATATGCGTTTTTCAAACACGCCGCCATACAACGAAGCAAATCACAGCGGTGCGATACGTAATATATTTATACGCACGGCAAAAAGCGGGGTTATGGTGGTTGTTGTTTCAAGAAAAAAGCTGAATTCCCCGGAGCTTTTGACAAAACTTATTTGCGAAAAGTGCAGCAAGGTGGTTTCGGTTTATATTAATATAAACGATAAAAAGACAAATCTTATTCTTGGAGACAAGTATATTCATGTTTATGGCGAAAAAAAGCTTACAGATGTTATCGGTGATTTTAAATTTGAAATTTCGCCTTCAAGCTTTTATCAGATAAACCCTTTGCAGACGCAAAAGCTGTATTCCGCGGCAGCAGAGTTTGCAAATCCGGGCAAAAATGAAACCGTGGTGGATTTGTACTGCGGTATCGGAACAATTTCAATGTTTATGGCAAAGAAAGCAAAAAAAGTTATAGGTATAGAAATTGTGCCTCAGGCGATTGAAAATGCTAAAGAAAATGCAAAAAAGAACGGACTCGGCAACTTAAGCTTTTACTGCGGAGACGCAGGCAAGCTTGCGGATTTTTTGTATAAAGCGGATGAAAAAGCTGATATTGTTGTTTTTGATCCGCCCAGAAAGGGAGCGGACGAACTTGCTCTGAACACTATTTTAAAGCTGAACCCGAAAAAAATTGTATATGTATCGTGCAACCCGTCAACGCTTGCAAGGGATTTAAAATATCTTGCGCAAAACGGGGGATATGAGCTAAAAAAGGTGCAGCCTGTTGATATGTTTTGTCACACAACACATGTGGAGTGTGTAGTATTGATGTCAAGGATTGAGAAGTAAGCGTGAAAAAAGCCTTATTTTAAGCCTTTTCCGGCAGTGTCAGCTTATGACATCTATATCGAACACTACTTAAAATTGCTCTATGATGAGATAAAGAAGTATGTGGCTGAACATAATGCCGGCATGAAGGTTTCCAATCTGTATATCTCACAGGTAA
>CAKSHP010000050.1 GCA_934457145.1 uncultured Clostridia bacterium | reverse complement strand
TATACAGTAAGCCACACTAAGGGCGCGCTGCGGATTGAATATGACGGCAGCGCCACCGTGTATGAGTGGGATCCGTCATTTGAATCGACCTATCTGGAGGCACAAAACGACAGCGACCGCATTACAAGGCTTAGAATTAAACTAAAGCCCGATAAAGCGCTGACAATTACAGTAAGCACAGCGGGCGTTTAAAAGAATGAGCATTCGGTTTATTGATTCAATCCGGTTTTATATCGGGTTAATTATAAAAAAAAGAATGGAGGAGTAAAACATGCGGAAAAAATTGTTAACGGTTATTACGGCGATGGTTGTTTGCCTTTTGCCCCTAACACTGCCATGCGCCGCAGCCGGAAGAAAGGATGTTGTTTCACCCGTTGATTTTGGGAGTGAGACGCGGGAAAACGGTCAGGCTACACAGAGTTATTTAGAGGAGCAGGGGTTTACGGTAACGGGTTACGACAGTACGGTGCATACTATGGAGGTGGTTGATCATGATGCGGAGCATGGCAAAGCGCTTCGTTTGGTTTCAACGGCCGACAATACTCCGCTTAGCCTTAAAATGAATTTTTTATATGAGCCGAAGGCGAATGATGTGCTTGTAATCGAGTATGACGTGTGGTTTAAAACCGGCACACAGACTTTTGATGCGTTTCCTGCCGTTTTGTCCCGGGGTGGGGATATGATTACGCAATCACAGCAAACGTTTCGCAGAGGCTATATGGCATGGAGATTCAACGATGCGAAAAACGGCCTCGGGGATGATGGCAGATTTGCCTTTTTGCTGAGAAACGGCAGCTTAACCGGGCAGGGTCATACAACGGCCTGGAGACATGTGAAAGAGGTGTATGACCTCAATAAAGGCATTGCAACGCAAAATTTCAGCAGCAGTGAAGATTTAAAGCTGCGGGAGTCGGAATGCTCTCCGGCAACGGTTACAGCCCAAAACGTGGGCGCTATCCGCTTTGATTTTGGTAAAAAATATTGGCAGGAAACATGGTCGGACGGCACAAAGGAAACAATGAATCAAGGAGGCTATAACGGTAAGGGAGAGGTGCTGCTGGATAACCTGCAGATTTATGCCCTCGAAAGCTTTGAAATGCTTTCTTCTTCACCGGCCGCGGATGAAACCGATGTGCCCGTCAGTGCACCGGTCAGCTTTACGGCCAATAACGATATCGACAGCGCTTCGGCCGAGCTTATCACCGTTACGGCCGGTGGCGTACCGCTGGCTTACGGTACTGATTTTACGGTAGCCGTAAGCGGAGCAACCGTTTCGCTGACCTTTGCGGACGGTATGGAATATGCAACGACATATACAGTGGACGTTTCGGGTATTAAGGATGCTTACGGTCAGAGCATATCCGGCGGCGCCACAAGCATCAGCTACACAACTGAGGCTGCTCCGCTTGTTATACTGAAAAAATCCGAAGTTCTTCGCGGTATGGATGACACGGCCGCCGTGACGTCCGGTCTGGCGGCAGACGGCAGCCTGCAGGGGCAAATTCTGAGTCTGCAAAACACGACGAACGCCGCGCAGGATGTTGTTTTGATTTTTGTGGATTATCGGCAGACGGCGAGCGGATCATTACAGCTGGCCGGAGTAGAGCACGTAACCAAAAGCATCGCTGCCAACAGCCTTGTTAAGCTGGGCTGCGGCAGCCTGATCGGCAGTGCGGCCGAGGGCATGGTGCGCAGAGTGTTTATTTGGAATACGCCGGAGGGCATGAGACCCTGGCGACCCGGCATAACAACCGTGATTGGAGGATGAGCAGAATGAAAAAAAGTATTCTTTGCCTGATTGTAAGCGTTTTTTTATTAATGAGTCTTGCACCGTGTGTAAGTTTAAGTGTAGCAGCAACGTCCGAACTATTATTTGCCGAGGACTTTCAACAGTATGATACAACAACGTCTGTAGAAACTACTTTTCCCAAACAAGGATCTGCACTTATGAGCGGGTCCGGGGATGTTGGGAATTACTGGGCGCACGGGCATCACTACAGCTTGCTGCAGGCCGGAACAGTTGTAAGAGGGCAATTGATATGGCAGCAGGGCGCTAACGGCGGTATTCGCAGTTGGGTAACCGAGGGCAGCAATAAGGCCGTTACACTCAGTTCCAGCAGCAGTGGGGCGGCGCGATACGGGATGTTTTCGGGTGCATTAACCCGTGCCGTTACACTGGGAGAAGCATCGGCAGATGATTTTGTTATTTTTTCCTTTGACTTTAAACCTTTGGCTTACGGAACGAACCACGGGGAGCCGCTTTTTACCATCGGCGGCACGGACGTCAACGGAAACAGCACAAAATGGTCCTCTCAATGCCCTTTGTCGATTAACTATAAAACGGGCAGTGACGGGGCAAACGACAGGTATTACAGAATGAGCAAAAACCTGCCTGTTGATGCAGAAAACGGAAACGAGAAAAAACTGACAGCGGAACTCATATACACAAAAACGGAAATTGGCCGTTGGGAACATATTACGACGGTAGTGGACGTGAAAAATCAAAAATTTCATACCATTATCAACGGTAAAGTGCATAAAGACTTCGATTTGCCCACAAGCATGAAAACGTTGGAGCTATTTGGGTTTAACAGCCCGGTTACCGGTTATTCTTATGCTTTGGATAATATTAAAGTATACGCTGCCGACGCAGCTTTTGCCATGACGGGATGTGCGTTGCAGGGTGCGGCAGACGTCTCTTTGAACAGCGATATCGTTTTAAACTTTTCAAAGCCGATTGCCGATACAACTCAACTGGAGAATATCAGTGTGACGGCCGGCGGCGAGGCAGTTGACAAAAGCCGTTACAGCCTTAGCCTGCAAAATCCTGTCGATGCGGTAGGCTCGTCTGTTATCCTTCATTTTGAAAGCGGTTTAAAAGGCAGCACAGACTATGTTGTCAATATTCCCGCGCTTAAGGCGGAGGACGGCACCATGTCGGCCGCGTCTGCAGTCAGCTTCAGAACAGAGTCGGCGCCGGCTTACAGCATTTTGCTGTCCGGTGTGGAATCTCTTTCCGGGTTGGGCGGCAAAACCATCAGTTGTACTGCCAAGGCAAAAAACACAAGCGAAAAAACAACAATGGCAACCGTGTTTGTCGGGCTGTATGATGCGACAGGAAACCTTGTGCGCTACAGCTTTACAGAATCCTCTTTTGTCCCGGCACAGGAAGAGGTGTTTACCTGGAACTTTGTGCTGCCGCAGGATGTAACGGGCATGAAGCTTAAGGCCTTTGTTTGCAGCAGTATTTACAATTTAGCAAACAGATATTCGGAGCAGGACGCGATTATAGACTAAAAGTTTCCGCCTTGCCTGCCCTGCCGCAGCAGGGCAGGCAAGGCCAACGAATCGGATTTGGAGGAAGACCATGAGCTTATTTAAAAAAATAAAGGATAACGGTTCCCTGCTTCTTATGACGCTGCCGGCAGCCGTGCTGATTTTCACCTTTTCCTACCTGCCGATGTTCGGATTGGTGATTGCCTTTAAGGACTACAAATATAACAAGGGAATTTTCGGAAGCAGTTGGTCGGGCCTGCAAAACTTCCAATTTCTTTTTAAATCGGGCGATGCCTTTGTGATTACACGGAATACCCTTTTGTATAACCTTGTATTTATCATTGTTGGGATGGTTTTGGCTGTAGCGCTGGCAATCTTGTTTGACGCATTAGGGAAGAGCAAGCTGATGCGGTTTAATCAAACAGCGTCCATTTTGCCTTATTTCTTATCGTGGGTAGTGATTGGCTACTTTGTAAATTCCTTTTTAAATTCCGAAAAGGGATTGCTGAATCAGGCATTGGTGGCTCTTGGCGGTAATGCTGTGGAATGGTATTCCGAGCAAAAGTATTGGCCGTATATTATTCCTTTGGTTCATTTTTGGAAGGTTCTCGGTTATAACAGCATTATTTACTATTCCACTATCAGAGGGTTTGACACGGAGTTTTATGAGGCTGCGCAAATTGACGGTGCAACATGGTTTCAACGCTTATTTCACGTCACATTGCCACTTTTGAAACCGATTTTGATTGTTATGTTGATTTTGTCCATCGGATCTATTTTCAACACGGATTTCGGACTTTTTTATATCATCCCGAAGAACTCCGGCGCATTATATCCCGTAACCAGCACTGTTGATACCTATGTGTATAATTCTATGATGAGAAACAGCAGCTTTGGTATGAGCAGCGCGGCGTCGTTTTTGCAGTCCTTTGTAGGTTTCGGACTGGTTTTAACCGCAAACGCAATTATTCGTCGGGTTTCTCCCGAGGATGCAATGTTTTAGAAGGGGCAGGGAGACAAAACATGAAGTTATCACATAATATCAGAATATTCAAAAAACAAAAATCGGCTCTTGGAGATGACATGCCGCGAGTTGTTAAGGCAGTTGCTTATTTATGCACAACACTGTTTTCGTTGGTTTGTATATTGCCTGTCTTCTTTGCCTTATCCATATCTTTTACCGAGGAAAAAAGTCTTGCGGTGAGCGGATATCATTTAATACCGCAAAAATTCAGTCTGAATGCGTATGAATATGTTTTTAAGGATGCGGATTTAATTTTCAGATCTTATGGTGTTACTATCGCGGTGACGGTTTTGGGTACGCTTCTTGGACTTTTTGTCATGTCTATGTTTGCTTACGCCGTAACCAGAGAGAAATTTCCCTGGAAATTTCAATTTAGCTTTTATGTGTATTTTACCATGCTGTTTAGCGGCGGTATGGTTGCAAGCTACATTGTTGTTTCTAACATTCTTCATTTAAGGGATAATTTTTTGGTGCTCATTTTGCCTTGCTGCTACAGCGCCATGTATCTGATTATCATGCGAACCTATATGCGAACGTCCATTCCGCCCTCGGTTGTCGAATCGGCGCGGATTGACGGCGCAAGTGAATTTACCTGTTATGCACAGATTGTTCTGCCGATGTCCGTGCCCGTGCTGACAACCATTGCGCTGTTTTTGGCGATTGCTTATTGGAATAATTGGTTTACTTCCTTTTTATATGTAGTAAACAATAATAAAATTATACCTTTGCAGCTGTTGCTTAAACGCATTGAAAACGATGTGGAATTTTTAAGCAGCGCCTCAAACGGCATGTCTACGGCAGAAGTTGAAGAAATGAGGGAAAGCCTTCCCTCGGAAAGTTTTAAAATGGCGCTGGTTATGATGATTATAACACCTATGCTGATTGCGTATCCCTTTTTTCAGAAATTTATTGTTAAAGGTATTACTGTCGGTGCGGTTAAAGGCTAATGTTTTAAGAGGAGGAAAAAATTATGAAATGTCCATCAAAAATTTGTATGTTGCTTGCTGTGGTTTTGGGTTTAACAGCCGCTTTAAGCGGTTGTGGCAACAAAGAGATCAACAATGAAGAGCCGTACAACATTGTTTGGTATTCATCCGGTGTATCTTCTGCCGAGGATGAGGCAGTTTATGCGGAGGTTAACAAGTACACCCAAGAAAAAATAGGGGCAACGGTTCAGTGTACGCCCATCAGGAGTTCTGAATTTAATGACAAAATGCGATTGCTATTTTCATCTAATTCTCAATTTGACATGTGCTTTACATCTTCCAGCCGTGATTTTGTTGACAATGTCAAAAACGGTGTCTTTTTGAAGCTGGACGACCTTTTGCAAAAGCAGGGGAAAGATATTTGGGAGATGACGCCGGACTATTTTTTTGAATGTTCCACAGTGGGCGACGGCATTTATGCAATTCCTGTGCTTAAGGACGTAGCGTCTGAATGGGTTATTGCCTGCAAAAGCTATCTTGTGGAAAAATATCAAATTGATTTGAGTACAGTTCAAAAATTAGAGGATTTTACTCCCATTTTTGAAACGATAAAGAAAAACGAAGCCGGCATTTATCCAATCGTTACACGGGGAAATAACAGCTTGTTCCGTTTTTTGCCGTTTGAAGCGATTTCCGGCAGTCCTGTCGGCGCGTTCAGAATCGGTTCCTATGATACGATTGTGAATCAATACGACACGGATGAAGCACGTAATTTTTACCGCCTGGTCAGAGAGTGGTATTTAAAGGGATATATCCGTAAGGACGCGGCTACAGTGACAAACGATGAGGACATTTACAAGGCTGATTCGTTTTTTGCGGAATATCAAGGCTATCTTCCTTATGCTGAGGAAAACTATAAATCGCCCGATATGCCGGATCACAAGCGCATGAGTTTTGTTAGAAACCTGTTTTCACCATATGTTACCACCGATGGCGTTATGGGTGCGGCGCTGGCCGTTTCGGCTAATTCCCAAAACCCCGAAAAGACCATGGAATTTATCAATCTTATCAATACAGACAAATATCTCCGGAATTTAATGGCCTATGGTATTCGGGATAAGCATTATGTTCTTGATGAGCAGAACCGTGCGAAGGCGCCGGAGGGCTTTAAAACATTGGCAGATGCAGGATATTACCATGCTTCAAACCCATATACACAGGGAAACCGTTTTCTGTTATATCCCCTTGCCACACAGCCCACAGATGTTTGGGACAAATATAAAGAATTTAATGAAACCGCAACAAAATCAGGCGTGTTGGGGTTTGTATTTGATTGGAGCAATGTTTCCAGCGAAATAGCTGCGCTTCAGAATGTTTATCAGGAATTTATGCCATCGCTTCTGGTGGGCGCGGTTGATCCGGATGAATATTTGCCGAAAGCAATGGAAAAGTTTAGGTCGGCCGGCTTGGATAAAGTGTTAAAAGAAATACAACGTCAGCTTGACGAGTGGAAACGCAATCATTAGGACGATATAAGGGGATGTGATTCATGAAAGAGAAAATCTATGCTTGTTTGCTGATCCTTTTTCTGACGGTTTCTTGCTTTCCTTTACGGCTTTTGAATTGGACACCTGCGGAGGCAGCAGAAATACAGACATCTCCTCAAACGGCTTACGAAGTCTATCAGGAGGGAGTTGTTAAACAGTTTGTGGGCGTTGCCGGCTTTGGTCTTGTGGCTCGTTT
>CAKSHP010000049.1 GCA_934457145.1 uncultured Clostridia bacterium | reverse complement strand
ACTGTTTTTTAGTCAAATCGAATTTTTCAAAAATGCTCAAAAACCGCATAAGAATGCGGTCAAAACAGATTGCATCTGTTTTGACCGCGAATTCTGGCGGAGGAGAAGGGATTTGAACCCTTGCGCCGGTGCTACCGACCTACTGGTGTTCGAAGCCAGACCCTTCAGCCTCTTGGGTACTCCTCCTGATATAACCTGCGGCACTTAACACCGCAACACAATTATTATACCAAAACAGACACCTTTTGTCAATATATTTTTATCAAAAAACTTTAAAAGCTGTATTTTCGTTTAAATTCATCATATTTGTTTAAAAATTCAATATCGCCGTCGTTTTTGATGTGACCGAGATAATCATGCATCTCAATCGACGAATCGGAGCTTTGCAAAATCGAAACACCGATGTTTGAGCAGTGGTCAGACACTCTTTCAAGGTTTGCCAGAAGGTCGTTAAACACAAAACCGAGTTCGATTGTGCAGTCACCGCTTTTAAGGCGCGCTATGTGATTATTTTTGCTGCGGTGGCGAAGCTTGTCAATAACCTGTTCAAGCGGCTCGATTTCCCTTGCCTTTTCCATGTCCGACTCTGCAAGCGAGTCAACCGTGAGCGCCAGCACCTCAAGCACAGCGGCGGTTATTTTGTTTATCTCCTTTGTTCCCTCCGGCGAAAACGAAATTTTCTTTTTATGAATTTCTTCTGCCGTGTCAACAATATTGACGCTGTGGTCTGATATTCTTTCCACGTCCCCTATCACGTGCAGAAGCATGGTAACCTTTTTGCTGTCCGCGTCGGTAAGGTTTTTGCCCGACAGCTTAACCAGATACGCTCCGAGCTTGTCCTCATAACGGTCAACCTTATTTTCCGTTTCTCTCACTTTTTCCGCAGCGTCCGCATCGTAGAGCTTTGTGAGCATAACGGCGTCCTCAATTGACTTTTGCGCCAGGCGCGCCATGCGTATAACAAGCTCGCGGCACTTGTCGATTGCATATGTCGGAATATTTAAAAAGCGTTCGTCAAGCATTTCCAAACTTGAATACTTTTTGTCGATATCGCTTTGTTTGCCCTTTATCGTAATATGTGTAAACTTTTCTATAGCGTCGGTAAACGGCATTATAATAATCGTGGAAAGTATGTTAAACAAAGTGTGCACAACCGCAATTTCCAAAACATTTATAGAATAATTCATAAACGCGAAATTAAAAAACGCATTTGCGACATAAAATATCACCGATATCACTACAACGCCTATAATCTTAATATAAAGACAGGCAAACGCAACCCTTTTCGAATCGGTGTTTCCGCTTATCGACGATAAAATCGGGGTTATCGTTGTGCCGATATTTTGTCCGAATATTATCGGTATCGCCGTTGAAAACGGAATTGCCCCCGACATCGACAGCGCCTGCAATATTCCGACCGATGCCGACGAGCTTTGTATAAGCGCTGTTAAAATTGTTCCCGAAAGTATTCCGAGCACCGGATTTGAAAACATAACAAGCATATCGCAAAACCATTCCTGGTCTTTAAGACCTTTAACCGCTCCGCTCATCGTTTCCATTCCGAACATCAAAATCGAAAATCCCACCAATATAGAGCCGATATCCTTTTTCTTTCCCGACTTTGCAAACATTATCATAACAACGCCCACAGCCGCAATAACCGGTGTAAACGTTTCAGGCTTTAACAGCCTTATAAAAAAGTTGTCGCCGGAAAGCCCCGTCAGGCTCAAAATCCATGCGGTAACCGTTGTGCCTATGTTTGCTCCCAAAATTATGCTTATAGTCTGTCCGAGCCGCATTATGCCGGAGTTTACAAAACCGACAAGCATAACCGTTGTGGCAGATGAGCTTTGAATTATCGCCGTGACAATAAAACCAAGCATAAACCCTTTAAATTTATTTGCCGTCAGCTTTTCTAAAATGCTCTCAAGCTTGCCGCCCGAAAGCTTCGAAAGTCCTCCTCCCATAGAGTCCATTCCGTAGAGAAAAAGCGCCAAACCGCCGAGCATGGTCAAAACAGAAAAAAAATTCATAATAATCTCCATTCCGCCGCCCTGTGTCGGCGCAAATAGTAGTCAAAATCTCTTATCGACAGGGCAAAAAAAAATGATAAGAAATTATTACGTCCGGGTGCGTTTTATGATCAAAGCGGAAAAATTTTCGCACGGGCGGTTAAATCCTGCCCAAATCGCACCGGTTGTAAAGTAGCTTTAAATCCTGATGTTAAAAATCCACAGCCGTCCTTATATAGTATACCATGCAATAAAAATCAATGCAATAAAAATTTTTGCAATATCGCTCATATTATTTATTATTTTAAAAAAAGATGACGAAAATTTTAATTATTTGTGAAATAATACAAATTTATCATTTTAATTTATGGCGAAAATGCTATATTTTACACACCGCTTTTACTGCTTTCTTTTAAGTGTTTTTATGCTTTTTGCACGAGGCGCGTCAAGCCGAAGTCCGCGGCTTAAACAAAATCTTCTCAGCGCCTCGGCAAGATATATGTAAACGCTTGAAACCGATATGTGTAAATCCATCGACGCCCGCACACACAAAGAATCTATAAGCCCCTTTTTTGTGCCGTATTTCCCCGCCTCAAAATAAACCCTTTTCACACACTCCAAAATAAGCCTGCTCCGCTCGTCATCATTAATATACAGCGCCTGTTCTATCGCCAGCACATCAAGATAAATACTTCTTATTTCCGCAACTTTTTCAAACATTTTCCTGAATTTCAGCTTTGACGCCTTTTTATTTTCCCTTGCAAACTCCAGATACTCCCTCTCTGCCTCTCTTAGCTTTTCCAAAAACATTTCGCTTTTCGGATAGTTTTCCTTTGCATACATGAAAAGCGCCGAAACCGCATAATCATGTGTGTTGTTCTTTCGCATATTCCATCTCTCCTTTTTGTCAAATCAATTTTTTAAACAACTATATTTTATCTCCAAACACCTTTCTGCTACTACAAACTTTTTTCATTTTCCCTATTTTCTTCTTCCCCGTTTTCTTCCCTGTTTTCTTCGCTTTTTGCCTTTTCTATAGCCGCAAGGAGTTTCTTTCTTGCCGCAGCCTCGATTTTTTCAAAGTCGTATCTTCCCGAATTATAAATCTCATAATTATTATATTTATTTTTAAAATTTTTGTTTGAATTTTTTGTCTTTGTTTTTATATTATAAGTAGAAAGTCCGCGCCCGGTTTCATTTTCGGTTTTTAAACCGCACGCGGTCCCGGCATCATCTTTAGCACCGCACATGGCGCCATGAAAAGAAGTTTTAGCATCTTTAACGTAAATTCCGTACTCGCTTCCCATAAAACGGCTCTTTGGCTTAAATCCTATATATCCGTTTTGCTTAAGTTCTTCTCTGTAGCGCAAAAACGACGACTTGCTCGTGTGCATATCGGCAGTTAAAAATTCGTTTGTAACGCATATCGGCAGCTCCCACATCCTTATGTTTGCCTGATTGAGCAGCACAAAAAACAAAGCCACCGCACCGGGGCTTACAGGCTTTGTTTTATACATATGCCAAAAGTTGTTTATAAGTCCTATGTAATTCATTTTTATCCCTCCTATATTTTCTTTCATTATTCGAACATTAGTTCTGTCTACGAACATTATTATACCCCTAAAATTGGAAACTGTCAACAGTTATACGAAAAAAAATAAAAATATTTTTTATTTTGTCGAAAGTGATCTATTTTTTTTAATCATAATTTCCAAATATTTGCATTATTCAACTTTTTATATGTAAATATTTTACAATTGTCTGCTGCGTATGAAATTCCGACATTTTATTAGTTTGTGTTTGCTTATGATTTTTTATAGTAGCAGCATCTGCAAATATGTTAATATAATACCAAAGCCTGCTCCCGTATCTTTGCCGCCCGAAAGCCTTACACACACAAAAAAAGAGACTTCTTTTAAAAGTCTCTTTTAAACAGGCGATTTATTTTGTTATTGTTATTTGCCGGGTGTCTTTATTCCATGTGACGGATGCGCCGAGGTTTTCGCATATAAATCTGAGAGGAGTGTATGTTCTGTCGTTTTGGATAAACGCAGGCGTTTCAAGCTCGGTTTCCTTTCCGTTTACATACGCTTTATTATCTCCTATCACGATAATAATCGTAACTTCTTCATTTGAAGAAACGTTTTTGCCCTTTATCGTAACCGTTTTTGTTTCGCCGTCCCATAAAACTTTTGCGCCCAGGCTTTCTGCCGCAAACCTTGACGGCATCATAGTTCGGTTTTCCGATATAAGCGGAGCAACATCATTTTGCACGATTTTGCCGAACACCTGTGCTTTCGTCTCGCCGACAGTCAGTATAATCTGTCTTGCGTGATCTGTTTTCCACGATGCATAAAGCGTTATGCCGACATTTATCTTTGCGCCCGGATCATACGGTTTTGTAAGCTCTTTATCATAATACCAGCCGTCAAACACATAACCGTCCTTTAAAGCAGCTTTCACCTCTCCCAAAGCTTCGCCCTCAGTCACTTTTTGGATTTGCATTGCATTTCCGCCGTTTGTTTCAAATTTCACGCTATACGTTTTTTTGCCCGAAATGCCGGAGCCGTTAAATCCGCCGTTCGTCTTTTTCTGTTTGCTTATTTTTATCGCATTTGACGAGAGCGCTGCGTTTGTAAAGCTGCCCGTTGTTTCATCATAATATCTGCTGTCCGAATACTGCGACGCACCGCAGATAACGGTTATTTCATAATCGCTGTACTTATCTGCGCTGTTTCCGGAAATCACTGCCTCGGCGTGAGTGTCGTCAATTCGGTTAATCTCTGAAACCGAAAGATACGGCGAGCCTTTAATTTCCCACTCCGCAGCGGCAAGCCCCTGAAAAAATTCTCCGCCCGTGAGCGTCAGCATAATTTTTTTTGCGTTTTCTTTTCCCGAAACAAGCTCCGCCGATGCCAAAAGAACCTCAGGCGTGTTTTCCGCAGATTTTATAACAAAGCCGTCAAGCGTTTTTTTGCCGGCGCTGATGTTTTCTAAATCAAAATCGCCGACATAGCCTGTGCTTTGCGGATTTTTTGTGTTGTAAACATAACATATGTTTAATTTGGTGTCATAATCCATATCGCAGTTTGAATTGCCGTTTAATTTTAAAACAATTTTGTTTGCGTTTATGCTTTCCGTTTCGGCGCTGCACCCTTTCGGCAATCCGTAGATATACAAGCCGAGCTTTGTGTTTTCCGTAATTTTTTCCGGATTGCTGAAAAACACCTCTGTGTTTTCCGGTATGTTAAGCTCTTTTTCGCGGCGAAACTCGCGCACAAATGCCGATATTTCAATCCGCGTTCCGTCCTCTTTTCCGTGCTCCGCCTCAATGTCTGCGGCTTTGTAAAACTCGCCGCCGTTTTCAAAATTCCATATTTTCTGCAAAACCGCGCCGACTTTTCTTGGCTCGTTTGTAACATCTTTGTCTAAACGCACAAGCCCGATTGCCTCGTCAAATTCCGACATACCGAGCCCCGAAATAAAATCTTTTATCTTAACTTTAAAGCGGTGAGCGTCAACATACTGCCAATACAAATAATCATCTGCATATTTATCAAAATTTGTGTTGTCTATTTTAATAAAATTAACCGTAACGTCCTGATATTTAAGATTTTCATACTGATAAGGATACATCGTCTGTGCCTGTTCGCTTTGCAGTATATGAGTCACTTTCGGATTTTCGCCGTCCCCGAAAACTTCTATTGCATCGTCAAATCTGTAGGCAATGCTTTTTTTGTTTCCCGCCGCAATCATCAAATGTGCCGTATCTCTTCTTTGCGGTTCTTTAATAACATCTTCTTCAAATCCTCTTTTATATAAGCCGTAATCGTCAACCGACTCGGACATATAATAACAGCCGCTTCCGAAACAATACTCAAAAATCTCGCTCATAGACGATACTGTTTCATAAACATCAACAAAAGTCGAATAATCACCCGTGACAACATTTATATTCGTTTGCTCATCATAGGAAAGCGTTAAAACCAACTGTGCCACATTCGTTTCAGGCAGATTGTCGGCATCAATTCCAAGCTGATGGTTTTTATTGTTGCCGAATGTATATACATATGCCTCATCTTCCGAATACGCAAGTATAACGCCGTGTTCCGCGCCGGCAGAAACGGACAGTATCGTTTTATTTTCATCAAACTCAACCGCTTTCGCCTCCGTCTCGTTATACTTTAAGTTATACACCTTTCCGCTCTGCGTTAAAACGATAATATTATTTTTGCGCACAGCTACCCTGCAAGCCGCCTCCCCTTTTGTATAGTCGGCTTTCGAAAGCTTATCTTCTCCGCCCGAAACATAAATGCTTCCGTCATTTTTCAAAAAAAGCGCAAAATTATTTCCCGCGGCAATATCTTTAATTTCGCTTTCAATTTTTACGGGCTTTTCAAAACACTCTATATCTTTTGTGCTTATCTGATGATTTTTGTTGCTGCCCCAGCCCCATGCGTCGCCGTTTTCGTCAAGCGCAATGCTGAAATCCGCCCCGGCAGAAACTTTTGTTATTTTTGTTTCAAATTCAATGTAATTCGGAGCGTTTATATACTCGCTTTTTTCCGCTGCGCACTGCCCCGAGTCGTTTTTTCCCCATGCCGACACCACACCGCCGCTTGAAAGCAGCAAAAAATGCTCCGACGCACTGCCCGTAAACAAACTTTCACTGCCGATATCTCCTATAACTACCGCACCTCCGTCGGCAAACACGGCAGTGCACAAAATCTGCATCACACATAGCACCAGCGCCAATACTTTTTTCATAATATTTTCACCCTCTTTTAATATTTTTAATTAAATGCACTCAAATCAATTTTAAAACCGCAAATTTTATTTTCGCTCATAACATGTCTGTATGTATTATTTTCAAATGTCTGCAAAACGGTATATGTATTTTCGTTTCCGCACAGCTTTTCATTAATTGTTACGCTCATGTCTGTCTGCTCCGCTTTGGTATAAATTTTATCTCTTTTCCTTGTTAAAACCTTTCCGGAGTTTTTGTCTTTAACTTCAATTGTATAATATCTTTGCGCGATTTCAAAGGTATCTGCGTAATAATCCTGTGCCCTCGCATTAAGCTCAACACTTCGGCAAAACGGACTTATTGAATTCTTGTCCCAGAAAAAAGGCTTCGCATTATTTGTGTCCGCTGAAAAAGTTTTGTCAAACTGTATTTTATTTTCTCCCGCCGCAACGCTTTTTTCTGCTCCGACTTCCAGTTTAACCAATTTCCCCGACGCATCATATTCTGCTATATAACATATTAAATCTCTTACTTGCTCCGAATTGTTTGTTACAGACGTTAAAACAGACATCTTTTCATTCGGTTTGATAATTCGTTCATGATATTTATTATTATAAACCAAATTCACATTACATTCAACAGCTTTCTGATTTTCGCTTTCAAGCGCATATGAAACATTAAAGCTTAAAGCACAAAACATCAGTACCATTAATAAAATTCTATGCCTTTTTTAACATCTTTTTTGCCCTCCTGTATTTATCTGTAATAACATTATTTTACTATCCGCTATCATTTTACCATTTATATAATAGATTGTCAATACAATTATGTAATTTTTCGGCAAAATGTTTCAAATATTTCTTGCAGATAAAAAACTTTCCAAATAAGCTGTTTTGTTTGCGGCGCATATTGTTTATAGAGTAAAAAGCGCTAACCAATGCGCAAAAAAATGTCTGAATTTTTAATCAAATTTCTAAGCTTTGGAATTAAAACATAATATTTTTCAAACTAAATAATCTCCGAAAAAAGTCAAAAAAACACCGGCATTTTTTTATATGATGCCGGTGTTTTCTTGTTTTTTAACTTGTTTTACTTCCATACTCTCTGGATCAATCCCTTGATTTATTAGTACAGCCTTGCTTAATATGTTACCACACTTACACACGCTGCCTGCGCAAATTCTTTATTACAACAAAAACCGCTTTCTTTCAAATCGCAATTCTCTTATTTCTTCTTCTCCCCCCCATAAACACAAAAAAGCTCCCTGCTGCAAATGCAGCAAGAAGCTTTCGTTTATGTCGGCAACGTTCTACTTTCCCGGGCAGTCACCCGCCAAGTAT
>CAKSHP010000048.1 GCA_934457145.1 uncultured Clostridia bacterium | reverse complement strand
GTTAAGTAAGACGTAAAACAAAAAATGCGGCGCATATGTGCCGCATTTTTTGTTTGAAAAATTAGATAATTACCTGTAGGGCAGGGACCCCGTCCTGCCGAGGTTTCAGATGAAAATTGGTTGTGAGAAGGCGGAAAGGCGGGGCCCTTTCCCTACGAGGTTGGGTGTGAAAAATAAAATTTTGCAGGTGATTATGTTCGTTTTATCATATGCGCACCGCACACGCGGCAGCAAACGTCGATTTTTCCTTTGCCTTTCGGAACACGAAGATATGTTTTGCAGTTTTTGCATTTGAAATATTTATATGTTTTACGGTATTTAATCCGGTTTTTACATCTGTTAAAAGAAGTGGTGAATTTAAAGCGAAATCTGCGGTAGGCTTCAAGTTCGGCGTATCTTGCAGTGTGGTTTTTTGAAAAACAGCGAAAAAGCGCATATAAAAACAGGGCGGAAACCAAAAGAGAGAGGGTATAGCGTATGCGCCAAACAAAGACAAAAAGCGACACAAGCCATAAAATAACGGCGCTGCGGCTTAAAAACACGGAAAATTCATCGCCTCCGTATCTGCCAATCATAAATTTTGAAAATTTGTATCGAAGCTGTGAAAAAAATCCATGCATAAAATAATCTCTGCCTTTCCTGATAAAAAAATTGTTGTTTATATTTTAGTCTTTTATAATAGTAAGGTCAATAGAAATGTGAAAAATTCATAATTGATTTACATAAATTTAACAACATATGGAAAATAAATTGTGTTGACAAGGTTAAAAAGTTTTAGTATAATTTAGTTATAGGATATAGGCTCGCAGGTTTTATGTAAAGGAGAAACAAGATGATAAAAAAGGTATTTGTGATGTGTTTGGCGGCAGTTTTGGCTATTTGCTTTGCTGCAACGGGAACATTTGCCGGCAGTGAGGGCGGTGTGTGCGAAGACGGGCTTTTTTGGTCTTTGGACGGCGGAGTTTTAACTATAAGCGGATCCGGAGATATGAAAGATTATAATTTGAAAAAGGCGCCGTGGTATGATTACAGCGAAAATATAGATGAGATTATTATTGAAAACGGGGTTACAAGCATTGGCGCATGCGCGTTTTCAGAGCCTGTTGAAACGTCCGGCGGAGGAATTGAGGAAGGCGGAGAGATTGGGCTAAACTCTGTGTGTGACGGAGCGAAGAAGATAACCATTGCAGACAGCGTTAGAAAAATAGGCGCTTTGGCATTTTATAACTGCTCGGCTTTAAGAGAGATAAAAATGTCGGCAAATGTTTCAAGCGTGGGAAAGTGGGCATTTAGAAACTGCGCTTTACTAAGCGATGTTTATTACGAGAACACCTTGCAAAGCTGGAACGAAATAAGCATCGGCGAGAAAAATCAGGCGCTTACTAATGCAAGACTTCACTATATTGTAATATATGACAAGTGCGGCGATAGCTTAAACTATAAGCTTGACAGTGACGGAAATTTAAGCATTTACGGCGAGGGTGAGATGTATGACTATTCATATAAAGCGTCGCCCTGGTATGATTATATAAACGACATTTCAAGCATTTCAGTTGAAGATAATGTAACAAAAATCGGAAGCTATGCCTTTGCGGATATTTCAAATACAGAAAATATAAACATACCTTACAGCGTTAAGGCAATGGGAGAAAGTGCGTTTTACGGCTGCAATTTTACATATATGTATGTTCCGTCAAGATTTAAAGCATCTCAGAGCGAATGGCTTGACAATTCTCAGACGGAGGTTTCGTATTATGCTTTGTGCGAAGGGGTTGCGCTTGATATAAATCAAAAGTATTTGCAGGCGGGTGAAACTTTGGAGCTTACGCCGATTTTTACGCCGGAGGACACAACAAATAAAAAAGTAAGCTGGGTTTCTGATAATGAGGAGATTGCATCTGTTAAAGACGGAATTGTTACCGCAAAGAAAAACGGCAGCGCAAAAATAACCGTTATAACCGATGACGGCGGATTTGAGGCAAGCTGTGATATAGACGTTATTACAAAGGCGACGGGAATCGAGATCACATCTTCGGCAGACGTTTTGTACATGAAAGAGACGCTTTTATTAAAAGCAGATGTTCTGCCGGGTGACGCGACGAACCAAAAAGTAAGTTGGAAATCCTCCGACGGGGAAATTTTAAAAGTTGACGCAAATGGAAATGTTACGCCTTGTAAAAACGGCGAAGCGGTTGTGTATGCTTATGTAAATGAAACGCCGGACGAAAACAGCACGGTTTTTGAGGCGCAAAAGAAGATAACGGTTCAGACAAAAGTTGAGGGCGTTGAGCTTGATATGTCGAAGATGTCTCTTTTAACAAAAGAGCAAAAAACTCTTAATATGACGATTTATCCGCAGACGGCAACAAACAAAAAGGTTAGCTGGAAGTCGTCTGACGAGAACGTTATAAAAGTTGATGAAAACGGAAATATAACGGCTGTCGGCGAGGGAGAGGCAAAAGTGACGGTTATAACAGACGACGGCGGATTTGAGGCAAGCTGCGAGCTAGACGTTAAAGACTACCGAATGACGGCAAAAGAATATGACGGAGGGTTTGACATAAATATAAAAACGCTTCTTGAAAATGACGCAAAAATTCTTGCTGCAAGCTATGATTCGAATGGAAAGTTTTTAAATTTAAATGTTTATCCGTTTAGCGAAAGCATAACGGGTTTGAAGAAAAACGACGGCGAAACCGTGAAAATCATGCTGTTTTCCGATTTGGAAAACATAATTCCGCTGACGGAGTTTGTTGTTTTGAATAATTAGTAAATATAATTTTGAAAAAAGCACGCATATAAAAAGTATGCGTGTTTTTTTCTTGACATTTTGCGGACAGTGTGGTATAATACATTTATAGAAACGTTTCTATAAATGTTTAAATAGAGAGGTGGGCGCATGAAAAAGGCTACGATTAAAGATGTTGCGGCGCGCGCGGGAGTGAGCATATCGGTGGTGTCGTATGTGCTTAACAAAACCGAGGGCAAAAAAATAAGCGAAAGCACGATTAAGAGAGTTAAACAGGCGGCAGACGAGCTTCATTATGTTGCCAGCAGATTTGCCGGAAGCATGCGTACGAATAAAACCAATCTGATAGGCGTTGTTATGTTCTGGGATATACAGAGCCGTGTTGCAATGAGGCTTATCCGGGGGATAAACTCGGGACTTTTGGAGAGCGGCAGACATTTGGTGCTTTTAAATGTTGAGGATAAAGACGAATTTTCATATATAAAATTGTTTTTGGACGGCAGTATAGATGCGGTGATATTTGTCAGCCCGTTTTCGATTAAGAAAATTATTGACGAAAACGAACATATAGAGAAGATGAAAGAAAACAACATACCTTTTGTTATAGTAAACGGCAGCAGCGAGCGTGAAGATGTTTCATATGTTAATATTGATGTTAAAAAAACGGCATACACTGCGGCAAAGTATCTTATAGATAAAAAATTTAAAGATATAATTTATGTTGCGCCGAAGCTTAGAGAAAATAAGGAATATTTTTTAAGGTGCGCAGGATATGAACAGGCGGCAGATGAGGCGGGAATTTGCAAAAGGGAAGTGTGTTTAAGCGAATTTGAATTAAAAAAGGGGCAGTGTATTTTAGCAAATAAAACCGACACGGCACATGAAATTTATCTTATGGCAGACAGGCTGAATTTAAAGCCCGGAATTGACTTTTCTGTGGCTGCGGCAAACACGGACAGTTATTCTGCATACATGATTCCGCCGCTTACAAGAGTTGACACACCTATGGAGGCTATAGGAAAATGCGCGGCGCAGAAAATTGCCGATATTATAGACAAAAAAGAAGAAAACCGGGAGGTTTTGGGAGAATATAAGCTAACCGAGGGCAAATCGGTGGTACTAAAGGAGAGTAGGTAGGTATGTTTGATTTAAGCGGAAAAACTGCACTTGTGACAGGTTCAAGCCAGGGGATAGGAATGGCTGTGGCGGCGTGTCTTGCAGAAAACGGCGCAAAGGTGTTTGTTCATGCGTCAAAAAGCATTGAAAAGGCAAAACGTGCGGCAGAGCAAATGAAAGGAATTTGCGAGGCTGTTGTTGCTGATTTATCACAGGACGGCAGCGCGGAAAAGCTTTATAAGCAAACAGGCGATGTTGATATTTTGGTGCTTAATGCTTCCGTGCAGTACAGAGAAAAGTGGGATATGATAACATCAGACGAGTTTGACACGCAGATAAAGGTGAATTTAAAAAGCTCGCTTGAGCTTATGCAGCTTTATGCAAAGAGCATGAAAGAAAAAAGATACGGAAGAATTGTTACGGTGGGCAGCGTGCAGCAGTATAAGCCGCATGTGGATATGGCGGTGTATGCTGCAAGCAAATGCGCACAGATGAGTTTGGTTAAAAATATTTCCAAACAGCTTGCGCCGTTTGGAATAACCGTAAATAATATGTCGCCGGGAGTTATTGCAACGCCGCGAAACGAAGAGGCGCTAAGCAATGAAGAATATAAAATTAAGGTGCTCAGCGGAATACCGGCAGGATATGCCGGAGAGGCTTTTGACTGTGCCGCGCCCGTGCTTTTGCTTTGCTCAAAGGAAGGAAGATATATAACCGGCACAGACTTAATTGTTGACGGCGGTATGCATTTATAAAAATATATTATACAAGGAGAGGATAAAAATGAATTTTAATGTGCGTGAAGAAATAATAGCGCTTACACCGCAGTGGAAGGGAAAAAGACTTCCGGACGGGAGGCCTATGGTTGATGAAAAGTATTTAAAAGCGCTTAAAAATCTTACTTTGGAGGAAGTTTGGAAGCCGATATTTGTTAAAGGATATGAAAGCCAGTTTGAAGGCAGACTTCACACAATTCATGATGACGGCAGAAAGCTTATAGGCAGAGCCGTTACGGCAACATATTGCCCGTACCGTCCGGACCTTGACGAGGTTGTAAAAGACATAGGAAGAAGCGAAAACAGAACAGGAACATACAATCAGTGGGTTATTGATAATCTTATGGAGTATGACGTGCCGGTTATAGACATGTATGACAAGATATACAAAGGAACTTTTCTTGGCGGAAATCTTACAACGGCTTTAAAAAACAAAACAAAAAATGAAAACGGCGGCGCTGTAATCTGGGGCGGAATAAGAGATACCGAGCAGATGAAAAAGGTTGAAAACACGCAGGTTTACTACCGCGGAATCGATCCGACGCCGATAAGGGATTTTATAATGACAGCTTATAACACGCCGACGAGAATAGGCAATGCGATATGCCTGCCGGGTGACGTTGTGTTCGGTGCGGGAGGCGGAGTGTTGTTTATACCGAGCCATCTTGTTGAGGAGGTTGTCGGCGGAGCGGCAAAAACACAGGTTAAGGATTTGTTTGGTTTTGAGATGATAACGTTAAACAAATTTACAACTGCTCAGATTGACAAGAATACATGGACAAAGGAAATGCTTGATTTGCTTATGGACTTTATTGAAAAAGACGACAGAGCTGCGCAGTATCGCGGGCTTGACTGGTCGCATGAATACGATCTTGCAATAAACGGCGATCCGACGGATACGCAGTCGGCGCTTTAATGAGGTAGGATTTATGATACTTACGGATTATTTTCTTTCACAGAGAGATATAACATGGGATTATGCGCGTTCGTGCGGGGTTGAAAATGCAGTTATCAGACTTCCGGAAACGGATGATTTTGATTTAACCGACGCTGCGCATTGGCAAAGCCTTAAAAAAAGATTTACTGATTTTTCGATAAATCCTGTTATAGTTGAGCCGATGCCGAACAAGCTTCATGATCATATTAAAGCGGGTGATGAGCTTTGCGATGAATGTATAGAAAAGGTTATAAAAATGTTTGCGGCGATGGATAAAGTGTCGGTCAGGATGATTTGCTTTAATTTTATGGCGCACATCGGATGGACAAGGACGAGAAGCGACATACCCGAAAGGGGCGGCGCATATGTTACGGGGTTTGATATAAATGAATTTACGCCGCCGGCGGACAAAAAAATAACGGAATCTGAGCTTTGGGATAACTACACATATTTTATAAAAGCGGTTATGCCGTATGCGGAAAAGTATAACATAAAGCTTGCGCTTCATCCGGATGATCCGCCGCTTAAGCAGCTTGGAAGTGTTTGCAGGATTATGATAAGCGCCGAAAATATAAAAAAGGCAATGGAGATTTATAAGTCCGATAATCTGGGAATTACTTTCTGCCAGGCAACATATAAGATGATGGGCGAAGATATTTATAAAGCAATTGAAGATTTTAAAGAGAAGATATTTTTTGTACATTTCAGAAATGTGAGAGGAAATAAGTATAAATTTAATGAAACGTTTCACGATAACGGCGAAATTGATATGGCAGATTTGATGCGACATTATAAGAAATGCGGTGTTGACGCATATATAAGAGTGGATCATGTGCCGGACATGCCGGGCGAAAAGATGGATAAAACCGCAGGATACAACGCTCTCGGCAGACTTTTTGCCATAGGGTATTTAAAAGGAATTTTAGACAGTGTCGGATAAAAAAATCCCGAAAACAGTTTTTTATACTGTTTTCGGGATTTTTGTTAATATATCCGGATTAAATATCAACTTTAGGAAGCTTTGCAAAGCCTGCGTTTAGTTCTTCGTCGGTCGGGATATAGTCTGTCATAGTATGGTTATTATATGCCTGATATGCAGCCATATCAAAATAGCCTGTGCCGGTCAGACCGAAAAGAATTGTTTTTTCTTCGCCTGTTTCGGCACACTTTTGAGCCTCTTTAACAGCAGCATAAATAGCGTGTGACGATTCGGGAGCAGGGAGAGTGCCCTCAGTTTTTAAAAACATTGTTGCGGCCTTGAAAACATCTGTTTGTACTGCGGACTCGGCACGCAGATAACCGTCGTGATAGAGTTTTGAAACAATTGACGACATACCATGGTATCTTAAGCCGCCGGCGTGGTTTGCAGACGGGATAAATTCGCAGCCTAAGGTGTACATTTTCATAAGCGGAGTTGTTTTTGCGGTGTCGCCGAAATCAAAGGCGTATTTTCCGCGGGTGAGCGACGGACAGGAGGCGGGCTCGATTGCAACAAAGTCTATATTATTTTTACCTTCTATTTTTTCTGCCATAAACGGAGCTATGAGACCGCCGAGATTTGAGCCGCCGCCGGCACAGCCGATTATTATGTCGGGCTTTATATCATATTTATCACACGCCGCCTTTGCTTCAAGACCTATAATTGACTGATGCAAAAGTACATGGTTTAAAACGCTGCCGAGAACATATCTGCAGTTTTCGTCATTTGCGGCAACCTCCATTGCCTCGGAAATTGCGCATCCGAGAGAGCCGCCGGTGTTTGGATCTTTGGCTAAAATTTTTCTGCCGGATTCGGTTGTGTTTGAAGGAGAGGGAATAACGTTTGCGCCGTATGTTTCAATTACGGCTTTTCTGTATGGTTTTTGCTCGGAAGAAACTTTAACCATATAGACTGATAAATCTATTTTGAAAAATGCGCATGCCATGGCAAGCGCCGTGCCCCACTGACCGGCTCCGGTTTCGGTTGTTAGTTTGGTAAGGCCCTGTTTTTTGGCATAGTATGCCTGAGCTGCGGCTGAATTTAACTTGTGTGAACCGGAGGTGTTGGTGCCTTCAAATTTGTAGTAAATTTTAGCCGGTGTGTTTAATGCTTTTTCAAGATTGTATGCTCTGACAAGAGGAGAGGGGCGAAACATTTTATAAAAGTCAAGTATTTCGGACGGAATATCGATATACTTATCATACGTGTTAAGCTCTTGCTTGGCAAGCTCCGTGCAAAATACGTGCTCTAAGTCTTCAAGGGTTACGGATTTTAGCGTTGCGGGATTTAAAAACGGTTCGGGAAGCTCTTTCATAAAGCCTCTTAAGTTTAACCATTTCTTTGGCATTTCGCTTTCTTCAAGATAAATTTTGTACGGAATTTTAGTCATTTTCAAAACACTCCTTTAAAAATATTTTGGCAAGAAAGAACGAAAAATAAAAAAATCCCGAGCCAGACAGCCCGAGAAAATATAAGCAAAATAAAATCAAAACGCCAAAAGACGCTTGAAAACTTTTTTTACTCATCTGAAAACTCAACTCAACTAAACTAATCTCAACTGTTCTAAGCTTACCTATGTTTAGATG
>CAKSHP010000047.1 GCA_934457145.1 uncultured Clostridia bacterium | reverse complement strand
GCCGGGTTTTTCGCCGTTTAAATTTTTAACATAATCCGTAACGTCTATTTCATAGTCACCCTTGCCCGTAAGAACTATTTCGCTCAAAAGCTCGCCTGCGGCAGAGTTTTTAATATTTGTTTCGTCAAGCTCCGCTATTTTATACACCATAACCGTGTTTGCCGCATCGTTTGCAACCGAAAAACGAAGGTAAACGCTTGTCTGATCCGAAAAATCGGTTTTATCAAATGCAAAATACACGCTGTCGTTTGAAGAATCGGTTTTTAAAAGCGTCATTGCATTGTCGGAAGAAAGAATTGAAGCGCTTTTTAAAATCTCGGGTTTAACTTTAAAGCTGTCGCGCTTTGACTCTTTTAAATTTTTGCCGTTTTTGCATATTATGCTGTCCGGCACATACACGCTGTATTCGCAGCCGCCCTTTAAATTGTGCGGCTCAAATGTCCATTCCGTGTCGCCGAATTCGGAAGAATAACTTCCCTTCGCAATTTCGCCGTTTAACTTGTTTTTTATAACTATTTTTCTAACTTCGCTTTCGTCAACTTCACCGGAGAATTTAAACGTTATCTTTGCTTTGGAATCAAGACTTGTTTTATCTGCGTGGTAATCAATATAAATTACTTTTGCTCCGCAGTCCTTTAAATAGTAGTTTGCAAGGCTGTAAAAAGCGTCATAACCGTTTATGCCGTAGATTGCATCTTCCGTATCTTTTACATATTCGTGGGCAAGATTTGCAAACGAAAGATTAACGGACGCAATATTGTGGTTTCTGAGCGCTGCAACAAGTGCCGGATAAATATAGCTGTATGTTCCGTCAAGCATTGAACCCGACGCAAACATAGGACAATGCCCGTCAGATATATCATAAGAATCTCCGCCGACCGCTCCGTATGCAAACTGCACGTTTGACGGAATCGGTGTGCCGTCTTTATATGTAAGCCACGGCTGAGGTTCGCCGCCTCTTATAATATCGCTGCCGTTTTCGCCTTTGCCGTCACCTGCGGTTTTTCCGTTTTCATATCTCGTTTCGCCGTGATGACCGACAAAGGTTCTGAATTCCGCAAGATTTTCGGGGTGCTGTTCGCCGAGTTTAAAACAGTTGCCCTGTTTTGATGCGCCCCATACGCCGAATTTATTAACATCAAATGCATACTTTTCGGGCTGTGTGTCTGCAAGATATCTTAATTTTCTTACGGCAGCAGTGTCCGATTTCATGCTCGTGTACATACCGAGCGAAAACGATTTGTTATCTCCCGTCACACCGCCGACGCTTCCCATGCCGTCGCCATCGAAGTAACCATAGTGATCATCGCGTGCCATGGGCACATATGCATAGTCATACACTGCAAGAGCATATCCCGAAAATAAAAATCCGTATGCCGTTTCATTATGTATAATACCGCCGGATCTCGTCTCCCAGCTGGATGCATGCAGCATTACCGGCACCTTGCGTTTTGCCTTAACAGGATATATTATATCCATTCTAAGATCCAAATCAACAGGACTTCCGTCAGCTTTTACGCAGTCGTAAATTGAATTTGCGGTTGTGTCGCCGACTTTTGCTGTTGTGCCGTTTTTATATGTAATAGTTTGATTTGCCTTAACCGATTTAAAGTCGCTGTTCCACACATCTACTATCTGCTCTAAGCATCCGTCCGTACCATGCTTATCAAAAGACCAATAGTATTCGCCGAGCGTTATGCTGTAGCCGGCAGGCACTGTGTAGTTATTTTCATTTGCAATAACATGACCGAGTCCGTTTTTAAACTCCGCAACTCTTGCCTGTATTTTAAGCATACTGTGATCCAATGCCGGGCTTACCGCTCCCGGAGCGTTTCTGTAATCAACCACCATACAAACATATCCTTTATTGTTTATAAGGTCGTTTAAAATGTTATAGTCGCTTTCTGTGCCTATACGTTCCGTGTTTGTGTTTATAACGTAGAAAATAACCGTTGTGTTTTCATCGGGGTTAAATTCTTCATTATAATAGGTGTAAATATCGACAGGTATGCCTATATACCCATCCTGGACGGTCGTTGAACATTTCTTATATTGTTCAAGACCGTCAATTCCGCCCGAGGGCGCATCTTCTGCAAAGCTAAGCGCCGGAACACATGAAATTATCATGCAAAGACACAAAACAATGCTTAAAAATTTCTTCATGATTTTTCCTCCTTTAAATTTTTCTTGTCATTTCATTTCTTTAATGCTATAATCTTATTATAGATAAATAATTTATATATTTCTATGCTTTTATTGCTGTAAATATAGAAAATATTGTTCTTTTGGAGAGGTTAATATGGTTACTTATGACTACAATTATTTTACGGATGAGCTGCCCTATGTTATATATGAAAGATCGGTTGCAAAACCGATTATCGAACAAATTCATATGCATGACTTTCATGAAATTTTTATGCTTTTGGAAGGCAATATGGATTATTATGTTGAGGGAACAAAGTTTCCGCTTGAAATTGGTGACATTGTTGTTATAGGCGGAGGTCAGCCGCACAGAAAGCTGTTGGCAGCAAAAGAACCGTACAAATGCTTTGTTGCCTTTTTTTATCACGACTTTTTCAAAAACGCGGACTATGCGCAATATGAGCAGATTTTCACAAGACGATTCTACACGGAGCACAAAATAAGCGCCTCTGCGGCGAAGGCATCAGGCTTTTACGATTCCTATCTTCGCCTTGCAGACTACACAAAAGATTTTTCTAAAACAAACACCCCCATTGCAAGGCTTGCCCTGGCCGAATCTTTGTATCATTTAAACAATTCAAGCTTTTCGGACAAATATGTTTCAAATGACCACGTTATTCAGATTTTAGATTATATAGACAATAATTTCACGCGCAAAATATCACTTGACGGCATAGCAAAAAGACTTTTTTTATCAAAATATTATATCTGCAAAATATTTAAAAAACACACCGGCATAAGCATAAATGCATATATTACCTCAAAACGTTTAAAATACACAAACTACCTTATATCAAAAAACAAAAATATCACCACCGCCTGTATTGAGGCAGGTTTTTCCGACTATTCATCATTTTATAAAGCCCAAAGGTCGCACAGCGCACTGCTTAACACAAATGTAAAAGACATTACTTAAGACAAAAAAATCGTTTGAGAAAATTTTCCCAAACGATTTTTTTATTTATTTCATTTTTACCATATACAGATGCACGCTGCCTTCTTTTCCTTTATCCGAAGCAAACAGAATTTTGTCGTTAGACCAGCTCCAGCACGGATGTGCATGGACTGCCTGCCAGCGCCACGATGTGCTATGCTCGCAAAGCACTTCAATTGACGGCTTATCTTTTGATATATCAATAAGCATTATATCGTCAACCGCATCTGCCACCAAAAGCGTGTTATCTATATTTGCATGATAGTGGTTGCAGTAATACGGAAGCTCCATCTTTCTTATCACGTTGCAGTTTTTATCTGCAAAACCGATCCATGGTATCGCATCGCTGCCTTTAGGGTCAACCGTTACTGCCTGCCCCCTGTCGGAGGTTATCGTGCCGTCGTGGCCTTTGCCGCGGTTATCAAAAAACACAAGCCCGTCACGAGTCCAGAACTCATGGCCGACGCTGTCGTCTTCTTGTTGTTCAAAACACGCCTTTACATGGCGGGTAACCGTGTTAAACATCCAAATTCTCTGGGTTACATAGTTCCACGGTCCTTCGTGGCAATAGGTTATATACTCATTAGTATCCGGAGCAAACTGAACATGTCCCATCCAATGAGTGTCTTCAAAAACTATATCTCCGCCGCTGCCATCCATTCTCACAATTATAAGATATGAGCTTTTCATAGCGTAAAAACACTCTTTAAATCCATTGTAATTTTCACGGGTGTCAAATTTTTTGCCCGGTATCATGCATGCCGCAATTGCCACATATTTTTTATCAAAACTCATACTCGGCTGCCCTAATTTATACCCGACCGGACAGCGGTAAAGCAATTTATATTCCTCTGTTCCGACCTTTAACGAATACAAATCCCCGTCGCCTACAAACACTATATATTCACCGTCGATACTTTTTGTGAAGCTTCCGACTATTTTAAAATTGTTTTTAAAATCAGTAAGCTGTGTTCTTTCGCCGGTTGTTAAATCCATAGAGAAAATTTCTCTTTCTATGTAGTCCTGCTGATCTAAGCTTTTGTCAGAATGTGCGTATATAATTTGATTATCGCCTTTAACAAATGAATTTTCCGTGAAGTACATATGCCAGCTAATTCCCGATTTTGTGAGCTGTACAACCTCTCTGCCGCTTTTTTTATCAATATAGGTTTCCATCTCGGACGGAAACGTTTTTAAAACATTGCTCATTTTTATCGCCCCTTTTGTTTTATATAATTATTATAAAACATATAAGGATTTTAAGCTATTGCTTAAATTGGCAAAAACATTGAATATATTGCACACTTTTATAAACTGCTTAATGCTTTTTATGAAAAAAATAAAAGCTACCGTTTTTTGACTTGATAGCTTTTATTAAGTCTTTTTTATTTAACTTCAATTCTCCAGCCGAGCGGATCTTCTTTTTTGCCCCACTGAATACCGGTTATTGTGTCATAAATCTTCTGGCTCACCGGACCTATGTTTCCGTCGCCTATTACCATAACCTCATCTTTATAGCGAAGCTTTCCGACCGGAGATATAACCGCTGCCGTACCCGTTCCGAACACTTCTTCAAGCTTGCCTGTGTGCTGTGCATCCAAAAGTTCTTCAACGCTTATTCTTCTTTCTTCAACATCCATGCCCCAATGCTTGCACAAATTTATAACGGAATCACGGGTTACGCCCGGCAAGATACTGCCGTTTAACATAGGTGTAACGATTTTGCCGTTGATTTTAAAGAATATATTCATTGCGCCGACTTCTTCTATGTATTTTCTGTCGACACCGTCAAGCCAAAGCACCTGCGAAAATCCTTCGTCATGAGCCTTAACCTGAGCAATAAGGCTTGCCGCATAGTTGCCGCCGGTTTTTGCAAAACCTATTCCGCCTTTAACCGCACGCACATACTCGTCTTCAATCCAAATTCCAACCGGAGCAAGTCCGCTTGAATAATAAGCGCCGCTTGGCGAAAGGATAATTATAAACAAATATGTTTTAGACGGTGCAACGCCCAAAAATTCATCTGTTGCAATTATAAACGGACGAATGTAGAGGCTTGTCCCCTCGGTATGCGGAACCCATCTTCTGTCAACGTCAACAACAGCTTTAACCGCAGCCACAAAATCCTCTTCGGGGATTTCGGGTATGCAGAGTCTGTCGTTTGACTTGTTTGCTCTTTTTGCGTTCATATCCGGTCTGAAAAGATAAATCTTATCGTCTTCACCGCGGTACGCCTTCATTCCCTCAAACATTTCCTGTCCGTAGTGAAACACCATGGCTGCCGGTGAAAGAGAAATCTTTTCAAACGGAATTATTCTCGCGTCATGCCAGCCTTTGCCTTCCGTGTAATTCATAACAAACATATGATCCGTGAATTTCTTTCCGAATCCCAAGTTGCTCTCGTCCGGCAGCGGCTGCGGATTTGTTGTTTTTGTAATTTTAATATCAAGCATAACTATACCTTCTCTCTTTTATCATATCTTTATTATATTACCTTTTTTCCCTTTTGTAAACAGTAAATATTTTTTTTAGCAAACTTTATTAAATTTAATTTATCCGCAAGCAATAAATATTAGTTAAAAAACACATCATAAATTGTAGAATTTAAAAAATATGCAAAGATATGTTTTGACATACTGCCGTTTTTATTGTATACTGAAACTATCTAAAAAATATGAAAGGACTGATTATATTATGAAAATCGGTGCACAGCTTTTTACAATTCATGACTATGCAAAAGACCTTGACGGTTTTGCAGAAAGCTTAAAAAAAGTAGCAGACATAGGCTACACCTCCGTACAGGTATCGGGAACATGCGCTTATGAGCCTGAATGGCTTAAAGAGCAGCTTGACAAAAACGGCCTTACCTGTGATTTAACCCACACTCCGTTTGACCGCATGGTAGAAATGCCCGAAACCGTTGTTGCGGAGCACAAAATTTTTAACTGCAAATACATAGGCGTCGGCTCTATGCCGAGAATTTTTGAAAATCCGGGCGACAAATCCGTCTGGGAGGATTTTTCAAAAAAAGCAGTAAAGGTCGGCGAAGAATTTAAGAAAAGCGGCGCATATCTTATGTATCATAATCACGCCAAAGAGTTTTTCAGCTATGACGGCGAAAGATGCATAGATTATCTTGCAAGAGAAATCGCCCCGGATTTAATGGGCTTCACATTAGACACACATTGGGTAAAAGCGGGCGGATATGACCCGGTTGAAACCCTCAAAGCTTTAAAAGGCAGACTCCCCTGCGTACATTTTAAAGACCTTACACATGTTGACGGCGAAAGAAGATTTGCTCCGATAGGTGCGGGAGAACTTGATTTTGACGCCATCATTAAAACCTGTGAGGACTTAAATGTTGAATTTGCATTTGTTGAACAGGATAACTGCTACGGCGAAGATCCGTTTAAATGTCTCAAACAAAGCTATGACTATTTAAAATCACGCGGTCTTAAATAAATTTGCAAAAATTTTTAAATTATTAACAATTAACTCTTGACATTTACCCCTTGTATAGGTTATAATTATTACTATGTTATACCTTGTTCCCATTTTTGACAAGGAGACACTATTATGTATATAGTAGTGGAGGGAGGGAAAACAAATGTCTGAAATCAGAGTAAAAGACAATGAGTCTTTAGATAATGCACTTCGCAGATTTAAACGCCAGTGCGCAAAATCCGGTGTTTTAACAGAAATGAGAAAAAGAGAACACTATGAAAAGCCCAGCGTAAAGCGTAAAAAGAAATCGGAAGCTGCAAGAAAAAGAAAGTTTAAGTAATTTTAGCGGAGGCGAGCCGTTATGGCTTTAAAAGAAAAATTAGCTGAAGACTTAAAACAGTCGATGAAAAACAAAGATGTTGTAAGAAAAAATACTGTGCAGCTTGTGCGCAGCGGAATCTTGCAGTATGAAAAAGATAATAAAGTTGTTTTAGATGACGACGGAATTATCGATGTTATCGCCAAAGAGCTGAAGCAGCGGCGCGATTCTTTGCCCGAATTTGAAAAAAGCGGCAGAGAGGATTTAATAGAAAAGCTTCATCGCGAAATGGATGTTTTGATGGAATATCTGCCAAAACAGCTCACAGAAGATGAACTTACCGAAATTATTAAAGAGGCAATCGCTTCAACCGGCGCATCATCTGTTAAGGATATGGGTAAGGTTATGGGCATAGTTACTCAGAAAACCAAAGGCAGAGCGGACGGAAAGCTTATCGGAGCTTTGGCAAAAAAATTATTAGCATAGTAGTTGTAACAAAAACAGCGTTTTGAAAATGTTTTCAAAACGCTGTTTTTTAATGCTTAAAAAGATGTTTATGTAAAAAATAAATTTTTTTAAAAAAAGTATTGACAAACAAAAATTTATTTGCTATAATGTTTTTGTAATCAATACAAAAATGTAATAATTGCAAAAACAGCAAAGGGTGGTGATTATGACCGACTCCAATATAAACGCTCTTGACAGAGCAAAAGATATTCTGATTAAAAACGATATTCGTCCGTCGCCTGTGAGAATGAATGTTTTGGCATATATGCTTACGCACAAAACCCATCCGGGAGCCGATGTTGTTTACAAAGACTTGGAAAGCACCATACCAACCCTTTCAAAAACCTCCGTTTATAACACGTTAAAGCTGTTTTGTCAAAAGGGTATCGTAAAAGAAATTGATATTGATCCGACATACGTAAGGTTTGACGGAAACGTTGATTTTCACGGGCATTTTAAGTGTAACAAATGCAATGAAGTTTATGATTTTACTATGGAAGAACCGAAAGAAGAACCAGAAGGTTTTATTGTTTCAAGCAAAGAAGTTTATTATTACGGCATATGCAAAAAATGTGCCGGCAAATAAAAATATTATTAATAAAGGAGATAAAAGATTATGAAAAAATTTGTATGCAGTGTTTGCGGTTATGTTCATGAAGGAGATTGCCCCCCGGAAAAATGTCCGGTATGCGGAGTGGGCGCAGATAAATTCAAAGAGCAAAAAGATGATTTAACCTGGGCAGCAGAGCATGTTGTAGGCGTGGCAAAAGGCGTTAACCCCGAAATCGTTGAGGGCTTACGCGCTAACTTTGAAGGAGAATGCTGCGAGGTCGGAATGTATCTTGCAATGGCTCGTGTGGCTCACAGAGAAGGTTATCCGGAAATCGGTCTTTACTATGAAAAAGCCGCATGGGAGGAAGCTGAGCACGCAGCTAAGTTTGCCGAGCTTTTGGGCGAAGTTGTAACAGATTCAACAAAGAAAAACTTAGAGCTTCGCGTTGCGGCTGAAAACGGCGCAACAGCCGGCAAGGTTGAACTTGCAAAAATGGCAAAGACTGAAAATTTAGACGCTATTCACGATACCGTCCATGAAATGGGCCGCGATGAGGCAAGACACGGTAAAGCATTTGCGGGACTTTTAAAGAGATATTTCGGTTAATCGCAGATACAAACAGATACGATTAAATACACCTTGAAAGCCGCTTGAATACTGCGTTTCTAAGGTCAGAA
>CAKSHP010000046.1 GCA_934457145.1 uncultured Clostridia bacterium | reverse complement strand
CCTTTCTTTTTATCTTTTCAGCCTTGAAGCTAAGTTTTTTACAATGTAATACAGACCGAGTTTTGCTAATGTGTTTCGTAAAAACTTGTTTAATCTAACCTTCAACGTTACAGGTGTCCATTTGTTAAAAAGCTCCTCCGGCGGCATCAAGTTAACATCTTTAAAAAATTTCTGCCTTTCAGGATCAGGCGGAACACTTTTAAACATTTCCGTTGAAAAACTGCATATTTTTTCCGTTTCACATTCACATGCACGTATATTATCCTGTGTTTTTTCAAAAATCATTTCAGCTTTTTTGGAATGAAGCATTACGAAAGTAGTTCCCTTATTATCATCAAAATCGCGGTTTATCTTCGCTGCCGAAAAACAATCCCAAAGCGTAAAATCGCTGCACCGTTTGATTTCTTTAAAACGGCAGTTTGAACAAACCGGCCGGCAAATCATCGCCTGATAAAACAATTTAAGCATAGGATCATATTCCAGACCGTTGTGATATAAACAAACATTGCCTCTATACAAGCTCATGGCAGTATGAGTATATCCCGAGTATTTATCCCGAAATAAAACCTTATCAAATTCGCCGAATTTTTTCTTTTGATATTCAATATATTTTTCAAAAACAAGAGGCGAGGGGATGCCGCGGCATACAACATCAACCGTAACGAGATTTTCGTTATAATCCGGTAAAAAATTTTTTAACCCCGCAACCTGACATGGTGTGCCCGAAAAAAGAATTTTTTTCCCGTCATCTAAATAATTTTTGATTTTAATAAAAGTATCGCCCAAATCACTTTGAGAATATTTAGAGTTTCTGAATAATGACAGCTGTTTAACATCATAAGCCGGCATATGGCAAACGCGAAAATTTTTATCCATTCCCGCACCGAATACAATTCCGCCGTTTTTGATAATATATTCCGCAATAGCCGTAAACGCTCCGCCCGATGTGCTCTCGCGGCGAACGTTTTCGTCTTTGTGCTGCGCAATAAAAACCCGTCTTATGTAGCCGCCTGTCTTCGGTTTTGACTCTGACGGGCACACAGATAAACACTTTTTGCAGTTTACGCAGCTTTTATTTTCCATATGCGGATATAAAAATCCCTCGTCATCTCTTTTAAGCAAAAGACATTTTTTCGGGCAAACGAAAACGCAGGCTCCGCAGCCGCTGCAATCGTTTTTGTTTACTGAATTTATCACATTATTGCCGTTCATAAATCCGCTCCATTCGTTTGCCCATATCTGCCGCGTCGTACCCCGAAGCAGTTATTTTATCGGACACGTTTTTTCGTCTATGTGTTTTGGCAAGCGAAACTGCCTTTTTTGCCCAACGGGCTGCCCCCGAATCAAGCGGCATTAAAACGGCGCGGTCTGTAATCATGATTTCGTCTGTTACAGCGTCTGAAAACAGACAGGGAAGATCGGCAGCTTGCGCCTCAACGCCTGCAATAGGCAAGCCCTCGTGAAAAGAAGGAAATAAAAACAAATCCATCGCCTGATAAAACTGCGCAATATCAGCTCTCGAACCCATAAATTCAATATGTTTTAAAACGCCTTTTTTTATCGCATATTCACGCACGCGCTCCATTTCGTCGCCTTTGCCTAAAAACACGATAATCGCATTTTCTTTTAACTTTACTGCTTCGGATATAATATCAACCATAAAGTAATGATTTTTTTGAGCAATAAAATTTCCCACATGTCCCAATACCAATTTATTATCCCAGCCAAACTTTTTCCGAACTTCATTTCGCACCTTTTCGTTATATGAAAACAAATCCGTATCGATGCCGTTTTTTATTATCTGAATTGTGTTATTATTTTTAAAATATTTTTTGCCGTACAGCCAAACGGCGGCTTCTTTGGAACAGGCAAGCTTTACATTTGATATTTTTCTTACAAGCGGTCTGAACAAAAAATGAAAAATATCCGCTGCCTTGCCGCCGACCGAGGCCGTGTTGTGTGAATGTGCAATAATCTGTTTAACCCCTGCAATGCGGCAGATTATAAAAGCCATAGGGTTGGCACATGAATTTTTATGAATATGTACCGCGTCATAATTTTCTCTTTTTAAAAGTTTGTATAACGACAAACAGTACGGCAAAACGGTTTTCTGAGGAGGCAGACGGTGTATTTTAACGTTATTTTCCTTAAAAAACGGAATTAACGCACTGTCCGGGTATGTTGTAACAAATTCAAACACTATTGCGCTTTTGTCCGTATTATTAAATAAGTTTCTTTGAAAAGAAGCAATCCCGCCAATGCTTTTAGTCAAGCTGAGATGCAAAATCTTTTTTTGATACATTACAACTTGCTCCTTTAAGTATTTCTTTTTCTATAAAATCATGGCTTTCATCTATAAACGATAAAATTTTATGATTTACGTTTTCATAATCAATATCATTTAAAATAATGTCATCTGTTTTGCCAAAGTCGGTTATCAGTCGGTTATCAAGGCCTGCCATTTTCAAGAAAGATTTTATTCTTGAGTTTGTCCCATACTTTTTTGATGTAAAACGGTTAAACGCGAAAAAATTCCTGTTAAATATCGCCGAAAATGCAATTGCGTGAAACGAATCCGTACAGATATATTCTGCATTTAAAATAAGCCCTAAAAACTCATTCGGAGAGCAGTCGTCAATCGGATAATCTATATTTTCATCAGATGCAATGTAAGAATCGTTATGTATTATTCCTAACACCGAAAGCCCTGTAACGGCTGAGAGTTTTTCTGCAAATTCCCGGCACTGCTTTCCTCCGCCGAGAAAGTATGTAAAAATGTATTTTTTATCAGGGCAGCGCGAAGTATCGGCAAGCGTATCCCATTGATTTTTTGTAAGCAAAAAAACAGGATCGCAAACAATATAAGGCGTTTTTCCCGTAAGCTCTTTAACCATTCTGCATCCGCTGTTTTCGCGCACCGAAATTGCCGAAAAGCGGTCTAAAAACTCTTTTGCCTTTGATTTATAAAGTCTGTCTAATTCGGAAACACCAAAGCTTGTCGCATATGAAACCTTTGCCGTATTATCCGGCACCCAGCTTAACGTATAATATTTCGGAAATATGTTATCCGGCCGCCATAACTGGTCGCTTCCGACCAAAACCATATCATACATTACAGCTAAATCGCTTAATTGATTCAGCGATGATGCGCTTTTATTTGAAAACTTAAAGTTTTTTCGAAAATCGTTAAATTTCTGTGCGCGTTTTTTATACCTGTGTCCGAGATTTTTATAATTGATTTTTTGCAGCAGCTTCAAATAAATCATCGGAAGTTTTGCAAAAAACAGCCCCGCCTTATGGATATTATAAAAATAGTATTGCTTCTTTTTCGCATTAAGGTACGGTTTTAAACCCTCAACAGATATAGTATCACATTCGATACCTTTGCCCGTAAGGTATTTTTGCAGTGCATATGCCTGCAAAACACTTCCGTAATTATTGATAAAATAACATGATACTATTCCTAATTTCATCTGCTAAACTCACCGCCTCTGCAAATCAGCAATCATCTTCATCGTTTTATCTGCCGTTATTTTAAAATCAAACTTTTCGGCTGATTTAATGCATCTTTGATGTATATCATTTAAATTCTTACACTTCTTATAAGCCAAAATTTTATCTGCAATCAATTCGGGATTTCTGCAATTTAAAACCTTTCCGCAAATTTCGTCTTGTATAATTTCCGAAACAGCGCCGACATTTGTTGCCACAACCGGCTTGCCCAAAGCCGTGTATTCAGCAAGGCAAAGTCCAAAACCTTCCCATTTTGAAAACAAAACAGCAACATCAAAAATTGAAATATATTCACACGCATTGTTTACCCAGCCGGTAACTCTTGTTTTACCAAAAACATTATTTCTTTTGAGAGCTGTTATAAATTCTTCTTCAAGTTCTCCGTCTCCAACCCATATAAAGCGCGCATCGGGATCATTTTTTGCAATAAAACCTGCAGCGTCTGCAAAAAGAAGCGGATCTTTCTGCTCCGACAGCCTCGCTGCGCAGCCGACAATAAAATCTTTTTTATTATATCCAAACTGAGTTTTTGAAGATTTAATTGCTCTGCATTTATCTAAATCTATGCCGTTATAAATAACCTCAATTTTATTTTCGCTGCAAATTTTATTTTTTAATGCAATTTCTTTTTCGTGATTGGAAATAGTTATTATTTTATCCGTTGCCATTGCCAAAATTTTTTCCAAAAACCTATAAAACATCTTTTTTTCAGATGATACGTCCATATCAAACGACCACCCGTGAGGATTGTATATAACCTTGCAGCCTAACCCGATTGCGGCTATTCGTCCTATCGCACCTGCCATTGAAGAATGGCAGTATACGACATTTGGTTTTTCTTTTTTTATTATTCGGCGTATTTTTAAAACAGCTTTTAAGTCTTTTAAAACCGATATTTCTCTCGGCACATCAACATCATATGTCGTACAGGCGTTTTCAGGCAGCAGCTTTTTGTTGTATTTTGAAGTGCATATTAACGCCGTATCATAACTTTTATATGTATGTTCAATCAGCATTTTCGTATAAATTTCCACACCGCCGCCTCCGCAAACAAGGGCAATGTGCAAAACCCTGCAATGCTTGCTCATTTTAGAACACGCCCTTTCCCGAAAGCACCCGCCTGATTGTAGCAAAAAAGATTCTTGTGTCAAATTTTAAAGACCGGTTTTCTATATAATACAGTTCCATTGCCTGGCGTATGCCGTCGGTATAACCAACGTCGTTTCTGGCATAAGCCTGCCAATATCCCGTAAGTCCGGGCTTTACGCTAAGCAGAGTCTCTCGGTCTTTTCCGTACAGCAATGTCTCCTCGTAGAGAACGGGCCTCGGACCTATAAGACTCATATCGTTTTTTATTACATTTAAAATCTGCGGCAGTTCGTCTGCTGATGTCTTTCTTAATATTTTTCCTATACCGGTAACGCGCGGATCGTTTTCAAGCTTATATTCTTTTTTGTATTTTTCTAATTCTTCATACGATAAAAAATCCTCTAATTTATCAGCGTTCATCTTCATTGTTCTGAACTTATACATATAAAAAGGCTTTCCGTCTTTTCCGATTCGGACAGATTTATATAATACCGGTCCGCCATCGGTGAATTTAACGGCTGCCGCAGCCAAAGCATATATAATTAAATATATCGGCATAGCAAACAGCGACAAAAGCAAATCAATGCATCTTTTGGTAAAACAATATATAATCTTTTTGCCTTTTATCGTTTGCTTCTTTGTAATTAAAATACAATCGGTATTTTCTCTGAGTTCAAGCATATTTTCTCCTTTCATTTATCTTGAAAACAAATATTCATATGCTTTGTTAAATCTGCGGTAGCTTCCTTTCTTTGTGTGAACATCGCTTCCAATGGCATACACGCAGTCTCTTGCTATCCATTTTATAATCCGTTTTCGTTCTTTTTTTATACACACATCGTCGCTGTTAATCTGCAAAACGGCACCGATTTCAAGCATCTGCCCGACAACAAAATCAGAATAGCGGTTTGGATGAGCCATCACAATGCCGAATCTTTTTTTCAGCTGCTCAGCGGCAATAAAATGCGACTCGGTAATCAGCGATTCGGTTAAGGGCAATTCAAGTAAAATATTATTTCCGTCCGGCATACATAATCTATCAATTTCCGAAAGATTATGAAGCCCGGGAATAAGAAGAACCTCCGCGCCTAATTTAACGGGAATTTCAAGCCCGGCACTTTCAATTAATTTAAAAGCCTGCTGTCTTTTAGCACAAAAGTTTTCAACATTTGTTTTATGTAAATAGCAATGCGGCGTGGCATAGATTTCTTTAATGCCATACTGTTTTGCTTTTTTAATAAGCGAAATACTTTTGTCAGCATTTTCGGCTCCGTCGTCAATTCCGGGTAATATGTGCGCATGATAATCAATTTTAGATAAAATCATTTTACCACCGGCCTACTTTGAAGATTTTCTTTTTGCATAAGGCGAATCAGCGCTGCTGTAATATTTGTATTTTGAATAACCGCTGTAATAATTTTTATAATATCTGCCGTATTTACCGTATTTTCCGTATCTGCTGTATTTTCCGTACATTTCCGTTTTCGGGTCAACATTTTCTAACATAATACCAAGTATCTTAGCATCTACCTGTTCTAAAGAATGAACCATTTGTTTAATATCATCTACGTTTGAAAATCCTGCGCGAACGGCAAGCAGATAGCCGTCAATTTTATCGGCAAGAACCGTTGCGTCCGTAACAACGTTAACCGGCGGTGTATCAATAATAATATAATCATAGTTTTTGCTGCATTCATCAAGCAATGTATTCACTCTCGGTGTTGCTAAAAGCTCTGCCGATGAACTGCTGACATTGCCTGAAATTATAATGTCAAACCCAAATTTGGTATTTTTTATAATTTCGGCGCTGTCGCTTATTCCGGCGAGGTACTCTGAAAGTCCTTCCTGTTTATCAATAGTAAGGTATCGCGCAATTCTCGGTCTGCGCATATCCGCATCAATTAAAAGAACCCGCTTTTCTGCCTGTGCCAATGTTTTTGAAATATTAATGCTGCATGTGCTTTTTCCCTCGGACGCGACTGCGCTGGCAACAACAATTTTTTTGCAGCTGTCTTTGGTCGGTAAATAAAAAATATTTGTCCTTGCCATGCGATAGGCTTCCGAAACCGCAAAAGACGTGTTATCATTTAATATAAAGCGGTGCAAAAGAGCATTCGAAGCTTTTTTGTTTCCTCTTTTCTTCTTTTTGGAAACTACTTCTTCATGCGGCGGTATAATGCCTATAACCGGAATTTTAAAGTTGTTTATAATTTCATTTCTTCCGTAAACGGTTGTATCCATAGAGTTTGCAAGTAAAATATATCCGCACGATAAAATAAATCCGACTGCAAAACCTATAAATGCATTGCGTGCTATCGGCCAGTTATAATCATCAATATCCGGCACTTTAGCTTCTTCTATCACTTCAACCGATGCCGCCTTTACAACCCTTATAATTTCATCGGGCACAATTGCAACAATCTCGTTAACGATATCGGCAGCCATTTGCCTGTTTTGCGATGTGGCTGAAATGTAAAATGCCTCCGTTTCGTTAATAGCGCTCCCGGTAAGCAAACTGTCAATTTTTTTTGCGGTTAAATCCGGATATGTTCCCCGTAATTTATTTGCAACCTGTTCCAGCACGGGATCGGAGCGAATGATTATCAAATAAGTATCAACCAAAGATTTTGAAACTGTCAGATCTCCGGTTGTAATATATCTGTCATCATTTTTCTCATTATAAACATAGAGCTTGGCAGTCGCAGTATATTCAGGCTTTACAAAAAAGTATGTAAATCCTCCGAATGCTGCCATTCCGATTAGTGAAGCAATAACAATCAATAATATGCTGTGCCATAAAGCAAGAAATATATCCTTTACAGTCAAATTCATTAAAAATCGAACCTCCAATTTTATAATGCAATCAAAACCCATAAAGACACAGTTTTACAGGCTTTGATTGCAGGGCGCGGAGCAAAAAGAAAACATTTTGCCCCGCGCCGCTGTCAAAACTTCAGAAAATCAGTGCAAAGCTTCCGGTTTCATTAATATAAACTATACACTGTATGCCTTATGCAATCTGTGCATTTTTATGCCGCCTCATGCATAAACTTTTTAATTAATCTCTGCCGTGTAATATGCATTGCATGTTTTGCCGTCTTTGATGTAGCGAATATAAACCGCATACCAGCCGGATGTTTTTTGTTTCCATGAGCTGCCGTCTGTCGGATTAGCATATTGCTGGTTTAATAATTTTCCGTTAATATCCGAAAATTTTGCAGCGGCAGCAGCAAACTCGTTCCAGTTTGAAATATCCATATCATCTGTACCGATATACGCAATAGTCACTTTAGCAACATCAAAGCCGTTTGCTGTCAAAACTATTTTATTATCTTCCGCTGTTGCAGCCGGAGCCTCTGTAGGCTGCGGCACATAATCAGCAACCGTAAATGTATAATACTTTGCAACTGACTTGTTTAAGTTTTCATCAAAATACTTTATAAACGCAATATAATTTCCGTTATTATCAAATGTTTTGGAATAATCAAGCGTATCAAGCTCTTTTGCATATCCGCTGCTGCCGTTTATATCCGGATATTTTTTGCCTGCCTTTATAAAGTCATTCCATGTAATATTGCTTGCATCAAACTCCGCGTCTCCGACATATGCAACGCCGGCTGTAGATGAAACACTTCCCGTCATTTTTAATGTTTTTGTCTTTGTGTTATACGAAAGCTCGGGAACTTCAAAGCTTACAGCATCTTTAACACTGAAAGTAATATAATCGGCCGTTGTTGCCCCGTCCTCTTTGGTATATTTCACAAATGCAACATAATTGCCGCGCGTTCCCGGGGTTCTCTTCGTGAAATTCTTATACACCGCATATCCGACAGAACTGTTTAAATTGGTATATTTTTTGCCTGCTGCAACAAGCTTATCCCAGTTTATATTGTTTGCGTCAAATGTTGCTCCGCCGACATAAACAATTCCGACCTTGCAGCTTGCGCTTGCCTTTTTAACAAGAGAAAGCGTGCTTCCGTCCCAGTTAAGATACGGAATATCAGGTTCTTCCGGTTCAGGATTGGGATCAACCTGATTCTTTGTAAATTTCGCCGTATAGGTCTTATCTGCCGTTACATTGCTGACCACAAATTCTTTTGTATCGCAAACCTTCGTGTCGCCGTCGTACCAGCCGTCAAAGGTGTAGCCATCATTTGCCGTTGCAGTGAGGGTTATGCTGCTGCCCTCGGCTACTTCTCCGCCGCCCGAAACCGTGCCGCCTTCCGTGCCGCCTTCCGTGCCGGCTTCTGCCGTAATTGTGTAAGATACGGCGTTCTTTGCAAATTTCGCCGTGTAGGTTTTGTCCTCGGTTACGTTCTCAACCGTAAATTCCGCTGTGTCACAAACCTTTGTGCCGCCGTCGTACCAGCCGGCAAAGGTGTAGCCGTCGTTTGCCGTTGCGGTGAGGGTTATGCTGCTGCTTTCGACTACAGTTTCTCCGCCCGTAACCGTACCGCCATCATCTGCCAGAGCCGTTATTGTATAATAGTTTTTATCCGGGAATGTTACCGTT
>CAKSHP010000045.1 GCA_934457145.1 uncultured Clostridia bacterium | reverse complement strand
ATTTTTATAATATTCTTTTACAACGCTGCAACCGGCTCCCGCAAGTTCGCCTGAAGAAGAGCAAACAGAAACCAAACTTACACCATCGGGCGTTTTTGAATCAAAGAAGTTTTTGCTTTTTTCCGATGCCGGAACTGATGCATAAACCTTTTCCATAACCGAACTCCATATTTGTATGCAAGGATTTCCCGAAGCAGTAACGGTTCGTCTGTCATCATAACCATACCATATCGCAGCAACGTACTTAGGCGTTATTCCGACAAACCATCTGTCGGCATCGTCATCCGTCGTACCGGTTTTTCCGCCTGTCGGAACGCCGCTTATCTTGGCTTTTGTGCCATAGGCTGTTCCTCCCGGAGAATTTACAACGCTTTGCAGAAGCGAATTCATAACACATGCTGTTGCTTCGTCCATAGCGCGTTTTCCTTTATCTCTGTTATCCAAAACAATTTTTCCGTGTGAATCCGTGACATGAGAATAAGTGTGCGCCGTGTAATATGTTCCGCCGTTTACAAATGGCGCATACGCAGCCGTTAGCTCATCAACGCGCAGACCGTGAGTAAGACCGCCGAGCGCTAACGGGGAATGAGCTTTATCTCTTTCGTCAAGAGTTGTTATGCCGAGGTTGTTTTTCAAATAGTTAAAAGAGTTATCTATTCCGACTTCGTCGAGTATTCTCATTGCCGGCGGGTTTTTGGAGCGCTGAACAGCATATCTTACGGTTATTTTTCCGGAATACTTTTTATCATAGTTTTTTATAACGGTTCCGTCCGGTGCGGTATACGGAGTGTCTTCAACGATTGTTGAAGGAGTTATAAGATCTTCCATTATTGCCGGCGCATACACAGCAATCGGCTTTATTGCAGAACCGGGCTGACGCGGATCGTCATATGTACGGTTTCTTTTTATTTCGTTTGTCGCCCCGAAACCGCCCGCCATACCTTTTATATCTCCGGTATACGGATCCATTACAACGATTGCCGACTGAGGATCGGAAGCCGAAGCACCGCTTCTTGCTTTGTAAACGCTGTCAATTGCCTGCTGAACATCGGTATCAATTGTTGCATAAATTTTAAGTCCGCCCTTTTTTAAATAGTTTGTGGCTTCCGAATAATCCATATCGTATTTTTCGCAAAGGTCAACTTTAACATCTTCTATAAGTTTCTGAACAAAATATGATGTTGACGAAGAATTGTCTTTTGTATCCTTGGCGGCAAAAATTGTTTCGGTATTTAAAAGAGATTGATATTCTTCGTCGGATATCTTTTTAAACTCATGCATTTTTGATAAAACGGAGTTTCTTCTTTCTTTAAATGCATCTTTACATTTTTCATTAAAGGGGTTATATCCTTCGGGGTTTTGCGTAAGTCCCGCTATTGACGCACATTCCAAAGTCGTCATGTCCTGAGGATTTTTGTTAAAATAAACCTTTGCTGCGGATTTAACACCGTAACAGCCGTTTCCGAAATACACTGTGTTTAAATACATTTCTAAGATGTCTTCTTTGGATGTTGTGCTTTCAACATTTAAAGCGCGAAGCATTTCAGTCACCTTGCGCTGCCACTTTACCTCCGTGTTATCGGTTAGGTTTTTAACGAGCTGCTGAGTGATCGTGCTGCCGCCGGGGGCATTTTTTTTGCCGGCAATATAATTACCGACTGCCTTTGCCGTGCCGATAAAGTCAACGCCGTTGTGATAGTAAAATCTTTCATCTTCTATACAAACTATAGCGTCTTTTAAAGCCTGAGGCATATTTTCGTAATCAACCCACTGACGGTTTTTGTCATATATTTTGTCTATCACGTGTTCAGTTCCGTTTTTGTCCACGCTTACAATGGTGGTTGTATATGACAATTCAAAAGAATTGATGTCAAAATCCGTCTCAAACGTGGCAGTGCTGACAAAATTGCACGCAACAAAACTGCATCCTATAGCCGCTCCCAAAAACAGTGTAGTAAAAAATACTTTCAGAAAAACTTTGGTTCTGTTCATATGTTTTCCTTGCCTTTCCGCCCGCCTTGTCATTAAAATAGCGCATTTGTCTGCGGACAACCCAAACGCAAAATAAAGTACTAATGCTGATTATACCATGTAATTATTACAAAATGATGAATTTTATTAAAAGTTTTTTGCTTACTTAGATATTGTATCACACATTTTGAAAAAATGCACTATTTTTTTAAAAAAATTTAGAATTATTTGAAAAAAGTGTATAAATAATAAAAAAGTGTTGCACTTTAGTAATATATATGGTATAATTTTTTATAGTGATAATGTATGTAAACGGTAAAGAGTGGGTGTAAACCCACTCTTTAATATTGTTGCGGCAAAAAATTTAATAATATAAGGCGGTGACAAAATGTCTAAAACGGAGCAGATTGTTTTTGAAATTGCAAATAAAATTGCAGAACCTATGGGCTATGAAATAGTTGAAACCGAATATAAAAAGGAAGGCAGCGGCTATTTTTTAAGAGTGTATATCGACAAAGAAGACGGATACATAGGCATTGATGACTGCGAAAAAATATCAAGGCTTCTTTCTGATGAACTTGATAAAAAAGATCCGATTTCCGAGGCATATTTTTTGGAAGTGTGTTCTCCGGGAATTGACAGAAAGTTAAAACGCGAAAAAGATTTTATACGTTTTACGGGCAGAGAAGTTGATGTCAAACTTTATGCACCGATAGACGGCATGAAAGAATTTTGCGGAATATTAAAATCGTACAGCGAAAATAAGGCGGAAATTCAAACGCAAAACAAAACATACAGCATAGATGTAAATGGCGCTGTTTATATAAAACTTGCAGTTAAATTTTAAATTTTCTAAGGGAGTGTTTAATAAAAATGAAAAAAGTGACTAAGAAGAAGAGTGTTGTCGGCGACAGCAGAGAATTGATTTTAGCGCTGGATGCATTATGCAGCGAAAAAAGAATTCCGAAAGATGTGTTATTTGACGCATTGGAGGCTGCTTTGATATCTGCATATAAAAGAAACTTTGCTTCGGCGCAGAATGTGTTGGTTGATATTAACCGCGAAACAGGAGATATTAAGGTTTGCGCACAGAAGGAAGTTGTTGAAGAAATCGAAAACAACATGACTCAGATAAGCCTGGAGGACGCAAAAAAAATCAGCGGTCATTATACAATCGGCGATATCGTAAACATTGAGGTTACTCCGGCTGATTTCGGAAGAATTGCGGCACAGACAGCAAAACAAGTCGTTACTCAGCGCATACGCGAAGCCGAAAGATCAAACATATTAAACGAGTATGCCGGACGCGAAAACGATATAATAACCGGTGTTGTTGAAAGAATTGAAAAAGGTAAAGTCTTTTTGGGCATAGGAAACACAGAAGCTCTTTTAAATCAATCGGAGCAAGTGCCAAATGAGGTTTATCATTTTCATGACAAACTTAAAGTATATATATTAAAAGTAGAAAGCGGTTCGAGAGGAATTTCGATTTTGGTTTCAAGAGTGCATGCCGGACTGGTTAAAAAGCTTTTTGAATCCGAAGTTCCGGAAATTGCAGACGGAATTGTTGAAATAAAGGGAATTTGCCGCGAAGCCGGTTCAAGAACAAAGATGAGCGTTTATTCAAAAGATGAAAACGTTGATGCACAGGGCGCATGCATAGGTGCACAGGGCAGACGCGTGCAGATTGTCAGCGATGAAATAGGCGGAGAGAAGATTGATATTGTTAAATGGAGTCCCGATCCGGCGCAGTACATTGCAGCAAGCCTGAGTCCGTCTGAGGTTGTAAGTGTTGATATTGATGAGGAAAATAAGTTTGCAAAAGTTGTTGTTCCGGACAATCAGCTCTCTTTGGCAATAGGCAAAGCCGGTCAGAACGCGCGCCTTGCAGCAAAGCTCACGGGCTGGAAAATAGATATCAAAAGCGAAAGCGGCGCTGAAATGAGCGATATTATTGAATAATACGGGAGCTGAAGTGTTTGTGGAAAAGATTTGCGAGAGAATGTGCGTGATTTGCCGAACGAGAAAAAATAAGCGCGAGCTTATACGAATATCAAAAAACAAATCCGAAAATGTTTCGATAGATTTTGATTTTAAAGCCGAGGGCAGGGGAGCATATATATGCAAATCCGAAGAATGCATTAAAAATGCGGAAAAAAGATCTGCAATAGAGAAAAGCTTTAAGCAAAAAATTGACAAAAGTATTTATAAAAAGCTTGCGGATTTAGTATACGAAAATAAGGAAAATTAGAAAATGAGAAATTCTGCATTATGGCTTGTCAGCCTGGCAAGCAAAGCAAGAAAAATAAGCGTTGGCGCGCTTGCGTGTCAGCGGGCGCTGCAAAAAGGCAGTGCAGATATTATAATAGCGGCAAACGATGCCGCGGACAACACTAAAAAGAAGTTTAAAAACAGCTGTATGTACTACGGCGCAGAGTTTTATCAATACTCCACCAAAGAAGAACTTTCGCATTATACCGGTAAAGAAAACGTGAGCGTTCTGGCGGTGTGTGATAAAAACTTTGCAGCAGGTATAAAAAAAGCTGTTTTGAAAAATGAAAGTGTGAATAATCAGAAATAAACGTCGGTTAAGATTTTTATCTTATGCCACCCCGACGGAACGGAGGTCATATATGTTACAAAAAATTAAGGTGCACGAAGTTGCAAAAAGTTTAAAAGTAAAAAGTGCGGAAATTATTAAAATATTTGCCGATAACGGAATTGTCTTAAAAAATCATGCCGCGTCGCTCGACGAAGAACAGCTTAGTTTGATTTTTGAGTACTATACAAGAATGTACGCTTTTCCGGAAGGCGAAGTGGATATGTCTGTTTTCGGTGATTTGATTAAAGAAACCAAAAAAGAGGAAACAAAAGAAAAAACTAATAAAAAGGATCCCGCCAAAAGCGAAAGTAAAAAAGATACAAGCGAGAGCAAAGCTGTGGAAACAAATGAAAGTGAAGCAGTTGACACGAAAATCGAGCCTGTTGCAAGAAGAATGCGTCATATAGACACAAGACAAAGCGTTGTCGACTTATCCAAACTTGATACCGAAAGAATAGAGGAGCTTGTACCTGAGAATATTAAAGTTGACAACACTGTTAAAAAACAGAAGATTAAAAAGGCGGCTCAGCGCCAGCGTGACAACCGGTTTACGCAAAACAAATTTACGGCTCCTCAGAAACAGGAAAAACCTAAACCTCAGGTTTTAAAAGTTAGCATACCGGACGAAATTTCGGTTGGAGAGCTTGCTTCAAGAATGAAAAAACCGGCGACGGAAATTATTAAAAAGCTTATGCTTTTGGGAATAATGGCATCGGTAAGCCAGATAATAGACTTTGACACAGCTTCTTTGGTGGCAGAAGAACTGGGCGCAAAGGTTGAAAAAGAAATTATTTTGTCTGATGAAGATATTCTTCTTAAAGAATATGAGCAGCCGGATAAGGAAGAAGATTTACAGGAACGCTCTCCGGTTGTTGTTGTTATGGGACACGTTGACCATGGTAAGACCTCGCTTTTGGATGCAATACGTGAAACCCATGTTGTTGACAAAGAAGCCGGCGGCATCACTCAGCATATAGGTGCATACCGCGTAAATATAAACGGCAGGGGAATAACATTTCTGGATACTCCCGGTCATGAAGCGTTTACGGCTATGCGTGCAAGAGGTGCACAGGTAACGGATATAGCGATATTGGTTGTTGCGGCAGATGACGGTATTATGCCGCAGACGATTGAATCGATAAACCATGCAAAGGCTGCAAATGTTACGGTTATTGTTGCTGTTAATAAAATTGATAAAGAGGGCGCAAATCCGGACAAAGTTAAACAGGAAATCACAGAGTACGGTCTTGTTCCCGAGGATTGGGGCGGCGACACAATCTTTGTAAATGTTTCTGCAAAGAAAAGAATTAATATTGATGAACTTTTGGAAATGGTTATATTGTCTGCCGATATGAAAGAGCTTAAAGCTAATCCGAACCGTCATGCAACCGGTACGGTTATAGAGGCAAGACTTGACCGCTCAAGAGGACCGATAGCAACTGTTCTTGTTCAAAACGGTACGTTGAGAACAGGAGATATAATCGTTGCAGGCACAGCTGTAGGTAAAGTAAGAGCAATGAATGATGAACACGGAAAATCCGTTAAAAGCGCAGGTCCGTCCGTTCCTGTTGAAATTCTCGGCCTTAGCGAAACTCCGGAAGGCGGCGACAGATTTTACGTTGTTGAGGACGAAAAGCGCGCAAAAAGCGTTGTTGAGGCACGAAAGTTTAAACAAAAAGAAGAAATATTCAAAGCACGTACTGTTGTTTCTCTGGATAATTTGTTTGATCAGATAAATGATGGTAACATGAAAGAATTAAACATTATAGTTAAAGCCGATGTTCAAGGTTCTGTCGAAGCTGTTACACAGTCGCTTTCAAAGCTTTCAAACGAAGAAGTGAGAGTAAATGTTATACACGGCGGTGTAGGTGCGGTAAACGAATCGGACGTTATGCTTGCATCTGCATCAAATGCGATTATAGTTGGGTTTAATGTAAGACCGGATACCGTTGCAAGAGGAGCATATGAAAGAGGCGACGTTGATATAAGACTTTACCGCGTAATTTACGATGCAATTGAAGAAATCGAAGCCGCAATGAAAGGTATGCTTGAGCCGAAGTTTAAAGAAGCGGTTATCGGCCATGCGGAAGTCAGACAGACATTTAGAGTTTCAGGTGTCGGAACAATTGCCGGAAGTTATGTTCTCGACGGTAAAATAACAAGAAATGCCCAGGTTCGCGTTGTGCGTGACGGTATAGTTGTTCACGAAGGCATTTTAAACAGCTTAAAACGTTTTAAAGACGACGTTAAAGAAGTTGCAACGGGCTATGAATGCGGTATGGGCATTGAAAAGTTTAACGATATAAAAGAAGGCGACGTTATAGAATGTTTTGTTATGGAGCAGATAAAACCGGAATAAAACCAAAAACGTTGCAAATCGGAGGAAAAAATGGCTCAGAACAGAATAAATAAAATAAATGATCAGCTGATGCGCGAAATAAGCACTATTATACGCGAACTTAAAGACAGCCGTATACCGCTTATGACAAGCGTTATTTCGGTCAGTGCAACAAATGATTTAAGATATGCAAAAGTGCGCATAAGTGTCATGGGCGACCAAAAGGTTCAAAAAGACGCAATGGACGGGCTGAAAAGTGCGGCGGGATTTATCCGCCGCGAGGTTGGAAACCGAATGAAAATAAGATACAGCCCGGAAATAATTTTTGAACTTGATCACTCTATAGAATACGGCGCGAAAATCAATAAAATTTTAAACGATGTTCGGGGGGACGAGGATTGAAAGAGGTTGCACAGGCTTTAAATGATGCACAAAATATAATAATTCTGCCCCACATTTTTCCCGATGCCGATGCAATAGGTTCGTCATGCGCCGTAAAAGAAATGCTTAAGCAAAAGGGCAAAGAGTGCAAAATTATTTTAGACGAAAAAATGCCTGTATATATTGAGTATTATTTGCCGTGTGAGTATGAAGTGTATGACGAAAAAAAGGCGTATGATGCAGACATGGTATTATGTCTTGACTGCGCTGATACCGGCAGACTCGGAAAAAGAAAAAACATACTTGACAAAGCAAAGAAAAGCGTTTCAATCGACCACCATCAGACAAACACAAATTTTGCTGATATTAACAGGGTTGATGAAAAAGCAGCGGCTACGGCGGTTTTGGTTTACAGGCTTTTTGAATTTATGAATATGCCGGTAAATTCAAGCGCAGCAAAAAATCTTTACACAGCTATAGTGGGAGATACGGGAAACTTTAAATACTCAAATGTTACAAGCGAAACATTTGAAATTGCATCAAAGCTTATCTCGCATGATATAAAGCACTGGGAAATAAGCAAAGCTGTTTATGACACGGAAGATTTAGATGTTATAAAGCTAAAAGGCGAACTTTCAAGCCGCCTTGAACTTTTCGGAGACGGCAAAATATGTGTGCTTACCGCAGACAAAAATATTTTTTCAAAGTATAATATTTTGCCAGAGGACACAGACGCTTTGGTTGAAATACCGAGAAAGGTGCGCGGAGCGGAAGTGGCAGTTTCTTTAAAAGAAGCCGGCGGCGGAATAAAAATTAGCATAAGGTCTGCAAATTACGTTGACGTATCTTTGGTTGCAAAGGTTTTCGGCGGCGGCGGACATGCTCGTGCGGCAGGTTTTATGGTTAAAGACAAAGACATTTTTGAAGTAAAAAACAGTATCGTAAAAGAAATTTTAAAGGTAATATAAAAAATGGTGTGAGCATTTATGTATAACGGAGTTGTGGTATTAAATAAGCCAAAAGGAAAAACGTCACACGATATGATTTATTTTATGCGCCGGACGGCAATGCAAAAACGTGTGGGACACACGGGAACGCTTGACCCCAACGCAACGGGTGTGCTTCCGATATGCCTCGGAAATGCAACTAAGGCGTCGGATTATATTGCAAACGGCAGGAAAAAATATTTGGCGCATATTCATTTCGGAATTGTAACCGACACAGAGGATTTGTGCGGAAATATTTTAGAAAAAAAAGAGGTTGCTTCTTTTTCTGAGGACGAATTTTTAAGTGTTTTAAACAGCTTTATCGGAAATATAAAACAAATTCCGCCGATGTATTCGGCTGTAAAGATAAACGGCAAAAAGCTTTATGAGCTTGCAAGGAAAGGTGAAACCGTAAACAGAAACGCAAGAGAAATCTGTATTTATTCAATTGATTTAAAAGAGTTTGATATGCAAAACAAATCTGCTGTTATAGAGGTTTGCTGTTCAAAAGGAACATACATTAGAACCCTTTGCAGTGACATAGGAAAAGCTTTGGGATGCGGAGCATGTATGGGTGATTTAAAGCGTATCCAAAGCGGAGCGTTTAACATAGAGGATTCGCATACAGCGGAAATGATTGAAAGAGCTGCCGAAAACAATGAACTGGAAAAACTGATTATCCCGACAGACAAGCTGTTTGAAGAGTTCAGAGCCGTTTTTGTCGGAGCAAAAGACGAATTCAAAGTAAAAAACGGTGTGACTCTTTCCGGATTTGACGGTTATGAAGGCGAAAAAGTTCGCATATATGGTCAAGATAACAACTTTTTATGCATTTCTCAGATGCAAAACGGTATATTAAAAATGCTTACATCTTTTTGGAGCGTAAACTAAAAGGGGCGGAATGCGGTGAACGTGTATATAAACGAACCGGTGAATTTAAAGCGCGGGACTTGCCTTGCGCTTGGGAGTTTTGATGCTTTGCATAAAGCACATTTAAAGCTTATTAATACCGCCGTTTCATTGTCACAAAAAAACGGTCTTGTTTCGGGGGTATATTCCTTTTTGCAAAGACCGGTTAAAAACACTGACTTAAACAGCAATTCAGCTGTTCTTTATACAAATGAACACAGAATAAAAATCCTCGAAAAAACGGATGTTGATTTTGCTTATTTTGAAGATTTTAACGAAGAGTTTATGCATATGCCGGCAGAGGCATTTATAAAAATGCTTAAACAAAAATTTAATATAGAATATGTGGTTGCCGGATTTCATTACCGTTTCGGTTATAAGG
>CAKSHP010000044.1 GCA_934457145.1 uncultured Clostridia bacterium | reverse complement strand
AAATATACGCCTGTTGAAATAACGCTTTCGGTTAACGGCAGCGAGTGTACCGCCGATGAAAACGGCGTTTACCATGCATATGTCGGCGGAGGAAATAACACCCTGACGGTAAGCGGTTCGGACAGTAGCGCATCGTTTAAGGTAATAAGAATGGATTCCAATGCAGAAATACCAAAGGAAAACACAGAAAATACCTTTGCAATTCCGGAATTTGAGGGAAGCCTGATGTTTAAGGTTGACGCTGTTTCCGGCAAGGACGTAACAAGCGTATTCCTGCTTGTGGATATGGATAAAGAGCCGCCCGTGCTGACACTTTCCTCCGACGTATTCTACGCCGACAAGGAAACCGGCGAATATACGATAACCGGAATGGCGGATGCGGGCAGCAGAATCGTATACAACAAAAATGAAGAGGTTCTTGCCGGAGCAGACGGAAGCTTTGCTGTTTCCGGACAGCTCGATGAAAGCGAAACAAGCGCCGTTATCATGCTGTATGCACAGGATATTGCCGCAAATACTTCCTCGCCGCAGACGGCTCTTGTAACAAAGAAAACCTCCAACACTGTAACGGTAAAAGACAGTTATTCGGAAAATTCAGGCAGCGGAGAATATGAGGAAACCGAAACCGTAACTATTGATGCCGGAAGCCGCAGCGGCTATAAATTCAGCGGATGGACAGCTGACAGCGAAGTAGCGTTTGAAGATGCAAAATCATCTAAGACGACATTTGTTATGCCAAACAGCGACGTTACCGTTACGGCAAATTGGGTAAAAGAAAGCGGTTCTTCTTCGGGCACGGGCAGCGGCGGCACGGTTCGCTACAGTGTTTCCTTTGAGACTAACGGCGGACAAAAAATCTCAAGCCAAAACGTTATGAAAAACGGCTTTGCAAAAGAGCCGGAAGCTCCTAAAAAAGACGGATTTGGCTTTGCCGGCTGGTATACCGATAAAGAGCTTAAAACAAAATACGACTTTTCAAGCAAGGTCACAAAGAGTTTCACGCTTTATGCCGCATGGACAAAAGCGGACAATTCGAAAAATGAAATTGTTTTAATAATCGGCGAAAAGACAGCGCAGGTTTTCGGAAACAACAAAACAAACGATGTTGCTCCGAAAGTTGTTAATAACAGAACAATGCTTCCCACCCGCTTTGTGGCAGAAAGTCTGGGCGCAGATGTTAGCTGGGACGCGGAAAAACAGCTTGTAACCATTAAGGGCAAAAACCTTAAAACAGGCGATGATGTTGAAATTCATATCACAATCGGAGCGGAGACGGCAAAGGTAAACGGAAAAGAGATAAAACTTGATTCTTGTGCCTTTGTTGAAAATAACCGCACCTACACGCCTATCAGATTTATATGCGAAAATCTGGGAGCGGATGTGGATTGGATAGAAAAAGAGCAAAAAGTTGTTATTACAAGACCTGAAACTAAATAACAAGTAAAAGAAAAAATACCGTCCGAAAATTTTTCGGGCGGTATTTTTATCTGTCTTTTATTGCAACCTGGATGTCATATTGTTTGTTGTTTGTATAAAGCATGCCGCCGCTTTTTGAGCATGCAAGCTGAAGCGTGTTTAAAAAAGAAGTTTCATATGATGCATCGCCGTCCGTTTGGACTTTGATAAATATTTGATTTTTTATTTTTAATATTTCGAGTTTTATATAGCTTTTTGCACTGTCCAGTGCGGAATTTAAAATATATGAAAGAATTGCAAACACTTCGGCGGAATCTGTATCCTCCGGGAGTTTGCAGCTGCATGCGAAAAGAATGTTTTTTTCCTTTGCGGCATATTTATACATCGATAAAAGCGAATTTGCGGCCTGATTTTTGCAAAAGAAGTTTTCTTCCTCTTTAGATAAAAAAAGCTTTTTGGCGGAGTTTATCTGCATTTTAAAAAGCTCCTGCGCGTGTTGCAGATTTGACTTTTCGGCAGAATAATTAAAAAAATACACCTCAAAACCTATAAATGAAACCGACATCACGGTTGTTAAAAGCGGGATTGTTATGGAAGGATATTTAAAAAGCACGTCACTGTATACTGTTGTTGCGTAGGTTATAATATATGCCGTAAGCGGCATAACACACAGATAGTTTGCTTCTTGTTTTCCAAAAGAAAATATCTTAATAACCATAGGAGAAACAAATTTATAAACAACAAAAATCAGTCCGGCAGATACGCATATTTGTATTAAAATATCTGCCGCCGCGCCGCCGTTTATCATATTTTAAAAAAACAGGCAAATCCATTTTCGCGGCGTTGTTAGCATATATGCTCCAGTAACGGCAAAAATTGCCTGGCAAACGGGCGTTTTAAGCACGAATATGTAATATAAAATAAGCGGAAGGTACACAGTTAAAGGATAGAGCATATAAATTAAATCGGTGCTCAGCCTTTGCTGTAAAATTAAATTTTCAATTCCGCAAAGCGCAAACAATAAAATGAGATGCACAATTGTTTTTGCGCTTTTTTTCTCTTTTGTAAAAAGCGCAGTTACTATATTGCCGAAAACCGTCACAATTATATAATAAAATGCGTCCAAAATATTGCCTCCTTTGCCTGAGAATTGTTTTTTATCATCATAATTTTATAACTTTTGTAAACATTGTTCAACGCAAATGTCATAACTTGCACAAAAACGTCATAACTTGCATTATAAAACGAACGGCTTAAAACAAACGGCGTTTAAACCTATAAAAATGTTGAAATCTGCACATAAATATGTTACAATAATATAAAAAACAACGGGAGCTGATTTTTTTGGATAATGGCATAAAAAAGCAGATGGACGAGCTTTGCGAAAGGTTAAACGATTATTCTTACAGATATTATGTTAAAGACGATCCGGCAGTGAGCGATTATGAATACGATATGCTTTTGCGTTCTTTGGCAGAGCTTGAAAAAAAGTATCCCGAATACGCAAGCGCAAATTCGCCGACAAGGCGCGTCGGCGGCGAGGTGCTTGAAGGCTTTGAGCAGGTGCGCCACGAGGTCAGCATGGAAAGCTTGCAGGACGCTTTCAGCGAAGGCGAAGTAGAAGAATTTGCAAACCGGGTGTCTCAGGTTCTGGGCGATAACACAGAGTTTGACGTCGAGCCTAAAATTGACGGACTTTCGGTTTCATTAGAATATGAAAACGGAATTTTTAAAAGAGGCTCCACCCGAGGCGACGGCACGGTTGGCGAAGATGTCACTTTTAATTTGAAAACCGTTAAAACAATTCCTCTTGTTTTAAAAGAGCCTGTAGAGTATCTTGAAGTACGCGGCGAGGTGTATATATCGAGAACGGATTTTGCAAAGCTTAACGAAAAACGCGAGGAAGAAGGACTTTCGGTTTTTGCAAATCCGAGAAATGCTGCTGCGGGTTCGCTTCGCCAGCTTGACTCAAAGGTGGCAGCATCGCGAAAGCTTGATATATTTGTTTTTAACATTCAAAGGATAAACGGCAAAACCGTCAAAACTCATTCGGAGGGGCTGGAGTTTTTGCGCTCGCTCGGCTTTAAGGTTATAGACAATTATGTGTGTAAGGGAATTAAACAGGCATATGCACGCGTTAAAAAAATAGGCGATGAGCGCAAGGACTATAAATACGATACAGACGGCGCAGTTATAAAGGTAAATAACCTTGAAAGCCGAACGCTTCTCGGTTCGAATGCCAAAGCGCCGAAATGGGCAATTGCATATAAATTTCCGGCGGAACAGAAAAAAACAACCGTAAAGGATATATGCGTTCAGGTTGGGCGCACAGGTGTTTTAACTCCGGCGGCTGATTTGGAGCCTGTGTTTATAGCGGGAAGCACTGTTTCAAGAGCTACGCTTCATAATATCGACAACATACGCCAAAAGGATATCCGCATAGGCGACACGGTTGTAATTCAGAAAGCCGGAGATATTATCCCGGAGGTTGTTGGAGTTGATTTTTCCAAAAGAAACGGCACGGAAAAGATTTTTGAAATGCCGGAAAACTGCCCTGTGTGCGGAAGCGCGGTTGTAAGAGAAGAAGGCGAGGCGGCGTATCGCTGTATGGGAATTGACTGTCCGGCGCAAACTCTTCGCCACATCGAGCATTTTGTGTCGAGAAATGCAATGGATATTGACGGACTCGGCCCGTCGATAATAAAGCAAATGCTTGACACAGGCATTATAAAAACTGCTTCCGATCTTTACTATATCGATCCTCAAAGGGTTGCCATGATGGAAAAAATGGGCGAAAAATCGGCGTCAAATCTTATGGATGCGATTGAAAAATCAAAGAAAAACGATCTCGGCAGACTGATTTTTGCTCTCGGAATACGCCATATCGGCGAAAAAGCTGGAAAAAACCTTGCAAAAAAGTTTAAAACGCTCGACAATCTTATTTCGGCATCGGAAGAAGAAATTGAAAACACACCGGATTTCGGCAGCATAATGGCAAAAAGCGTGCACGGCTTTTTTAAAGACGAAAAAAACATAAAAACAATAGAGCGCTTAAGAGCGGCAGATGTGAATTTTGATTATATTCAAAGCGGCGGCGAAAATGTGCTTTTCAGCGGAAAAACGTTTGTTTTAACGGGAACGCTGACGCGTTATACCCGAAATGATGCAAAACAGTTAATAGAAAATATGGGCGGCAACGTGTCGGGCTCGGTTTCTAAAAAAACGGATTTTGTGCTTGCGGGAAGCGAGGCAGGCAGCAAGCTTGAAAAAGCGCAGAAGTTAGGCGTTAAAATTATAGATGAAAACAAATTTGAAAACATGATGCAAAACGCATAATAAGTAAATAAAGGATTATGAAACAGGATATGAATGAATTATATAAAAAAACAGAAAAAATACTGACCGAAAATTTTAAGCATACGGTTGATTTGCGGCGCAAGTTTCACCGTCACCCGGAAACGGAGTTTGAAGAATTTGAAACGGCGAAAATCATTTTAAAAGAGCTCGACCGCTTAAATATAAAATACGAAAGCGGTATTGCAGAAACGGGAATAAAGGCATATATAAAAGGATCTGCGCAAAAAAGCGGAGAGAAAAAATGTGTTTTGCTCAGAGCGGATATGGACGCGCTTTGCGTGTGCGAGAAAACGAGGGCCTCATATAAATCCGAAAACGAAGGAAAAATGCATGCGTGTGGACACGACGCGCACATGGCAATTCTTCTTTCTGTTATGTGCGCGCTAAATGAAATTAAAGATAAGCTAAACTGTGACATTGTCGGCATTTTTCAGCCGGCAGAAGAGGGAGCGGGCGGCGCAAAGCCGATGATAGACGCCGGCGTTACGGAAAATCCCAAAGCAGATATTGCCTTTGGACTGCATGTTGAGCCGACTTTTGAAACAGGAAGCATTGCAATAGGAAACGGCGGAGTTATGGCATCGCCTGACGAATTTGACATAACCGTTACGGGAAAAGGCGGCCACGGCGGATACAGAGAAAAATGCCATGATCCTATATATGCTGCGGCAAAAATTGTTTCATCGCTGATTGACGAGGGCAGTGCGCTTTGCGAAAAAGAAAGCGAATGCGTTATCTCGATAGGCGAAATTTCGGGCGGAAATTTTTATAATATAATTCCCGATTTGGTAGAAATAAAAGGCACGTCGCGCGCCGTGGATTATAAAAAAAGAAGCATTTTGGCAGAGCGGATAAAAGAAATAAGCGAAAATACCGCAAAAGAATACGGCTGTAAAACAGATGTTGACTTCAGGTTTATGTATCCTCCGCTTGTAAACAATAAATATGCCGCCGATATTTTCCGCGCTGCGGCAAAGGATATAAACATAAAAATAACAGAGCAGCAAAAGCCGTTTATGGGCGGCGACGATTTTGCGTATTTTGCAGAAAAAATCCCTGCGGCGTATTGCTTTTTAGGATGCAGAAACGAACAAAAAGGATGCGTCCATCCGTGGCACAGCAACATGTTTAATATAGATGAAGACTGCCTTTTAACAGGCGGCAGAATTTTGTGCCGCGCAGTTATTGAATATGCAGAAGGGGAGAAAAAGCTTTGAAAACCTGTCTTGTTGCGGTAAATTCCAGCTACACGCATACATCGCTTTCGCTTTTATGTTTAAAAAAAGCGGCACAGGGCTTTGATGTGTGCACAAAAGAGTACACAATAAATGATGTTTGCGAACGTGTGGCAGACGATATATATATAACAGGCTCGGATGTGTATGCATTCAGCTGTTACATATGGAATATAGAATTTATAAAAAAAGTGTGTATGGCGCTGAAAACAATAAATCCCGGCTGTAAAATTCTGCTCGGCGGGGCAGAGGTGAGCTATGATGCAAGAGAAGTTTTGGAAAAAAACGAGTTTGTGGATTTTGTTTTGTGCGGCGAGGGCGAATTTTCGTTTAAAAGCTTTGTTTCGGGCGAAAAGTATGAAAATATAAGCGGACTTGCTTACAGAAACGGGGAAAAAACAGTTTTAAATCCGCCCGAGGTTATAGAGGATCTTTCTGTTTTGCCGCCGCTTTATGATAAAGAAGAGCTTGAAAGGCTGAAAGGAAAAATAATTTATTACGAAACCTCCAGAGGGTGTCCGTATAATTGCAGTTTTTGCCTTTCGTCTGTTTCAAGAGGCGTTAGATTTTTTCCGTTAGAGTGGGTGTTTGAAGATTTTTTGCTTTTCGATATGTGCAATGTGGAACTTGTGAAGCTTGTTGACAGAACGTTTAACACGGATGAAAAAAGAACAAATGAAATTTTAAAATTCATAATAGAAAACATAAAAACAACCTGCTTTCATTTTGAAATTTCGGCACATGCGCTAAAGGAAAGCACAATCGCTCTTTTGCAAAGTGCGCCGAAAGGCAAGTTCCAGTTAGAAATCGGTGTGCAGTCAACAAATGAAAAAACAATAAGGGCGATTAACAGAACAACAAATTTTTCAAAGCTTTGCGAAAATGTGTTTAAACTTAAGAAAAATAAAAATATGCATATCCATCTTGATTTGATTGCGGCTCTGCCGTATGAAAATTTTAAAAGCTTTAAAAAATCGTTTGACGATGTGTTTTATCTGCGCCCTGATATGCTTCAGCTTGGATTTTTAAAACTTTTAAAAGGATCGTCCATAAGAGAAAACGCAAAGGCACATAACTATTCATATATGCCGTATCCGCCCTATGAAGCGGTGTCAAACGATTATATTTCGTATGACGAAATTTTAATTTTAAAAGATGTGTGCGATATGGTTGAAAAATACTACAATTCTTCGTCTTTTGAAAAGTCGGCGGAGTATCTTTTAAAAGAGGAAAAAAGCGCGTTTGAGTTTTTTTATAAGCTTTCAAAGCACTATGCTTTGCATACCGCTTTTGCTGCGGCGCAGAGCAAAAAAAAGCTTTACGATATATTTTATGAATATAAAAAAAATGATAAGCGTTTTTCATCGCTTTTGCTTTTTGACTTTTTGAAAAACAACACAGGCGCCGCGCTTCCGTATTGGGCAAAAAAAAACGACAGATATTTTGCAAAGCGCGTCAGTGCATTTATTGCAAATAACCGACATCTTTTAAATGATAATCTGAAAGATGAAAAGCTTTCTTATATTTTAAAATATATCAGGATATACGAGTTTGACATAAACGTGCTCGGCGGACTTGAAAAAAGGAAAACGGCGGTTTTGTTTGACTATAAAAATAAATGCGAAACCGAAGTGTTCGGAATTAAAAATCTGGAGGATGAAAATGAACAGACAAACGACAGGTAAACTGAAATTTCTTTTAGACGCAGTGTTTTTAAGGCTTTCACAAAATATTGATTTCTTTAAAAGAATAGAGTATACATATTATTGCGGCACTAAGGCGTTTAAAGGCAGCGTTGAAGTAAAAAACGAAAAGTTTGCAAATTTATTTAACACGCAGCAGGTCTTGGCGGATAAAAGCGAAATTGCAGACGAAATTTTAAAATATGCGCCCGGGTATGACAGGCTTTTATTAAGATATTTTGAAAGAGGCAGCTGTTTTGAAATAGAGGCAACGGATAAAAAAGTGAGCCAGAAAACAATTAAGGATGAGAGCGGGCGAAACGATAACAAAAAAGAAAACAACATACGCGGGATAGACTTCGGTAAGCGCGATTATATAATCAAAGTGGGAGAGGCGGATGCGCTTTTAAAAGAAATCGGCATTTTAAGCGCCGAGGGAAAAATTAAAAACGATATGATACGAAAATACAATCAGATTGATCATTTTATAGAGCTTGCAAAAAGCGTGACGGATTCTTTTCCGAAAGATAAAAAAGTATGTGTGCTGGACTGTGCATGCGGGAAATCATATTTATCGTTTGTTTTAAACTACTATATGCGCGACATATTAAAGCTTAACTGTCACTTTATAGGCGTCGACTACAAACAAAATGTGATAGACGAGTCAAGAAAAATGGCAAAAAATCTGGGATATAACAATATGGAGTTTGTGTGTGCGGATATGAACAGCTATTGTCCCGATGAAAAAATAGACTTGCTTGTTTCGCTTCATGCATGCGATACGGCAACGGATATGTCGCTCGGACTGGGAATAAGAAATAAAGTAAAAGCGATAATATGCGTGCCGTGCTGTCATAAAGAGATGCTTGCAAGCTACAGCTATGAGCCGTTTGAAGCGCTTTTGGGTTTTCCCGTGTTTAAAAAGAGACTTGCAGATGATTTAACCGACGCTATGCGATGCCTTTATCTTAGAGCAAACGGCTATGAGGTTTCGGCAACGGAATATATATCGCCGCTTGAAACACCGAAAAACCTTATGATAAAGGCTGTTAAAAAGTCAGACGGGGATAAAAAAGCGGCTCTTGAGTATAATAAGCTTGAAGAGCTTTTAAACGTAAATCTTTCTGTGAAAACTTATTCAAACATACCGCAAAACGGCATATCTGCTGAATTTGACGAAAAAAATTGAAAAACTTTAAAAAAATGCTTGACAAATTAAAAAAAATGCTGTATACTATTACTTGTCGCCAATAAGGCGAGTAAATGTGGCGGTGTAGCTCAGTTGGCTAGAGCAAACGGTTCATACCCGTTAGGTCGGTGGTTCAAGTCCACTCGCCGCTACCATTTATTTTTTAGGCTAAGTGATTTATTAATATATGTTTTTAATAATTCTGTATGAATTAGCCTTTTAGGGCCCATTGGTCAAGCGGTTAAGACGTCGGCCTCTCACGCCGGAATCAAGGGTTCGATTCCCTTATGGGTCACCATTTTCTTTACCGGTGGCTGCTGAGTGCGGCTGTCGGCCGAGGAAAAAGTTTAATATTCGGGAGTATAGCTCAGCTGGGAGAGCATCTGCCTTACAAGCAGAGGGTCACAGGTTCGAGCCCTGTTACTCCCACCAAAACGCACACAGACGAACACACCGGAGTTATTGCGGTATGGCGTAATGTGTTTGTAATCACTGTATCGGTGAAATAAAGAAAGCACCCAAAGGGCTTTGCAGCTCTCAGGGTGCTTTCTTATTTTTTTCATGTAAGCAGCACATCATCAATTGCATCTTTAAAGTGAAGCTCTGACAGCTCCGATCTGTTGCATAGGTCTGTAAAGTCTTTTGCCCGTGTTTCATCTGTAAAAATATCGGATACAGACTTTATAACCTTTCCGTTTTTTATACAGTCCACGCCGTAAACCGTAATTTTTCTTTCTTTGTCATCACACACTGTGTCTTTTGTGAGTACATATGTACACCTACCCATTTTTTCTATCTTCTTTCTGTTAATAATTTTGTGCTGTCACACATTTTATAGTATATCACATCAATACAGAAATTACCAGTAGTATTTTTAAAATTTTACATTTTCATACATATTGCACAAACAAAAGAAACGCACGTTTTATTTTCACGATCTGTAATTTGCTATATTTTTTGCTAAACAATACACGTTTTTATCCGCTGCAAGCTTTTTAAGCCAGTATTGCTTATCAGTTAAAATACCACGGTGCGCCAGTTCCCAAACGATATCATTAACCGTTGTTAATTCTGTCACGGCAGCTGATGTGTATTTAGGTACTCCAAAGCCTCTTATGTATCTGCCGTTTATCTGTATCTCTCTGCGCTCAACAGCATTATTTTTGTTGCCCTCAATAACTACAATTACGTTATTAATCACATTTTCAACAATGCCTACATGGTCGGCCACTCCGATATTATCTCCAATGCCGTTATCCTGCCAGTCATAAAAAATAATATCGCCGGGCTTTGGAATATAGCTGTCATTTTCAACCCATGAATTTAACTTTTTGAAAAGCTTAATCATTTCGTCACAG
>CAKSHP010000043.1 GCA_934457145.1 uncultured Clostridia bacterium | reverse complement strand
TTTTCGGATAACCGAATAAGCGAGGTGCATTTTAACCCGACAACGGGCTATGGATATAATGACATAGGCAGAGATGCTATTGACGCTGTTATGGCACAGGTGTTCGGAGCGGAAGATGCAATAGTAAGACACAATATAATATCGGGAACTCATGCAATTTCGACTGCTATGTGGGCAGTGCTTCGGCCGGGGGATGCAATAGTTGCCGTTACGGGCAAACCTTATGACACGCTTGCAGGTGTTATTGATTCAAAAGATACCGGATCGCTTGCGGATTTTAACATAAAATACAGACAAGTTGATTTAAAAAACGACAACATTCCGGATTTTGATAAGATAAAAGAAGAAATTTTAAAAGATGACGTTAAAGCTGTTATTATGCAGCGTTCAAAAGGTTATGCATGGCGGGATACGTTTAGCGTAAATCAGCTAAACGGGATTATAGATTTTGTACATTCCGTAAATAAAAATATAGTTTGCATAGTTGACAACTGTTACGGTGAGTTTTCCGATACATATGAACCGCACGGAGATTTGCTTGCCGGTTCTTTAATAAAAAACCCGGGCGGCGGCATTGCGCAGACGGGCGGTTATATTGCCGGAAAGAAAAAATATGTTGACCTTGCAGCAGACAGAATTACAGCAATCGGTGCCGGTAGGGAATGCGGAGCAACGCTCGGTCAGAACCGATTTATTTTACAGGGACTTTTTATGGCGCCGCATACAACAGCGCAGGCGATAAAAGCTTCCTATCTTTGCAGTGCTGCGTTTGACAAACTTGGCTTTGAGGTTTGCCCGAAAGTGGGCAAGGTTCATGAAGACATTATAACTTCAATTAAGTTTAAAAGAGCGGATTTGCTTGTTGCATTTTGCCAGGGAATACAAAAAGGCGCGCCGGTAGACTCATTTGCAGTGCCTCAGCCGGCGCCGATGCCGGGCTATGCCGATGAAGTTATTATGGCGGCAGGCGCGTTTTGCCAGGGAGCATCGATTGAACTTAGCGCCGATGCGCCTATGAGAGAGCCGTATATAGCCTATATTCAGGGCGGGCTCACTTATGAGAGTGCAAAGATAGGGATTATGTCCGGTATTGAAAATGTTGTAAGGCTTATAAAATAAAATGTTTGGGGACGGTTTAAAAAATCAGTTGGTTTTTTAAACCGTCCTTATCCTTTCTTGGTGATAGAAAAAAGCTTTGAAATCGGAAAATTGTGCCAAAGCTTTTGCTTTTGGAACCTATATATGCAGAAAGACGAAGTTTTTTTAAATGTGCAAAAATAAATTCTATACACGGACAATATCATGTGTAATATTACCAATGAAACAATATATTATGTAGTTTTTGACGAAAATTGCAGACAAAGACGCATATACAAATAGTGATTTTTATACATAATTATGCATAAAAATAAAAAATGCGAAAAAAGTAAAAAAAAATTAAAAAAAAATTTGCAAATTGCTTGCAGTCGGAAGCAAATTTTAGTATAATATATAATCGAGTGAAGATGGATAAAAATTCGCTCAAAAATACATATAAATAACAGGTAAATAAGGCTTTTTGTGAAGTGTAAAGTGGTAAAACCTGTGTTTTAAAAATTAATTTATTATGAAAATGAGGTGAGAGGTATGTTTGGTGTGAATGCTGCAATAAAGGTTATTGAAGATTTTTCACTTGCAGACGCAGGAATTCTTGCATTGCAGGGAATGCTTATAGTGTTTAGCGTGCTTGTTATTTTGATGATTGTGCTCTACATTATGAAGCTTTTCGGCAAAGAAGAACCCCAAAAGGCTGTTTCGGCTCCGGCTGCTGCTACACAGGTAAGTGCTACTTCGGCGGTTGATGAAAATGAAACGATTGCTGCTGTTTGCGCAGCTGTCGGCGCTATGAGCGGCGATGATCCGACAAAAAGAATGAGAGTTGTTTCCATTACAGATCAGGCAAGCGGCAAAATTCTTTGGAAGAAGTAAGAAAATTATTCAGCGCAGTTTTGTGCTGTAAAAAAATCCTATAATATTTCAGGAGGAATGAAAAAAATGAAAAAATTTGTTGTTAAAGTTAACGGAAATGTATACAATGTTGAGGTTGAGGAAACTCAGAACTTTACAAATGCTCCTATTTCGGCTCCGGCTCCGGCAGCTAAAGCTGCTCCCGCAGCAGCACCGGCAGCACCCGCAGCACCTGCTGCTTCTGTTCCCGCAGGTGCAGAGACGATAAACGCTCCTATGCCCGGAACAATTCTTGACATCAAGGTTAATGCAGGCGCAAAGGTTAAAAGCGGAGACGTTTTATGTATATTAGAAGCAATGAAAATGGAAAATGAAATTGTTGCTCCTCATGACGGTACTGTAAGCGCAGTTAACGTTACAAAGGGTGCAAGCGTAAACACAGGTGACGCTCTTATTTCATTATCATAATTTTAAAATTATATTTATTTAAGAAACGGAGAGTGAGTACCAGTGAGTAGTTTTATAGAAGGTGTTTCCAACTTCTTGGGGGAAACGGGTGTAGCTATGCTGTTTAATTCACCTGATTATATCTGGTGGAAAACAGTACTTATGATAGTTATTGCTTGCTTTTTGCTTTATTTGGCAATAGTTAAAGAGTTTGAGCCTCTTTTGCTTATGCCTATAGCATTTGGTATGCTTTTGGCAAACTTGCCGCAATCGGCAAATATCATGCATCCGCAGTGGTTTACGGAAAACAGTATTGACTATGGCAGAGTTTTGCATGACGGCGGTCTTTTGGACATGCTGTATATGGGTGTTAAGCTCGGTATATATCCGCCGCTTATATTCCTGGGTATCGGTGCAATGACAGACTTCGGTCCGCTTATTGCAAACCCGAAGAGCATTTTGCTCGGCGCTGCGGCTCAGCTTGGTGTGTTTTTAACATTCTTCGGTGCTATCGCACTCGGATTTAACAACTGCGAAGCTTCGGCTATCGGTATTATCGGCGGTGCAGACGGCCCGACGGCAATATTCGTAACAAAAACACTGGCACAGCATTTGCTTCCTGCAATTGCTATTGCGGCTTATTCATACATGGCGTTGGTTCCTGTTATTCAGCCGCCTATCATGAAGCTTCTTACAACGAAAAAAGCAAGATGCGTTGTTATGGATCAGCTTCGTCCGGTATCAAAAAGAGAAAAGATTATTTTCCCGATAATCGTTACAATAGTTGTTGGTCTTATAGTTCCGGACGCTATTTCTCTTGTTGGTATGCTTATGTTGGGTAACCTTGCAAAAGAGTGCGGCGTTACGGACAGAATAAGCAAAACTGCACAGAACGAGCTTATCAATATCATCACGATATTCTTAGGTATCACTGTTGGTGCAACTGCAACCGCAGACACACTTTTGACACCTCAGACATTAAAAATTATCGTTTTGGGCGTTTGCGCATTCGGTTTTTCAACTGCCGGCGGCGTTTTGTTCGGAGATATTATGTATCTTGTAACGGGCGGAAAGGTAAATCCGCTTATCGGTTCTGCGGGTGTATCGGCTGTTCCTATGGCTGCACGTGTATCGCAGAAAGTCGGTCAGAAAGAAAATCCGGCAAACTTCCTTTTGATGCATGCTATGGGTCCTAACGTTGCAGGTGTTATCGGTTCTGCTGTTGCAGCAGGCGTGTTCCTTGCACTTTACGCTTAAGCTTACATAAAGGGCAAAAGTTAAAGAATAAAAGAAACGCTTTTTATCTGCCCGCGGTAAACAGCGTTTGAAATTTTAATATAATTTGCGGGCAGAAAGGCTATGGGATTAATATGGCTAAACCTGTAGAGATTACAGAAACAATATTAAGAGACGCACATCAGAGTTTGATTGCGACTCGTATGACAACAGAACAAATGCTTCCGATTGTTGAAAAGCTCGACAGCGTGGGTTATCATTCGCTTGAGGCTTGGGGCGGTGCAACGTTTGATGCATGCCTTAGATTTTTGAACGAAGATCCGTGGGAGAGACTCAGAAAAATAAAGGCTAAAGCTAAGAAAACTCCGCTTCAGATGCTGTTCCGCGGTCAGAACATTTTAGGTTACAGACACTATGCCGATGATGTTGTTGAATATTTTGTTAAAAAATCTGTTGACAACGGTATAGATATTATCCGTATTTTCGACGCTTTAAACGACGTTCGAAACTTAAAGTCTTCAATTGACGCAGCAAACAAAGCAAAGGCTCATGTTCAGGCAACTCTTTGCTACACTATAAGCCCTGTTCATAATATTGAATCTTTTGCAAAGCTTGCAAAACAGCTTGAAGAAATGGGCGCAAATTCAATTTGCATAAAGGATATGGCAGGATTGCTTTTGCCGAATGTTGCATATGATTTGGTTAAGGCAATAAAAGAAACCGTTAAAATACCGATACAGCTTCACACTCACTATACATCGGGCGTTGCTTCGATGACTTATATGAAAGCTGTTGAGGCAGGAGTGGACGTTATTGACTGTGCGATGTCGCCTTTGGCTATGGGTACGTCTCAGCCGGCAACAGAGTCAATGGTTGCAGCGTTCCAGGGCACACCTTATGACACGGGCTATGATTTGAAGCTTTTAACAGAGATTGCAGACTATTTCAGACCGCTTCGCGAAGAGTATTTAAAGAGCGGACTTATGAACCCGAAGGTAATGGGCGTTGACGTTAACACGCTTTTGTATCAGGTTCCCGGCGGTATGCTTTCAAACCTTGTTTCTCAGCTTAAACAGGCAGGAAAAGAAGACATGCTTATGGAAGTGTTACAGGAGGTTCCGCGCGTTCGTAAAGACTTAGGTTATCCGCCGCTTGTTACACCGTCGAGTCAGATTGTTGGTTCTCAGGCTGTGTTTAACGTTATTTCCGGCGAGAGATATAAGATGATAACGAAAGAAACAAAAGGTATTGTACGCGGCGAATACGGTCAGACACCGGTTCCGATTGCAGATGATATCGTTAAAAAGATTATCGGCGACGAACCCCGCATTACCTGCCGTCCGGCAGATAAATTAAAACCTGAGCTTGATAAGCTCAGAAAAGAAGCTGCTCCTTATATGGAACAGGAAGAGGATCTTCTTTCATATGCGCTTTTTGATAAAGTTGCTACAAAATTCTTTGAGCACAGAAAGGCAATGAGAAATAAGATCGATGTTGAATACATTGATATGGATTCACCGGATTATTTAAAATAATTATCACATAAAAAAACGCAGTGAGCATTTTAAGGCTTGCTGCGTTTTTTTATGTTCAGATGTTTTATGACTGTAAGCATAAAAGTTAAAATTTAAGCATAACTTTTATTGAGTATTTTTGTAAAAAAGCGAAAAAAGTCTTTAATGTTTCTGCCTTTTGGACTTTGGCATGCTTTTTTGCATGCGGGTAATTGTTTTTGACAATTTCCAACGTAATAAAACAGCCGCTTAGTGCGGCGGAATGGAGAGGGTTATGTTTAAAGATATAAAAAAAGCTGCAATTGCAATTGCGGTTATACTGTTTGCAAATATAGCATTTGCAAGCGCGGCGACTGTGTTTGCCCAAAAGGAAGAACAAAAAAGCGAAAACGGGGAAAAGACGGCAATGGAGCTTAGCGCACCGTCGGCAATTCTTATTGAACAGAGTACCGGGAAGGTGCTTTTTGAAAAAAATGCAGACGAGCAATTGCCTCCGGCAAGCGTTACAAAGGTTATGACAATGCTTTTGGTTATGGAGGCTGTGGATTCGGGGAAAATAAGCTTTGACGATATGGTAACGGGAAGCGAAAATGCGAAAAGTATGGGCGGATCAACTATATTTTTAGACGCGGGCGAGCAGATGAGCGTTTATAATTTGATGAAAGGTGTGGCGGTAGCTTCGGGAAATGACGCGGCTGTAGCACTGGCGGAATTTGTTGCCGGAAGCGAGGAAGGTTTTGTTGAAATGATGAACAAGCGCGCACAGGAACTCGGCATGACAAACACAACATTTAAAAACCCGAACGGACTTGATACGCAAGGACACCTCACAACTGCCAGAGATATTGCGGTTATGTCGGCGGAGCTGTTAAGACATAAAAGAATATTTGAGTTCACTACGATATGGATGGATTCTTTGCGCGACGGAAAATTTACGCTTGCAAACACAAATAAACTTATACGTTTTTATGACGGGGCAAACGGTCTTAAAACGGGTTCGACTTCTATTGCAAAAAATTGCATTTCGGCATCGGCAATGCGAAATGATATGCAGCTTATAGCCGTTGTTATGGCGGCGCCGACATCTGCGCAAAGGTTTGCCGATGCAAAAAAGCTTTTAGATTACGGTTTTGCAAATTACTGTGTTTCAAAAGCGGTAAATGCCGGAGAGGATATGGGCAGAGCAGATGTAGTGAAAGGACTTGAAAGCAGTGTTGCGGCTGCGGCAAAGGATAATTTTTGTGTGCTTACGAGAAAAGGAGAAAACGGAGATATAAGATGCGAAAATGTTTTTAATGAAAATATAAATGCGCCTGTAAATGACGGAGACGAAATCGGAAAAATAAAAATTTATAAAGGCGACAGCCTGATAGGCGATGTGTCTATAGTTGCGGTGGGCGGGGTAAAAAAACTCACTTATTATGCAATGGTTAGTAAATTATTGAGAAAATGGGTGTGTTTTTAATTAAGTAGCATAAAAATTTATTTTGTGCATGTTTAAAAAGTTTATGTTTTTTGCTTTAGAAGGGCTTTTTGTTTGACATGGTAATTTGGTTTGTGCTATAATTATACATGAAATGAAAGACTGTTTTTCAGCTCTTGGTGTATAAGGAGGCAAAAGCTATGTTTTTAACCGATAACCTTGGTGTAAACGATAAAAACCATTTAACGATCGGCTCGGTCGATACTGTTTATCTTGCAGAGAAATACAAAACGCCGCTCTATGTTATGGATGAGGATTTAATAAGAAAAAATTGCCGTGTATATAAAAACGCAATAGATAAATACTACGACGGAAACGGGCTTGTGCTTTATGCTTCAAAGGCTTTTTCGTGCGTCGGAATATATAAAATCGCATCCGAAGAGGGGCTTGGCGTGGACGTTGTTTCGGGCGGCGAGCTATACAGTGCGCTTAAAGCAGGATTTGACAGCTCGAAAATATATTTTCATGGAAACAACAAAACATATGATGAACTTGAAATGGCAGTAAAAAACAATGTCGGAACGATAGTTGTTGATAATAAATATGAGCTTGAGATGCTTGAAAAAATATGCGTAAAGCTTTCAAAACGCGCGGATATAATGTTTCGCATAAAACCCGGAATTGACGCACATACTCATGACTTTATAAGAACCGGTCAGATTGATTCGAAATTCGGCGTTGCGCTTGAAAACGGCGAGGCAATACAGATTATAAAAGAGGCTTTAGAGTATAAAAATTTAAATATTGTCGGAATTCATTGTCATATAGGCTCGCAGATTTTTGACGTTTTGCCGTTTGTTGAGGCTGCACAGGTTATGATAGATTTTATGGGAAAAGTAAAAAAAGAGTTCGGCATTGAAATGAGCGTTTTAAACCTCGGCGGCGGCTTTGGAATAAAATATGTTCAGTCGGACGATCCTATAGAATATGACAAGTATATCGAGGCTGTGAGCGAGGCTGTTAAAAAAAGCGCCGAAAAAAATAATATAGCGGTGCCGAAGATTGTTATGGAGCCGGGAAGATCGCTTGTCGGCGCAGCGGGAATAACGCTTTATACAATAGGCGGAATTAAAGAGATTGAAGGAATAAGAAAATATGTTTCGGTTGACGGCGGTATGGGCGATAACCCGAGATATATTCTTTATCAGTCAAAATACAGCGCAGTTGTGGCAAATAAGGCTGGCAATCCTGCCGATGATATTGTTACAATTGCGGGAAAATGCTGCGAGTCGGGGGATTTAATAGGAGAAAATATGCCGATTGCAAAAGCTGAGGTTGGCGACACTTTGGCTGTTCTGGCAACCGGGGCATATAATTATTCGATGGCAAGCAACTATAACCGCATTTGCCGTCCGGCAGTGGTTATGGTATCGGGCGGAAAAGACAGAGTGCTGGTAAAAAGAGAGACTTATGAAGATATTATAAAAAATGATGTTTATTAAAAACAAAAGGAAAGCTGCAAAGGGCGGCTTTCCTTGTTTTTAAGAGAAAGTGAAACGAAAGGCTGAGTAGTGAGTTTGTGAAAATAGGAAATCTTGAATTTGAAAACGAAGTGTTTTTAGCGCCTATGGCAGGTGTGAGCGATTCGGCGTTTCGCAGCGTTTGCAAAAAGTTTGGATGCGGACTTGCATATACCGAAATGATAAGCTCAAAGGCTCTTTTATACGGCGACAAAAAAACGTTTAAAATGCTTGAAATGAGCGAAATTGAAAAACCGCTTGCCGTGCAGATATTCGGCTCGGACGCCGATATAATGGCAAAGACTGCGCAAAAGGCGCTTTCCGGCGGTGCATGCATGATTGATATAAATATGGGGTGTCCTGTGCCTAAGGTTGTGGGAAACGGCGAAGGCAGCGCGCTTATGAAAGACACCGAAAAGATATATGAAATCGTTAAAAAAGTTAAAGAAAACGCCGGTGTCCCGGTTAGCGTGAAAATAAGAAAAGGCTGGGACGAAAAAAGCGTGAATGCAGTTGAGGCAGCTTTGGCGGCGCAGGCAGGCGGTGCGGATGCGGTAACCGTGCATGGAAGAACAAGAGAGCAGATGTACACAGGAAAAGCAGACCTTGATATTATAAAAAAAGTTGTTCGCGCGCTAAAAATTCCGGTTATAGGAAACGGCGATATATTTTCGGCGAAAGACGCTGTTTATATGAAAGAAAAAACGGGGTGCAGCGCTGTGATGGTTGCAAGGGGCGCTATGGGAAATCCGTTTATTTTTAAACAGATAAACGAGCTTTTGACATACGGAGAGGTTCGTTTTTTTCCGACGCTTGAAGAAAAGATTGAAACATTTCTCTGGCAGTTTGACCAAATGATTAAAAACAAGGGGGAGCATATTGCCGTGTGTGAAGCAAGAAAACACGCAGCATGGTACTTAAAAGGAGAAAAAAATTCATCTTCTGCAAGAAAAAATGTGAATAATGCTAAAAATGCCGATGAAGTGAAAAAAATCTTGAAAAGTATGCTGTAATGTGATACAATAGATAAAATAGCAAAAACATATCAGTACAAAGGAAAGGAAGATTAGATATGAACATAATTGAAGGACTCACTTTTGACGACGTGCTTTTAATTCCTCAGAAATCAGAGGTAATTCCGAAAGACATCAATCTTGAAACTCACATAACGCAAAAGATTAAGCTTAACATACCGCTCGTGAGTGCGGCAATGGATACCGTTACGGAAGCAAATCTGGCAATTGCAATGGCAAGAGAAGGCGGCATCGGAATTATACATAAAAATATGTCCATTGAACAGCAGAAAACCGAAGTGGACAAGGTAAAAAGAAGCGAAAACGGAGTTATAGTGAATCCGTTTAGTCTTTCTCCGAACAATACATTAAAAGACGCGGACGAGCTTATGGGAAAATATAAAATTTCAGGTGTTCCGATAACAGAGAACAAAAAGCTTGTCGGAATTATAACAAACCGCGACCTTCGTTTTGAAACGGATTTTTCAAAACCGATTTATATGTCGATGACAAGAGAAAATCTTATAACGGCGCCCGAGGGCACAACCTTGGAACAGGCCCAGGAAATTCTAAGAAAATATAAGGTTGAAAAGCTTCCGATTGTTGACAAAAACATGCATCTTAAAGGGCTTATCACAATAAAGGATATTGAAAAGGCTGTAAGATATCCAAACTCTGCAAGAGACGAAAATGGCAGATTGCTTGCCGGCGCGGCAATAGGAGTTACAGCTGATGTTTTAGATCGTGTGGAGGCATTGGTAAGCGCAAATGTTGACGTTGTCGTGCTTGATTCTGCGCACGGTCACAGCGCAAACATTATAAAAACGCTTAAAAAAGTTAAAGAAGCTTATCCGCATTTGGATGTTATTGCGGGAAATATTGCAACGGCTGCTGCGGCTGCGGATTTGATTGAAGCGGGAGCAGACGCGGTTAAGGTCGGAATAGGTCCGGGTTCGATTTGTACGACACGCGTGGTTGCAGGTATAGGTGTGCCTCAGGTTACGGCTATTATGAACGCTTCGGAAATTGCAAAAAAGAAAAACATTCCTCTTATCGCAGACGGCGGTATAAAATATTCCGGTGACCTTACAAAGGCGATTGCTGCCGGAGCGGATGTTATCATGATAGGAAGCTTGTTTGCCGGATGTACGGAAAGCCCCGGAGAATTTGAACTTTATCAGGGCAGACGTTTTAAGGTTTACCGCGGAATGGGTTCTATCGGCGCAATGAACGAAGGCAGCAAAGACCGTTATTTCCAGCAGGACGCAAAAAAGCTTGTGCCTGAAGGAGTTGAGGGACGAGTTGAGTATAAAGGTTCTTTGTCAGATACCGTTTTTCAGCTGCTCGGCGGCTTAAGATCCGGTATGGGATATTGCGGAACAAAAACGATTGCCGATTTGAAGCAAAACGGCCAGTTTATAAAGATTACGGGCGCAGGCTTAAAAGAAAGCCATCCGCACGATATTCAGATTACAAAAGAAGCGCCTAACTATACGGTGCATGAATAAAAGAAGGGCAGACGTTTTATGCAAAAGGTAGACGGACATACAAAAATTTTAGCCATTATAGGCGATCCTGTGGATCATTCATTTTCGCCGCAGATGCATAATTATAT
>CAKSHP010000042.1 GCA_934457145.1 uncultured Clostridia bacterium | reverse complement strand
GTCCAACCAAAGCTTTCCGCTTTATCTTTTCTTCGCCGCTTACCTAAGCGACTTGATTAGTATACCACCTTTTTTCTTTTTTGTCAACACTTTTTTTAAACTTTTTTTGCGTTTTTTATTTTTTTGATACTATTGACTGTTTTTACGTTTTTTGATATACTGTTTTTAATATAAATTACAAAACGGAGATGCACATATGTCAGAAAACTGGACAACTGTAATAGAACCTAAACGAAAATGGTACAACATAGGCTTAAAAGAACTTATAAAATATAAGGACTTAATATTTCTTTTTGTTAAAAGAGATTTTTCCACGCTGTACAAACAAACCATACTCGGTCCGCTATGGATTTTGATTAATCCTTTTCTTACAACCGTGTTTTTCACGCTTGTTTTCGGCCGTATAGCAAACATTTCCACAAATTCAATTCCGCAGTTTCTTTTTTATATGTGCGGAAATGTTTTATGGGGTTTCTTTTCGCGTACCCTAACAAAAAATTCATCACTGTATCTGTCAAACGCCGGACTGTTAAAAAAGGTTTACTTTCCGCGCCTCAGCCTTGCTGTCACTTCAAATATAACAAGCTTCATCAATTTTCTTTTGCAGCTTGCTATGTTTTTGGGTTTTCTTTTCTATTTTATAATAATAAAAAGCCCCGTAAAACCTAATATATACATACTTGCCGTTCCGGTTTTGCTTTTTATCTGCTCGATGCTTGCAACCGGAACAGGCCTTATAATCACCGCCGTAACAACCAAATACCGCGATTTATCAGTATTAACCTCATTCGGCGTTCAGCTTTGGTTTTACATTACCCCGATAGTATATCCGCTCTCCGCAGTTCCTACTAATATGCGCAAATTTTTTCTTTTAAATCCCATGACCTCCGTAATGGAGGCTTTCAGATACGCATTTTTAGGCTCCGGAAGTTTTTCTTTTAAAAATCTTTTGGCGAGCGCCGCGATATCATTTGTCATTTTGCTTGCCGGACTCTTCGCCTTTGCGCGCTCCGAACGGAATTTTTCGGACATCATATAAAGGAGACAAATCCATGAAAGAAACTGTTATTAAAATTGAAAATATCACAAAAGAATATAAGCTCGGCGCCATAGGTGCGCACACTCTGCGCGAAGAAATTCAGGCTATCGGCGCAAAGCTGACCGGCAAAGAAAACCCGAACGCAAAAATCGGCGCCGTAAATAAAAAAGGCATGTTCAATGCGCTGAATAATGTGTCTTTAAACATATACAAAGGCGAAACAGTCGGCATAATAGGCAGAAACGGCGCCGGCAAATCCACTCTTTTAAAAATTCTTTCAAAAATCACCACCCCCACAAAAGGAAGAGTGTGCATTAAAGGAAGAATTTCTTCCATGCTTGAAATAGGAACCGGATTTCACCCCGAGCTTACCGGCATCGAAAACATATACCTAAACGGCGCAATTCTCGGCATGACAAAATCGGAAATCACCGAAAAGCTCGACGATATAATAGACTTTTCCGAGTGCAGAGAATTTATAAACACTCCGGTCAAGCGCTATTCCTCCGGAATGTATGTCAAACTTGCATTTTCCGTTGCAGCGCACCTAAGCTCGGAAATTCTTATCATGGACGAAGTGCTCGCAGTCGGCGACGCGGCTTTTCAGCAAAAATGCATTGATAAAATGCTCTCGCTTGCAGAAAAAGAAAACCGCACAATATTATATGTGAGCCACAATATGTCAACAGTCGAAAGACTTTGCAGCCGCGCAATCGTTTTGGACAAAGGCTCTCTTATCTATGACGGCAACACGGAAAACGCAATAAATGCCTATCTTTCGAGCCGCGAAAACATCGTAAGCTCAATGAATTTTGACAGCGCAAAAAAAATCTCGAAAAATCAAAACTCCCCTATAGATTTAAGCCTTGCCTCATATGAAAAAAGCAGCGCGGATTTTAACGAAAACACGCCGCTTGAAATCACTTTTAACTGGACAAACAAAACAGACATAAAAAATCTATGTATGCGCCTTACCATATACAATTTTCAAAAACAACCCGTTGCAACTTCCGTTTTAAAAAACTTTTATTCCGGAAAAAAAGGCGACAGCCACAGCGCCACGCTTGTTTTTGACATTTCACCCCTTGCCGCCGGAGAATACGAAACACGCTATACATTTTTTTATCTTTCCGGCACAATAACCGACTTGTTTTCCTCTATCGGTCTTTCATTTAATAAAATAATTTCTCTTTCAAAAACCGATATAAAATGGTTTAACAAAGCCTGGGGAAATATAACTCTTCCCCCGCCCAAATTAAAATAAAGAGCGAAAAAAGGCTCTTTATTTTAATTCTTTTTTGCAAACCTCGCCCACAGGACATATGCCGCATTTCGGATTTCTTACGCAATACTCCCGACCCAGATTGACAAGCCTGTGGCAAAAATCCGAGCCTTTTTGTGCAGGTATAATTTTTCTTAAATCAAACTCTATTTTAACCGGATCAGTGTTTTTTGTAAGCCCCATACGATAGCTTAATCTCTTTGCATGCGTGTCAACCACAATACATGGCTTTCCGAACACGTCCCCCAAAAGCAGATTTGCAATCTTTCTTCCAACTCCCGGAAGCGTTACCAGCTCGTCTATAGTGTCCGGCACCGCACCGCCGTATTTGTCGCATATAATTTTTGCCGATGCGATAATATTTTTAGCCTTGTGATTAAAAAATCCCGTCGACCGTATATATCCTATAAGTTCGTCTTCATTTGCAGACGCAAAATCATACACGCTTTTATATCTTTCAAACAGCGCCGGGGTTACCATGTTTACTCTCTTGTCGGTACACTGGGTTGCCAGTATTGCCGAAACCATAAGCTGCCACGCGTCCTTTTTAAAATCAAGCGAACACTGCGCGTCGGGATATGCTTTTTCGAGCGCTTCAATAATCGCCTCTGCTCTTTGTTTTCTGGTCATTTTTTCACCGCCTTCTCACAATTATACACTTTTTTAAAGAAAATATCAAGCAACTTTAATTTTTTTCAATAATTTACTTGAATTTTTGCATTTTTACCATTATAATATTATTATAACACATCCTGTCCGATGTGCAATTATAACTATAAGCAATAAAGAGCAAAGCCCGATGCGCTTTACTCTCTGTTGCCTACAAAAGCGGAGGTTGATTAATTATGTTTCATTTCGAAAATTTAAGCAAAACAGATCCTGAAGTATACTCGGCTGTTGAAAAGGAAATTTCAAGACAGCAAAATAAAATCGAGCTTATCGCCTCGGAAAACTTTGTAAGCCGTGCTGTTATGGAGGCAATGGGAAGCCCCCTTACAAACAAATATGCCGAAGGCTATCCCGGCAAACGTTACTATGGCGGCTGCGAGTATGTTGATATAGTTGAAACTCTTGCAATCGAGCGCGCAAAGGAAATTTTCGGAGCCGAACATGCCAATGTTCAGCCCCATTCCGGCGCACAGGCAAACTTAACCGTATTTTTTGCCGTTTTAAACCCCGGCGACACGGTTTTGAGCATGAACCTTGCCCACGGCGGTCATTTAAGCCACGGCAGCCCGGTTAATATATCCGGAAAATATTTTAACATAGTTCCCTACGGTGTGAGCGAAAACGAAAACGTTATCGACTATGAAGAAATCCGCCGTCTTGCAATCGAGCATAAACCAAAGCTTATTTTGGCAGGAGCAAGCGCATACCCGAGAATAATCGACTTTGAAAAATTCTCTCAGATAGCAAAAGAAGTCGGAGCATACCTCATGGTAGACATGGCTCACATTGCCGGTTTGGTTGCAGCAGGTCTGCACCCCAATCCCGTGCCTTATGCCGACTTTGTAACAACAACTACCCACAAAACTCTGCGCGGCCCGAGAGGCGGACTCATATTGTGCAAAGAAGAATATGCAAAAGCTATAAACAAAGCTCTTTTCCCCGGAATTCAGGGCGGCCCTTTAATGCACGTTATCGCAGCAAAGGCAGTATGCTTTAAAGAAGCGCTTACCGATGAATTTAAAACATATCAAAAGCAAATCGTTAAAAACGCAAAGGCTCTTGCCGGCGCACTTTCAGACCAGGGCTTTAAGCTTGTATCCGGCGGCACCGATAACCACTTGATGTTAGTTGATTTAACACCGATGAATATAACCGGCAAGGAAACCGAAAAGCTTTTAGACGACGTTGGTATAACCGTTAATAAAAACGCAATTCCTTTCGATACTCAAAGCCCGTTTATCACAAGCGGTATAAGAATAGGAACCCCCGCCGTAACCTCAAGAGGTTTTAAAGAAGAAGATATGTCGGAAATTGCCGAACTTATAAAACTTACCGTAACTGATTTTGCCTCACAGGCAGACAATATCCGCGCGCGCGTCGGCACGCTTTGCAAAAAACATCCTCTCTATGAATAATAACTAAAAAATAACAAATAAAACACACAAAGGCTAACGCGAAACAGCTTTCGCGTCAGCCTTTGTAAAAAACCGCACATAAACAACAATCTCTTATCGTTTTATCCATGCGGATAAGAGAATATTTATTATTGTTTGTGCCGATGCATGGCGGCGGATTGGAGATTTTTATGGCAAAAGGAGTTTGCGCCGTTTCAATAAGTCCCGCAATTGACAGATCCGTTTATGTAGACGATTTCAAATTAGATAATGTAAACAGAGTAAACGAAGGCTTTGATTCTCCCGGATCAAAAGGGGTAAACGTTGCCTTAAATCTTGCGGTTTGCGGCCTTAAAAGCACCTGTACCGGATTTATCGGCGGACATGGAAGCAATTTTATAACCTCCGCTTTAAAAAACGGCAATGTTATATGCGATTTTGTTCCCGTAGACTATGACGTGCGCATAAATTATAAAATTGTGGATCTAAAAAACAAAACATATACGGATATTAACTACCCTTGCGGCGTTCCCTCAGATGAAAGCATAGCCGTTTTTAAAACCAAACTTAAAACTTTGGCGCAGCAAAACGAATATGTTGCCCTAAGCGGAAATATATCCCCGGTTCTTTCTTCGCTCTACAGCGAGCTGTGTTCCATAATCACAGCGCAGGGCGCAAAAGTCACTATTGACTGTAGCAAACACGCGCTGTTTTTAGCAGCCAAACAAAAGCCATATGCCATAAAACCGAATCTTAACGAACTAAACGAAGCCTTTAACCTAAACTGCACCTCCAAAGATGACATTAAAAACGCGGCGATGCGGCTTTGCGAAAGCGGAATTAAAAACGTTTTGGTTTCTCTTGATAAAGACGGAGCAATTGCCGTGTGTAATAAAAAGGCATATTTTGTATCCGTATGCGATGTGCCGGTTCTTAACACTGTCGGCGCAGGCGATGCATTTTTAAGCGGATTTATATATTCGAAAATGTCCGGCTTTGACGATTCTTTGTGTCTTAAATATGCTGCGTCTTTCGCTCAGGCAAATGTCTCGCACCGCGCGTGTGACAAAAAAAGCTTTGACGATTTTAAAAAATACGTTTCACAAATTCGGGTGGAGGAATTTTAATGGATCCTTTCAAAATATACTCTCAGGCATATAAAATGCTCGAAAATCTCACTGCCGTTCCGGTAGACTGCGGCAGTCTGTGCGGCAAAGCCTGCTGCAAAGACACGTTTGCAGACGCTTTGGATTCTTCAGATCAAGCCGGAATGTATCTTTATTATGCAGAAGATGTGATGTTTAAAAATCAAAACGATATAAAAATTATTTCTTCGGATTTTAAATATGCAAACACTTTTGCAAAACTTGCCGTTTGCAAAGGCACATGCGACAGACATACAAGGCCGCTGTCATGCCGGATTTTTCCCTTAATCCCATACATGAAGGAAAACTCTCCTTTAACCGTAATAATCGATCCGAGGGCAAAAAGTATGTGTCCTTTGGCAAAAGCATACACACTCGGCGACTTTAACGAAAAGTTTTGCGAAACGGTTTTTTATATATTCAAATTTTTAACCAAAGAACCGCACATCCGAGAGTTTGTTATAAATCAATCATATCTTTTAGATGAATATATGAAATTTTTAGGCTAAAAAAACAGCGAACAGAATTTGTTCGCTGTTTTTTATTAAAACTTGATCTCCATGCCGTCATACGCTACTGTAAATCCGTATTCATTTGCAATTTTCAAAAAATCATCATACACAACATCCTTTGAATTATGCGAAAAATGATTTGTAATAAACACAGTGTCTTTATTTGCTATGCCGCATTTTATAAATTCATCACGAAACTCTATGTTTTGTTTAAAATTCATATGCCCGCCGCCATAATCTGGGTTATTTGCCCATGTGCAGTCAAAGGAAACAACATTAAACGGTTTTTTAAATTTTTTCAGACAATCCATGGTTTCTTCGCAAATCTGTGCCGTATCATTTGCATAAAAAATACTCTTGCCGTCTTTTTCTATTGCAAATATAACGGGCGAGGATTTCGGATCGTGAATTGCTCTCATAGGAGTAATCTTATACCCTTCCGTCTCAAACGCTTCAAACGGTTCAATTTTTTTCACACGCACATCACGGTCCGGTATATGATTTTTCTCTGTAACCTTACATAGCATATTATATCCGCTTTCAGTACAATAAAACGTCAGCGCTTCTCCGCTGTCCACATGAGCAAAGCAGTCTGTCTTTCTCATAATTATTTCATCCGGGTACAAATGATCTTCATGAGAATGTGTAATAATACAGGTTTTGATTTTCGTCATAGGAATTTTATGCTTTAAAAAATGCATATAAGTGTCTGCCGGAAAGTCTATAAGAAGAGAATTATCTATAATTGCCTGACTTCTCGTTCTGATATTTTTTCCTCCAAGTTTCATCGAACGTCTGCAAGTTTCGCAATCGCAAAACAATGCCGGTATTCCTTCCGAAGCAGCCGTCCCCAAGTATTTGATTTCCATCTTTACCTTCCTCCTCCGCCGTTTCCCTTAATCACGGGCGAAATTCTTTTATATATAGCCATCGTTATCACGCTCATAATTATCCCCTTTGCAAAGGTAAACGGCGTGTTAAATATCAAAATTCCTTTTATAACGCTGTCTGCCGCGGGACAAATTGCGCTGTACATTCCGACAATTGCCTCATAAGGCAGCATTGCTTTTGCATAAAACGGATAAGTTATAAAATAATTTACAGCAATGCTTGCCGCACTCATAACAATCGCCGCCGCTAAAGAAGCTGCCGCCGCTCCCTTTTTTGTTTTATGTTTTTTATAAATAACCCCCGCCGTAAATACAAACAGCGCCCCTATTATAAAATTTGCCGCCTCGCCGACGCCAGCTGTGCTCGTTTTAAACAGGCATATCAAGTTTTTTATAAAACATATCGCCACTCCCCAAACAGGTCCCAAAGCAAACGAACCGATAAGCGCCGGAAGCTCTCCGAAATCAAACTTCAGATACGGAGGCAAAAACGGAAGCGGAAATTCAAAAAAGAACATCAGCATTGCCGCCATAGCCGCCAAAATTGCACACACACACCAGTTTCTAACGCTTTTTTTTCTCATATTATATCACATTTCCTTTCATATGAGACAAAACCTCTTTGCAGTGTTTGGGCATCAAAAATCAAAGCGCATCAGGCTTAACTCTCTGATACAAAAAAGGTACCTCAAAAAATTTTGAGATGCCAAAAAAACAAAAACACAGCAAATAAATTTTTCTCCTCCGGACTCTGACCGTCGGCTTCGGAATTTCACCGAATCGGCAGCTTTGCTTTTGCATTGCTGTTCGTGGGCTTTACCACCGGTAGGGAATTTCACCCTGCCCCAAAATTTATACAATAATTATATCACCGTCTTTTTACTATGTCAATATTTTTTTCAAAACCGCCTACTTAAGCTCTCTTAAGCCTGTGTAAAGCTCAAAATATCTGCCCTTTTGTTCCAAAAGCTGCTCATGCGTTCCTCTTTCTATTATTTCGCCGTTTTCAAGCACCATTATTGCGTCTGCATTTCTAACGGTTGAAAGACGGTGCGCTATAACAAACGTCGTGCGGTCTGCCATAAGTGAATCCATTCCTTTATCAATCAGATACTCCGTTCTTGTATCAACCGAACTCATCGCCTCATCCAAAATCAAAATCGGTGCTTTGCTTATCGCCGCGCGCGCAATATTTAAAAGCTGGCGCTGTCCCTGAGAAAGGTTTGCTCCGTCGCCCTCAATCATTGTGTCGTATCCTTTTGAAAGCTTCATAATAAAGCTGTGTGCGCTGGCAGTTTTCGCCGCCGAAATAACTTCTTCGTCAGTCGCGTCAAGTCTGCCGTAGCGTATGTTTTCCATAACCGTTCCGGTAAACAAATGAGTATCCTGCAAAACCATTGCAATATTTTTTCTTAAACTGTCTCTTTTTATCTTTTTAATATCTATGCCGTCAATCGTTATCTTGCCGGAGTCAATATCGTAAAATCTGTTTAACAGATTGGTTATTGTTGTTTTCCCGGCGCCTGTTGAACCGACAAAGGCAATCTTTTGTCCCGGTTTTGCATAAAGCGAAATATTTTTTAAAATAACCTTATCCGGATTGTAGCCGAATGTAACGTCTTTAACCTCAACAAATCCTTTCATATCGCTAAGTTCAAGAGCGTCTTTGTCATCTGCCGCCTCAGGCACCTCATCCATAAGCGAAAACACTCTTTCCGCTCCGGCAAGCGCCGAAAACACGGTTGTCATCTGCATTGATATTTCATTAATCGGTCTTGAAAACTGTCTTGCGTAATTCACAAACACCGTAAGTCCGCCTATGTCAAAGCCTTTTAATATGCATAAAATTCCGCCGACGCCCGCCGTAACCGCATAGCTTACCTGGCTTAGATTTCCCATAACCGGTCCCATTATTCCGCCCAAAAACTGAGCATACATCTGCTTGTCGCGCAAATCCTCGTTTAGAAGCTCAAATTCCTCGCAGCATTCTTCTTCATGGTTAAACACCTTAACAACCTTCTGCCCCGCAACAGTTTCTTCAATATACCCGTTCACCGCTCCGAGCGCCGCCTGCTGAGCCGAATAATATTTGCGGCTCTTTTTTGCAATCGCCTGACCTCCGAACATAAACAAAGGTATAAACACAACCGTTATAAGCGTTAAATATATATTTGTGTATATCATCATGGCAAGCGTTCCGATAAGAGTTATAAATCCGGAAATAAGGCTTATCACCGTTTGGTCAAACATGGTTGCAACGTTGTCAACATCGTTTGTAAAACGGCTCATTATTTCGCCTTTTTGATTTGTGTCAAAAAATCTCACCGGCAGACTTGATACCTTTTCAAACAAATCGTTTCTTATTTTTTCAATTGCATTTTGCGAAGCATAAATCATGCACTTATTTTGCAAAAACGCTCCGGCAACACCTATTATATAAACACCCGCAAGCACACAAAGTGCATATAAAAACCCTTCAAGTCTGCCCTTTGCAATATAGTTGTTTATTATCGGACGAAGCATATAAGACCCCGCCATGCTCGCACCGGTGTTTAACAGCATAAAAAATATCGCTGCATACACCAGAAATTTATATTTGCCCATATATGAAAATATGCGTTTTATCGCCGCACCGACGTTTTTCGGTTTTGCTCCGCCGCCAGCTGCCCCCCTCGGCCCCCGCGGTCCTGCGTGCATCATCTTTTTTTGCGTTTTTGACGATGAATTATAGCGTTTTCTTAATTCTTCTATATTTCTTGCCATCAGTTTTCACCTTCTTTTCTTTCAACCTGTGAATAATAAATTTCCTGATACTGCAAATTATTTTTCAAAAGATAATCATGCGTTCCCACGCCCGTGATTTTTCCGTCGTCTAAAACAATTATCATGTCTGCGCCGATAACCGAACTTATGCGCTGCGCGATTATAATCTTTGTCGACTCGGAAAGCTCGTTTTTAAACGCTTCGTTTATTTTCGCCTCCGTTGCATTGTCAACAGCGCTCGTTGAATCGTCAAGTATTAATATTTTCGGATTTTTCAAAAGGGCGCGCGCAATACAAAGTCTCTGTTTTTGTCCGCCCGAAACATTTGATGCCCCCTGTCCCAAAACAGTGTCATACTTATCCGTAAAGCTTTCAACAAAACCGTCTGCCTGAGCATACTTCGCTGCTTTTTTTATCTCTTCTTCTGTTGCGTCTTTATCGCCCCAGCGCAGATTTTCTTCAATTGTTCCCGAAAACAGCACGTTTTTTTGCAAAACCATGCCGACCGCATCTCTTAAATGCTCAAGACTGTAGTCTTTAACATTTATATCGTCAATCAAAATTTCGCCGCTGTCTGCATCGTAGAGTCTCGGTATCAAAGACACAAGCGTGCTCTTTCCCGAACCCGTCGATCCGACCACGCCGACCGTCTGCCCCGCTTTGATTTTAACGCTTATATTGTCAAGCACTTTTTCCGGGCTGTCTTTGTAGTATCTGAAATCAACATTTTTAAACTCTATTTCGCCTTTTGTAATCCTTTTTTGCTTATGCGCAGCAAGAGTATCGTCAATATCTTCTTTTTCTTCAAGCGCCTCTTTGATACGTCTGCCCGATGCAAAAGCTCTCGAACTTGTTATAAAAAGCATCGTAAGCATCATAAGCGACATAAGTATCTGAGTTATATATGTTATAAATGCCGTTAAATCACCTATTGACATTGTGTTTGCAACAACCATATTTCCTCCAAACCACAAAACCGCAATAGATGTGAAATTCATAACAAGCATCATCACCGGCATAATGAAAATCATAACGTTCATTGCCGAAATTCCCGCATTTTTAAGCTCTCCGTTTGCTTTTTTAAACTTTTCCTGTTCAAAATCTTCTCTTACAAAGCTTTTTACAACTCTGACGTTCGTTAAGTTTTCCTGAACTCCTGTGTTTAAAGAGTCGATTTTCTTTTGCATCTTTTCAAAACGCGGAAAACCGAGCCTTATAAACACAAACTGCCCTATCGCCAGAGCCGGAATTGCAATCGCC
>CAKSHP010000041.1 GCA_934457145.1 uncultured Clostridia bacterium | reverse complement strand
TTCTATGTTTTCAAGTCTGCTGCTGCACTGTTCTATAATTTCCTGACAGAGCCCTTCCTTCAAAGGACTTATTTTTACCTCTACCTTATACGGGGTTTTTCTCGTTCCTTGTACTCTTGCCAGCACCTTGCCTTCACTGATCTTCATATCTATTACCGCACCGGATTTGACATATCTTTTTCCTCTGGTAATCCTGTTGCTGTAATCTGCATAACTCTCAAGATTGCGGCACCATGCCTTTCCCCACCAGCTTTCAGCTATGTTCCTTCCTGTTATAATGATAGGGGCAAGGGTTTTGCCTTTTGATTTTTCTTTTTGAGTGCTGGCTATAGATTTTCTTTTTATTTCAGCTGATGTAGGCTGACTGTAAAAGGAAGTATCATCCCAGTATCTGCCCATCTAAAATTCCTCCTATCCTAATTTCAGTATTGACATGAGTTCTTTATTGCTCATTTCTGTAATCTAGTTTTCACCTCCGGAACCTATTACATTTTCGGCAAGCTCTTTTTTGGATTCTATAATGGCGTCTATTTTTTCTTCTATTGTACTGCTGCATACCAGCTTGTGTACCATTACATCTTTTTTCTGTCCTATACGAAAGGCTCTATCTGTCGCCTGATTTTCAACAGCGGGATTCCACCATCTGTCAAAATGTATAACGTGATTTGCATTGGTAAGATTAAGCCCTGTTCCTCCCGCCTTAACCGAAAGAACTATAAACGGTACATATTTTTCTCCCTGGAACGCTTCAACTATTTCTCCTCGCCTTGAAACCGGAGTTCCTCCATGAAGAACATATCCCTTCACTCCGAAGATCTCCTCCAGATAATCTGCCAGAGGCTGCGCTATTTCCTTGAACTGCGTAAAGACAAGAACTCTTTCTCTTTTTTCGTACACAGTTTCACAGATTTCCCTGAGCATGCCGAATTTTCCGCTGTCTGCTGCCGAAAATTCTTTCTGCCCCAGATACTGATCAGAGTGATTGCATATCTGCTTCAGTTTCATTATTGTTGCAAGAACAGCCCCTCTTCTCTCAATTCCGCTGAGCGTTTCTATTTTGTCTTCCAGTTCCTACTACAATATATTTATGGTTAATATCCCTTACATCCAGTAAGGAATTATCCATCTTGTTGCTTAAGCTGTTAGAATGTAGGTAGCAATCGGATATCGTCCCGTTCCTACTACTTTCGTTTTCACCGATTTGGAGGCTAATGACATCTTTTCTGCCATCTAGTGTAACTCCCAGTATGACATATGCAGCAAGCTTTTTGATGACATGATCTTCTCATACAGAAAAGTGTACTGCATCGATGAATAGGATAGGATATATATCATCAAGAGGTCTGTTCTGCCAGTCAGAAATATCCTGTAATATTTTATCGGTCACATCTGAAATGAAACCCTCACTGCATTCAAAATCATAAAGTTCTTCTATCTGCTCTGATATTTGTCTGGTTGTGAGCTCTCTGGCATACATACTGATGATTTTCTGATCTATATCAGAGATATCTTTCTGGCGTTTCTTTACAGCTTTTGGCTCAAATGTACTGTTTCTGTCTTGAAGTACATTAATTTCCATTTCACCAAAATTACCTCTGATATGTTTTACTTTAGTCCCATTACGGTAATTAGAATTGTTGCTTCTCTCGTAACTTTCGTAGCCAAGATGCTCATCCATTTCGGCTTCCATCATAGACTTTAATGTGCCTCCGAGAAGGTCTTTGAGAGCTTCCTGGATATCATCTGCCGTTTCGATGTCATATTCTTCGATGAGTGCTGCGGTGATATTTTTCTTGTTTTCGTTGAGCGGTTTAACTTTGTAAACTTCTTTTTTCTTGTTTGCCATAAAAAAATCCTCCTATGGTTGGTTTGATTTTACCATAGAAGGATTTTTCATTCATTATTTACAGACTTTTTTTCACAATCTCAAAAGTTCACTATAAAACTCAAGTAATGGTTCATGCCGCTATGGATCCCCCTGTACATGATCTATTGACAGCAGAAAATTACCGAAACTGTATTTTCCACGTATATCTTTATATGCAGGATATCCCTTGCGGTCTATCCTCGCAATGGATTTTCTCAATTCTTCTGAAGTATTCATCTTATCACACCTCTTGCTGTAAATTATTTCAAACCTCTGTATATTCGACTTTCCCGTCTTTCATTTCTGATTTCATAAGCGACGCCTTTTCAACTGACATTGCGGCTTTTGGAATGTAAATCTCATGAGGTTTCCGCGACGCCCTCCTTACCAGCGTGATATGCGGTACGAATTTCTTTTTATCAAACGGTATCCCAAAAGCCTCCAACGCTGCCCTGAGCTCCTTCACATATGTATCAAGATGTCCGTTTTTCTCAACTCCTGACCAGAGGATATTGCCGAAATTTCCGCATTTTGACAGTTCCAGCCGAAAATTCGCCTCAGGAACACTTTCCATCGCTTTCCTTACCTTTGCAGTGTTTTCATAATCTCCTATGAATGCCAAAGTAAGATGAAGGTTTTGTTCGGGAACATAATTCCCTTTTATGCCCTGCCGCTTCAGATCATGCATGCATGCCAGCAGTGCTCCTTTTATCTCGTCAGACAGCTGAACGGCAATAAAAAGTCTCATATCATTTACCCTCATCTAAAAGTCCGTATGTGCGATAATATGACAATATCATCTGATACTGCAACTTGTCAGCAAACAGCTGACGGTAAGTTGCAGTCTTTTCTTTACCTTCTGCTTTAAGCTTTATCATTTTTTCTGTCGTGGAATTATAATGAGAAACTACATCCGCAAGCATCTTCTCAAAGGCTTTAAGTCTGTTTTCGTCCATGTCGATACATCTTTCTCCTTATACTTATATGCAATTTATTGTACATTACGTTTTTTTAATTTCAATGAAATAATTCTAACACTACAAATAGATCTCTTATAACTTTTAAGTATGCAAAATTATTTACACTTGTAAACTTTTTCTACATTAAAATAAACCTTCAAACTGGTAATTTATCCTATATCAGTCTAAAGGTTCATACAATATTTTTAAATGCCCATTTCTGACTTTTACTTATAACATCGCTATTGTCTTTCTATAAGTTACTTTACCTTCAAACACTGAGCATATTACTTCTATGTTCTTTATTTCAAATGGACTTACTTTAAAACAATTATCCGAAAGAATGATAAAGTTTGCTTTTTTCCCAACTTCTAGAGAGCCAGTTATATCTGCTATCCTCATTTGCCTTGCACCTTCCAGAGTAAAACCTTTCAATGCGCAACCTAAAGGGATCTTCTCGTTCTCAGGAGGCATAACACTGCCGGGATATTTTTCGGGATCCAGCGGATACTCTATATCAACTCTGGTAAGGCCGCACTGTATCCCCCAAAACGGATTGCTTCTATTGAATTCAAACATCGATGTAGTATCAGTGGAGAACGCCACCTGTGCCCCAGAGCGTATCATTTCCATAAAGCAGCTCTGCTGCAGCCATCTTTTCTTACCTATGACCGGCATGGAAGCTTCCCCATACATCCCCGCATTCCAATGAGGAGTTATATTTATCGATATCCCCAGTTCCCTAGGTCTCTTTCTATCCGCTTTATTCACCAAGCATGCATGTGCGATAACCACCTGTATATGCCAGTCATCACGAACTTTCCGAAGCTCCTCTACCGCATCACAAATCATTCGGAATGATCTGTCACCTACTATATGGATGTGAACATCCATGTCTTCAGTGTTACATATACGAAAATACTCTACCAGCTCATCATATTCGAGTGCCGTTACCCCGCAATTTGTTCCCGAAGGATCATTGCATAGCGGATCCAGCATGCCGGCATTACCACTAGCAACCGTTCCATCTAAAAACAGCTTTATTGTATTCAGTTTAATATGTTTTGTAGTATACTTTCTTTGTAATTCTTTGAGATAAGCGATTTTCTCCGGCAATTCACTCAAACTGTCGCAACGAACAGAAGCGTCATAATAAAATGGCAGGTTGCCCCTGATATCCAGTTCATGTATCGACTGTATCTCCTTTTCCGCTTCCAAAAAACCAACGAACATACCCGCATATCCCCATCGAGTCATCTGATCCATTACGACTTTCATTCCTTCCGTGCCGAGGGCATCGGGTGGGTGCCAGCCAATTTTGTCGTAAACTCTGTCCAAATAAGGAGCATGCGCCCTCTCCTTTACCCAACCCGTCGGATTGCCTTCGCTGTCTCTCCAGAATACATGCAGTTCATCTACATCCGGAGTATCTTTATCGACCTCCATGAGATCCAGCGTCATGGAATTTAACCAGTTCATATGTTCCGTAAAATCAGTAACTATACAGGGTCGATCGCTTACTGCCTGATCCAGCATTTCCTTTTTTGGACCATTCTCATCAAACAACTCAGTCTTGTAATAATCAAAACACAAAAACGGCATTTCATCTTTCGGATGTTCACTGGCATACGATTTTATATACGTCAGCAATTCTTCCGCCGTATCAAATAACGGCAATTTTACGTGCCACATGCTTTCGCTGACAAAACCCGGATGGCAATGGCTGTCTATGAAAGATGGCATCATCATCCTACCCTGACAATCCACCACCCTGTCTGCCTTTTCACTAATGTTACCTACCATGCCGATACTGACTATCCTGTCATCCTCGATCATCATCTCCTCGGCCCAGAGCTGCTTGGGATCCATAGTATATATTCTGGCATTTTTGTATAAGGTTCTCATAACTTTTCTTCCTCTTGATGATATAAAATGAAATTCAATGATCAAAACGCCCTAAGGCAAGACCTCATGGCCTCAGCCATCTCTCCCAGCAATCTCGTTTCCATCTCGATCATCTGTCTCAGTTCCTTCTGCTCGCTTTCTATCGTCTTCTTCAGCATAGCTACAACATCAAAATAGTCCATATCGCCGCTCCTGATGTGTTCTTTCAGCCTCATTATAGGCTCTATCAGGAACAATACGCTGGTTTCCCTGTCTCTTCTCCAGTCTTTCGTTTCTTCGACCTTATTAATTTCTTCCATTCTGCGCGATGGATATTCTCCGTGATATGCAGTCACATGCCCCATATCTGTCATTGCAAGCGTTTCATATAGTGCTTTCTCCGCTTCCCCGTTCCTGATCTCTGAAACGGCTTTCGAAAGCATCCCGATGCTGCCACAGTATTTTTTATGCGGCACCTGCAAAAACATATATCCATTAATCCAATCGGTAATGCGACTATATCTCATCATTATATCCATCAGCGATCTGGATATGCTGCCCACATTATATTCGCTGCCGCTTTCATTATACGCCACAACAGATTGCGATATCTCTGCGCTCAAAACACCGATACCGTGCACAACATTTTCATATTCGTCATATCTTATATCAAAGCGCTCAAGTACACTCTTTTCGTCATAGGACAGCTTCAAGATCTCAGTACGCTGCGTAAAATCATATTCTGGCAAAGCCGTTTCGGCAAGATATATCGCAAGAGAACCATACCATTTTACGTTTTCCGAAAGCACCTCATAATCGTATATCTCCGGATTATCAGACGTCGAATGATCTCTTCCCGAATATAAGGAACCTTCTTCTGTAAACTGTTCTGTGATGGAATCATTCATCAAAACAGGTATACCTCTGTTTATATATGACACGGAATCCGCCCATGCCATCAGGTAGTACTCATCCTTCGTTCCGAGCTCCGGATCGATCTCATTGTAACACGGCACATCGTCCGGCATATACTCCAGGAACCCGCTGTACGCTCCGCAAAGCTCATAACTTCCGAAAGCTCTGAGTTTTTTTAGTCTGAGAGCCGTATACTCAAAATTTATAGCGGCAACTACTTTTCCTTCCCAGTCGCCTTTGACATCGGCCATCACCTGATATGAGCCGTGTATATATGGTGTCAATGAGAAAAACGAACCGGTCTCATGGCTGGATACGAACATGAAGTTTATAGTTCTCCTAGGTCTGTATCCCGAATCTACCATCGCTTTGGCAATGCTCAGGTTCGTTACCACCGCCGAGATATCGTCCTGCATACACCTGAAATAATGATCGAGATGTCCTGAAATGATGACCCTTTCATCAGGTATCGATCCCGTTATTTCTCCTATTATCGTATATGACTCGGCATCTTTTTCCTTTAACGTCGAATCTATGCGGAGATTCAGAACAACTTTACCGTTTTTCAGCATGGCCTGCAATTCAGCAACATCTTTTAAACACATTCCGACCACCGGGATACCGGGGATCTCATTCGTCGGCTGTGTCCTGACCGTATTTTCATCGTACGCTCCCTGCTTTTGATATATTATCACCGCAGCTGCTCCACGCTCATCGGCATTCATGATAGGCGGGATGTGATCCGAACCGCCAACGTCGTGAGCTCCGTCGATTATCACTATCTTCCCTCTTACATCATTGCTTTCAAAGTCTTCCAGCATGCCGCCGCCGAGATCCAGAAGCTCCGCAGTGATCCCATCGGGTGAAGTCCCGGGCGATATATACGGTCCGGGTTTATATATCGCCCCTGACCCTGAGCCTTCGACCACTGTGATGGTTGCGTCGTTAAACTGGAACATTCCGCTGGAGACAGGTATTCTTTCTACTTTATCCACGCCTATTTTTTCCAGTTCGTTATAGATGTAATCTCCTCCGGCCTTCTCAGCATTGCTGCCTGCGTATTTAAATCCATATAAAGGATTGTCCCCTATCTTCACGTATTCTTCGGAGACCCTCTTCTCAAAGGCGCTGTTATCAACAGCTCTGTAGGTATCTATCAGCTTCTGTATTTCAGGTATCTTCATTTCACTGTCCTCCCTTCTCCTCTTATGGACATTCTAAAGCAGTTCCTTAAAGCCTTCCGTGGAATATTCTTTTCCTACCTTTTTCGCCTCAAGTGCTTCTACCAGGGCATCATGGTTCTTTGCGTTGATCTTGTATCCGATAGCTACCACAGCTGCACTTATGATAAGGATTGCTGCAGGGATCCATGTTACGCCGTACATTATCCAGTCTATCGTATGTTGTGACTGTCCAAGAACCGCTCCGTTAAACTGTCCGATCTCAAGTATCTTTCCGAGCAAATATGATCCCAGACCAACGCCGATAGCCATACCGCATTTTAACAGACCCATTGTTTCTGTTGATTTCGGCTTACCTGTCTTGAACTCAGCAAGCTCATTTGTGTCGTAAAGCATCGAATAGCTACAGCTCTGCGCTGCAACATTTACCATGCTGTATATTGATGCAAATATAACTCCGTCTACAAAGCCCGAAGGCGTCTTTATCATGACATATATGACAAACAGCAGATATATCAGCGAAGCGCCTGTCAGACATGCCTTTTTTCCGACCTTGGAGGCTATGACCGTTATAAACGGTGTAACCACTATGGTCGCTATTACTGATACCGTATATAATGTGGCTGCTGCATTTTCACTAAGACCCAATACGTATATACCAAAGTACAGCATGATCGGTGACAGCAGCATGCACGCTATATAATATATTATCGCCCAAACCACCAGAACTGCAACCGGCTTTAATTTAAGAGTTTCAATGTAAGACCTTATGATATTGCTCTTCTGCTGCGTCTCTGCAATCTTTTCTTCAGCATTCTTCTCTTCAATGTTCTGAACATTAGCCTTTGCCTTTCTCGTAGCGTTCCATGTGAACAACCCGGCAAGACCCGAAACGGTAGCCAGAATAATGGCCATAACAAACCAGCTCATATTTTCGCTAAGCCCGCTCTGCATAAGCCACGTTCTTATGTACGTAGAGAGCGTGTTGGCAAATATCACGCCTATATATATGCCTACCATGCAAGCCGTTCTCATAAACGTCCTTACGTTATAATCGCTTACAAGATCTCCGCCCAGCGCATCAAAAGTTGTCAGGAAGCAATAGTAAAATATATAAAACATAAGTACTAATGCCGCCGTATAAATAACTGACCCTGTTCCTGAAAAATCAACTGGCGCAAAGAACAACACGAAACATATAAGGGTAGGTATCAGACAGCGGAACGCTATCGATCCTTTGCCCAGCTTCGATCTGTCAGCCGCATATCCGGCATATATGCCCGAGATAGCAGCTACCACGCTTGCGATCGCAATTATCGTCGATGCGATCCCCGGATCTACCAGTCTGACCGTCGTCATATAAAACAGTGCATACGCAGCCATTAACTCAAGTACAAGAGTGGAAATCTGTCCAATACTGTACTGTATACCGATTGCCTTTTGTTTTTTGATATCCATTGTTTTCCTCCTTTTTAAGTGATCTCGATTATTTTCAATTTTTATAAATCGTCCGCTTTTATCCCCGCAGCTTTCGTAACTATCTCGGCAAAAGCAATACCGACCTTTTCAAGTTCATCTTTCGGCACCATCTCCACCGTATCCATCGGATGGAACAGATATAACTGAGGGCTCAATATACTGATGATCTTGCATCCGCTTTTATGTGACCAGAATGCGTCTGAAATAACTTCATCCTGCTGGAATTCATACAGCGCCTCATCATCATCGTCGAAAGGTTTGACCGGAAGCATGATGGTGCGTCTCAGATCGCTTTTAACGATCTGCTCTTTTGCTATTTTTTCCAGCTTTTTTCCTCCGGAAACATACAATAATCGCAATTCGACCTCTCCTGTAAGGAGCGGCTTATTGTCTTCTCGTATCGCAACTTCCTTTCCTATGTGTTCGATCACAACGTCAAGTATTATGTCCACACCCTCTTTTGCACGCTGCCTTAAAAAACCCTGATGTCCTCCGTAATCCGTATAATGCCCGTCGAGTCCGGCAAACATCAATGTCTTTTCTCTTTTCTCAAACGGTATTCGGGAAAAATATTTCGCCAGCGCCAAAACCTCCGACATTCCCGAAGCATCCTGCACTGCGCCTCTGAACACCGCATCGTGATGCGAATGGATCAATATGACCTCTTTCGACTTGCCCGGCAATGTTCCAACGATATTATTCGAAGACCTTGTTTCATATATGCATTTGTATTCTATGCTGGCTTTAACGGGAGCTTCGCTGTCCGACAGCAATTTCTTTATCTTTTCACCGCATGTCTTTCCTACCCAAAGCCCCGGAAGTTCCATATAGTCATATCCGTATTTCATAAGGATCTCACTGTAATCTTCGTTCCAGTTGATACCGTCATCAAAATAACTTACAAGCACCCCTATGAATCCGGCAGCGCCTCCGTTACACGCATATATATAATTGTATGGCCATGCATTCGGACTATATGAATCTGTTTTCCACACCTCCTCTCTGTTTTCAGCGTCCGGATCATAAACAAAAGCCCCTTCCTTACACCATTCTGTCGCATATGCTTTTTCGTCCATATCAAACCATGGACAATCACAGATAACGATCTTTCCTTTTACATTGATTCCTTCGAAATCTTCTTTACGTCCTTCTCCCAGATATATGAGCTCTCTGTCCGTTTCGCTTTCGTCCGTTTCAAATGTTCCGCTTTCCGCCTTCCTCAGTGTGCCGTTTATAAAAAAGCACGGGAAATCATCACCATTTATCTTTAACGAATATTTAACGGGTTCGAAATAAAGAGCCGGATATTTTTCTATCCTTACATCCTCAAGACCGAACGATCTAAATTTCTCCGCTATATACTCTGCCGATCTTTCTCCTTCGGGCGTACCTGTCCTTCTATGCGGAAGCTTTGAAAGTTCTTCAATCCAGCCAAAAATTTCTTCCGCCTCCGGGAAAAGATCTAAATCTATATGATCTGAGCCAACTAAGCCGCTTTTCATATGTCCCTCCTTTGCAGTCGATAAAACGAGAATTTTCAAAATTATTTGTATATGCTTTGATAGTTACATTATATTGACAAAAAAAGAAAAAGGGCTTAACAATATAATCTAAATGATGTATAATATTAATCTAAATAATGTATATATATATTTAGGAGCGTATATAAAATGAAGTTCAACGAAAAACTGGGGTTTAAGACGGCTGCCGGAATACGGTCAAGCATAGAGGCGATAGATTACTATCCTTTCCATTCACACGAGACTTATATAGAATTCATATGCGTTTTATGCGGCGCTATCACAATATACGATTCGGCCGTAAAATATCACCTGAAAAAGGATGAGATACATATAATGAACAGCACCGATCCTCATAAAATCGTATCCGACAGTAATGACAGTCTGCTGTTGATGATCCATCTTGATAAGAGCAAATATCTGGAACACCACAAAAATCTGCAGCTCGGATATTTTACCGCCCACAGTAATGATGACAAAAGCATTCTCCTTCCTGAGATAAAACTATTGCGTTTTCTGATGGCAAAAGTCCATACCGAATACAACAAAAACGAGGCTTCGGCAATAGAGCTGGACAGACTTGCCAATCAAATGATAGATCTGTTGTTTGAACAATTCCATGACTATGCTTATGTGAAGCTGGAATCTGGAAATTACAATATCGTGAGAAGGAAATACGACGGGCGAAACGAAAACGAATTTTACCGCGTTTATCGTATCGCAGATTATGTAGAGTTGTATTTCAATAACAAACTGACATTGCAGGACATCGCGGAAGAAGAATTCCTCAGCGTTCCTTATCTTTCGAAATACATAAAAAACAATATAGGCATCACATTTTCAGAGCTGGTCTCTATCGCCCGATGTTCGGAAGCCGAGCGCCTTCTAGCCAACACAAATAAAAGTGTGGAACAAATCGCCTCAGACACCGGCTTCGTAAACCGTGCTCACCTATTTAGACATTTTACTCGATGGTTTTCCCAATCGCCTTCAGAATACAGAAAGAAGATACTTGGAGATCTCGGTGATGATGTGAAAATAGAATATCGCAAATTTAACAGAGAAGAAGCTTTGGATGTACTCAACACTTATATGAATTCATGATTCTATGTGTCCATCCATTGCAATCGAGAGTGTGAAATTTTTTCTGTAAATTATCCTTCTATGGTAATTTGAGATGTGAGGTTTGCCAGAACCAGCTATCCTCGATTGATACACACAATATAATTTAAACAAAAATGAAAGTCAAGAGCT
>CAKSHP010000040.1 GCA_934457145.1 uncultured Clostridia bacterium | reverse complement strand
AACCTGTCCGTCGGCGTTTCTTGCTGCTCTGCCTATCGTTTGGATAAGAGAGGTTTCGTTTCTCAAAAAGCCCTCCTTGTCGGCGTCAAGAATTGCAACCAAAGACACCTCCGGCAAGTCAAGCCCTTCGCGCAAAAGATTTATTCCAACCAAAACGTCGAACACGCCTTCGCGCAAATCCTTTATAATTTCCATACGCTCTATTGTGTGAATATCAGAATGCATGTATCTTACCTTGATTTTAAGCTTTTCAAGATAGTCTGTCAGATCCTCTGCCATCTTCTTTGTAAGCGTTGTAACAAGAACTCTCTCGCCTTTTTTAACAACCTTATCTATCTCACCGACAAGATCGTCGATCTGATTTTTCGCACCTTTAACCGTTATTTTCGGATCAACCAAACCGGTCGGGCGGATAACCTGTTCAACAATCTGCGCCGAATGGTCTTTTTCGTACTGCGCCGGCGTTGCCGAAACAAAAATAACCTGATTTATTCTTTCTTCAAATTCTTCAAAATTAAGCGGTCTGTTGTCATATGCCGACGGCAGACGAAAACCGTATTCAACAAGAGCCTCTTTTCTTGAGCGGTCTCCTGCATACATTGCCCGCACCTGTGGGATTGTAACGTGGGATTCGTCTATTACAAGCAAAAAATCTTCAGGGAAATAATCCATAAGCGTAAACGGAGCCGAGCCCGGCGCTCTTCCGCTTATATGCCTTGAATAGTTTTCAATACCGCTGCAAAATCCAACCTCGCGCATCATTTCTATATCGTAGTTTGTGCGCTGCATTATTCTTTGCGCCTCGATAAGCTTGTTTTGTTTTTCAAAAAACTCCACACGCTCATACATTTCCTTTTCTATATCAACTATGGCTCTTTCCATTTTTTCTTTCGTTGTTACATAGTGCGACGCCGGAAATATAACGCAGTGTTCCCTTCTTGCAACAACATCGCCGGTAACAACGTTTATTTCGGATATGCGCTCAACCTCGTCGCCGAAAAACTCAATTCTTATCGCCTTTTCGCTTTGGTTTGAGGTAAACACGTCAACAACGTCGCCTTTAACTCTGAAGCGGTTTCTGGCAAACGCTATGTCGTTTCTTTCATACTGCATATCGACAAGCTTTTTTAAAACCTCGTCGCGCTCTTTATTCATTCCGACTCTCAGCGAAACAACCATTGAATTATAGTCTATCGGATCTCCCAAACCGTATATGCACGAAACGCTCGACACTATTATAACGTCTTTTCTTTCAAAAAGCGCCGCCGTTGCGCTGTGGCGCAGTTTATCTATTTCGTCGTTTACGGACGAATCCTTTTCAATATAAGTATCGGATCCCGGCAAATATGCCTCCGGCTGATAATAATCGTAATACGACACGAAAAACTCAACCGCGCTGTTTGGGAAAAACTCTTTAAACTCGCTGCACAGCTGAGCCGCAAGAGTTTTGTTATGAGCCAGAACAAGAGTCGGTTTATTAACCTTTGCAATAGTGTTTGCAATTGTAAAGGTTTTTCCCGAACCCGTAACGCCGAGGAGCGTTTGCCCTTTATATTCGTTTAAAATTCCTTTTGAAAGCGCGTCAATCGCTTTCGGCTGGTCGCCTGTCGGCAAATAGTCCGACACCACTTTAAAACTGTTCACATAAATCACCTTAAATAACAGTATAACATATATAATTTAAAATGAAAAGCTTTTTTTAGTTTGTTTACAAATTATTTTTGCATGCGAAAAATCTCAGGCTTAAGCGCATCGCCGCTGCCTATTGCAGAGGCGCACATTTTATTAAAATCAAACACCTCGTCTATAACATCGTTTGTCTTATCTGCCGTGACGCCGTCGATTTTTTTAATCACCTGTTCGGGCGTGCGCACCTTGTTATATAACAAATACGATCTGCCCATGCTCTGCATTCTTGCGCTCACATTTTCAAGACCGATTATATAGTTTCCCTTAAGCTGCTCTTTTGCCTGTTTTAAACGGCTTTCGTTTACATGATTTTTCTTTGCTTTGTTTATCTCGTCATACACAAGGCAAAGCACTTTTTCAAGATTTTTCGGATGCATGCTCGCGCTTACCACGCTTACTCCCATAGACACAAAGCTTGAAAGATATGAAAACACCGAATAAACCAGACCTTTTTCCTCGCGGATTTTCTGAAACAAATCCGAACTCATCGAGCTGCCTAAAATGTTGTTGTATGCCAAAAGCGCATAGTTTTTCTCATCATCTCCGCCGAATGCCTCAAAACCCAAACAAAAATGAACCTGCTCGATATCTTTTTTCTTTATAAGTATGTTATTTTTGTATTGCTGAAACTTAAAATCGTTGCTGCCGGGTGTATTTTTTATCTGTCCGAAAGTTTGTTTAACTTTTAAAACAAAATCGTCGGGCAAATTTCCCGCTGCGCAAATAACCATATTTTCCGGGATATACGTTTTTTGCATGTATGTTTTTAAAACCCCGGAATCAATTTTTTCAAGGCTTTCGTGCGTGCCGAGAGTAGGCGCACCGACTCCGCAGCCGTCTGTCCAAGCCGCTTCCAAAAGCATGTCATGCACAAGCTCCTCCGGTGCGTCTTCATACATTGCAATTTCTTCAAAAATAACGTTTCTTTCCGTGTCGATGTCTGTTTTTGAAAGCTTTGAATTAAAAATCATATCATATAAAATATCAAGCGCAAGGTCTGTGTGCGTATCAAGAATTTTTATATGATAGCATGTGTATTCCTTTGTGGTATATGCGTTTAAATTTGCTCCGACGCTGTCGACCGCAACCGCAATATCTCTTGCGCTTCTTTTGTTTGTTCCCTTAAAGAGCATATGCTCGATAAAATGCGAAATACCTGTAACATCTGCGCTCTCATGCATCGAACCGTTTTTAACAAACACCCCAATCGACACCGAGCGCACATATGTTGTTTTTTCGCTGACCACCGTGAGGGCGTTATCCAGTTTATCTATCTTTACCAAAACTCATTCTCCTAATCCGAAAAACAAAAAGGTGCGACAATCCGCACCCTTTGTTTTTTTATTATATGTGCAAAACCAATGCACAGCCAAATTATATTTTATAACAAATCCTTGCGGGACAAATTTATTCTTCCCTGTTTGTCAATTTCTATAACCTTAACTGTGATTTCGTCGCCCTCTTTAACAACGTCTGTAACCTTTTCAACTCTCTTTTTATCAAGTTTTGAAATATGAACAAGACCGTCTTTTCCGGGCAGAATTTCAACAAATGCGCCGAAATCCATTATGCGCACAACCTTGCCTGTGTAAATCTCTCCAACCTCGGGCTCCTTAACAATAAGCTCAATTGTTTTCTGAGCCTGAATTCCGCCCTCCTGGTTTGCAGCAAATATCAAAACAGTACCGTCGTCTTCGATATCAATCTGTGCGCCCGTATCTGCAACAATTTTTTGAATAACCTTTCCGCCCTTACCGATTACTTCGCTTATCTTCTCCGGATCAATCGACATTCTGATAACTTTCGGAGCATAAGGGGAAAGCTCTTTTCTCGGCTCGGGAATTGCCTTTAATAAAACTTCGTCTATAATATAATAGCGCGCGTCTCTTGTTTTTGTGAGTGCTTCCCAGATAACGTCATAAGGAAGACCGTCGTTTTTAATATCAACCTGAATAGATGTTATACCCTTTTTCGTTCCGGCAACTTTAAAGTCCATCTCGCCGTAAAAATCTTCAAGACCCTGGATATCAACCATTGTTGTAAATCCGTCTTCGGTTGTGATAAGTCCGCATGAAATTCCGGCAACCGGAGCCTTAATCGGCACGCCCGCAGCCATAAGAGCAAGTGTGCTGCCGCAAACGCTGCCCTGTGAAGTTGAACCGTTTGAGCTTAAAACTTCTGAAACTGTTCTGATTGCATAAGGAAATTCTTCTTCGCTGGGCAAAACCGGAACGAGCGAACGCTCAGCGAGCGCACCGTGACCGATTTCACGTCTGCCCGGGCCTCTTGAAGGCTTTGTTTCGCCTACGCTGTAGCTCGGGAAATTATAATGATGCATATATCTTTTTGTTTCTTCGTTGTCAATACCGTCAAGCTTTTGCATTTCAGCCAAAGGCGCAAGCGTTGCAACAGTGAGCACCTGAGTCTGACCTCTTGTGAAGAGTCCTGAGCCGTGAGTTCTTGCAAGCAAGTCAACCTCTGCTGCAAGCGGACGGATTTCGTTTAATCCTCTTCCGTCAACACGTCTGCCCGAAACGAGCCAGTTTCTAACGATTTCCTTTTGCATTTTATAAAGGATTTCGCCTATCTGCTCTCTTATGTCGGGATACTGCTCTTCCAAAGCTTCAACGATTTCATCTTCAACAACGCCCATGCGTTCGTCGCGGATGTTTTTATCATCGGTATCGAGCGCATGCTGAATTTTTTCATAGCTCATAGCTTTAACAGCGTCCCAGATATCGTGGTTTATATCATGAGCTTCATATTCAAATTTTTCTTTTCCTATCTGCGCTCTTATGCTGTCAACAAATTCGCATATTTCAATAATTGTTTTATGAGCAAATTTTATACCCTCAAGCATAACGCTTTCTTCAACTTCGTTTGCGCCTGCTTCAATCATAACAACCTTTTGCTTCGTTCCCGCAACAGTAACATGCATCTGAGATTTTGCTCTTTGCTCAACTGTCGGATTTATAACATACTTTCCGTCTACCAGACCGAGCCAAACGCCGCCGATAGGACCGTTCCACGGGATATCGGAAATTGAAAGCGCAATAGATGTACCGATCATTGCCGCAACCTCGGGGGGATTGTCCTGTTCAACGGAAAGAACCGTTGCAACAACGGAAACGTCGTTTCTTAAATCCGAGGGAAACAAAGGTCTTATAGGTCTGTCTATAACGCGGCTTGTCAAAATAGCTTTTTCGGAGGGTTTTCCCTCTCTTTTAATATATCCGCCGGGTATTTTGCCGACAGAATAAAGCTTTTCTTCATAGTCAACGCTGAGCGGGAAAAAGTCAACGCCCTCCCTGGGAGTTCTCGAAGCGGTAACGTTTACCATAACTGCCGTGTCGCCGTAACGAACAAGGCAATGTCCGTTTGCAAGGCATGCCATTTTTCCTGTTTCAATAATAAGCGGTCTGCCCGCAAGTGTTGTTTCAAATGTTCTAAACATATTATTTTCATAACCTTTCCGTCTGCTTATTTATAAATCTTTAAATGTGCCGCCGCAGACAAGACTGCATATTTTTTCTGCCGCCGCAGCCGATATTTAGCACTTATAAAAAGCCTTAAACTGCTTTAAAGCCTTGTATAACTGCTAAAATCCGGTTTGGGCGCAGTTTAAATGTCGAAAATGTATAAATGAGCGGAAGAGTTTTCTCCCGCTCATTTTAATATAAAAACTACTTTCTGAGATTAAGCTTGCTTACGATTGCACGGTATCTTTCGATATCGGTTTTCATAAGGTAGTCCAAAAGACCGCGTCTTTTACCAACCATCTTCAAAAGACCGCGTCTTGAATGATGATCCTTTTTATGAAACTGAAGATGCTCGTTTAAGTGATTGATTCTTTCAGTTAAAACAGCTATCTGAACTTCGGGAGAACCCGTGTCTGTTTCATGAATTCTGTATTCTTCTATAATAGAAGTCTTTACCTCTTTGATCATTATTTTCACCTCCTGATATTTGAAAAGAAACGCCTGCATCCCGGAAATGGTTGGAGCCTCCGAAATCTGCGATGCGGTTTGCTAATCATACAAAATTTTAATAAAATACTCGGTTTTGCCTTAAACTATTACTTGTCCAGACCAAAACGCTTTTTGAATTTCTCAACACGTCCGCCGGTATCAACAAGCTTCTGCTTACCGGTAAAGAACGGATGACACTTTGAGCAAATTTCGACTTTGATGTTCTCTTTTGTCGAACCTGTCTCGATAACTTCTCCGCAGGCACATGTTATTGTTGTCTGCTTGTAATCGGGATGTATTCCTTCTTTCATAGAGCACACCTCCTTGGTATAAAATAAGTCTTGGTAATTCATACCGCAACAGCATATATTATAACACATACCGCTGCGTAATGCAAGAGATTTTTTTAAATTTTTTAATATTTTTATTTAAAGAAACGGAGACCGGCGAAAAATGGAGATTTTTACAATAAACAATATAAAATATATAATAAAAACCGCACTTAAACGGTTTAAAGGCTGCGGCGGAATGCAAACCGCAGCAGCTCTTGCCTACTTTTTGTCGCTGTCTTTGTTTCCTTTTTTAATTATTTTAAACACACTGCTTTTCCGCCTCAATCTTCCCGAAGAAACCGCAAATTCTTTTTTATACGTTTTATTTCCCAAAAATGTATACGAAATTATTATATTGCAAAACGAAAGCTTTTCCGCCGTCGGCGCGCAAACGTATATCGGGGCGCTGTTTACGCTCTACGGAGCCTCAAAGGCAATAAGAATTTTAAACCGCGCGTTTTTCTGTGCTTACAAAATCGATGGATTTTATTCATATATAAAATCGGTTTTGTATTCCGTTTTTATAACGGTGTCGCTCGCGGCGCTTGCAATATTTTCGGCCGCAGCAGCTGCGTTTTTGTCCGAGTCGGTAAACATTGCGGTTAAAAAAACGTCTTTTGCCTTTCTTTTAGCGCCGTTTTCAAAGGTTTTTTCAACGCTTGCACTTTTAATTCTTTCGGTTTTTATACTAACTTTTATCCACCACATTGCCCTGCGCGGAAAAATAAAATTTACAAACCTTATTTTGGGAAGCTTTATATCCATATGCGCCGTTTTTTCGGGAAGCGCCGTTTTTGCTTTGTATTTTAACAACTTTTCAAACTTAAACGCAATCTACGGCACTTTGGAAACCGCGGTGCTGCTGCTTTTGTGGCTTTATTTGTTTTCGCTTTTCATAATTGTCGGAGCATATATAAACTCCGCCGTTTTAAGCCTTAAAGATCAGCTTTGCAAATCGGGGTAAAGCTGTTTGTATTTTTGTTCATAGCCGAGTATATCTTCAAGATAGTTTTCCGTTTCGCTGTACGGTATGTTATTCAGCGTTTTTGAATTTTCGCTTATGCTTTTGTCTGAAAGCCACTCGCTGACTCTGCCCGGTCCGGCATTATATGCGCACAGCGCCAGGTTTTTGTCGTTGTTATACATCTCTAAAAGGTATGCAAAATAAGCGCACCCGAGGCGTATATTTGTTTCGGGATCAAAAAGCATTTCCTCTTTAAAATCCTCTATCCCCTCTTTTTCTGCCGTCCATTTCGCGGTATCGTCCGTAAGCTGCATAAGTCCTTTTGCGCCCTTGTCCGACTGTGCGTCGCAGATAAACTTGCTTTCTTTTTTTATCATTGCAAACACGGTGTATGCGTCAAGATTATTTTTTTTACAATATTTTAAAACGATTGCCTTAAAATCCGTCGGATACGAAATTTTTGTAACGGCGCTGCATCCTCCGAAAAGCAAAAGTATGCCGCAAAGCACTATTACAAAGCTCTTTTTTAATTTCACGTTTTTATTCCTTTCACGCTTTTTTGATAACTGTTTTTAAAATTTCATCCTTTATTTTTGCGGCTGCGCCCTCTTTTGAATTGTCAAAAGAAAAATCACATTCTTTTTTATATTCCCCGTCCGTCTGCTGGCTTGATATTCTCATTTTTGCCGCATTTTCATCTATAGAATCTCTTTTAACAAGCCTTTTTATTCTTATATCTTTGTCTGCCGTTATTAAAATGCTCACATCGCACAAACGGTCAAGCCCGCCTTTTTTTAAAAGCGCGGCGTCGATTATAATGTCTTTGTCTTTGTTTTGTTCTATCTGATTTTTTATCCTATCTAAAATATATTTATGAGTTATCGAATTTAAAACCTCAAGCTCATTTTTATCAGAAAAAACTATTTGCCCGAGTTTTTTTCTGTTCAGGCTTCCGTCATCAAAAAACACTTCTTTGCCGAAATGATTTTTGATTTGCTCATTTGCAGGCTCGCCGGCTTTAACAATATCTCTTGCAACCTTGTCTGCGTCTATCACAAAAAAGCCCTCGTCTGCCAAATATTTAACAACCGTGCTTTTGCCGCTCCCGCTGCCGCCCGTTATTCCGATTATCATTTATCTCACCGCCTATTTTGCCTCATACCAGCTTTTGCCCGCCTTTGCCTCCGCCTTAAGGCGAACCTTTAAGCTGACCGCGTTTTCCATTTCCTGCTGAAGTATCTTTTTAACCTTTTCAACCTCGCTGTCCGGCGCCTCAACTATAAGCTCATCGTGCACCTGTAAAACAAGCTTTGCACTAAGTTTTTCATCTTTAAGCCTTTTAAACACTTTCACCATAGCAAGCTTTATTATATCCGCCGCACTTCCCTGAACAGGCGTGTTAAGCGCAACGCGCTGACCGAACGAGCGGATATTTTTGTTTGGCGATTTAAGCTCGGGAATATATCTGCGGCGCGCAAAAAGAGTTTCAACATATCCCTGTTTTTCCGCCGTTTCTTTGATTTTTTCCATATATTCTCTAACGCCTTTGTAATGCTGAAGATATCCTTCGATATATTTTTTTGCATCGCTTATTGAAATTTTTAAATCCTGTGCCAGAGAAAACTCCCCGATACCGTAAACAATGCCGAAATTAACAGCCTTTGCCGCCGAGCGCATCTGCTCTGTAACGTCTTTTAAATCAACGCCCATAACCTGTGACGCAGTCACGGCATGAATATCAACGTCGTTTTCAAAAGCCGCAATCATCTCTTTGTCGTCTGCAATGTGTGCTAAAATGCGAAGCTCTATCTGCGAATAATCTGCGTCAACATAGCTGTATCCCTCGCCCGGCACAAACATTTTTCTTATCTCGCGCCCCAAGCTGTAGCGCACGGGAATGTTTTGCATGTTAGGTTCTGTTGAGCTTATTCTGCCCGTAACGGTAACGGTTTGGTTAAAGCACGAATGAATTCTTTTCGTTTTGGGATTTATAAGCGCCAGAAGTCCGTCGACGTATGTGCTTTTAAGCTTGTTTACAAGACGGTATTCTATAATGTATTCTATAATTTCATGATCGTATTTAAGTTTTTCCAAAACGTCGGAGTCTGTTGAGTAGCCTGTTTTCGTCTTTTTTATAACCCTTAGCCCCAGTTTGTCAAACAAAGCCCCGCCGAGCTGTTTTGTTGAATTTATGTTAAATTCATATCCCACTATGTCATAAATATTTCTGCAAAGCTCTTCATTTCTTTTTTCAAGCTGCTGTTGAAAATCCAGAAGTTTTTCTTTGTCAACCATCATTCCGTATATCTGCATATACGCAAGTGTGGTTATAAGCGGCATTTCGATATCATAAAACAGGTGTGTCTGATTGTTTTTTTCAAGTCTTTTGATAATCGGCTCTTTAAGCTTTTTAATTAAAAACACTTCTCTGCATGCAAACTCCGCCGCTTTGCCGTCGTCAATATCGCAGATTGCGCTTTTGCTTTTTCCTTTGCCGAAAAACTCTTCATCGTCTGTAAATTCTTCGTTTAAAACATTATATAAAATGCGCGAGGTTGTGTATTTGCTCTCCGACGGATTAAGTATATAAGCTCCGATTGCACAGTCAAAGTCCAAAGCTTCGTATTTTATGTTATATGAATTTAAAAAAACTATATCGTCTTTCACGTTTGAGCCGTTTTTTAAAACATCTGCGCTTTCAAACACATCTTTAAAACACAAAACAATATCTTCCTCGCTTAAAAACAAACTTACGGGGATATAGTATGCATTTAAATCCTTTGTGATAAACGCAGCGCCGCTTAAGTGAGCGCCGTCTGTGTAAAATTTGTAAAACACTTCTTTTTCTTTTTTTATTTTACCGGCAAGCGCGTGCATTGCATCTTCGCTGTCCGCAATATTTATTTTAAGCCCTTCAAAAAGGTCTGCGCTCTGATTTCTTTTATCTTCGTTTGGCTCAAGCGAAAGCTTTTTTATAATGCTTTTAAGCTCCAGACGGTTTAAAATTTCATAAAGTTCTTCTTTATTAATATCACGCATTTTGCTCTGCTCAAAAGAAAAATCAATCGGAGCGTTTGTGTCAATCGTTGCAAGAGTTTTGCTTAAAAATGCGTCTTCCCTGTCCGCTGCAAGCTTTTCAAGAGTTTTTCCCTTTGCGCCGCAGCCTTCAAGATTATTATATATATTTTCTATGCTTTTGTTTTGCATAATAAGCGACATTGCGGTTTTCTCGCCTATTCCCGAAACGCCCGGTATATTATCCGACGCATCACCCATAAGCGCCTTAACGTCAATAAACTGTTTTGGCGTCACGCCGTATCTTTCAAGCACCTCTTTGTCGGTGTAAACAACAGTGTCGCTGCTGCCCTTTGAGCTGACTGTAAGATAAATTTTCGTGTTTTCTCCGGCAAGCTGTAAATCGTCTTTATCGCCCGTTATTATATCGCACTCAATTTCATTTTCCTTGCACATTTTCGAAACCGTGCCTATGATATCGTCTGCCTCATAGCCTTCTTTTTCTATCATAAACACATTCATTGCAGACAAAATCTCTTTAAGCAAAGGCATCTGCACGGCAAGTTCCTCGGGCATACCTTTTCTCTGCGCCTTATATAAATCATACATTTTATGCCGAAACGTCGGTGTGCGCATATCAAATGCCACGCACACATAATCCGGTTTTATATTTTCCAGATTTTTATAATATATATTCAAAAACCCCATCAATGCATTTGTCGGTGTTTTATCTTTTGTATTAAGCATACGTATTGCATAAAACGCACGGTTTATAATACTGTTGCCGTCAATTATCATCAGCTTTTCCAAAACAGCGCCTCCTAAATTTTTAAAAACTTTCCACGCATTTCGCCAATATTAATAATATCTTAAATTTTATTTTATGTCAATATTTTAATCCTATTATTTAAAACTTATTTATTAATTTTTTGAGAGCTTTTCGATTTTTCGTCTTTTTGCAAAAAAATATCTTGACATTTTCATATGCATATGATATACTATTATGCGTTGACGATGTTTTAACAGTTGTGGAGAGATGGCTGAGCTGGCCTAAGGCGCACGATTGGAAATCGTGTGAGCGTTAATAGCGTTCCGAGGGTTCGAATCCCTCTCTCTCCGCCAAATCTGAACCGTGATTTTGATACAAAATTGCGGTTCTGTTTTTTTGCTCGAAAACGCCGCAGTAATGGGATTTT
>CAKSHP010000039.1 GCA_934457145.1 uncultured Clostridia bacterium | reverse complement strand
TTTAATCTCAATATCAACGAATTTGAGGCGGACATCGTACGGCAGATTTATAAAATGTATATCAACGACAATCTGGGCGCAAGCAAAATCGCCAAGATACTGAACGAAAGGAACATAAAAACCAAGCGGGGATATAAATGGTCCCAAAACGCAATTTGCAGACTGATAGCAAATGAAATTTACACCGGCATAATTGCAAACGGAAAACAGGAAATCAAAGATTTCCTGACAAATGAGCGAACGAATATACCAAGAGAACAATGGAAAATCTTTGAGCGGCGAAACCTTGCAATCATAGACCGCGAAACCTATGAAAAGGCACAGCGTATTATGGCGGAAAACTCAACGAAATTCAAAGCTGATGGCACGAGAAGAAACTGCAAAAACATATTCAGCACCCTGATTAAATGCACCGACTGCGGACATTTCTTCCGCCGTACAAAGCGCAAGGTTAAAAACGGCGAAAAAATCAGTTGGGTGTGCTGCGGACGAAACTCACAGGGCAAAGACACATGCAATAACAAAATCAGTATCGACGAGGGCGAGCTTTTGACCTCAATCAAAGAATACCTCTCTGGGCTTATCTCGGACAAGCAGAGAGTTATCAAAAAAATCGTATCCGACTTCAACAAAAGCTACGAGCCGATGAACAAGAACCGAAAAACTGAAAAAGAGCTTGAAAAAGAAATAGAAAAGCTCAAAAAAAGCCGTCAGAAATACATTGATATGTATGACAATGAGGTTATATCAATGGACGATTTAAAAGAGAAAACATCTTCGATAAATGCCGAAATAAAACACCTTGAAGAAAAGCTGAAAATGGCACGGTACGGAATTACACAGGGCGACAAGCTGCAAATCGGTCTTGTTGATACCTTCAAAACCATCGGCGACATATTAAACTCCGCCGAGATTACAAACGAGATGTTAAAACAGGTTATCGACCGTATTGAAGTATCGCCCGCCGGACAGGTTGACATATACCTAAAACTACTGACCGACATAGGGCTTGACAAAAAGTATCATTATAACGACGACCGTACATAAAGACGTTAGCAGCAGATTAAAAAAAATTAACCCCGCATTGTATGCACAGGTAAAAAAAGTGCTTGAAAAAAATAAACAAATGCGTCATATAAGGGGAGGAATTGCAACAAAAAATAAATATTTGCAGCTGCGTGAAAAGTTGACATAACAAAAAAAGGATGATATAATAAAAATACACAGTTTTGCATTTATGATATGACATTTCAAAAGAGGAGAAATTTAAAGATGGTTATTACAAATGAAAAAAGATATTTGATTTTGCCGTGCGACGAAGCGGCGCAAAAACAGCATGTTAAATTTTTTGAAAAAGGAAAGCTCCTTTTAAACCTTGATGTGAAGTTGAATTTTGAAAAACCGAAATATTTTATGCATTATGATTTGAGAAAATTTTTAAATTGCGATATTGAGATTTGCTGCGATGAAGAAAAGGAGTTTGAGTTTTCGGATAAAAAGGAAATTCAAAAAGAAAAAATCCGCCCGGCAGTGCATTTCACGGCGGGTGAAGGCTGGATAAACGATCCGAACGGGCTTGTGTTCTATGAAGGAAAGTATCATATGTTTTATCAGCATAACCCGGCAGGCCGTGGCTGGGCAAATATGCACTGGGGACACGCTGTGAGCGAAGATCTTATTAACTGGACGGAAAAGGATATAGCGCTTTATCCCGACAAATTGGGAGCAATGTATTCGGGCAGCGCGGTAATCGATAAAAATAATTTGTTAAAGCTTAAAAACGGCGAGCATGACACTCTTGTTTTGTTTTACACTGCTGCCGGAACCGACAATATTATAGAGGGCGGAGAAAAGGATTTTGTGCAGTGCATGGCGTACAGCACAGACGGGGCAAAGACATTTGTAAAATATGAAAACAATCCGATTATAAACAACATAAAAAAAGGCAACAGAGATCCGAAGGTTATATATAATGAAAAATGCGACTGCTATGTTATGGCGTTGTATGCCGGAGCGGGCGAGTTTGTGTTCTTTAAGTCTGATAATCTTATAAAATGGGACAAAATATGTTCTTATTTTCCGAAAGACGAAAGAGAGTGTCCCGACATTTATCCGCTTACCGTCGGCGATAAGCAAAAATGGGTGTTCACCGGAGCAAACGATTATTATGCAGTTGGCAATTTTGATTGTGAAAAGGGATTTTTTAATGTTTCCGAAACGCAGAAAATGGGATACGGAAGAGCATACGCCTCACAGTCATTTTCGGGACTTGGCGGACGTGTGCTTCGCGTAAGCTGGAACAGATTTACTAAAATACCGACAAAAACATTCGCAAGCTCAATGAGCGCGTTTTGCGAGCTGTATCTTGACGACGCCTGCCGCCTTTGTATAAAACCGACGGATGAAATAAAGAAGGCATACAAAAAAAGCACTGCAAAAGAAATTTGCGATCTTACAGGCTTTAAATGCGAACTTGAAAAAAATCCTGTTGATATAACTCTTGAAATTTCAAAAGCCGAAAGTGATATGTCAATTGAGCTTTTCGGAAACAGCATAAATATAAATTTAAAAGAAAAGACTGTTTCGGTAAAAGAATTTGACGCAGAAGAGCTGATAATGCCGCTTGAAACGGATGATGAAAAGAACATAAAAATCAGAATTATATCAGACAATATGGGCACGGAAATTTTCTTTAAGCATTATTTCGGCGCATTTGCAACGGTAAATGACTATGATAAAAATTATCTGTCGCTGACAGGTAAGGCAGAAAAATGCAGCATTATTATAAACGAATTTTGATAAAAAAATTTCTTACATATTACAAAGCGGCTTTGGCGCATAAAAATACATGCACTTTGGCCGCTTTTTTACAAAAATGTTATTGACTTTTTGAAAGCTGTATATTATAATGATTTGCGAAATGGAAGACAGGAGGCGGTTATTTGAGGAAGAATAAAAAAGAAAAAAGGCTTCCGGGGCTTAAAGAATACATAAAAAAGAACAAAAGCGTTTTTGCGGTTTATGTTATTTTGCGAATGTTTGTTATCGCAGCGATTGTGATGGCATTTGTTGAGCATCGCTACGAGCATGTGTTTGTGTGTGTGCTGTCGCTCGTTTTGTTTCTGATACCGGCATTTGTTGAAAAAAATTTTGGAATAAAGCTGCCGTCTACGCTTGAAATAATTATACTTTTGTTTATTTTTGCAGCAGAGATTTTGGGCGAAATGCAAAGCTATTACATACGGTTTGCCTATTGGGACACAATGCTTCACACGGTTAATGGATTTTTGTGCGCGGCGGTCGGATTTGCCTTGGTTGATATATTAAACCGAAACAAAAAAACAAAATTCACTCTTTCGCCGATATATCTGGCAGTGGTTGCGTTTTGTTTTTCAATGACGATAGGGGTGTTGTGGGAGTTTTTCGAGTTTTCATGCGATATGATTTTGAAAACCGATATGCAAAAAGACACCGTCGTAAACTTTATATCGTCAACCATGCTTGACAGCACCAAAACAAATCATGCTGTTTTGATAGACAATATATCAAAGGTGAGCGTAAACGGAAACGAGCTTAATATAAACGGATATCTGGATATCGGGCTTATAGATACGATGAAGGATTTGTTTGTCAATTTTATAGGAGCAGTGGTGTTTAGCGTTATTGGATATTTTTATGTTAAGCACAGAGGAAAAGGAAAATTTGCCGAACAGTTTATACCGGCTGTGGCGGATGATGAAAATAATGAAAAGGAGAAAAATTAAATGAGAGAGTATGAAAATTTAAAAAAAATAAGCGAAAACCGCGAAAAACAGAGAAGCTACTACATACCTTATCAGAGTCTTGAGGCGGCGCTTGAAGGCGATAAGACAAAATCTGATTTTTACAAGCTTCTTAACGGAGACTGGCAGTTTAAATATTTTGAAAGAGACATAGACGCAAAGCTTGAAAATGATGAATGGGACACAATCAAGGTTCCTTCAAACTGGCAGATGCACGGTTATGAGGCGCCGTATTACACAAACGTTAACTATCCGTATCCGGTTGATCCGCCGTATGTGCCGGACGATAATCCGTGCGGTGTGTACAGCTTTGATTTTGAAATTGAAAAAAGCTGGGCGGAGCGTGAAACATACATAGTGTTTGAAGGTGTTTGCTCATGCATTTATCTTTATATAAACGATAAATATGTAGGCTTTTCGCAAGGCTCTCATTTGCAGGCTGAGTTTGATATAACAAAATATATAAAAGAAGGCAAGAACAATCTTCGCGCAAAGGTTTTAAAATGGTGTTTGGGCAGCTATCTTGAAGATCAGGACTTTTTCAGGCTTAACGGAATTTTCAGAGATGTGTATTTGCTTTCAAGAGAAAAAGGACATATCAAAGATATTGACGTTTCGGCAGACACTAAAAATATCTATGTAAGCTGTGATAATTATGAAATATATGACCAAAACGGCAACAAAACCGATCTTTCAAATCCCGTTTTATGGAATGCTGAAAAGCCTTATCTTTATACGGTTGTTGTTATGGGAAAGACTGAGTTTATTCCGATAAAGGCTGGTATGAGAGAGGTTAGCGTGTCGGCAGACGGCGAACTTTTGATAAACGGAGAGAGCGTTAAGCTTAAAGGCGTTAATCACCATGACACGCACCCGACAGACGGATATTGCGAAACGGAAGGGTTTATAAAAGACGAGCTTTTAAAAATGAAACAGCTTAATATAAACTGCATAAGAACTTCTCATTATCCGCCGACGCCCGAGTTTTTGAATATGTGTGATGAAATGGGCTTTTATGTTATAGACGAAACTGATATTGAAACGCATGGATTTGCATCAAGGCATGCGGGATATCAGTATGATCAAAACGACCAGTGGATATGCAGACAGCCTAAGTGGGAAGAAGCATTTGTTGAAAGAATAGAAAGAATGGTTGAAAGAGATAAAAACCATGCCTGCGTTATTATGTGGTCTATGGGAAATGAAAGCAATATAGGAAGAAATCACGATGCTATGATTGCATGGTGCAAAAACCGCGACAACAGCCGTCTTGTGCATTTTGAAAGTGCATCCATTACAGGCGATAAAGCCGATGTGGATGTTAGAAGTTCTATGTATACGGATGTTTGCTCGCTTATAAAGAAAGCCGACGAAGAAGACATGCGCCCGGTGTTTTTATGTGAGTATTCTCATGCTATGGGAAACGGACCGGGAGATGTGTATGATTATGTGGAGGCGTTTTATAAAAGGAAAAAGCTTATAGGCGGCTGCATATGGGAATGGGCAGATCACACCGTTATGGTTGACGGAGTTTATATGTACGGCGGCGATTTCGGCGAGGCAACCGATGACGGCAACTTCTGCTGCGACGGACTTGTTTTTGCCGACAGAAGCTTTAAAGCCGGTTCGCTTGAGGCAAAATACGCATACCAGAATATTAAAACCGAATATGAAAACAACACATTAAAGGTTACAAATCTTTTTGATTTTACAAATTTAAACGAATACACTCTTTATGCGAGCCTTTGTGTGGACGGAAATGAAGTTGCTATAAGAAAATTCACGCCGGATATTGCTCCTCATGAGTCTGCGGTTTTGGATTTGGAATTTTCATATCCTAAAAAATGCAAATACGGCGCTTTTGTAAATATCAGCTTAAAGGATAAAAACGATTATGAAGTTGCCATGGTGCAGCACAGGGCTGAATGTGAAATTGAAAAGGTTTATGTGTGCGATAAAAAAGCGGAAATTAAAGAGGATGGCATTTTTGCATATATAAGCGCAGATAACTGCAAAATCAGATTTAATAAACACTACGGAGCGATTGACAGCTTTATAAAAGACGGCAGAGAGCAAATCTGCGAGCCTGTGCGTCTTACTGCATGGCGGGCGCCTACAGATAATGACAGAAGAATTAAATTTGAGTGGGGACTGGTAAACGGCGATAACCGCTGCGGTGAAAACTTAAATATTTTAATGAACAAGGTTTATGACTGCACCGTAAGTGAAAACAAAATAACCGTAAACGGAGCAATGAGCGCAATTTCAAGATGGCCGGTGTTTAAATACACTGCCGAATATGAATTTTTTGCAGACGGCAGCGTGAAAGTAAGCTTAAACGGTGATGTTAAAGAGGAATTTAAAACCTACCTTCCCAGACTCGGTTTTGAAATAAAATCCCCGAAAGCAAACGACGGATTTGAATATTTCGGCATGGGTGAGAAGGAAAACTATGCAGATATGTGCCACCACAGCAAAATAGGAAAGTATAAGTCCGTTGCGGAAAACGAATATGTGCCGTATATAATGCCTCAGGAGCACGGCAACCACACAAAAACAAAATATCTTAAAATGGATAACGGAATTGAGTTTTATACGGATAATGAATTTGAATTTAACGTGTCAAATTACAGCACAGAAGCTCTTACTGATGCAACGCATACCGATGAACTGTTTAAAAACGATTTAACAAATATCAGAATTGACTATAAGGTGTCAGGTGTCGGTTCAAACAGCTGCGGTCCCGAACTTATTGAAAAATACCGGTTGTCGGAAAAGAAAATATCCTTTGAATTTTATATAAAGTGAGGAAAAAACGAATGAACGTAATTATTCAAAAAGAAAAACAAATCCCCGTAAAAGAAAGCTATGACGTGTTCGTTGCGGGAGGGGGAATTGCCGGTGTAAGCGCTGCTTTGGCGGCGGCAAGAAACGGGGCAAGTGTTATTCTGGCTGAAAAACAGTGCATCTTAGGCGGACTTGCAACGGCCGGTCTTGTGACGATTTATCTTCCCTTGTGCGACGGCTGCGGCAAACAGGTAAGCTTTTCGCAGGCAGAGGAGCTTTTAAGGCTTTCAATGAAAAGATGCGTTCAGGATAAATATCCCAAACCGTGGATTGAAAACGGAACTGATGCAGAAAAAGCAAAAACGAGATACGAGGTTCAGTTTAATCCTCAGCTGTTTGCGCTTGATATGGAGCGGATATTAAAAGAAGCGGGCGTTAAAATAATGTATGACACGGTTATCTGCGACTGCGTTGTTGAAGATAAAAAAATCTGTGCGGTTATTGTTGAAAACAAGTCCGGAAGAGGGGCATATGCGGTTAAAAGCGTTGTTGATGCAACGGGCGATGCGGATATGTGCAAATTTTCGGGAGCGGAAACGGCTTTGTTTAAACCGCAAAATGTGCTTGCGGCGTGGAGCTATGCAAACACAAAAGACGGTTTAAAGCTTAATATGCTCGGCTTTTCGGAAGTTCCTGACGAGGATAAAACAGGAAGTGAAGCGCCTCCGCTTACCAAAAGACGCTTTAGCGGCATTGACGGCGATGAAATAAGCGAAATGCTTTGTATGTCACATGAACAGGTGTTAAAGGATTTTGAAAAGAAAAAAGCAAAAGACGATGCATATGAACCCGTTACAATTGCAACGATGCCTCAGCTTCGCATGACAAGAAGAATTGAAGGCAAGTATGTTTTAGACGATAAAGAGATGCACAAGCGTTTTGAGAGCAGCATAGGCCTTATATCCGACTGGAGAAAAAGAGGTCCGGTCTATGAAATACCGTTTGAAACGCTTTACGGCAGCGATATAAAAAATCTTGCCTGTGCGGGAAGAAATATAAGCGTTACCGACAATATGTGGGATATTTCAAGAGTTATTCCGCCGTGCGCGGTTACGGGACAGGCTGCGGGCACAGCGGCAGCGCTTTGTAATGATTTTGAAAACCTTGATATATCGCTTTTGCAGGAGCGGCTTAAGTCGGCAGGAGTGGTTTTGCACGAAGACGAATTATAAAAAAATTTCAAAAAACACTTGACAAATTGAAAAAAAGCGTGTAGAATAATACAGGTGTAAAGCGAAAAAGCTTTACACCTGTACCTCTAAGCGGATGCTTGATTTGATTTTTATGCGTTATTCCGGCGCAGACACAGAGGTGTGATTTATGGACAGTAAAAACTTAAGCATCGGTACGCTTTTGGAGTTTTATTTGCCGCTTTTAACAAAAAAGCAGGCGGATGCATTGGATTTGTATTACAATCAGGATTTGTCGCTTTCAGAAATTGCCGAGCATATGAACATAACGAGGCAAGGCGTGAGAGATAATATAAAGCGCGGAGAAAAACAGCTTACAGAATATGAAAGCGCACTTCATTTATCCGAAAAGTTTTTAGAAATTACAACGGTGTGTTCAATTGTAAAAAACAGTGCCGCAAAAATAAAACAGCAAAAAAATGCTGATGAAAATTCTAATTTGGCGGAAGAGATTATTTACGGGATTGAAAAAATAGAAAGCGTATTGTAAAAGGAGTTAGTAAATGGCATTTGAAGGTTTAGGAGAAAAACTGCAAAATGTGTTTAAAAAGCTGAAAGGCAAAGGAAAGGTTAGCGAGGCAGACGTTAAAGAAGCGATGCGTGAGGTTAAGGTTGCGCTTTTGGAGGCAGACGTTAACTTTAAGGTTGTTAAAGAGTTTGTTAAAAACGTTTCCGAAAAAGCAGTCGGAGCAGCGGTGCTCGAAAGCCTTACACCCGGACAGCAGATTATAAAAATAGTAAATGACGAGCTTACTTCGCTTATGGGACAAACCCAGGCAAAGCTTAATTTTTCAAATAACCCGCCGACAGTTATAATGCTTGTCGGGCTGCAGGGTGCCGGAAAAACAACAACGTGTGCAAAGCTTGCCGGACAAATAAGAAAACAGCTTTCAAAACGTCCGCTTCTTGTGGCATGCGATGTTTACCGTCCGGCGGCAATAAAGCAGCTGCAGGTTGTGGGAAATCAGCTCGACATCCCGGTGTTTGCCGAGGAAAACAGCAAAAACCCGGTGGATATTGCGTCAAAAGCCGTTATACATGCAAAACAGCACGGCAACGATCCGGTTATTATAGATACAGCCGGCAGACTTCATATAAATGAAGAGCTTATGGATGAATTAAAAAATATTAAAGATTGTGTAAAGCCTTCGGAAATTCTGCTTGTTGTTGACGCAATGACAGGTCAGGATGCGGTAAATGTTGCAGAAAGCTTTAATGAGCAGCTCGGTATCGACGGAGTTATACTTACAAAACTCGATGGCGACACAAGGGGCGGTGCGGCGCTTTCGGTGCGCAGCGTGACAGGAAAGCCCATTAAATATGTCGGAATGGGAGAAAAGCTAAACGAGCTTGAGCCTTTTTATCCCGACAGAATGGCTTCAAGAATTCTTGGTATGGGCGATGTTTTAAGCCTTATAGATAAAGCTCAGGAGGCATTTGACGAAAAAGAAGCCAAAGCGCTTGAAGAAAAGCTTACAAAAGGGCAAATGGACCTGGAGGACTTTTTAAACCAGCTTCAGCAGATTAAAAAAATGGGTCCTTTGGAAAACGTTATAAAAATGCTCCCCGGTATTGGTTCAAAGCTTCCGGGAGATATATCGATAGATGAAAAACAGCTTGCAAGACCCGAGGCGATTATAAGATCTATGACGCCTAAGGAAAGAAAAAAACCGGAAATTATAAATGCTTCGCGCAAGGTCAGAATAGCAAACGGCGCGGGAGTTAAAGTGTCTGACGTGAATGCGCTTTTAAAGCAGTTTGAGCAAATGCGCAGTATGGTTAAAAAATTCACGTCTCCGGGCGGAAAAAAGAAGTTTAAAAGAATGAAGATGCCCTTTTAAAAAATGTGTTTAACATGGGCGGCATATACAACTGCCCGTATTAAATAGCCTAAACGGCGATGTTGATTATTATTTGGAGGTGAAATACAGTTATGGCAGTAAAAATCAGATTAAAGAGAATGGGTGCAAAGAAGTCTCCTTTTTATAGAATTGTTGTTGCAGATTCAAGATATCCCAGAGACGGCAGATTTATTGAAGAGATCGGTACTTACAATCCTATGATCGAGCATGCAAACGTTAAAATTGATGCAGAGCTTGCAAAAAAATGGATTGCAAACGGCGCTCAACCTACTGATACAGTTAAAAAATTGATGAAAAAGGCTGATATTCTTTAATTGTAGAAAGGAAAGGTTTTACGACTATGAAAGAAGTATTGGAAACTTTGGCAAAGGCTTTGGTTGATGATCCCGATTCGGTAAGCGTTACAGTCATTGAAGAAGACGACAAAACCGTGCTTGAGCTTCGTGTTGCAGAAAGCGATATGGGCAAGGTTATCGGAAAACAGGGCCGTATTGCAAAGGCTATCAGAACGGTTGTTAAAGCAGCGGCGAGTCATGAAAATAAACGTGCTGTTGTTGAAATTATCGGCTGATTATTCATAAAGAAAATTATATTCTTTATGCTCAAAGGGCGTGTGGCAAAATGTTTTTGTTGCACGCCGTTTTTAATATGTTTTTGATAAAAATGTTTGCGAAAGGCGGACTTTTAAAATATGAGAAATAAAACTTTGCAGGTAGGGCAAATTGTAAACACGCATGGCCTCCGCGGTGAGGTTAAGGTTGTATCGTGGACTGATTATCCCGAGACTTTTGAAGAACTTGACAGCATTTATCTTGAAAAAAACGATGAAAAATATGACATAGTGTCGGTAAGGTATCAAAAAAACAATGTTATTTTAAAACTTGATAAGATAAATTCAATAGACGATGCCGAAAAGCTTAAAAACTGCGTGATTTATGTTAAGCGCGAACAGCTCGGCGAACCGGAGGAAGGCTATTATATCTGTGATTTGATAGGTATAAAGGTGATAGACGAAAACAAAAATGTTTTGGGAAAGATAAAAGACGTTATAAGCACAAAAAAATGCAATGATGTGTATGTTGTTGAGCCTGAAAGCGGCGGGCGTGACATTCTTTTGCCGGTGATAGATGAAGTTATTTTAAGCGTTGATATAGATAAAGAAGAATGTTTTGTGCATATTATTGACGGACTGCTTGATTAAAAGTATAATGCGAAGCTTTATTTTGTGCCATACCTTCGGTAAAAAATCAATTACCGGTGCGAATTTTTAAAGCGCGCGGGCGGTTAAATCTCTTATTGTTTTTGCCCTGCGGATAAGGGATATTTGATTATAATTTGTGTCGGCGCAGGGCGGCGGAACGGAGATTGAAATGAGATTTGATGTGCTGACGCTGTTTCCCGAAATGCTTGAGGCGGTTTTGGGCGGCAGTATAATAGGGCGCGCGCAAAAGGATGATTTGATAGATTTGAATTTTGTGCAGATACGTTCGTATTCAAACGATAAACACCGCAGAGTAGACGATTATCCTTACGGCGGAGGAACCGGTATGCTTATGGCGGCTCAGCCGATTTACGATGCCTACCGAAGCGTTACGGACGGTCTGGGATATAAACCGCACACGGTTTACATGTCGCCGAAAGGGAGCGTGTTTAATCAAAATACCGCAAAAAGGCTGCTTGAAAAAAAACATATTGTAATTCTTTGCGGTCATTATGAGGGCGTTGATGAAAGAATAATAGAAACGATAGTGGATGAGCAGATTTCAATAGGTGATTTTGTGCTCACGGGCGGAGAAATTCCCGCAATGGCAGTTATAGATGCAGTGGCGAGAATGGTTCCGGGCGTGCTTTCGGAAACGGAAAGCTATACGGGAGAGTCGCATTATAATTCGCTTTTGGAATATCCGCAGTATACGCGTCCGTATTGCTTTATGTCAAAAACCGTTCCGGAGATGCTTTTATCCGGGCATCATAAAAATATTGAGCAGTGGAAAAGACAGATGGCGCTTGAACAAACATATAAATACCGTCCTGACATGCTTTGCCGCGCCGCTCTTGATAAACGAAGCGCTTCCGCTGAGAAGATCAAGCTCCATGAGGTCAACGGTTGCCGAGCAT
>CAKSHP010000038.1 GCA_934457145.1 uncultured Clostridia bacterium | reverse complement strand
ATCACTAAAGATGAGTTCAAGCAGTTTGGCAAAATCGCCCGTGCCGAGCGTAAAAAATGCTATAACGGCGAAATAACTCTCGAACAGTTCAAAACTTGGCTTGATGATTTTAGATAATCGAATATATGACAAAGCAGCAGACCATCGGTCTGCTGCTTTGTTGTTATTAAGACAATTTTAAATTCTACAGTGATGCTAGCATCAATTCATACAAGATTGTCTTTTTATCTATAATATGATGCCACACGCTCTTTTAAAATATTATATCTTTGCAATACATCACCTGTTAAAAGTAATTTTTCTCTTTCCCATTCAGTAATACTATGAAATACAATTTTATGATCAAATTGTTGTGCTGTCAAATCAATTTTAAACCCAAATTTTTTATTCCAATAGTGAACAATTCCTGAATCTGATATTCCGCTAAAAATTTTTCCGCCAAAATATTCGTTAAATAGAAGAGCTGTTATAGCGCATTGTCCAAGAGCAGGATTATCCGGTGTCCAATGAGGAGCATCCTTGTGGTATGCGGTATCTTGTGCCCAAGCTTTTGATAACGCTTTTTTAAAATTAGAATATTTCATAATTATTCACCTCCAGACATTAGCCAACTAACCGAAGGAGCAATTGCTCCAATTATTAACATTGCTATAAACGCCCAATCAGGAATTCCACTAGACTTCAAAGCAATTAACGATGTAAACGCAACAAGACAAACACTGCCAACAAATGTAATCAATGCACGGATGTAATTCTTCATTATTTTCTTTTGCAATATAACTGGTATGCATATTTTTGTTTCAGTATCATAAGCAATTTGTCTATTTTCATCTAACGAAGTCACTCTAAATGTAATTTGACTTTTTAGTCCTTTTTCCCCTTTAAGTGCTTGAAAACCATATGTAACTCTATCATATCTACATTCAACACAATCTTTTGTACCCAAAACAGAATTTAAATAATTTGCATCATATTGAATTTCAACATTTGAGATTTTTGATTTAGTATCTTCAGAGCAAAAATGCCACAATTCAATTTCTTTATATTGTGACTCTTTGATTTTCAAACTTTTTGGGAATATCTCCTTTTTATTTTTAGGAAGAAGAGTTCGAAAAAATGATGTGTTTGAAAATGTAGCATAATGCCTTAGTGCTTGTATTATCGATATCCACAAGTATTCCTGTCTATCATAATCACACTTTGCCCTTGTCACAACATTGGGAATATAGTTCAAAACATATTTTGTTTTTCTTTCTCCTTCACTAAAAAATCTCTCACTATAGTTTTGATTAGCCACCTTACTAATCGAAGCCTCTTTAAACTCCTGACTAAATTCAGGATAGTCATTGATCACAAAATCAATAATACATATCTCATTGCTGAAATATGTTTTTTTAATAGTTGCCCATCTAATAGGAACCATAAATGACTCTATCCCTGCTTTATCCGAATTAGTTCTAAACATCAAAAGTGTTTTATCCCCAGCCAATGCATTTTCCTTCAATTGCGCATGTAATTGTGAATCTATATATTGAGCACGATATCTAAAGCGATACTCCGAATTATATGGAGCCGCAATAACATTGTATATATCTTTTTTGTATTGGCTACTGCTATCAGATGAAAATAATGTAAGTTCCATTTTTATCTCCTTAATATTCCTTAATATGTTATGTTTATTTCTTTGTCTATTAAAATAACATCGCTCTGCAAGCGACAGGTGTATGCCTTCAAAACCAAACCGGCTTTCATGCATTTATCTAATTCTGTATAAAATTCAGAATTTGTATCAATTTTAATACTTTTAACATATGGATGGAGAGATACTAGGATAAAGCATACCTTGTACCCCTTTTTCAACATGTTCAATATTAAATCTAATTGTTTAAGTGTTCTTTCCGAATAAACAGTTGGAAATATTGCATTATCATTTAAGGAAATTATGCTTTTTACCTCAACAATAGTATTTGATTCAGGTATAAATAAATCAGCTTTGTATCCATCAACAGAACGTTCTTTAATAATACAACTTCGATTCCCTAAATAACAAAAGCGTCTGCTTTTTATTGATGCTTCGATTGCTCTATTCGCCATAGAAGTGTTCAATATTATGTAGTTTTTCTTATATGGCACAGCAAATAAAGCGTACTTTGTTCGTGTATTTTGTGTCTGAGTAGGAATTAACAAAACCTTTTTCCCCTCAAGCTTAAGAAAATTACTTAAATGGCATGAAGATGGCACATAGCAGACAACATCTTCTCCGTCAATATTGACTTCACAAAGGAATCTGTTCTTTAACTCTTTTTTAAAAATACCTACTACAAAGTCAGAGTGTGATATTGTCTGCATGTGTTTCACCTTCCTTTATATATTATTCAAAAATTCCTCAAGCTCGTCTTCAGATATATACAAGCCCTGCATTCGCTTTGTATCAGTCTCTGTCACCATAAGCATATCTCCTTTACCAAGAAGATTTTCAGCGCCCGACATATCTAGGATAGTTTGAGAGTCTGTGTGTGAAGGCAATCTGAATGAAACTCTAAATGGTATAACCGCCTTCAATGCTCCTGTAACTATTTGTGCAGATGGTCTCTGTGTTGCTATAATCAAATGAATTCCAAGATTACGAACTCTTTGCAACAACATAAGGAGATTCTTTTCAAATTCCTTACGTGTCCCATTCATTTCTGCAGCTTGAATCAAGTCAGAATACTCATCAATCACTACAACAAGACGTTTCATCTTGTTATTAGGATTTTTGGCGTTATATGATTCGATATCCTTACTCTTGCAAGAGCGCAGAGCCGCAGTTCGCTCTTCTTTATCCTTGGTGTTAATCTCTTGGATTCTTTCAAGGGCTTCCTCGGCATCAATCACAACCTTACCACCATATAAGTGAGGAATTCCTTCAAAGAAAATGAAGTCCGTCTGCTTAGGATCTATAATAAGAACCTCAAGCTCATCTGCTGAATATTGATGCAATAAGCTGACAAGCATAGCGTGTAGGAAAATAGTTTTACCCGAACCGGTAGTTCCCGCAATAAGCATATGTGGAGCTCCTGCAATATCAACTATATCAAAGGTACCATCTGCCATTTGTCCTGCTATAACATCGAGGTTACCCTTTCGTTCGTCTAACATTGCAAGATGATCAGTAAGATTTAGCACATTACCAGAACCAGCAAATGGAACATCAACTGAAATATATTTTGTGCCTTTAATGTGGTTTATCAAAATTTCACCATTCGCCTCAAGCTGTCTACCGATATCAGACTTGTACTTTTCTATACTTCTTATAGATTCGCCGGATTTAAGTTCTACTGAAAATCTAGTAAATCGTGCTGCCTCTTGTACATTCTCAACCGTTACCAGATAAGCGTTTATATTATAATCTCTAAATACCTTATTGATTTTTGCACATTTTTCCTCAAGCACCTTTAAATCACATTCCTTTTTTTGTGCTTCTATAGATGTATCAGTTGGCTCTTCATGCTTATCCCTTGATTTAGTATTATCAATGCTATTAGAATTCTTGACAGGTGTTGCATCAGGATCTGCAACTTCAGTATCGTCTTGCTCGTTAAAAGCTTTAATTCCAGGAGTCTCAACCGCCTCGTTAAACTCTATATCGGACAATATAGCTTGAATTTCTTTGCTTCCTATGATGGTAAGCAGAAAATCGTCATTTGCATATGACTCCATTCCTTTATACGATACCGTACTACTTTCTGCATTTTCAAAATCTATAAAGGCAATATTTTTATTCACCACAAGCTTATACTGACCTGCAAAAAGTAGGTTTAGATGCTCACTATAGTTAAGCTTATCTTTTGGATCAAACTCAGCCTGGAAAAGTGCTTCAAACACCTGTTCTCGTAGAATCTCTCTTCTTGAAACAGTGGTTATCTTTTCTACAGAACCAAACATTTCCTTTACAAGCTCTTCTAAAACTGAAGCCTGTTCAACAGCGTGACCTGAAATTCTGTTATCGTTAATAATGAAGGAGTTCGGACTATCGTTATAGGTTTTTACCTCTATGATGTCTATTGTTGCCTCACCACTATCATCCGCACGTATTCCGATAAGATCCGGGAGCTTGCCATCATCTCTGTCAGTAAGCCATTCTTGAGCTAATTGTGTATCCAAGCCAACAATAAGTGCATCAGAATGTTTTTTCTTATAGTTGATTGCTGCAATAGCTGTTCCTAAACTCCCTTTACCATGATTAGGATCGAAGATCCTATTTGAAGTATGTGATACGATGCTTAGGAGTCCGTCATCATTAATTTCCCTTATAGCTCCAATTATGTTTTTAAGCCCATCTTGTTTAGGGATAAAGTTGCCGAGTTTTTTAACCAATATGTCATATCCTACGATAAATTTTTTGCAATTATTTGAATAAATGCCAATTGAACGATAGCTATCCTCTCTATAGAAAAGCTTTTCACTTGCTGCACGCAGTGATATATCCCAGCTTTTCAAGCTTTGATCCAGGATAACAAGCCAATCAGATTTTTGCAAAAAGCTATCATATGTTTCTCTCTTGAGCGGAGTATGAAAATAGGTTGCTGTATGACTAAATGTGGATGGCTGCTCATTCAATTTTTCTATAATACTCGAATAAATTGTAAATATACCACCCTCACTTGCAGGTCTAATATCAACCTTCTCATCAACAGGATCGTACTTATATATTTTAGGAACGCATAAAGGATGCAGATGAATATGCTTATTATTCTGAGCAGTTTCAATTTTCACCTCATTAGGATCAAAAATGACAAGAAGATGCTGTTGTTGAGATAGCTCAGCTAAAATTTGTGTATAGGAACGACGTTGATCTGCAATCTTAAGCTTAAAATTCAAGCTACGCTTACCCCTTATCTTTCCTAACATACCATCATTCAATGACTCGTCTTCAATCTCAACCCAATCGTTATTAACCTCTTTAGTTCTGAAAATAGAAACCTCAATGCCTTTTATATTGAATTCTTTATCATTATTAAGCGCCTTGAGCATAGAAACAACCACTTCAACTGAAGGAGGATCAATCACAGCAAGCTTAAGCATCATACCTGCGTGCGGATACAAACATAGATATCTTACAATTTGCTGTTCAAGGATATCTATGCCATTTTCACTTTGATTAATCTGAGGCTGATTTGAATATATCGGTAGCATTCCTATTCTTCCCGAAAGAGGCAAAAATGCAGCACCGTTAGAAGATATTGTTACCGGCACAAGCATAACGGACAAGGGATCGGGTATATCGTCTGCCTTACGAATTATAAATGCTTTATCATCATCAGACAAATGGCATATCTCAGTATCATTAATGCCTTTACTTGAAAGCATTTCCTTTGCAAGTTCAATATACTTCCAAAGGTATAACGGGTGTAACGGAGTAGGAATAGCATGTAGCTTTGATTCTCCAATAATAAATACATAATCCAATGACATAATCATATTGATTATTTCTTTTGCTTTGGAAGCTGATATGCTCCAAATTTTAGGAAAGTCCTCGTTTATGGAATTGAGAAGCTTTTCATATGCCTTTAAATAATCTGCAAATAATTGATACCGAGCAAGAACCTGTAGCATAGGAGAATCCTGCAAGCGTTTACGGAACGAGACAATCTTGTCTCTTGATGCAATAAAAGACTTCAAGCTTTCTGATATGGATTCACCATCAGTCAACAATGTGGCAATTTTTTCTAAACTGTTCCAAACCACATCTAGGTGTGCTTTTTTAAATAACTCTGGTGGATATTTACCACGATCACGAATAGCTTCACCTGGTGCTTGCACATCTGCACGTATTATTCCACCAAAATCATCCTCGGCTGATAATTCCGCAGCAATCACCTCTGTTATAGGCTCGGTATGAACCTGAAGCTTTATGTCATTCACATCAATATCAACCTTTTCGGTCTTTTTTCTAACCTCATCCTTATCCAGTTCGTTAGCTATTTGTTCTAATACATCATTAATCTGTTCGCTATTATCATCAAACATTAGCTCTGCAGCCAACGCAGTTGGCTGTACTCTAGACCCCTTTGGCTTCGGTGGCGGAGTAGGATTAGGACCGGATTTTTTTGCTGCTTTAAGACACAATTCCACCTCATCAAGATCCATAAGCTTAAGCAGTTCTATGTCTCTTGTTTTATAATAGTTTAATATTAAGCGAGGCATTTCCTTATTAACATCGTCTTTAGAATAGTAATTGGTAATACCTTGTCGTTCGGTTTGCTCAAGGTTTCCAATTCTTTCTACAATAGTGTGATTACGACGTATTCTCTCGACAAAATCATCCGTTGTTGGGTTTTTACTATCAATAGTTTTATCCGCACATAGTCCAAGCTTATAATAATTATCTTTAATTGCAGAAGGAAGCTCTTCATTTTTCGTATCCAGCAAAAGTGCTAAATAATTCAGCACTCGCTCAAAGCTAAGGATGCTTCTTACTGGCTTACAACGCAATGCTTTGATCAAAGAGTCTATAACACCATTAGTTCCTGAAAGCTCTTCTTTTACAATGTCACAGCTTTTTGTATATACTTTTTCTAATGTGATTTCAGGGAACCATCTCAAAGAAGATATTTTTTCAATTTCAGCTCTCTTAATAATTAAAATTCGAAAAACATTTTCGTCTCCTGAATTTCTTGATTGCTCTGCCGCCTCAACCGTATATGCATAGCTTACATTGACACCAAGATTAGGTAAGGTAGCCGTTAACTCCTGCTCCTGCTGTGCTGAAAAGCCTAAGAAAAACAACTGTATACTGCGACTTGTATCTAATGAAGCTGCAAATTGCGGATAGTCAAAATCAGGAATTGTAACGAGCGAAACTCCGTATTCTTTGGCATCAGCACATTCATTTATGAGTCTAGTTACTACTCTTGTTAATAGCTTGTTATTCATTCCTACAACCTCCATCCGATCAAGGTAACACCGTCAGCATATTTTTTTCCTAAGCCAAGAGAAATGTATGTATTTGCAATTTTTTGCGCATTGATACTTAAATCTCCTCTTAAATCTCCAGGTGTCGCTTGAGCAATATTGTATTGCTCTAAAATGCCATATTCTCGTTCAGCATCAGCACCGATCAAAATATTATAGGCGTCAAAAAGTCGTTCGCCTAAATCCTTTAATTCTAAGCCCTCTTCTAATTCAGCGGTTGTTAAAGCGCTTAGTGTGATTGTTTCTAATGTAAAGCTGTTTACTAAATATCTTTTTGTTTTGGCTCTATTTCCTTTCGGCCCAATCAAGCCTGAGCGAACCCCTAAAACTCTGCAAAAGTCCGATGGTGAATTGTTTTTGTATTCAAAGGTATATAATACAATTTGCAAAGCACGAGACAATGCTGCTAACGGAGTTGCATCCTCACCACAAAAGCTTTCGTAATAGCTGATAAGTGCAGGCTTAATACTATTTTCTCTATCATTAGATGCAAAAATCATAGCATCTATCCATTTTTTGCATTCCTCCAAAGTATTTTTTGCAATTACCGGCTTAAGCCATTCTCTTATAGTATTTGCAAAATAATCCTCTACTGATTTCTTTGCTATAGTATATGCTTGCTCACTAGCTTTCTTTATTGATTCAAGGTCGGAACCTGCATCAATTACAATCGGAGGCATGCTTTCATTATACACAGCCGAATTACCGTGAATAAGATATAAAAATGTTGCAAAAACAGAAAAATTAACAACTCTTTTAAGCACCGTCAGGCTGTTTTTCGACTCACCTATTTTCTCAATATTAAGTGCAAGTCTATCAAACCCATCTCGAATTGACTGTTTAGTGGAATCCCAAGAAATTTCATCATCCTCTTTATACAAAACATCTCCAACATTCCTTTTCTCTTTATCAGAGGGAAATGCTATGATTGGTTTAACAAGTTTTGTGATGTCATCTGTATCATCAGCTAAAGCTTGCTGAAGCAATTCGATTATGGGGGAATGTTTTCCATCAATTTTTTTAGAAAGGATTTCAAACAAGAAATCTCCTATTCCCACCTCAGAGGAAACCTTATTTCTAATCATCCAATGCGAAGCTATCGTCATTACAGAAAACTCGTAGCTTGGATACACAGCGTTATCTTGATCAAAAATATCATCAAGCAGGAATCTAAGTTCTTTTATGTTAGAGGCCTTTTCTTGATATCCATTTTGAAGAATATCTTGATATTTGGTTATGATCTCATCTGATGGCATAGCACCCTTTCTTCCATCACTTATTATCCACTCATGAACATCTCGTGTGTTGCACGTCTCACCTGTACAACATCTGAATAATCCATTGGCAATATGCGGAGGCTTTGTAGCATTTGTAGTTGGATAAAAGCCGAGAAAATCCTTGCATATATCATCGCTAAGCTTTTTTAATGTATCTGCTGCCATTTTCATTCCTCCTCAAACCCAAATTGGTCATCTTGTATAAAAACTGATTTTTTATAATTTTTTCGACGACTTGCAATAATAATTTCACCATCATCATTTTCTTCAGTAAATCCATTATCATCAAGCTGCTGCAAAAACATTGAAGCTGCTTGCTCATACTGAGGTGCTAATAGATTGATTGGGTAGCCCTCCTCAATGGCATTTAATGTACGGATGAAGTCTATATCCAAACACAAAACTGGTTCGTTTTTTCCTTTTGGTGTCATGATAATATGATTAGGTATATATTCCAACCCATTCAGCCAATCAGCTGGTCTTGGCATTTGTATATCAAGCTCACTTGAATCAATAGATTTACTTGAAACTGCAACTGCAGCAGGAATACTCATATCATATCTATGAGTTGTCCAAATATAAAGCGATTTTTTGTCATCCGAAGAAGGCAAAAACAGCTTATTTATAGCTCTAATAAGTCTTTCCTTAATCTTTTTCTTTTGAGAATCAAAGCAATTGAACATATCTGTACATTTTTTAATTTCACTTGGTTGCAGTGCTGAAAGCTCATGCCCATGTACATTTTCAAAATAATATTGTCTCTTTATTTTTTGAAATAGCTTTATCGCATCATTAGTATCCTTCTCTTCAAACTCAGGATCATTAGGCCATTTTGAAGGGACCTCAATAACCCATCCGTCCTTCACCTCGCCATTCCAAAGCTGCTCGTCAAGTGAAGGAGATGATAAATATACAGGATCAAATTGTTGTATGGCTTGTAGCAGTTGATTGGAGCCTGAGAAAATTGCTGAATAATATTTCTGTGCCTCATATTCTTCTGTCAAGCATGCAGTAAACATAAATGCTAACGCTCCCAATATATCACGTATGGCAAAATGCTCACATTCAGATGCTGCAAGCTGTATTAGAGAAAGCACCTGCTTCTTTACTTCGGGAATTGATAAGGCTTTTATATTATATTCTAAACACTTATTATGCTGAGTATCCTCTGATATGAGTGCTATAAATTTATCTATAAGCTCGCCCAAAAGATTTCTATCAGCATCCAAAAGATTTCTTTCATTAAGATCTATTAATGCTATTCTTCCAGTAAGAGGTTGCGATATGCTATATGTGATTGCGCTTTTCTTCGCATCAACTATTTCCTTATAGATATCTGGAGCCTTATTTTTTATATGCCTGCAAAGCTGCATAAAAGGATATTCATTAACTGCAATAATCGCTGGTCTTTGATCCTTATAACACTGCAAAATATCTTTAACAATTGAATCATAGCCTGATATATTATTCATATCCTTTTCCACATATGCGTCATACTCTGAAATTGCAGCTTCTACAGCTTTTATAACAAAGGTTTTTCCATCACCAGGATTCCCTGTCAAGAAAATTATCTTTCCCTTACTCAGCATCTCTTTAATAAGCACTTCAACATTTGAGGTTATGTGCAAAAGATTAAGTTCATCATCTGACATATGATCAGAATAACAGTTTTTTCCGTTATATAACTTTTTTATAAAATCTATTTTTGACATGGCTACCTCCTTATATATTCCCCAAAATAATGCTTTCAGCATTAAAGTCATCAAGACGTTGCTCAATATCAATTGTGGTAAGGCGCATCGTCAACCACCTATCGTACCAATAATCAATTAATTCTTGAGTTTTTTGCTGAACTGCATTAGCATCGTCCAAATCATATCCATAGTTCACATCATCATCAAACCCCACTAAATAATTGTTGGTATTTTGTGCTAAATCAATTGAATAAACAATACGTGGTGAATAATGCTTTAAAAAAGCCTCTGCTTTGATTCCGATGCTACTCAAGCCTCTGCTAATCATTCTAAATCTTGGGCTTGTCCCCTCCCCAAATACATGGTTAATCTTTTTTCCACCATCTTGAATTACAAGAAGTTTGGAGAAAAGTGTTGTAGTTTCCTTTGAAAAGAAAACGGTTCCATATCCCTCTGTTATTCCCATTCTTCTGAATTCAAGGTTAAAATCGCTCTGCAAAGGCACCTTTATACGATTGTACTGGCTACTACCTACAGCATATAGACTTGTTGTGCCTAAATAGACTAAACGACTATCTCTAACAACACGCTTTCCCTTCATTCTTGAAGCAATTTCACTTACCTGATTACGATAACGATAGGTATAGTCTCTAACAACTGTAGGGCTACAAGCAAGAATACTAATTAGCTTTCCACCAAGCAATTCATTGTATGGCGGTATAGAGCCACACACGATTATATCCATCATATTAGATCCGATTTTTCGTTTCCTATTTGCTATTAATGCTGTATGTATCGCTTTTCTTCCTTTTTCTGTCGAAATAATCTGCATTAATTTATCGGCATTAGTATCACCGTTCACTTCATTGAATACGCGTTTTGTTTGAAGAAGCTTTGCTAGTTCAGCTGCTCTTTTTCGTTTAAAAAGATTTGTTTGTGCTTCATCCTCCCATTTTGGACTCGTCTCATTGTTCTTATTATTAATTGACATTTCTGCATATTTACTGGCCATTGCTAACAGCTCGTCTATCTTTTCCTGACTTGGATATTTTGTATTTCTATGATATCCCAAGTCTTTAAGATATATTTCAGAGATCGCATCTTCAATATTTTTAAGCAATAGCGGATACATTCTGTCTGCATATTCAGAAGATCTACTTAAAAATTCCTCCTCTGTTTCAATCGTCCTATTAATTTTTGTTTTAACCTTTTTCCCATCTGTGCCACCTATCATATGTTCGCAGACAGTTGTTTCGGTCTTTATGGTCATATTGTCTTTGATAGCTTCAACTGTCCATCCAATATCATCATCCCTTACTGTAAGATTCAATACTGAATTACCAAGAGCAAAAATACCAATTATAGGATGATATGGCTGTAATCTGTCTCTAACTAAATAAAACAAATTACGTCCTGGCATTGTTTTATATGGTATTGACCATGTATAACGAAAATATCTCCAAATATCTGAAAGCTTATATCCCGTTAAATTATCTCGTTCATTTGTAACCATTTGAATATATGGCTCGCATACTCTATTACCATTTCTGATGTTTTGGAGTAAAAGATTCTTATCGCCTATTAAATTTTTAATAGAGAGATTATTTCCACGATAAGCTTTTGTTACTTCCATCTGCTTTATAAAAGCAGCAACACTAGGAGTCTTGAACTGAGCATTTTTCTCTGCACTTAAGCGATAACGGATTTTTTGCTTATCATCAACATTGTCGTTTTCCATCTTCAAAGTTAGGGTATTATCTTTAATATCAAAAATCCAGCCTTGCTGAGATAAATCAACAAGAACGCTTAATGATGCCAAGAATTTTAATGCTTCTAGGCAATCCTCTTCTACAGTGGCTTCTGTTTCAACCATTTCATTCTTTATTATTTCCACTCTGTTTGATGGCAAGACATGTCTCATTCTTTCAATCATAGCATGGAATTTATTATTGTAATAGCTATTCAGAGCCGGCTCATATTTTTCTGAAGCTATAGTTTCATCTATATTATTCAAAGATGTATTCATCTCCTTTGCTTTTTACACATTAAACACATATAAGTGAATAGCGATATGTGTAAATTAAATTGTTTATACTATAATTGACTATTTACAATATCATCAAACTTTGCAAGAGTTACATTGCCCATCTCATTAGCCTTATCAATACAGCCTTTTGTAAAGCCTGACTTTGAGAACAGGTAATAATGTTTGGTTTTATAATTAAACAGTTCACTGCGTTTTACAAGCGTTTCCAAAACGCCAAGGTCAACCTTTTCGTTTGTCCATTTACATTCCGCAAAAAGAGCGGTATTTTTATCCTGTTCGCCCATAATGTCGATTTCTTCCTGACGCTTTTCTTTAGGATTATTGCCCCACCAGCGACCGAGGGCAGTAAACTCAACCGGGCAGTTGCCGGAAAGGAGCTGTTTCCACAAATACTGTTTACAGATTTCCTCAAAAACCTTGCCCATATAGTCCGAAAG
>CAKSHP010000037.1 GCA_934457145.1 uncultured Clostridia bacterium | reverse complement strand
ATAGAAAAGGGAGAAAAGTATTCAATATCTGAAAGCATTATTAACTACTGTATGGGGTTAAGTGCTGTGCGGATAAGTGACGGAAAAGTGGTTGCAAGACCGATAAATATAGAAAACGGCAAAACCGTTATCGTTGCTTTTTATGACGGCGATAAATTTATCGAAATGCAATCAAAAGCTTATAACGGCACGGAAATCACGTTTGAAACAAACAAAACCTACACATGCGCAAAGGCTATGGTTTGGGACAGTTTAGACAGCGTTTCGCCTGTGTGCAAGGCAAAAACAGTTAAGTGAGTTAAACGGTTAAAATAAATATAAAAAATCGGGGATTTTTTCATTCCCCGATTTTTTAATATTTGTATAAATTAAAACCATCAAGACACATAAGAGTAAAACCGCAGACAAAGTAAAAATCGGCAAACGCAAAAGCGTTTGCCGATTTTTGGTGCTCAAGGCCGGGGTCGAACCGGCACGGGTATCACTACCCACGGGATTTTAAGTCCCGGGCGTCTGCCTGTTCCGCCACTTGAGCATATTTAAAATTTGCTACCTAATTATAATAACACAAAGTTGGATAATAGTCAAGTGTTTTTTGCAAATTTTTCATATATTTTATTATAAGTCTTTGCACGGAAAATAAAAAGGCAATTTATTGCAGAAAAAAGATGTTTCGGGGCGGGGGAAATATAGCTGCAAAAAAATTTAATTAAAATAAAAAAATTTTAAAAAAGGTATTGACAAAGGAAAAATATAGTGATATAATAAGACCTACAAAACAGGTAGGTTTTGTGTGAATTAAGGAGGAATATATATGAGAATGCGAAGGTCTATGCGATGTTGAAGCAAAAAATAAACCTTTAAATCAAAATAAAAAATTAGATTGGAGAGATTATTATGAAAACATATCAAAGAATAACTGATTTAATAGGAAACACACCTTTGCTTGAGTTGAAAAATTATGAAAAAGAACATAACCTTGAGGCTACAGTGCTTGCAAAGCTTGAATATTTCAATCCTGCAGGCAGTGTTAAAGACAGAATTGCAAGAGCAATGATAGACGAGGCGGAGGCAAGCGGAGCATTAAAACCCGGCGCAGTTATTATTGAGCCGACGAGCGGCAACACAGGAATTGGACTTGCATCGGTTGCGGCGTCGAGAGGATATAAAATTATTTTAACAATGCCCGAAACAATGAGCGTTGAAAGAAGAAATCTTTTAAAGGCATACGGAGCAGAGATTGTTTTAACCGACGGTGCAAAGGGAATGAAAGGCGCCATTGAAGAGGCGAACCGCCTTGCGCAAAATACGCCCGGCAGTTTTATTCCAAGCCAGTTTACAAACAAGGCAAATCCCGAGGCGCATATTAAAACAACAGGCCCCGAAATCTGGAACGATACAGACGGCAAGGTTGATATATTTGTTGCAGGAGTCGGAACGGGCGGAACGCTTTCCGGCGTCGGCAAATATTTAAAGTCGAAAAATCCGAATGTTAAGGTTGTTGCAGTTGAGCCGGCAGGTTCGCCGGTTTTGTCAAAAGGAACGCCCGGTCCGCACAAAATTCAGGGTATTGGCGCGGGATTTGTGCCGGAAACGCTTGACACAGGCATTTATGATGAAATTATAACTGTTGAAAATGAGGATGCATTTAAAACAGGCGCTGCACTTGCAAGAAAAGAGGGCGTGCTTGTTGGAATTTCGTCCGGTGCGGCAGTGTTTGCGGCAGCGCAGTTAGCAAAAAGACCGGAAAATAAGGGCAAAATAATTGTTGCGCTTCTTCCCGATACAGGCGAAAGATATTTGTCAACTCCTATGTTTGATTAAAATTAAAAAAAGATACATTCTACGGCAAAGCGGAATGTATCTTTTTTTGTATGCGTTAGTGCGTATTGCATTTATACGGCGTTTGTGTTATAATAAATGCGTATTTAAATTATTAAAGCATTGGAGAAATTGATATGGTAATCAGAAAGGCGACAGAGAAAGATATTGAAAAAACGGCAAAAATTTATGACGATATACATACTATGGAGGAAAAAGGGCTTTTACAAATCGGATGGATAAGAGGAGTTTACCCAACGGTTGAAACCGCAAACAGCGCTTACGAAAGACAGGACTTGTTTGTAATTGAAGATGGCGGCGAGATTGTTGCGGCGGCTGTTATAAACAAAAAACAGGTGGAGTCTTATAAAAGAGGGCATTGGAAATATGACGCAGACGACAGCGAGGTTATGGTTTTGCACACGCTGGTTGTGTCTCCCGGCTTTTCAAAGAAAGGGTACGGCAAAGCGTTTGTTAATTTTTATGAGCAGTATGCCGCTAAAGAAAAATGCAGATTTTTGCGCATGGACACAAATGCAAAAAATAAAACCGCAAGGGCAATGTATAAAAAATTAGGGTATGCGGAAATTGACATAGTTAGCTGCGATTTTAACGGAATTTGCGGGATTGAGCTGGTGTTACTTGAAAAGAAGCTGTAACGATGAAAAAAGGGCTGACGGGCAAAATTGGTTTAAATTTGCCCGTCAGACTCTTTTAATTTTTTGAAAAGTTATATTGCCTCAAGCTCATAGAAAAGATTTGCTTTGTCGTTTTCATGCGCGGTTTTAAACGCTTTGGCAGAGTCTTCGGTTCTGCCCATGAATTTATAAGCAAAGCCTAAAAGATATGAGTAGTATGCCAGTCTTGCAGTTTTGGGATTGTCGCAGTATGAAATAAAGAACGGCGTTGTGTTAAAGAAACCGGCATCGGCTTTGGTTATTTCGTTTTTCCATTCTTTCTGGCATTTGTCTATCAAAGCTCTTGCGCTTAGAAAATCGTTTTTTGCAGTATATGCCATTGCCTGATAATAGGAAAGTTCGGGCAAATGCATGTTTGAAAAATAATCAATTTTAAGTTCTAAAATATGATTATATATTTTATGCGCCTCGTCTGTCATGTTCATATTTTCATAGCATTTTGCAAGATAAAACTGATGACACACCAGCTTACATTCGTTCCAAAGGCCAGAGCCTAAGTTTTTAGGCAGCTTTTGAGCATTTAAAAACTCTTTAGCAGCTTCGGAAAATTTGCTTTCGTTTAAAAGCTTTCTGCCGAGAGCATAGCAAGCAAACATATACTGTTCGGCAACTGCGTGTTCGCCGCCCTCACATGGGACAAAGGTGTGGGAAGATAAAAGTTTTATTGCTTTTTTGTATTCCTTGTTTTGATTATATGCGCGCGCAAGCTCGATGCATATATCGTCACGAAGAGGGTTTGAGGTGTTTTTTAATATAAAATCTACTCTTTTTTCAGGCGCTGTACCCATTTTTGCCATAACATAAGAAATTTCGTACACAAGCTGTTTGCTGTTTTTATTAAGTTTAAAGGCTTTAAAAAGCAAAGGCAGAGAATCGATTTGGCGGTTTAGGTGACTGTAGTAAAGGGCGGCTAAGTTCCTGTACGGAATATAAAAGCCGGGCTTTAGCTCAATTGCTTTGCAAAAATGCGTTTCGGCTTCGGTGTAGTTTTCGTTTGCGTAAAGCAGACAGCCGAGGTAATAATGAGCCATAGGAAGCTCGGGGCGGTTTTTGGTTATATGGTCTAAAAGCTTAAATTCTTCCAGTCTGAACGGAAAAGAGGTTTTTAGCCCGGTAATTTCAGCGCTTATATAATCGCCGAGAAGATAATATATAACGGGCGATTTGTTTATAGCACCTTCCAAAAGCTCTTTTGCCCAGTCGTTTAAACCGCAGGCGTACAGATTAAAGGCAATATCCAAACAGGTTTGCGACATGTCGCTTTTAAGAGCATTGTAAAAGTTTGCTTTTGAAAGCTTGCCGAGCTTAAAATATATAAATCTTGCAAGGTGGTTTAAAGGATCAAAACTGAGAATTTTTTTTATAATGTCTTCGGCCGAGGCAGAGTTTTTAAGCTTTATATGTGCAATTGCGGCATAAACGGAGGCGATGGGGTTATTTTGGTTATATAAAAGCGCGTTTGTGCTGTGCAAAAGCATATTTTCAAAGTTGTTGTTTTTTGAATCTATTGCAGAAAGTTGAGTCATTGCGGCGCTGTAACAGTCCATGTTCCAGGAGGCTTTATAAAAATAATCATAAGCTTTGCTTAAATCATTTAATGCAAGATATATAAGTCCGAGACTGTAAAATATTTTGCCGCTTTGAGGGCGGCTGTTATATTTGCAGACGGCGTTTTCACAGCGTTTGGCATATAAAAGCGCTTTGTTAAAATCGCAGCGTCTGTAATGATACATAGCAAGAGCGTTAAGAGAGGCTATGTGTTCTCCGTCGCGCAAAAGAGCTTCTTCCCAGTATGTTTTGGCATTTGCTGCCGGGTCGCGGTACTGATACACATGTGTGCCTTCTAAGTACAGTTCCTGTGCGGTTTTAACGTCTTTAAAGTTTGGCATGTCTTTGGTTGTATCGGGAATATCGTAAAGGTTTTTTTGCTCAAAGGTGTATGAAATTAAATTTGTATCGCCGGTTGTTATAAAAACGCTGCAGCCCTCGGCAAAAAAGTTTATATCAAAAGACCGAACCTCTCCGGCATGAAAAATTATTTCTTTATTTAAAAGAGTTTTGTCTTTATATTTTGCCAGAACGGTTGCCTTAACGTTTTTTGTCATTTGAATATTAAGGACGTTTTCGTCCCAGTGTACGACGCCGTTTAAATTTGCAAAATTCGGAACGCCGACTTTGCCTATGGGATACCAATGTTGCGAAAATTCTTTTGTTTCGTAGGGTTCTATCCATGCAAAATCAGGCTGGTTATCCGAATAAGAACCCGCCATAAGTTCGGCATATGCGCCGTCTGAGTCGGTTAGGGCATTTTCCCAGGACTCGGAAAGTTGATTATATGCCCAGGTGAACATTTTTTTGCCGACAGAAATATGATGATTTGCCACATGAACCACGCCGCAGCGTTTAAAATGGTCATAACCGCCGAAAAAGTCATACTTTGAAGGCGCACAGAAATACGATGTCGGCTGAATGGTGTTTTTGTGCATGGAAATGTCGGTATCGCCGTTGTAACGTATGCCGTTAAACACTCCGAGCGCGTTTGACGCTATGGGATATGTGGTAACGGAGCGTTTATAGTGAAAGTTTACATATGACACATCTTCGGGAAAAAATATCTGATAATTTTTGTTTACGGGAACTGCCGCATTTTCCCACCATAAAAACGAGCTTGCGGTTTCGGTGCGGTTGCAAAGCTTCATTTTGGTTTCAAATTTTGCTTCGTCAGGCTTTAGGCATATGCCGACCATGCCTTTCATGCGCTGTATGGGATCGTGTTCGGAAAGCCAGACGGTAACGGAGCCGTCTTTTTTGCGGTCAATAAAATAATCGGTTGGCATAAATGTTGACGCTCTGTGATGAAAGGGCCAGTTAAATTCAACTCCGCCCGAAATCCATGAGCCGAGACAGCCGATTAATGCGGGTTTTATAACGTGCTGTTTATAAAAAAAGTCGTAGCCTGTTGTTTTATCGTAAGCGCTGTAAATTCTTCCGCCGAGCTCGGGGAGAATTTCTATTTTCAAATATTCGTTTTCCAAACGGATACAGGTGTAGTCTTTGTTTTCTTTATGCTTGCGGTCGACCTCTGAAACAATGTGATTGGGATACGGATTGCCGCTTGTTCTTTGGTGAACACGGTTTTGAGCAAACATGGGCATTTGCTCTGCGGCAGGTTCGCGGTAGGTTGGTATGGTTATTTTACATTCGGTTACTGTTACCATTTATTTAATCCTCCATGACAAATTTTTATTTGCATAATTATATTTTATACACACCGGATTTTATAATCAAGACAAATATATTTGCAAAATATTCATAAAAATTAGTTTGAATAATTAAATAAAGTGTTATATAATTATATTGGTGTTTTATACAAAAAAAGCAAAGTCTGATTTTTCAGGGGAAGGTAAGTGAAAATTTTATGACGGTAAATATTATAACGGAGCCGGAATACGAAAACACGGTTTGGTGCAAAGAAACGCTTTGCGGACTTTTAAAGAAAGCGGCGCATTTAAGATATAAAAGAAATTTTTTAACCGAAGATAAGATAAACGAAAATATTGACATATTGGTTATTATAGGCACATCGCCCGTGTGGGTGAGCGCTGTAATAAAAAAAGCGTCGGCATATGATATAAGATGCATTGTTGTGAACTGTCAGCCGATGCAGACAGCGCAGAATGCGAGTTATGTTTTAATTGACCATAATTTAGCAACAAAGGAAGCGTTAAAATATTTAAAAAGCTGCGGCAGAGAAAAATGTGCGCTGTATGCGGTGAACCTAAATTCATATGCCGACACGGTGAAGGCAGGTTATTTTAAGAAAGAAGATATTTTTATAAATTCAGGGAAAACCGGCATGGAGGATTGCTTTGGAAAGTTTATAAAAAAAGCTGAAAATTACGACGCAGTGATTTGCACAAATTATATATCGGCAATTTATCTGATGCACAGACTTAAAGAAACGAAATTTAAAGTGCCCGGGAATTTGTATGTATTAACGTACGGCGAATCCGTTTTGGGGAAAATATTTAAACCGAGCCTTACAACGATAACTCTTAAACATGAACTTTTAGGGGGCTGGGCGGTGGATTTGTGCCGCATGCTTTCGCTTTCGGCGGAAGCGGTTTCAATAACTGTTAACATACCCTGCAAAATTATAAGCGCACAGTCAACAGATAATATTTTATATAAAGAAAATGAAGATTTTGGTGAGTTAAAGCCGGATTTGGACAATGTGTTTGCGCTTGATTTAAACATACATGAAATTCAGGCACTGGAAAAACTTCTTCGCATATGTGACGAAACGGATTTAAAGATGCTAAACAGGATATGCAAAAAAAGTTCGTATGCGGAAATTGCAGAGGAGCTGTTTATGTCGGAAAGTTCGGTTAAATACAAAATAAAACGCCTCCTTGGCGCAAGCGGAATGGAGAGCATTAAAAAACTCACAGACCTGGTTAAAAATTATCTTAGCTGTGAGTTTTAAAGCTAAAATTTCCAGGCTTTTAAATTCTCGCCCGAAACTATATAGCTGTTTTTGGCTAATTTGGCAAGGGGAGTGTCGGAATAGGAATCGGAGTAAAAATTATCGATAACGCCGTTTGGAAAGGCGGAGTAAAAGCGGTTTACCTTTTCTTTTCCGTGGCAGTTTATGCCGGTGTATTTTCCTGTGTGTTTATTTACTTTTGAGGCATAGGCATAGCGGATGTTAATTCTTTGACATGCCGGAATGATTAAAAATTCGGGAGAGGCAGAGATTATAACATCGTCGGCCTTTTGGGAGCGTTTATAAAAATTTTTGATTTTTTTTATGTTTTTATCCCAGAACGATTTAATTTCAAAATCGATATCGTCAATATCGGTTAAAAATTTATACATGCGCTCTTTAAATTCGGTTTTTGAGATGCGTTTTAGCAAAAAGATGCAATAGTTAAAAAGCAAAGAGGGGAGATGCAAAATTATTTTCGGGTGGCGTTTTAAACAAAACCTGTAAAAATCAAAGGTTGAGTCTCCGTTATAGATTGTTTTGTCAAAGTCGTATACGTTCATGATTGCTGTTCCTCTTTCGTTTCTTTTTGTTTTCTGTATTCGCTGGCGGATATGCCGAACTCTTTTTTAAATGAGTTTGAAAAATAGTTTGAGTCGGAAAAGCCGGTGCGTTCGGAAATCTGCTTGATTGAAATATGCGTGTTTTTTAAAAGTTTTTTGGCTTCGGTTAAACGGAGCAGGTTTGTGTAGCGGCTTATCGACATACCGCAGCTTTTTTTAAAAAGATGGCTTATATATGAATTGCTGCAGTGACACAGTGCGCTTAGGTCTTTTAAGGTTACTTTCGTTTGATATGCTTTTTTTAAATATGCAACAACATGGGCATAGATATAGCTTGCCTCATATCCCATATCAACATCGGAAAAGTATTTTTCGCTTTTTACATATAAAAGCTCGAGCATTGCGCAAAGCGGGGTTATAAGCGTTTTAACGGTTTTTTCGTTCGGGATGTCGGAGCTTGTGCTGTTTTGGTAAGCATTAAGAAGAATGTCAGGCAAGAGACGGTATTTATCAGCAAAGCTCATTATCTTTTTTTCAGCTTGGTTAAAGTCTTTGCAGTAACCGCAAACGCTCACAAAGCCGCACACCTCATCGCCGTTTTTTATCGGAAGAACAAATTCTTCCATACCGGCATAACAGCTGCCGTAAAAAATATCGCATTTTTTTGCTTTTTCGTAAACCTTCCACTGCTTTTTTACGCACATGTCCCAAAGCTCATGCACACTTTTAACGCAGAGACAGTACGGGGTTTGGTGTATGTTATATTCAACAAGCGCCGGATCAAGGCGCAAAAGTCTGCCGGATTTTTCATGGATAGTTATATTGAAGTTAAAATCCGATTTTAAAAATTTTATGTAATCGATAATTGCGCCTACCACAAGCTCACCTCTTTTTTGTCCGTGCATTTTTTTATAGCTTTTGTGCAGAATTTTTAAGGCTTATTTTCAAAAATAATTATATAATATTTTTAAAGGTTTGTAAATAGATAACAAATAAATTTTTCAGGGGGGAAAATAAAAATGAAATTTTACACAGAAGAAAAAAAGCAGCTGCCAATAAAAGATGAGGTTGACGTTTTGGTGTGCGGTGCGGGACCGGCGGGCGTTTGCGCGGCGATAAAGGCTGCGCGCATGGGGGCAAAAACGATGATTATTGAGCAGCAGGGCGCCGTTGGCGGAATTGCGACAGCGGGACTTATGAGCCACTGGACGGGAAACGCAAATTCAAAATTGTATAAAGAAATTCTTTTGGAGAGCACAAAGCTAAACGAGGGCGAAGATAAAGAAGAATTAAGCGTTTTGATAGAGCCGGAAAAGCTTAAAACTCTTTTTTTGAAAATGCTTTCGGACGCGGGCGCAAAAATACTTCTTTATACCTTTGTGTCGGACGTTGTTAAAGAGGGCGACAAAGTGACAGGTGTTATAACGGAAAATAAATCCGGCAGACAGGTTATTTTGGCGAAAACCGTTATAGACGCAACAGGCGACGGCGATGCTGCTTATAAAGCCGGGGCAGAGTTTACGCTCGGGCGCGAAAGCGATCACAAAATGCAGCCGGCAACAATAATGTTTAAAGTTGGCGGAGTGGATTTAAAAAGAGCGGTGTTTTTAGGTTCGTTTGAAAGCACATATGAAACGCCGAACGGCGAGCTTCAGGCACTTGCAAAAAAACACATACCGTTTCCGGCAGGACACGTTTTATTATATCCGACAACGCTGCCGGGAGTTGTAACGTGCAACATGACAAACTGCATAGATATTGACGGCACTAACGCAGACGATCTTACAAAGGCGGAGATTGTTTGCCGTTCGCAGTTTGAGTATATTGCAAAGTTTTTGCAAAAATTTGTTCCGGGGTATGAAAACTGCTTTATTATAAGTTCGGCTTCGCTTATGGGAATAAGAGAAACGAGACATTTTAAGGGCGAGTATGTTTTAAATGAAAACGATATTTTAGCATCAAGAGTGTTTGAAGACTGGGTTGTGCGCGGTGCGAAATTTAATTTTGATGTGCATAACATTTCAGGCAGCGGACTTGACGAAACGGGCGTTCAAAAAAAATTCCCGAAAATTTCGGGATACACTATTCCGTACCGCTCGCTTGTGCCGATAAAAATTGACGCGCTTTTGCTTGCCGGAAGAAACATTTCCGGCACGCATATGGCGCATTCAAACTACCGCGTTATGCCGATTTGTGCGGCGATGGGCGAGGCAGCGGGTGCTGCTGCGGCGATAGCATGCAAAAATGATATATTGGTAAGAAGCGTTGACGCAAAAGAAATTCAAAAATATTTATAAGGCGTATAAAGCTTTTGAATTTATAATTTTCAAGAAAAAGACATTTTGACAAAAAATTATTATAACAAATAAAGCGCGGGAGAAGCAAAATTAAATCTGTTTGCTTCTTTCGCGCATATTTTTGATTTTTTTAATTAATCTTCATCATACACCTTTTGCGGAGAGTTTGTTTTAAAGAATACCGCAAAGGTTCCGGGACCTATATGGGTTGCAACTGTTGCGCCGATTGTTGAATGATGCAAAACTTCTGAGTTTTCAAAATTTTCGCTCAGAGCTTCTTTAATTTGCTGCACCTTTTCGGGTATACCGGTATCAACGATTGAAAAACGGGGTTCGTTTAAGTCAACATCCATTGTTTTGATTTTTTTTATCATTTTTGAGATAACCGTTTTACTGCCGCGGAATTTGTCTATCGATTCCATAACTCCGCCTCTTACGGCGAGTACGGGCTTTAAGTCGAGAAGGGTTCCGGCAATAAGGCTTGCTTTGTTTATTCTGCCGCCTTTTTCAAGATATTTTAAAGTGTCGACAATAACGCATATATCGGTATAGCGGCGGCGCATTTTTGCGCCTTCGGCGATTTCTTTTAAGGTTTTACCTTCTTTTTGCAGCTTAATTGCTTCTTCAACCATAAACAATATAAATAAAGAATAAGCTCTTGAGTCTATAATCTCGATTTTAGCGTTCGGGTGATTTTCCAAAACATTTGCCTTGGCGATATTCGCGGCATTGTATGTGCCGCTTCCAAAAGAAGACATTGTTATATATATGATTGCATCATAATCATTTACATAGCTTTCGAAAATATCCTGCATAAGGGCAAGAGAGGGCTGAGACGTTTTGGGGATATCCTTATGGCTTTCGAGAAGCTTATAAAACTCGCCGTCTTTTAAATCAAAAGGATCGACAAGAGTTGTTCCGTCTTCAAAGGTTACGGGAACTCCTATGATATGTATATCGTTTTCTTTTGCAAATTCTGCCGGCATATCGGCAGTTGCGTCAACAATGTATTTTATTTTAAGCATTTTTAATCTTCCTTTCAAATTTAATTAAAAATATTTTATTATAAAAAAATAAAATTCAATAAGTGTAAAAAAAATTTGGCTGATTTAGCGTTTAAAATTTGATACACATTTTTTGGTGCAGAAAATTTTAAGTGCGTAAAAAATCAATCCCAGCTGAATTTTGTTAGCCGGCCCCGGGTTTGTAAGGAGCTGTAGCCGGTTTGGCGAAGCGCTTCATACAAGATTATTGCAACGGAATTTGAAAGATTTAAGCTGCGCGCCTCATCAAGCATCGGAATACGCATACAACAATCTTTGTTATCGTGCAAAAGTTTTTCGGGAAGGCCTTTTGTTTCTTTGCCGAACATGATATAGTCGCCGTCTTTAAATGTTATATCGCTGTGGATATTGGGCGCTTTTGTTGTTGCAAAGTAACAGGTTATGTTTTTGTTTTTTTCAAAAAAATCGTTAAGATTTTCATAGTATGTGATGTCGAGAAGGTGCCAGTAGTCAAGACCGGCGCGCTTTAAATATTTATCATCGACCGAAAATCCCATTGGTTTTATAATATGCAGACGGCTGTGCGTTGCGGCGCAGGTGCGGGCAATGTTGCCGGTGTTCTGTGGAATTTCCGGTTCGTGCAAAACAATATTAAAACTCAAAAAAGATCACCTCAAAGCTGTAGTTTCATAAAAAGTATAGCATAAGTGTGGCAAAAATGCAATAAGAAAAAAGTTTTGCGGCAAAAAACATAAAAAATCTACTGTGAAAAGAGAAAGCGGCAGCAAGTCTACCAAATATTCCGTTGACAGGAGCGGAAAGGTTTTATATAATGTTAATATAAGAAGATATGCATAAAGGGCTGTTTTATATTGATTTTAAATAAAGACGGTTTTGAAAATTATAAAAAGGGTTTCGGAAATTATAAGATTTACACTGAAAAATAAATTGAAATTACAAATTAGATTATGATAGAATTATTACTATGTTAGAACAATTATATTGGAAAAAATGCAAAAAAATTTATAAAATCTGAGATTTTGCAATAAACGTGTGAAAAAATGTGAAGTAATCAGAATTTTTTTGTGATATAACTTATTTAAGAGAACGGTTTTATTTGTGCAAAGTATTTAAAATCAGAAGAGAAATTTGGTGAATTTTACGGTATACTTAATAATGAAAATGTGTTAGAATGTTATTTGAAAGTAAATATGTTTAATTCAAAAATGATTTATTTTTGTGCAAGGTAGCCATTTTTTTGAAATACGAAATTTTGGTGAAAATTACACTATGCAGAGATAAGAAAAATATGTTAAAATAATATACAGATGAAAAACAAAGCGGATTTGTTTGAGGGAAAAGGTAAATTAATTTCTGTAGGACAGGGGCCCCATCCTGCCGTGGATGCAGATGAAATTTGAATGAAAAGAAGCGGAAAGAGCAAGCCCTTTCCCTACAAGGTTGAGTGTGTGAGGCAGAGTAAAGCTGTATGGGACACAGGTAAGGTGTAGAGGGGCGGCAGGACGGGACCCCTGCCCTACGGAGTGGGGCGCGAAAGAAAGAACAAAATAAATGGGAAAAACAGGTGTGAAAAAAAGTTAAAATTATACCGGAAATAAACGGGCGGGAGCCTGTTTAAATATAAAAAAATAAAGAGAGGAAGATGAAAAGTGAAGAAAATCCTGAGTTTGGTATTGTGCCTTTGCATGATTATGTCATGC
>CAKSHP010000036.1 GCA_934457145.1 uncultured Clostridia bacterium | reverse complement strand
CATACAGTTCACTCTCCTAAAAATATTATATCATATTTTCACTCTTTGAACTGTCCTTTTTTATTATACAACTTTCAACTATTCACTATTACCTATTCCCTCAAACTGCCCCTGCCCTGCGGGGTTGGTGATATATTTTGGTATTTGTTATATGGGTTTGGTGTATTGCAAGGTGACGAGGTAATAAAGGATTTGGAGGAACAATTTGGGCAAAAAATACTAAAAACACGAAATTTCATTTATTTTTGCGGTGATATTATTGGTATATGATTAAAATTGATGATATAATAAGTGCATAAAGTCTTACGGAGTAAGCCTTTGCGGCTGCGAGATTGGTATGCGTTATAGAGTGTCAGGACGGGACCGCTGCACTGCAGGGTTTAGTGATATTTATTCAAACTTGCTGTTGCAAGTTTGTACCGCACTTCTTCACTATTCACTATTACATATTACTTTAAAACCGCCTTTGCGGCTGCGAGAATTGGTGTATATTTGCGGGATGAAAAATTATGCGAATTTTTACGGCGGGTGCCGTGTGGTATAAATAAAAATATAATTTTAAGAAAGGGTTGATTTTAAGTGAAAAAAATTAAAAAAACACTGTCTGTTATTTTGTGTTTTACAATGCTGTTTTCAGCTGTGCAAACAGGCGCATTTGCAGCAAATGCGGCAATGGACGGAGAGATGATTTGCGGAAACGATTTTGAAACAATAAACGCAATCACAGACGATACGAGTTTTAAAACGGCAACGGTCAAAAGAGGAACCGGGGTTGAATCGTGGAACAGTGTCGGAACAAGCATCGAAGATACGGGATATGACGATCCGGCAGACGCAACCGCGGAAACGGGATTTACAATAGCGAGCGAAGAAACAGACGGCAAAACAAATAAATATCTCACAACAAGCACACCGACCATAGCAAAAGAAATTTTTCATATGTTCGGAGAAAATGAAAAAGATGTTACAGACAACGAATACTATGCATATGAGTTTGATATAAGAATAAACAATAATGTTAAAAATGCAAAAGTTATGCTTGACGGCCTGTCATGGGTTGGCAGCAAAATCACAATCACTACTTTTATGTCTTTTGAGTGTAAAGATGACAACACGGTGCAGATTAATCTGATGGACAGACAAAATGACGGCTATACGTCAAAAATCATCCCTTTAAAAGAATGGGTAAACGTAAGAGTAGAAATGAAAAAGGGAATTGTTACCGTTCCTAACAGCACAAGAACGCTGGATGCTGTGTATTACAGAGTGTTTGTGGACGGCGAGGCAATAAACAGCTTCTGCACAAACTGTTATAACAGCTCCGGTCAGATAATAAAAAGATTCAGAGGTTTCGGTTTCCGCTCGGGCGCAAGAACGGTTAATGACGCTACAACGCAGTGGGATTTGGATAATATCAAGTTTTATAAATTATCAGAAATTACCGCTATACCGGTTACAAGTATAAATATAGCATCAGCCGGCGAGACAAATCAATATCTTGACAGCCTTTCCGAGGTTAGCTTTACGGCTTCGGCGAACACGGACATTTCCGATCCGGAAAACATTAAATGGTATGTAAATGATGAAGAAAAGGGCAGCGGCGCCGCATTTAACTACACACCGGACGCTGTTATCGGAACTTACAGCGTTTATGCAAAATATAACGATTTGCAGTCGCAGACTGTTGAAATCGTGGTAAATGATGTTCAAAAGCTTGAAAAGATTAATGTTACATACACAGGAAGCATAGATCAGTTTGAAGACAGCCTGAGCAAAATAGATTTCACAGCTGCCGGAAACATTGAAATTTCCGATCCGGAAAACATTAAGTGGTATGTAAATGATGAAGAAAAAGGCAGCGGCGCAAACTTTTCATACACTCCCGAGGGCTTTGGCACATATGAAGTGTGGGCAGTTTACGGCGAGCTTGCAAGCGAGAAAACAGCCGTAAACGTTATAGGATATAAAGATCCCACAGAGGCTGAATTTAAAGACACAACCGTGTTTTACACAATCGGGGATTCCGAGCCGGGAGTTTCATCAAATGACCCGAAAAGACTTAACAAAAAGTCCGGCGCTGCAATAGATGCGGATCCGACAGATGAGCAGAATAAGGCCTTAAAACTGACAGGAACAATCGGAAAGAGCTTTATTGAGCCTCAAAGAGATTTTGCGGTTTCGGCGAGAATGTATCTTAAAAGCCCCGATGCGGGACAGACAAAGGTTTCCAAACACAGCGTAAGCTTTGATAACAAAACAATAGCAACGTTTACATATGATGCGCAAAACTTAAACTATAAAGTTGAAATTTCAGGCAAAAGCGCAGGCTGCGTTCCGGCAGACAAATGGTTTAATTTTGATTTGTATATCACGGCGAGCGCAAATGACGATCTTGCTGCGGCATGGCGCTATGCAAAGGATTTTGTTACAATTACGGGCGACTGCACAGATGCAGATGGCGAAAGCGTGAAAACTCTTACCGGCAGCGACGTGCAGACTATAGACTATTCAAAAATAAAAAGCAGTATGCTGTTTTTCACGGCAACAAACGCAACAGCATATTATGATGATTTTACGATTTATTATCCCGGAAGCTTTGCGCTTGTTAAGGCAGATGAGGAAACATACGGCGAGGGCTATGGTCTTAAGCTTGACGGAAAGATAAATCTTGAGTTTAACCGCACGGTTTGTGCAAAAACATATGCAGACAACATAACGGTTAAAGACAGCAATAAAAACAAGGTTAATGCAAATATTTATCTTAAAGAGAATAACCCGTCGGTTATAGTTGTTGATTTTTCGGGTGCAAAACTTAGCGAAAACAGCAAATATACAATTGAAATGACGGACGGTTTAAAAGATGTTACGGGCAGACATCTTCTTGACAAGACGGTTTCGTTTGAAACGCTTGTTGATCCTTCCGACGAAGCATTTTTAAAAGAGCTTTACTATACAGCTGACGGCAGCGATACAAAAATTACAGTGCCCGGATTTTCAGACGATATAGAAAAAGATACGGCGTATAATGCTTTGGTTGATGCAGGCATAAGCAAAATAACGCTTTATGCCCAGGCTGCAAATAAGGCTTCGGCTTTGACTGTAAATCCGGCAGACGGAGTGATTGATTTGTCGGACGGCAGTGCGAGCGCAACCGTAAGCGTTACGTCGGCTGACGGGTCAAAAACAGTTGTTCACACAATTAATTTTACGGTTTCGGACAAAAAAATTGTTGAAAGCATAACTCTTTCGCCGACGGAACTTGAAATATGGCAGGATTTTGCGGCAGATTTAACGCTTAATAAAACGGTGCTTCCCGAAACTGCAGCAGACAAAACAGTTGTGTTTTCTTCGTCCGACAAGTCTGTTGCAGATGTTGATATGACAGGAAAGCTCATATTAAAGGGCGTTGGAGAGACGGTTATTACGGCAACGGCAAACGACGGTTCGGGAGTTTTTGCACAGATGACTTTAAAAGTTACGGAGCCGGTAAACCGCAAGGAAAATCAGAAATTAAACCTTGACTGGTCAAACACTTCAAGAGTTGATACACAAAAATATCTTTCGTGGCCGGAAAATGTCGGCGATATGCAGATAGCAATGTGGAAAAACAATGCTTCAGGCGCATTCACGCTCACGGCAGACGACTCTATCATACGCGACTTCCCGGCATTTATCGAGCTTTACAATCAGTATAAAATTCCGGTTACGCTGTTTGTGCCGGCAATCAAGTATAATGCAACTTCGGGTGTGCGGCACTATGTAAGATGGCAGGAGGCCGACGCGGTTGACGGACTTTCGGTTCAGTCGCACACATACACGCACAGCGATTTTACAAAAAAAACAACGGCCGAGATGGCCTGGGATTATAAAAAAGGAATCGATACGATAGCGCAGTATGTAAAAAGTCCGCAGACGGTTGTTGCTTATGCAAGCGGAAATGCAGGCGATATCAGTGTTGCAAGACAGTTCCATATTGCGGGCCGCGGAACAACCGGTACGCCGAATATGGGTGATAAAACAAATTATCTGTGCACAAATTCGCTTTCCGGTATCGGTACGGGCAACGGCGAAAACGCAGTAAAAACGCTTTATGATTCAAACTATACTGTTTACGGAAAATCATATGTCGGCGGATGGACGAGTGTTCACTTCCACGGTTTGGTTGACAATCCGTCGGTAAATGAAGTGCTTGCGCGCGAAAAGTACGGCGAGAATGCTACGGAAGAACAGCTTGCAGAAAAGTTCACGCCTCGTGACAACTTAGAGTATGTTTACAACAAATGGCTTATCCCGGCAGTAAATGAGGGCAAGGTTTGGGCTGCATTGTTTGCAGACGCTGCAATGTACGGTCAGGAAAGAGACACAGCAGTTTTAAGCATTAAAGAAAAGACAGACACTTCATATACATTTGCAATAACAGATGAAATGGATGACAGCATATTTACTTATCCTTTGACGGTTAAAATACGCATACCGGACACATGGAGCGAGGTCAGCGCATATCAAAGCGGCGAGGCGGTTAATGTTGTAATTAAAGAGGCAGACGGCAAAAAATATGCTTTGGTTGACGCGGTTCCTGATAAGGGTGACGTTAAAGTAAGCACGAAAGCGGTTCAGACGCCGCAGGTAAGCGTTACGGCTCAGGCAACGGCGGGCAGCATAACGGCAAACGTTAACGGCGGCGAGGATCAAAACTGGCAAAACATTAAAACTGAAAGCTTTGATTTAGGTACAAAAATTAAGCTTACGGCTGCTTTGGCAGACGGCGAAACGGCAAGATTTATGTACTGGAAAGATGATAACAGCGGAACTATCGTTTCTTACGAAAATTCGTATGAATTTACGGTTGGCAGCGAAAAAAGCGTAACGGCTGTGTTTGCGGCTGAAGAAGAAATTTATGTAACGTTTCGAAACATCAACGGACGCATACAAAAGGCGCAGAGCAGCGCAGACGGAAATATTGTTGTGCCGGGTGATCCGTTTGTTTACGGATATGAGTTTGCGGGCTGGTTTAAAGACGGAGTTTTGCAAAGCATAAAAGCCGGCGACAGCGTTAAAGCCGAAAAAGACACTATATATTATGCGGCATACAAAGAAAAAAGCGATTTATATAAGGTTTCATATAACGGCAGCGAGAAAAGCTATAAATATAATTCAAAAGTAAGCCTGACGGCAGAGCAAACAAAAGATAACAAAAGCTTTTCATACTGGATGCGCGACGGAAAGATTGTAAGCTATAACAGAGAGTACAGTTTCTATGTATCGGCAGACACAACGGTTTCGGCAGTGTACGAAAGTGATGTTGATGAGGAGATTGTGCTTAATATGGCAGAACCGGTTAAAGTTTCGGACAGCAAAATTGCGTTTTTTGCAGAGCGCAATGTTCCTTCGGACAAAACGGTTATAGAAACAGGAATTTTAATTAGCAAAACGGCGGGACTTAATTTGGAAAATGCGCTTATTAAAGCCGGCGCAAAGAGCACTCAAAACGCAGGTCAGTTTACCGTAAGAAAAGCAAATGTGCAGCCGGAAGAAACATACTACGGCAGAGCATACCTTATCTATAAAGATGCTTCAGGCGTGCACACGCTTTATTCAAACGAGGTCTTTATGACATTATAATGACGGGAAAAATTCCCTATTAAACAGCATAAATCTTTTTCTCATATTTTTATGGCCTGCAAATATTCGCATAGCACGGTGCGGTGTTTGCAGGTCAGTTTTTTAACACAAGAAAAAAGGCTCACCTTGATTTTCGGGTGATCTGAGAAGAATGTTTTAACTTTTAAAATTTTTTTGAAAGGATAATTGTAATTTGAAAAAAGTGATAAGCTGTATTTTAATTGTTTTTATATTGCTTTGTTCGTTTAGTGCAAATTTTAGCGTTTCGGCGGCAGAGCAGATAGCAGACGATAATATGATATGGAACAATCCGTTTGACGGAAGCGTTGCAATGAGCGTTTCAAGCGGCGATAAAAACGTTAACGGGCGACTTAACAAAATAATAAACACAACTATGTCTCTTGCAGACGACAGCGAAATTGCGGGCGGAAAAGCGGCAATGTTTTTGTGCGATAATTTACAGGGAACATCGGTAAAAAAGGCGATTGTTCAGAAAAATTATCTCGGATTTGAAAACGAGGCTTATTTAACGTTTAAAATAAAGATTGCATCGCCCGTGAGCGGTGATGCGGCGGATTTAAAAATATCTTACGGAAATGAGCTTTTAAGCTTTAAATATGATTCGGACAGGGAAAAATATGCGTTTGCTGCCGGGGATAAAAAATATTTTGTAAGCGCTGATCAATGGATAAGCGTGAACGCTTTTTTTGCTGTCGGGACAGAAGAAAGCATAGAGAAAAAGTATGCAAATGCGGCATGCCGGCTTGATATTCGGGGAAACGCAATATATAACCAGCAGGGAGAAAAAATAAACAAGATAATTGAAAATACGGACTTTGGATTTGATTATAATGAGGCGAGCTGGTCAAATTCGTATCCCGTGTTTTTGATAAGCCATGAGGTTTGTAAAAATTCAAAGGCAGCATTTTATCTGGCGCAGTGCAAGCTGTGGCAGCCGGGGGATTTTTATGTTAAAAGTATATCCGCGCCGAAATATGAAAATGATTTAAACACTGATTTAAACGGAAGTGTTACGGTTGTTTTTAACCATGAAATAGATGCGGATACGTATGATGAATCGCTGGTTGATTTGATTGACCAAAACGGTGAGGCAGCAGTGTGCGAAAAGGTGTTTAAACCGGCAAAGGCAAACATGATAGTGTTTGATTTTTCGAAAACCGCTATGCAAAAGTATTGCACATATACGTTAAGGCTTGACAGCTCGATAAAGGATATATACGGAAAATCCGTTAATTTCGGGGGAAAAAGCTACAGCGTAGAAAGCATGGGCGCTCCCGGGGAAAAACCGACTCCGATGCCTGTAAGCGAAGCACCGGAGGACGGATATATTATGCCGGATATGTACAACACCGGATATTTAAGCGAGTTTGAAAGCTTGGTTAATATAGAAGAAAAATATCCCGAGATTGCCTCGAACAGATACACTGTAACGGATAATATTGCAAGAAAATATAATTATGTGTTTGAAGGATTTAAATCAACAAAATGCATAAGTGTAAAAACAGACGGCGTTACGGTAAGAGATTTTTATATTAATTCGACCGATTACGGAGCGCTGTCGTTTTCGGGAAAAAACAACGTTGTTTGCGACGGCGAGATTGAAGGTTCGCTTTCAAGCGCGCTGACAGGCGACGGTTATCATGCAATGAGGCTTAAAATTCATGATGTCGGGGCAGATCACATGAAAGGCGGCAGCAATGTTTGCATAGAGTCATGTTATATATATGACGGCGGAACCGACAACCCGACGGCACATGCGGACGGGATACAGTTTTCGGGATATTCCAATGCAACAAAGATACTCGGATGCAGATTTGACATGCCGAGTCTTCCGGGAAAACATGTGGCAAATGCATGCATATTTTTGAGCCCGGACTTTGACGAAGTCAGAAATGTTCAGGCAAGCTACAACTGGCTAAACGGCGGAGGACACTGCGTGTATCTTGTGCAAAAAGAAAATCTCCCCTCGGCAAATATCACGTTTACAAACAACCTGTTCGGAATCGGCAAAAGGTGGGCGTATTTAAGAAAACTTGACGATATTGAAAACCTTGCGGTTGAAAACAATTTGGAGTTAAATACAGAAAAGCTTTTGCAGGCGGGCAGCGTTTTATATACCGCAGCGGACGGAAAGCGCACAAAATCAATAGAGCAGCTTGCAGGCAAGGAAATTACGGTCGGCGTTAATTTTGCAAACTATACCGATGAGCAAAGAAATTTTGAGATAGACGTTTCGGTTATAAAGAACGGAAAAGTTTTAGACAGCGCCGTTTTAAACGACAGCGTAAAAAGATATATCACGCCTAATGAATATCTTACAGATGACAACTTAACAGCTTACACCTATGAAGAAAACGGCGAGAAAAAAATCGCACAGACGCTTATAAATTTTCCGGATTTGCCGAGAGACGTTTTAAAGAGCGTATCAGGCATAACAATTCCGGAAGATGTATCAAACTGCAGGGTTGAAGTTTCGGTATATAATGTAAACGGAAGTGAAAAAACGCTGATAAGAAAAGACGTTTTAAAATCAAAGCAGCCGTCGGCATCTTTGGAGTTTGACAGCGAAAACCGCACGGTAAAGGTATATAACGCTGAAAAAGAGTGTGTGCTTATTATGGCATCGTATGACAGCAGTGCAAAGATTAAAGATATTCGTTTAAAAAATATCGGTGCGCCGCAAAGCGTCGGTTTTGATGATATGAATCTTTGCTTTGATAATGCAGATGCTGTTAAGGTTATGCTTTTAAAGGACACAAACAGCGCCGAACCTTTATGCGAGGCGCTTGAGATTAATGTTAAAGACATTATAACGAAAATGCCGGAGGGCGTTGAAGACTTCGGAGAGGTTTAATAAAAAGGATTTATAAAAATATATGGTAATGCGATAAAAAATTTTCTAAAGCTTAAAAAATGCGCGCGGGCAGCCGCGCGCATTTTTGGCATATAATACAACAAAACGCCGGTTAATTTGTGTTTTATGCATAAATTTTTCTTAAAAAGGAAAAAACATAGATGTTTTATAAAAAAAATATAAAAAAGGCTTGACAAGCCTTGACAAAGCTGATAAACTAAGATAGTATTGACAGAATTGTGCGGGACATGCCGCGCGTTTTTTGGAGGTAAAAATGCTTAGTGAGATAAAAAACGCCGATATTCATATAGGTGTTAAACAGTCTAAGAAGGCATTGGAGGAAGGCAGAGTGTCGAAAGCCATTGTGGCAGAAGACGCCGATCCTCACGTCACGGAGCCCTTTGCGGCTGCGTGTGAAAAAAAGGGAGTCGAGGTGTGTTACACGCCTTCGATGGAAAAGCTCGGTCATGCTGCGGGCATTGATGTCGGTGCGGCGATTGTTGTGCTTTTAAAGCAGGCATAAGGCTTGTTTTAAAATAAACGGCAGAGCTTTTGTAAAACGCTATAAAAGCAGTTTGCTTTTATATATAAAAATTTAAGAAAGGAGGAGTCTTTTAAATGCCTACGTTTAATCAGTTGGTAAGAAAGGGAAGAGCGGACAAAGATTTTAAGTCCAAGACGCCTGCGCTTTTGAAAGGTCTTAATTCGCTTAAGAAAAAAGCAACAGATCAAAACTCACCTCAAAAAAGAGGCGTTTGCACATCTGTAAGAACAATGACACCTAAAAAGCCTAACTCGGCGCTTCGTAAGATAGCCAGAGTTCGTCTTACAAACGGTATTGAAGTTACAGCATATATTCCGGGTATAGGTCATAACCTTCAGGAACACAGTGTTGTTTTGATTGAAGGCGGAAGAGTGCGTGACTTGCCTGGTACAAGATACCACATTATCCGCGGTACGCTTGATACTCAGGGTGTTGCAAACCGTAATCAGGCAAGAAGCCGTTACGGAGCAAAGAAACCGAAAGCGAAGTGATAATAACGCAGTTTTGTGTTATGTGGCTTTGCCAAAAATCACAAATATTGGTGCGCTGCTAAATCATACATGTGCTTTTTAGCAAGGCTGTGTAAATAAATTTGCGGATCGCACTGACGGGAGCGGATATGCTGCCGAGTACCTGTGATTATGATTAATCATGAAGGAGGGAAGAAAAGTGCCAAGAAGAGGTTTTATAGCAAAAAGAGAGGTTTTACCGGATCCTTTGTATAACAGTGTTGTTGTAACAAAGCTTATAAACAACATCATGCTTGACGGTAAAAAAGGTGTTGCTCAGCGTATAGTTTATGATGCATTTGAAATCATAGGCGAGAAAACAGGAAAAAATCCTTTGGATGTGTTTGCTGAGGCAATGGACAATATTATGCCTGTTTTAGAGGTAAAAGCAAGACGTGTCGGCGGTGCCAACTATCAGGTTCCGATTGAGGTTCGTCCCGACAGACGTCAGACATTGGGCTTAAGATGGCTTACAGCTTATTCAAGAAGCCGTAACGAAAGAACAATGAAAGAAAGACTTGCAAACGAAATTTTAGATGCTTTAAACGGTACCGGCGGTGCAGTTAAAAAGCGTGAAGATACTCATAAGATGGCTGAAGCAAACAAGGCGTTTGCTCATTTCAGATGGTAGTATCATTTTAATAATTTTAAACATTCAATTTAGGTTGAAAGGAGGAAAATGAATTATGGGTAGAAAGTTTTCCTTGGATAACACAAGAAATATCGGTATCATGGCTCATATCGATGCCGGTAAAACTACTACTACAGAAAGAATACTTTACTATACAGGACGTGTTTACAAAATAGGTGAAACCCATGAGGGTGCTGCTACGATGGACTGGATGGCTCAGGAGCAGGAAAGAGGTATCACAATCACATCTGCGGCAACAACCTGTTTCTGGGACGGTTCGGCGCATCAGTTCCCGAACACGAGAATCAATATTATTGATACTCCCGGACACGTTGACTTCACGGTTGAAGTTCAGCGTTCACTTCGTGTGCTTGACGGCAGCGTTACCGTTATGTGCGCAAAGGGCGGCGTTGAGCCTCAGTCTGAAACAGTATGGCGTCAGGCTGACGACTATAATGTACCGAGAATGATATATGTAAACAAAATGGACATTATGGGCGCAGACTTTTACAATGTTGAAAACATGGTAAAAGAAAGACTTCATGCAAACGGAATTCCGATTCAGCTTCCTATCGGTGCTGAGGACACATTCAGAGGTATTATAGACCTTATGACAATGAAAGCTGAAATTTACTACGATGAAATGGGTAAAGAGTATGGCTATGAAGAAATTCCGGAAGATATGAAAGAAAAAGCAGAAGAATACAGAAATAAGATGATTGAGGCGATTGCCGAGACAGATGAAGATCTTATGATGAAATATCTTGAAGGCGAAGAGCTTACTGTTGATGAGCTTAAAAAAGCACTCAGAAAAGCTACTATCAAAAACGAGATCGTTCCTATGCTTTGTGGTACTTCATACAGAAACAAGGGCGTTCAGCCTTTGCTCGACGCTATTATCGAGTATATGCCTGCTCCTACAGATGTTGAAAACATCAAGGGCGTAAATCCCGATACCGGCGAAGAGGACGAAAGACCTTCAAGCGACGACGCTCCGTTTGCGGCTTTGGCATTCAAAATCGCAACAGACCCGTTTGTTGGTAAGATATGCTACTTCAGAGTTTACTCCGGTTCAATTGCAGCCGGTTCATATGTTTTAAACTCCTGCAAGGGCAACAAAGAGCGTTTGGGAAGAATTTTGCAGATGCATGCTAACCACAGAGAAGATATAGATGTTGTGTACTCGGGTGATATTGCTGCGGCAGTTGGTCTTAGAAACACAACAACGGGTGACACGCTTTGCGACGAAAAGCATCCGATTATATTGGAATCTATGGACTTCCCGGAACCGGTTATCCGTGTTGCTATCGAGCCTAAAACAAAGGCCGGTCAGGAAAAAATGGGTATTGCTTTGGCAAAGCTTGCTGAAGAAGATCCGACATTTAAAACATACACAGATGAAGAAACAGGTCAGACAATTATTGCCGGCATGGGTGAGCTTCATCTGGAAATTATCGTAGACAGACTTTTGCGTGAGTTTAAGGTTGAAGCAAACGTTGGTGAGCCTCAGGTTTCTTACAGAGAAACAATCACAAAGACGGTTGAAGTTGACCACAAATACGCAAGACAGTCGGGCGGCCGCGGTCAGTACGGTCACGTTGTTATTACAATGGAGCCTATGGAACCGGGCGGCGGATACGAATTCGTTAACGAAATTGTCGGCGGTGTTATTCCGAAAGAATATATTCCGGCAGTTGATCAGGGTATACAGGGCGCTATGCAGTCCGGTGTGCTTGCAGGATACAATGTTGTTGACGTCAGAGTAAGACTTACTTACGGTTCTTACCACGAAGTCGACTCTTCGGAAATGGCATTTAAGATTGCCGGTTCAATGGCATTCAAAGAGGGATGCAGAAAAGCAAACCCCGTTTTGAAAGAGCCTATCATGAAGGTTGTTGTTATAGTTCCCGAAGAATACATGGGCGATGTTATGGGTGATTTGAACTCTCGCCGCGGTATGATTCAGGGTATGGAAGCAAGAACCGGTGTTCAGGCTATCACGGCTTTCGTTCCGCTTGCCGAGATGTTCGGTTATGCAACAGAGCTTAGAAGCCGCACACAGGGACGCGGTCAGTATACAATGGAGCCGAGCCACTATGAGCAGGTTCCGAAGAGCATTCAGGAGGAGATTATCTCCAAGCGTGCCAAAAAAGATGACTAATAGGTTAAAATGTGCATAAATTATGCGTATTTTGGGCTTATTATGCTCTTGCAAAAATTGTTGATAAAAAAATATTAACAAAATTTCAAAAATATCTTGATTTTTTCCAAAAAATTAAGTAAAATAATATTATCTAAGAAATCCAAATAAAGAGGAGGAACATTAAAATGGCAAAAGAAAAATATGAAAGAACCAAACCGCACGTTAATATTGGTACAATCGGTCACGTTGACCATGGTAAGACAACTCTTACAGCAGCTATCACAAAGGTGTTGGCTTTGCAGGGTAAGGCTAAGTTTGAAGCTTACGATATGATTGATAAGGCACCGGAAGAAAGAGAAAGAGGTATTACGATTTCTACAGCTCACGTTGAGTATGAAACTGACACACGTCACTACGCTCACGTTGACTGCCCCGGCCATGCCGACTACGTTAAAAACATGATCACAGGTGCTGCTCAGATGGACGGTGCAATCCTTGTTGTATCCGCTGCTGACGGCCCGATGCCTCAGACACGTGAGCACATCTTGCTCGCTCGTCAGGTTGGCGTTCCTTACATTGTTGTATTCATGAACAAAGCTGACCAGGTTGACGATCCGGAATTGTTAGAGCTTGTTGAAATGGAAATCAGAGAACTTCTTAACGAGTATGATTTCCCGGGCGATGACACACCGATCATCTGCGGAAGCGCACTTAAAGTATTGGAGTCGGATTCACAGGATCCTTCTGCTCCTGAATATGAGTGCATCTTAAAGCTTATGGAAGCTGTTGACACATATATCCCCACACCTGAAAGAAAGAGCGATCTTCCTTTCTTGATGCCTATCGAGGATATCTTCTCAATCACAGGCCGTGGTACAGTTGCTACGGGTAGAGTTGAGAGAGGTCAGTTAAAGGTTTCTGAAGAAGTTGAAATCGTTGGTTTGACAGACGAGAAGAGAAAAGTTGTTGTAACAGGTATCGAAATGTTCAGAAAGCTTCTTGATTATGCAGAAGCAGGCGATAACATCGGTGCACTTCTCCGTGGTGTTCAGAGAAACGAAATCGAAAGAGGTCAGGTATTGGCTAAACCCGATACAATTCATCCGCACACAAAGTTCAAAGGCGAAGTTTACGTATTGAGCAAGGAAGAAGGCGGACGTCATACTCCTTTCTTTAACAACTATCGTCCTCAGTTCTATTTCAGAACAACAGACGTTACAGGCGTAATCACTCTTCCTGAAGGCGTTGAAATGTGCATGCCCGGAGATAACGTTACTATCTCTGTTGAGCTTATCACACCTATCGCTATTGAAGAAGGTTTGCGTTTCGCTATCCGTGAGGGTGGTAGAACAGTTGGTTCAGGCGTTGTTTCTGCAATCAATCAGTAATTTTTAAAACTGAAGGGATACGGTGAAAGCCGTATCCCTTTTTTGTATAAAAAATTCAAATACATATTAAACCCCGTAGGGCAGAGGCGGATTTGAAGTAATATGTAAAAGTGATAAGTGAAGAAGTAATGTGCGAAAGTTGTATAATAAAAAAGGACAGTTCAAAGAGTGAAAATATGATATAATATTTTTAGGAGAGTGAACTGTATGA
>CAKSHP010000035.1 GCA_934457145.1 uncultured Clostridia bacterium | reverse complement strand
GTTTAGATGTTAGCATAAAAACGCAGCGCTGTCAACAGTTTTTTTAAAATATATTTTGCAAAGCAGAAAACGTGAATATGTTTAAAAAGACACAAAACAAAACCATGAAAATTAAAGTATATTTTCAAAGCTGAACTCAGAGGTTTCAAGTATACATGAAAGAGCGGACTTTAAGTTTGATAAAGAAAGCGAATATTCACAAAAATCATCTTCATAAAGGTCACGCATTTCGCAGAGAGTGTTGTCAATTTCAAAAATATATTCATGATTTACGAGTATGCATAAAACAGGGCGTTTTTTTTGCCAGAGAGAGTCAAAAGACTCTAAAGCCGATGAAAAATTTTCGGGATTTTCGTCTGCTATAGAGGTTTGAATTAAAGCGGCTTCGGTGTTTAAATCATTTATATACTTTTTAATTAATATAAAGTGCATCAGTCCGCCCGCAAGCAAAAGAGAAAAAATAAGTATTACGGACACAAGAATTTTCATTTTTTACTTCCTTTCTTTTGTGAATAAATTAAACACCTTTTTTCGGGACTAAACACCTTTTTTCTTTTGCATAAAAAACTCGCCGTCACACGTTACAACGCCTATAAATACGTCGCTTATTTTATGTGCGTTGTTTTTTTTGAGCTGATTTTCAACCCATGTTTTTGTTTTGCCTGAGCGGCGCAGTTCGTCTGCATCGAGTACACCGTCGGAGATAACCGTGCAGGGCAGCTGCTTTTTTTCAGGTTCTATATTTAAGTCGCCGAGCGTTACGGCAGAGGCGTTTTGCTTGGGAATAACGCTTACATGTCCGCTTGTTTCCAAAATGGCATATTCGACCTGTGAAATATCGGGAATATTGTTTTGGCGAAGTTCTTCTAACAAATCTTCAAGGTTAAACCGCTGGGAGGCGAGTTCTTCTTCAATTATTTTGCCCTTATAGATTAAAATGCTTATTTTACCTGAAAGCAGACTGCGGAATTTGTGGCTTTTAAGGCATATCCAGGAAATGAGAAGCTCGCAGGCAATAAGCGTGGCAATAGGGACAATTCCGGATATCAGAGGCGATGCGTTGCTGGACATCGGGATAGAGGCAAGGTCGGAAATCATTATAGCTATTACAAGTTCTGCCGGTTGCAGCTGACCTACCTGGCGTTTGCCCATAAAACGTATGGCGCAGATAACAAGAACATATAAAATTACGGTTCTTACAAACATTACAAGCATTTATCACAACTCCATGTAAGCTATTTACAGCTATTATCTGCAAATAATGTTTAATTATACTTTAAAAATATCGGTGCAAGCCTTTTGGATTTGAGTAAGCGCAAAGGGAATAAGAGACATTGCGCAAATCAAAAGCCAGCCTCCGGCACCTATTGTTTCGCCGTTTTTAAGTATTTTTGATGATGTAAAATAAGATGCGGCGACCGATATGCATATACCGAAAAAGAAAGAAAAGTTTATTGCTTTGTTTTTTAAAAGCCCCATTAAAAAGACGCTTTTTTCGCTTCGGATGTTAAACGCATATAAAAGCGATGATATTATAAATGTGTTAAAACAGATAAGCTGCGTGCAAAGATGAGAAAACGTAAAGCGGGCAATTAAAAACACAAGCACGCAGCAAACCGAAATTAACATGGAGTCGAGTATTATATGGCAGAATATATCGGATTTTGAGTAAAGAAAGGTGTTGGTTTTGTTTGTATCGCAGGCAAGGGCCGCGCCCGGAAGTAAGGTGCATATGCATGGCAAAAGCGAAAACATAGTGCATGAAAGCGCAAAACTGCCTGTTAAAAAAAGTATTGCCGTAAAGAAGAAAAAGCTTGCAAAAGAAAGCGAAAGCGTGTAGATAAAGCAATTTTGAAAGCTTTTTTGCATGGCTGTCTGGCAGTTAAAAACCGATTGCAAAGTGAGCATATCTTTTTGCGGAAAGGTGATGTCGGTATTATCAGATATATTTTCGCTTATACGAAACGGCGATGAAATTTTGTTTTGGCAAACTGTTAAAAAGGTGCTGTTTTGTTTTTGAATAAGAGGCAAAATATCGTTTAAAGAGGCGGAGGAGTAAACGGCAATAGGTTTTTCTTTTGAAAATACCGGCGGCTGATTTTTGGAGACGTCAGAAAAGCTTACGAGGTTTAAAAAATCGGAACAGATTTTTTTGGTTTCAAATTCACTTTTCTTTGTCAGAAGCACGATATTTTTTAATTTTGAGATATTTTTTACCGCGCTGATATTAAGAAATGACTCAAAGTCATCTATCACAACGGTTTTGCTTCTTATTATGTCATCTGCTGCCGAAAGCAAAGAAATTTTAACTTTTAATTTTGACATGCTTTTTATGTATTTATTTATGCATAAAACAGCATTGAAAAACAAATTCTGCGGAAAAGCGGCAAATGATGCGGCAAATAACACAAGCGAAAGAGAAAGTATCGGTGTGCGGCGGATAAAGATATTTAATATAAAAATTACAGCATATAAAAGGGTGAAAAATCCGCAGAAAAAATCGCTCTTTTTTTCGGCAGAATGTAAAAAATCGCAATCGTTTGAAGAATATGTTTTTTTATTTAACCAAAGCAGCACGCGTGGCACATAACAGCAAAAAGACAAATAAAAAAGAAAGATAAAGCATGCTGCAAGCAAAAAGAAATTTTTTGTTTTAAAAAAGAAAAACAAAGAGTATAGCGCACATAAAAAAGATAAAAATGTTCCGTAGCGAATGTTCATAAAATAGCTCCCTTCGTGTGATGTATCATTTATATATATGCAAAAAATAAACATATTATATTTTGATATAAAAAATATGCAGCGTTTTTTATTTTACGGTGCATATCGGTTTGTTTGCCGGTTTAAAAACAAAATGGGCACAAATCAAATTTAACTTTGATTTATACCCATTTTTTCTTTCTTATTTATGAAAAAGCATTACTATTTCATGCTCTGTTCATATGCGCTGATCATCTTTTTAACCATCTGACCACCGATGCTTCCTGCCTGCTTGCTTGTGAGGTCGCCGTTATAGCCTTCCTTCAAGTTTATACCAACTTCGGAAGCGGCTTCCATTTTGAACTTATCTAAAGCTGCTCTTGCTTCAGGTACCAAACTCTTATTGTTTTTGTTAGACATTGTGAATTTCACCTCCTTGTGTTTGCTACACTTCTAATTTGTGCAGAAAACAAAATTATATTAGGTGAAATTTTTGATAGTAAAGCCTGTTTTATCCAAATTATAAACAAAGAGTTTTGATTTTATCTGCAAGCAGCTGCTTTAATGGAAGGTGATTTTGATTTGTAAGGTGTTTATCGGTTGTTAAAATTTCTTCGGCGGCCGACTGAGCAAGCTTTAAAATAGGAATATCCGAAAAAAGATTTGCTATTTTAAATGCCGGAAGTCCATGCTGGCGCACACCGAAAAAATCTCCCGTGCCGCGCAGAAGCATATCCTGTTCGGATATGTAAAAACCGTCGTTTGAATGACACATAATTTCCATTCTTTTTTTGGAAATTTCGCTGTCGGAGTTGTTTACAAGTATGCAGTAGCTTTGATAGTTCCCTCTGCCTACTCTGCCGCGCAGCTGATGAAGCTGCGCAAGTCCGAAGCGTTCGGCATTTTCAATTATCATAACGTTTGCGTTGGCAACATCAACGCCGACTTCTATTACTGTTGTTGATACCAAAATATCTATTTTGCCGTTTTTAAAAAGTGTCATTGTTTTTTCTTTATCTGCGGCTTTTTGCTTACCGTGCAGAAGCGATATCCGATACGAAGGAAAAATCTTTTTTAAATTTTTTTCGTATTCGGTAACGCTTGTTAAGTCCATAGTATCGGAATCCTCAACCAAAGGACACACGATATAAACCTGGCGGCCGGAGTCGATATTATTTTTGATAAAGCCGACCATATGCCTGCGTTTCGACTCATCTATTGCATAGGTTTTAACGGGCTTTCTTCCGGGGGGCAATGTGTTAATCACGGATATATCCATATCGCCGTAGAGGATAAGTGCAAGGGTACGGGGGATTGGTGTTGCGCTCATAACAAGCATATGTGGATTTTCGCCTTTAAGAGATATCCGTTCTCTTTGGGTTACACCGAAGCGGTGCTGTTCGTCTGTTATAACAAGCTTTAAATTTTTATAGGAAACATCATTGGAAATAAGCGCATGAGTTCCTATTATAACATTTGCAAAACCGCTTTCGATTTTTTGGCGGATATCTTTTTTTTGTAAAGCGCTTAAAGAGCCGTTTAAAAGACAAATGTTTATATCTTTTGGAAACATTTTAATAAAGCTTTCATAATGCTGCTCGGCAAGGATTTCCGTCGGTGCCATTAAAGCCGCCTGGTATCCGTTTTTTACGGCTGCATAAATTGCCGCTGCGCTGACTGCCGTTTTTCCGCTGCCGACATCACCCTGGACAAGGCGGTTCATTGGAACGCTTTTTTTTAAATCGGCGGCAATTTCGTTTATCACGCGTTTTTGTGCGTCTGTAAGCTCATAGGGGAGAGTTTTTGCAAATTCGCTTATGCATTTAACGTTTGAAAACGGAGTGCTTGATTTTTCTTTTGCTGAAAGCTTTATATGTGTGAGTGCAAGGGAGAGAAAAAACAGTTCGTCAAAAACAATTCTCTTTCTTGCATTTTCATAGCTTTCAAGGTTATCGGGAAAGTGAATGTTTTTTACGGCGGTTTTTAAATCGGCTAAAGAGTATTTTTCTTTTATATAGTCGGGAAGAGGATCTTTGATTTCGCCGATATATTTTACGGCGCATTTAAGCGACTGTAAAAAGATGTTTTGCGTTAGGCTGCCTTTGAGAGGATAAATAGGAACGATTGCCTTTGTTTTAACGTTTTTGTCCTCGGATTCAAAAACAGGATTTTCGATTTGCCGAAAAGCGCCGCTTTTTTTAATTTTTCCGTAAAAAATATAGGTTTCGCCTTTTTTTATGCTTCGCTTTATATATTTGTTGTTAAACCAAACGGCATTTATTTTGGAAAGTCCGTCTGATAAGACGGCGCTGTAGATCATAAGTCCTTTTCTGGGAACGCGAAGATTGACATCCGAAAAAACGGTGGCACGAATGCACACCGTTTCATCATTTAAAGCTTCTGAAATTGTTTTGATTTTTGTTCGGTCTTCATAGGTACGGGGAAAGTAGTTTAAAAGGTCATAAACGCTGTAAATACCAAGCTCATTTAAAAGAGCTGCCCGTTTCTGACCGATACCGTCCAAGGAAAGAACGCTGTCTGTAAGCATTGTTATCACTCCACAGAAACAATATAGTAGTAAAGAGGCTGTCCGCCGTTTTGCAATATAACGTCGCAGTCTTCATATTTTTCTTCAATTTCCTCCGAAAGCTTTGAAGCTTCTTCTTCGGAAGTGTCAAATCCGTAGTAAATTGTTATAACCTCGCTGTCGTCATCGGCAAGAGAGTCTATTAAATCTTTGCAAACCTGCGCAGGAGTTTGTCCGACGGTTGCAATCTCGGAATTTGCTATTCCTATAATATCTCCGGCTTTTATATCTGTACCGTCTAAAGATGTATCGCGAACGGCATATGTTACCTGACCGGTTTTAACGTTTGACAAAGCTTCAGTCATTGCTGCGGTGTTTTGATTTTCATCTACCTGAGGCAAGAATGCCATCATGGCGCAAATGCCCTGCGGTGCGGATTTTGAAGGAATAACAATAACGTTTTTTTGAGAAAGCTCGCTTGCTTGTTCAGCAGCAAGGATTATATTTTTATTATTAGGCAAAACGTAAATATAATCTGCGTTAATTTTTTCTATTGCGCATAAAATATCGTCGGTGCTGGGGTTCATTGTCTGACCGCCTTCTATTATTTCGTCTGCGCCGTAGTCTTTGAAAATATCGGAAAGTCCGCTGCCTGCCGTTACGCTTACAAATCCGTATTTTTTGTGTTCGGATTTTACTTCGGGTTTGTCATTTTTTTGATCTGCATTTTCGGTTTCTATTATTGTTGAGTGCTGAATTTTCATGTTGTCGATTTTAATTTTGCTTAAAACGCCAAGCTTTAAAGCCTCTTCAATTACAAAACCGGGATGATTTGTGTGGATATGTACTTTAATAATATCCTCATCATCAATAACGAGCTTGCAGTCGCCCGAAGAATCGATTGTTTCGCTGAATTTTGCAACATTTACACCGGCAGACTTTTTATCTATTATAAATTCCGTGCAGTAAGAAAATTTGATATTTGCCGTGTCGATTTCGGTTTTGTTTGCGGGGGCTGCGGCTTTTGCAGCTTCCGATTTATCGGCAAGCTCAATGAATTTATCTTCGCATAAAAATGAATATGCGCCCTCTAAAATCTTTACAAGACCTGCACCGCCCGCGTCAACAACGCCTGCCTGTTTTAAAACGGGCAGCTGGTTCGGTGTATTGTCAAGCGCGGTTTTTGCGGCATCAAGCATTGCTTTAAAAACTTCGCATATATCCTCTGTGTTCTGCGCTGATTTAACAGCTGCCGAAGCGGCTTCTCTTGCAACGGTTAAAATAGTTCCCTCCGTCGGACGCATAACAGCTTTATATGCTGTGTCGGCACCGCTTTTTACGGCAGCAGCCATTTGGGAAGCATCTGCTTTTGAAAGAGAGGATAAGGATTTATATAAGCCGCGGCAAAGCTGCGACAAAATAACGCCCGAATTTCCTCTTGCGCCTCGAAGTGATGCGGAGGACAAAACCTTTGCGGTTTCGCCTATATTTGATGTTACAAAATTTGAAATTTCACTTGCCGCATTGTAAAAAGTGAGCGACATATTTGTTCCGGTGTCACCGTCGGGAACGGGAAAAACGTTTAGGGTATCAACCTTTGATTTATTGTTTTTTAAGTTATTTGCGCCGGATATTATCATTTTGGAAAATAATGCGCCGTCTAACTGAGTAATTATTGTAATCGCCTCCTATATTAGTCCACACGGGTGCCGTCAACAAAAACGTTTACTGCGCCTACTTTGCAGCCGGTTAAATTTTCAACATTATATTTTACGCTTTTTATAATGCTTTCACACATAACGGAAATATTTACTCCGTATTCAATCATTATGTGAAGATCAATAACAAGACACTCGTCGCTTATTGAAATGTTTACGCCTTTTGTTATAGAGTTTCCTAAAAACAAATTATATATCTTGCCTTTCGAATCTGTCATTCCGACAACTCCGTAACAGCTTGTTGCCGCCATGCCGGCTATTTTGGCGATGACATCGTTTTCAATTACTATTTCGCCTAAGGAATTTATTTTTTTTACAGCCATCATATTACCTCCATAACTTATTTTTAATAAATTATATTAAATATACAAAATATATTTTAACACATATTTTTGAAATAGTCTATACATTTTATAAAAAAATTATGCAATTTAATCCAAAATGTTGTTTTCACCGGGGTTTTCAAGCGCCGTTATGTTTTTCAGGGTGCTTTGGATTTTTCTTGTGCGGACGCCTACGAGCTTGTCAAGCTCTTTGTTTGCCTGATCGAGCCTTGTTTGTGTTGCACAAAGAACATCGGCGAATTTATCAAATTCGCTTTTTACTGCGCCTAATATTTTCCAGACCTCGCCGGAGTGCTTCTGGATTGCAAGAGTTTTAAAGCCCATTTGCAGGCTGTTTAATATCGCAGCCATTGTGGTCGGTCCGGCAATATTTATTTTGTAGTCATTTTGCAGCGTTTCTATAAGTCCCATACGTACAACCTCGCTGTAAAGACCTTCAAAAGGAAGAAACATTATTGCAAAATCGGTTGTGTAGGGAGGTTCTATGTATTTGTCATGTATTGTTTTTGCCGATTGTTTTATGCTTTTTTCCAATGCGGATTTAGCCAGGGCAATTTTTTGAACGTCTGCGCTTTCGTATGCATCGGAAAGATTTGCATACATATCTGCCGGAAATTTAGAGTCTATCGGAAGATAGACGAATTCATCGCCGTTTCCGGGCAAGCATAAAGCAAATTCAACAACGTCGCGACTGCCGGGAATTGTGGCAATATTTTCTTTATATTGTTCGGGAGAAAGGATTTGCTCTAAAATTGCACCGAGCTGAATTTCGCCTAAAATTCCTCGGGTTTTAACATTTGAAAGCACTTTTTTTAAATCTCCAACGCTTACGGCAAGGCTTTGCATTTCGCCAAGACCTTTGTAAACCTGTTCAAGACGTTCACTGACGGTTTTAAACGACCTTTCTATTTTTTCGTCTAATGTTTTTTGAAGTTTATCGTCGACGGTCTGACGTATTTTTTCGATTTGCTTATCGTTGTTTTGCGAAATCTGCGAAAGCTTTGAGTCTACATTTTGGCGGATTGCCTCAAGCTTTTGTTCATTTTGGGACGACATTGAAGAAAGGCGGCTTCCGAGTTCTATCAAACGCTTGTCCTGCATTTCATAGCTCTGCTTCTGAGATGATGTGAGGGCATTTGAAAGCAAGGTTAAATTGTCTTTTACAGCCGATATATTTTGCGACTGCGAATCTTTTATTGCATTTATAATTTCTCCGTTATCATTACTTTTATTGCCGGGGGCAAAAAATAATACCTTAATAAGAATGATAAGCGTAAATATTGCCGCTGAGGCTGAGAAAATAAGGGTGAGGTTGTTTTGCATGATTTAAAATCTCCGTAAGCTAAAATTTTTGTTTCGTATTTATTATACATGTTTTTTAGCTCCATGTCCAGCAAAACGGTAAAATTTATTGCAAAAATGAAAATAAAAATCTTTAAAAATTAAAAAAATGCAAAAAAACACTTTACATTTGACGAAATTTGTTGTATCATATATTCAAGTCGGAAAAATTGAGTTTTCCGGGCTTGTGTAATACGGTAGAAGTACAAAACAAAAAAAGTAGTATGGAAGGCAGGTAGAAAAAAGTGGTTGATTTACAGCAAACACAAACAGTTACCATTATTGCGCTTGCAATCTTTGCGATTGCTATGGTTATTATAGGCATATACAGCCTTAAAAAAGCGCGGACAATTGACGGATTTCTTCTCGGAGGAAGAAATATCGGACCGTGGGTTTCGGCATTTGCATACGGAACGTCGTATTTTTCGGCGGTAATTTTCGTTGGCTATGCAGGACAGCACGGCTGGAACATCGGACTCGGTTCTATTTGGATAGGCGTCGGAAACGCAGTGCTCGGATGCCTTTTGGCATGGATGCTTTTAGCAAGGCGCACAAGAACAATGACCCATTCTTTAAAGGTTAAAACGATGCCTGAGTTTTTTGAGGCAAGATACAGTTCGGTTGCCTTTAAAGTGGTTGCGGCGGTTATAATATTTGTATTTCTGGTGCCGTACAGCGCTGCTGTTTATAAGGGTTTGGGTTCAATGTTTACGGCGATTTTCCCTAAAGTTTCGGTGTCGACATGGATGCTTGTTATTGCGGTTTTAACTGCTGTGTATCTGGTGCTCGGCGGTTATGTTGCAACGGCGTATACCGATTTTGTTCAGGGAATTATTATGGTTATCGGCGTGGTTGCTATGGTTGTTGCGGTAACGCTTCACCCGTCTGTAGGCGGATTCGGAGAGTTTTTCAGCCGTCTCGGAGGTATTTGCGATAACGGCGACGGCATAAGCGGATCGCAGCTTACAAATATATGGGGCGGCGCTTCATGGAAATTTTTGTGTGTCAACATTTTGCTCACATCGTTTGGTACATGGGGACTTCCGCAGATGGTCAGCAAATATTATGCAATAAAAGATACAAAGTCTATAAAAACGGCAACGGTTGTTTCGACTGCGTTTGCTATGCTTATAGGCTGCGGAGCATATTTTATAGGCTCTCTTTCAAGACTGGTTTTAAACAACAATCTTCCGCAGGGCGGAGTTGACAGCGTTATCCCGTCGACTCTTTTAAATGCTTTGGGAGATGCAAATCTTGTTACAACTATGATTCTTGCGGTTGTTTTGATTTTGCTTTTATCGGCATCGATGTCAACGCTTTCGTCTGTTGTGCTCACTTCGGCGTCTGCTATTTCGGTTGACCTTGTGCCGACGGTTAAGAAAAACTACAAACCGAAAAATCAAATGCTTCTTACAAGGGTGTTATGTCTTGTATTCGTTGTTTTGTCGTACATATTCGCAACAATGAATATAACTATAATAGTAAATATTATGTCGTTTAGCTGGGGCGTTGTGTCCGGATGTTTTATAGGCCCTTATGTTTGGGGAATTTATTCTAAAAAAACAACCAAAGCGGGCGCCTGGGCAGGAATGATTGCCGGATTTTTGACGGTTGCACTGACAACTGTTGTGCTCACGGCAAACGCAATGTCGGCTGATATGGCATTTTCGGCTGCGTTTAAAGTTGCGTCAAAGAGCGCACCGGAGATGGGAGTTGCGGCAATGGCAGTGTCGTTTATTGTTGTTCCGATTGTGAGCAAATTTACCAAAAAGCCGTGTAAAGAGCTTTTAGATCGCTGTTTTGAGCGTTAGAAAAATAAATAGTATAAAACAATGCAACGGAACGGATTTTTTATATCTGTTCCGTTGCGTTGCTGAAATAAAGAAATAAAAAATATTCCGTTGTCCGCATCGGGGTATTATGGAGTTTAACCGTTAGCTTTTGCGGGCAGAAAGGCTGTGTGTATTGATATGAAAAAAATTATGTTGGGAAACGAGGCGGTTGCAAGAGGCGCTTATGAAGCGGGGCTTAAGGTAGTGTCTTCATATCCGGGCACGCCGAGTACGGAAATTACTGAATGTTTGGCTAAGTATGACGATGTGTATTCCGAATGGGCGCCGAATGAAAAGGTTGCCACGGAAACGGCAATCGGGGCCAGCGTTGCAGGGGCAAGAGCAATGACTTGCATGAAGCATGTCGGCGTAAACGTTGCGGCAGATCCTTTGTTTACTGTGTCATACACAGGTGTAAACGGCGGACTGGTTATTTGTGCCGCAGACGATCAGGGAATGCATTCGTCGCAAAACGAACAGGACAGCAGAAATTATGCAAAGGCTGCAAAAATTCCTATGCTTGAACCGGCAGACAGCGCGGAGTGCAAGGAGTTTACAAAACAGGCGTTTGATATAAGCGAAAAATATGACACACCTGTGTTTATAAGACTTTCGACAAGAGTGTCGCACTCGCAGAGCATTGTTGAGTTAAACGAACGTGTTGAGAGAGAAAATAAAGAATATGTTAAAGATATTTCAAAATATGTTATGATGCCTGCAAGCGCAAAGAAAAGACACGTTGTTGTTGAAAAGCGCATGGAGGAGCTTGCGGCTTTATCGGAAAGCTTTGCGAAAAAAGAAATTAACTCGAAAAAAATCGGTATTATAACTGCGGGAATTGCATATCAGTATGCAAAAGAGGCTTTGGGAGGCAACGCGTCTTACTTAAAGCTTGATATGGTAAATCCGCTTCCGGTAAAGGCGATAAAAGATTTTGCCGCAGAGGTTGAAAAGGTGTATGTTATAGAAGAACTTGATCCTTTTATTGAAACTCACTGCAAGGCAATCGGGGCAGATGTTTTCGGAAAAGAGCTTTTCACGCTTTTGGGAGAGTATACGCCGGAAATGATAAAAAAAGCAGTCCTCGGTGAGGATGGCGCTCAGTATGTTACAATGGAAGAAAATGCACCGGCAAGACCGCCGGTAATGTGTCCGGGATGTCCGCACAGAGGTATGTTTTATGTGCTTAAAAAACTGGGACTTCGCGTCTGTGGAGATATAGGCTGCTACACGCTCGGTGCACAGCCGCCGCTTCAAAGCATTGACACGGTTGTGTGCATGGGAGCAAGCATCGGCATGGCACACGGCATGGAAAAAGCGGTCGGCGAGGAGCTTAGCCGAAAGACCGTTTCCGTTATAGGCGACTCGACATTTATTCATTCGGGAATAACCGGACTTATAGATATGGTTTACAATCACGGTCACGGAACCGTTATAATACTTGACAATTCAATAACGGGTATGACAGGCCATCAGCAAAACCCGACAACAGGATACACAATTAAAAACGAACCTGCAAGTAAAGTAAACCTTATAACTCTTGCAGAGGCTGTCGGAGTTGAAAAAGAGCATATAAGAGTTGCAGATCCGTTTGATCTGGAGAATTTTGAAAAGGTTGTCCGCGAGGAAATTAATTCAATGACGCCGTCGGTTATTATTTCGCAGCGTCCGTGCGCACTTTTGAAATATGTTAAATATGACGGTATGTGCAAGATTAATCCGGATAAGTGCAAAAAGTGCAAAATGTGCTTAAAGCTCGGATGTCCCGCGATTACGGTTAAAGGCGATTTGCTTGAAATTGACACTTCGCTTTGCAACGGCTGCGGACTTTGCCGAAATATTTGTAAATTCTCTGCGATAGAAAAGGTTGGTGAGTAAATTGAGTAATGTGAAAAGTATAATGATAGTGGGCGTTGGCGGACAGGGAACGCTGCTTGCCAGCAGAATATTGGGAAGCGTTGCAAAAAGCAGCGGCAACGATGTTAAAATTTCCGAAGTACACGGTATGTCGCAGCGCGGAGGCAGCGTTGTAACTTATGTGAAATACGGAAAGAAAGTTTATTCTCCGATTATTTCACTCGGCTGTGCGGATATAGTTTTATCGTTTGAAGAACTTGAAGCGTATCGTTATGCATCGTATCTTAAAAAGGACGGAAAAATAATTGTAAACACGCAAAAAATTGATCCTATGCCGGTTATAACGGGAGCTGTGAAGTATACGGAAAATGTTATAGAAAAGCTTTGCGGCAAGTTTGAAAATGTTATTGCCGTTGATGCGCTTAAAATGGCGGAGCAGGCAGGAAATATGAAGGCTGTAAACGTTGTTTTGATAGGCGTACTGGCAAAAAGCAGCGAAATTGAAAAAAGTGTTTGGGAAAAGGCTGTAGAGGAAAATGTTCCTCCGAAATTTTTGGAAACAAACAAAAAAGCCTTTGAACTCGGATATAATTATCAGGATTAAAATTAAAGCGAAAAACTGAGGATGTGAATAAAAATGGCAAGATATTGGAATAAAGACAGAGAATGCATGAGCCGGGAGGACATAAAAAAGCGCCAGTCGGAGCTTTTGTGCAAGCTGGTTGAAAAAGTGTATAATAATGTTGAGCACTATAGAAAGAAAATGGACGCTGCGGGCATTAAGGTGTCTGATATAAAATCCATTGATGATCTTTCTAAACTGCCTTTTACCTATAAACAGGATTTAAGAGACACTTATCCTTTCGGAATGTTTGCAACCGATATGAAAGATGTTGTCCGTATTCATGCGTCAAGCGGTACAACGGGAAAGCAGACCGTTGTGGGCTGTACGAGAAACGATTTGGAAATGTGGAGCGAAATTGTGGCAAGAGCATTTACGGCTGCAAATATGACAGACAAATCATTTACGCAAATTGCTTACGGATACGGTTTGTTTACGGGCGGACTCGGCGCTCATTACGGAGCTGAAAAGGTCGGCGCTTCGGTTATTCCGATATCTACGGGAAACACAAAAAGACAAATTCAAACGATGATAGACTTTGGCACAACGCATCTTGCGTGCACGCCTTCATATGCTTTGTATATGGCAGAGACAATGGAGGAAATGGGAATAGATATTAAAAACGATATTAAGCTTGAAGCCGGAATTTTCGGAGCTGAGCCCTGGACGGAGCAGATGCGCCGCGAGATTGAGCAAAGGCTTCATATAAAGGCTTATGACATTTATGGTCTGAGCGAAATTATCGGTCCCGGAGTTGCATATGAGTGCGAGTGTCAGAAAGGCATGCATATTAATGAAGATTATTTTATTGCCGAAATTATAGATCCCGACACGGGAGAAGTTCTTCCTGACGGCAGCGCGGGCGAATTGGTGTTTACAACGCTTACAAAAGAGGGACTTCCGCTTATCCGTTACAGAACAAAGGATATAACGTCGTTAAATTATGAAAAATGCAGCTGCGGCAGAACATTTGTGAGAATGAACAAGCCTCAGGGCAGAAGCGACGATATGTTGATTATAAGAGGAGTAAACGTTTTCCCGTCGCAGATTGAAGATGTGCTTTTGAAGATGGGTGATACACTTCCTTATTATCTTATAGTTGTTGACAGAGTCGGCACACTTGACACAATTGAAATTCAGGTTGAAATTTCCGAAGAAATGCTCACAGACGATGTAAAGGGCATAGAGGCTATGGAAAAGAAAATAAAAGCAAATATAGAAAGCACGCTCGGAATTGCCGCGAAGATCAAGCTTGTTGAGCCTAAGAGCATAGCAAGGTCGGAGGGCAAGGCAGTGCGCGTTATAGATAAAAGAAAGCTTTAAAATTTTTGCGGACATGCAGAAAGGATTTGAAAAATCATGAGTGTAAAACAGGTTTCGGTTTTTATTGAAAATAAAAAAGGCAGACTTGCCGAGCTTACAAAAATTCTTGCCGACAACAAAATAGATATGTGTGCTCTGTCTTTGGCGGACACAACGGATTTTGGAATTTTAAGAGTTTTGACGGATAAGCCGGACGAGGCAAAAGAAGTTTTGTCGCAAAACGGCTTTGTTGTAAAGACAACGAAGGTAATTGCCATTTCAATGGAAAATGTTCCGGGAGGGCTTGCAAAAATTTTGTCTGCGCTTGATGAAAAAGAGGTAAGCGTTGAGTATATGTATGCATTTGTCGGTCAAAAAAGCCACGAGGCGTTCGGTGTTATAAGAGTTGACGATGAAGAAAAGGCAAATGCCGTTTTAAAAGAAATAGGCGTCAGAGTGCTTGAAAACAAAGAAATTTGCGGATAACGGCAAATAAAAATTTTGCCCTGCGCAGTTTTTGCTGTGCGGGGCATTTTGATGCAGTATAAAGAAAGGCTGTGAGTATTGATTGGATACAAATGAATTTATAAAAGAAAACTTTAATATTTCCCAAGAAACTATTGACATTGTGCGTGAGGCGGAAAGCGTTTCCAAAGATTATTTTAAAAGGGCAGACGAGATT
>CAKSHP010000034.1 GCA_934457145.1 uncultured Clostridia bacterium | reverse complement strand
GCCGCAATATCTGCATTTTTTTCAAAGTATTTCGGTAAATTTGATATCGCCGTTCCGTCAGATAATTTTCCGTTTTGCGGACACATTTTTATCTTGTTTTCCTCTATCTTGTAAAACATGCTCATTCCTCCCATATATCTAATTTTGTAGCCGTTGTGTTTTGCACCTTTGTAAGCGGTATCGGTATTTTCTTTGTTGGAGCTATCGGATAAACCATGTCGACAGTATTGTTTTCAAGCCATGTTTTTAGTTTTGCTTTCTTCTCATCGTCCGTATCACTTGATGTAATGCCGGTATACGAATTGGCTAATACCGCATAAAATATTCCTATATTTTGTGGAGTATACGCATAACCGTAATTTCCTTTAGGAAGATTGCTCCACGCCCATTTGCCCGGTTTTAATCGGTTATATAAACCAATCGAGTGTTGAACGTTTAAAGCGTTTGGCGCTCCGTTAGAAATATAAAATCCACAATAATTATCCAAATCATTAAAAACCCAGCTTGCTCCAAACAGATAAATTGTATAGTTGCTTGCGGAAATATCAAGTAAATGCCTGTTTACATATTTAACAACAAACGCACTCTTTTTCTTTTTATCAAAACAAAACACATCACGATATTTATTAACTCCGTTAAGCTCAGGCAAACTAAATTCATACTTTGCCCCGTCATATTCTATATAATATTGTCCAGCCTCAAGACAGGGCTTTAACGGCACGGGACTGTCGGGTAAAGGTGTGGCTGTGTCAAGCTTATATAACTGTATGCCGGTATATATAACCTTGTTATAGTCTGCTACAGTGGACGGATAACGGTTTGTATAAACTTGAATATACGCAGTTCCCTCCGGGCATGTAAAATCAAATATTACATATTCTTTTTTCCCTTTGGCTGTATTCTGTGGCATTTTATACTCTATATGTGTACCGTCTGATTTTTTAAATCCCAGCATTAATTTAAATATTCTGCCGTCCTCTTGTGGTTCTGCTGCCGTAGTGTCAATAAAATATTCAAGTCTATAAGTTGCCGTTGTATCGCTTATTTGCACTGTGTCAAAATGTTCACCTTGAGTAGTATATTTTGTGATATAGTTTTCTATGTTCATCAAGTTACCGCCCGTACCGCTTGTCTGATATGTAAAACCATACCTTGTAAGATATGACGGCTTTCTTTCACTTAAAAGCATTTTATTAAACATGTTTTTATGCCCCCTTGCCGTCATTTATTATCCCGACTACCCACTTTGACATAATCGGATTATACTCTGCAACTATTCTGTAGTAAACCCCCGCCTCAATTGTCGGTATCTCGTCATCTGTAAATTTAACGTTTGAGCCCCACACAACCGCATTGTCAAGTGCCGTTTTAAAATATACAAGTATCTCGTTTGTGTAGCCTGTGTTTGACGGAGCTGCAAAATTAAACGTTACTGTGTTTGTCCCCGTATGGTTAATCTTAAATGCGGCAGACGGCGATACATATGACTTAGGATTAAATGTATATGTTGTAACTGTTGATGAAACGCTTTCAATAGCGGACTGCTGCGTAATTGATATAGCCGGTATGTATTCTTGCCAATCATTCCAAGTTCCTTGTACATATGATATTCTTGTTTTCGGAACGCCGCTTTTACTGAGTATCATCTGATAAATGTCTGTCTCGTTTGGCGTGCCCTGATAAAAATATTCATCTTGATGCACAATTAACAAAAAGTATTCGTCCTTATAAACGGTATAGCTGTTTTGTTCATCAGGCGTGCCTGTATATCCCGCTTTTTTTACCCTGTAAATACCCTCTGTATACGTGTTGTCAAGGTCAGTATAATTAATTGTTGGTATAATCAAAGCATTTGTTTCTGTTTTGGAATATACGCTTTCAGGCAAAGATGTTAATTTTAAAAGCAAATCGTTTGTAAAATTTTCTTCCGATAACCCTTTGCCGTCCTCTTTATCGACCTTATTTTCAACACTTGCCTTTAAACTTTCAAGCTCGGCGGTAGACGGCACGCGTCCGGCAGCTGCATTTGCGTTTGCGCATGCTTCATTTGCCTGTACTATAAGAGAGGTTAAAACGGGCGTGCGGTCATCGGCGGCAATATCCGTTTCCTCATATCCTTCAAGCACATCACATATCAGCTGACACTGCGTTAAAACACTTCCGCCGCAAACAATCTGCACTCTTATGGTTAGCAAACCGGGCACGCAATAAATATTGTTTTTAAGCGTGATTTTTGCCTCTTTGCCTGTAATTTGCGCGCTGTCTGTTATAACCGCATCATCTGCTCTTTTTGCTTGCAGTGCAATCTGTGCACCCTCTTGTTCTTCTTTTAAATTCCACACAATTTCATATGCATTTAAATCACCTCCCACAAGCGCCGTTTTAACACGCTGGATAAAGTCTGCGCTGTATTCGGATATTTGTATTTGCTTTTTCATGTGTACTACAGCTCCTTTCCTAATAAATCCGCAAATGCACGCTCGCGCTGTTGTAATGACCTGATTTAATTTTCATAATCAGATTGTTGCCGTTTTTTTCAAACACTGCTGTTGTCATTGCCGATGCTGTGTTTGCACTTTTTAATATCATCTTATCTATTTGTGTCCGAACCTCTCCGCCGTAATGATAAGCGCTGCGGTATACGTTATTTAGCATGTCGTAAAATCCCCATTCCTGAGAATAGTGGTAGCTGCCGGAATTTATAAAACTGTCATCATACGAAATAACCGCATGATATGAATTGTTTTCGCCTAAATAAATCGTTTTCTCGCCAACATATTTATTGTAGTCCGCGCTTGTTTCGTCCGTTACTTTCGTCAGACTTATCACTTCATCGATAAACATAGGCAGTCCGGCGTTTGACTGATACCCGGCAAGCTTTCCTCTCGCAAATGTGCGCTTATCGGTAACAATGCCCGTTACCGATAGCTCGGCAATGTTTACACAATCGCCCTCCGGTGCGGACGTTTGACAATAAAGCCCCGATATATTTTCAGACGGTGAGGTTTTTGCAAAAATATAATTTACGGCGTTTTCCGTATATGACAGCGTGACGCCCTCCGTATCGATTACAATTCTGCTTCCGTCGGCAAAAAATATTGTTCCGGCAGCGATGTGCACCGTCTTATCGGTAGTATTTACCGTGCATTTGCATGTAGTGTCCGTTTCATATACTGCGCCGGCGCTTGAAACGGCCTGTGTTATCTCATTTACCTTTTTCACGTGATATGCGGTGCCGTCTTTAAATGAGTCCGCTATTCCGCTTGTAACAAATGATTTTAATACTTCGTTTACATCGGCGGCACTGTAAATTCCGTTATCTAAAAACAAAGCTTTATATCCCATACTATACACCCCTTAACAGTTTTTTTATTGTACTTTTTTTCTTTTCGCCAAACGTCGGCTCTGCTGTATACTTTCCGTGCTCCCATGTTTGCGTTACAGATACTATCTGCCTTTTAAGGCTTATATCCTCACCGAAACAGTTTTCGATTGCTACAGTAACAAAATCACCTAAAAAGAAATCCTTTTTATACTTCATTTTGCTGTTCGCCTGTGCGTCCACTGTTTCGGCAGCTTCGTTTTCTTTTATATACGAAAGCCCCTGATAACTAACCTCGTCTGTATAATCTTCATCATCACCCGAGGCGGTTGTCGTTCCCTCGCTGCGCTCAATTCCTGAAAACTCCTGTTTTTTGCTTTCGTATACAAACTGTTGTTCCTCTTCGCCATTAGCCGTTACATAGCAAACATTTTTTTCGCTTAAATAATCTCTCACATATTCTGCCGAGGATATATTTTTGAATTTTTCCGAAAAAGTTAAAAGTCCGAAATATTCGTCCGTGTCTGTGCGGTCTGTTCCGCAAAGCGCATCAAATATCAGCTTTTTGTCTTTTTCATCAAATACAATGTCATACCCGAGCTGGCAATACGTGCATATTTTTTCAAGCTCGTCCGAAAGCGGTGTAAACTTTGCCTGCCACGCAAGCTGATCGCCGAAGCCGTGATATGCGGCAAGCTCAAGATTTGAAATCTTTCTTGCACTGTCAGACGGTGATATTAAATGAGCGTCTGCATAATGGCGGATAACCTGTTCTGCACTTGCCTTCACTCTGTCATATCCGCTTTGAACGCTCGGCACATCTTCATACACAAACGGCGGTATAACAAGCCTCTGAGAGGTTATGCCCTTTAAATCCACGCCTTTTATTTCTATTACATCATTTGACTGCTTTAAATATTTTATAATGCCTGTTTCGCCGCCGTAAGCAATAATTTTATTTTTTTTCAAATACCTGCTGCCCGTAACATACGGCGGAAGCGTTATTGTAAAGCTTCCGGGCGAATAAAAGTTTTTTGTAAATGAAACACTGATCACTTTCGGAAATATATATTCAAGCGTGAGCGTTTTAAAATCATATACTTTAAGCACTTACTACACCCCCAGCATGACACCGTAATACTCTATATGCGCCGTAATCTCATAATCGGTATTTGAAACCGAAGCCTCTATCTCGTTTACGCCCGGCGGCAGATATAGAAACTCACTGCCCGTTTTCATGCGGTTTATTATATTGCCTTCTTTTAAGCTTTCCACAATGCATTTTTCGCTGTCTATTACTATCTGCTCACCGGCGGACGGCGAATAATTAATCTCAAGCTTTTTTTGCGTCACAGTGTTTTTTATGGTTATAACGTTTTCTCCGGCTTCCACAGGCGCGAGCGTGCATTTGATTTTTACAATGCACGGGCTGTCTGTGTCTCCATTGTTTACAACGCTTACAGCGCTTGTCCTTTGCGAAAACATACAAGGCAGCGTAAATGTTGTTTTAAGCTTTTTTGTTATTTTATAAACGTCTGCTTTGTTTAAATGCGACTTTTTCCATAAGGGAGAGAGCCGTAAAAACTTTGCCGTAAAATCCAGCACGTTTTGTATGCGCGTTCCCACGCTCGGCCGAAGCGTTAAAACCTCTGTAAAATATTCTTCATTTTCGCAAGTATAATATAAAATACCTTTGTCTTTACCGTTAAGTATTTTAAAAAGATTTGCGCGAAGATAGGGAAGTGTGTGCTTGCTTTCACCGCGGATAAAGCCTTTTATCGTCAGCTCGTCCGGCTCATATAAAATGTTTTCATATTCCGCTCCGTCCGAATTAATAAACCGCATCTCACTGCTTTGCGTTTCCGCTCCGTTTAAATTTTCATGAGATGTCATTTTATACGGCGAAACAAGCGAAAATTCAATCGTGCCGCGTTCTGATACAAATTTGAAATATTCCATTACATACGTGCCTCCAGTTCGATTTGTTCTATAAGCTTTCGAAGCGCTTTCACCGTTTGCGCCGGTGTGGATGCATTTTTGAAATTCGCATAAAGGTTATATGTTTTACTCGTTTTCGAATAATCATATGAATTGCCGCTTTCAGGCGATGTCACGCTGTTTACTGCCGACAGTATCGCTTGTATGCCTCTTTTCAGCGAATCGTCATATTCTGTGCCGAAACTGTTTGCAATCTCCTCATATGCGCCGAAATTAAGCTTGTTTTTAATTATTGCCGCAATAACGCTGTCATCTTCAAGCTGCATATTATATTTGTTTTCAGCGTGTTTTTTTGCCCTGTCAGCCTTTGTCTCGGCTTCCTTTAGTTTTTTATCCGCTTTGGCTAAAGCCGCATCACGCTTGCTTTCAGCCTCTTCTTTAAGCTTTTCCATCTGCCTGTCAAAAAGCGTATCGTCACGCTGTTTTTCAAGATTTTTAATCTCTTTTTCAAGCGCACGGCGGTTATCCTCGTCGTTTTCATATTCAAGCTTAAGGCGAAGTCTTGAAAGCTTTAAATCATAGTCGGCGTCTTCTCGCGCCTCCTTGCGTTTGGCAATCAATTCATCAATGCGCTTAATTTCATTGTCGGCGGTTTCGTTTATAGCTTCTTTTTCTTTTTCCGCTTTGGATTTTGCAAGCTCAAGTTCTTTTTCGGCGGCAGCTTTTTTCATTTCGTATTGAGTTTTATATTTTTCCTTAAGCGCTTCTTTTTCATTTTCGGCAGCCTTTTGCATTTTGTCATACTCGGTTTGATAAAATGTTTTGCTTATCTCGGCAAGTGCCGGCATCCACTTTTCAGCCTCTATGCCTTTATCGCGAAACTCGTCTATCTTTGCAAAAACGCGCGTCCATGCCGATTGCTCATTATCGTTATATAAATCCCAGTCGTTATAAAAATTACGGTCGGATATATATTGCTTGGCGGTTGATATATAATTGTCAAATTCGCCGTCCTGTGTGTCTTTTTCAGAGGAATTTATCTTTGCAATATCTGCCGCATGATCCTTTGCAAGGTCATTTGCTTTTTTATTGTATTCTTCCTGTGTGTAAAGCCCCGCTTCGTATGCCTCTTTAAGCTTTTGCTTTTTACCGTTATAAAACTCGTTTGTGTATGCACGCATGCGCTCATAGCCTTCGTATGCTTCATCATACAGCTTTTTTGAAACAACTCCCGAAATCCACTCGTTTGATGTTTCGGTGCGCTGCTCAAACTCATCTGTGCGGCTTTTCGCAAGGTCTTCATAGTCCTTTTTTTCTTCTGAGATTTTCTTTTCGCGCAAAGATTTGTCTTTTTTATATGCATTAACCTCCAAATCCTCAGCTTTAGCAATAAAATCTTCGTAAATTTCAAGCTGTTCTTCATAGGTTAATTTGCTGTTTGTTTTCGCCTCATCGGCCCAAACGCGATAGTTATGCGCTCTTTGCCGCTGACCGGCGTTATATTCCTCCTCGCTTATCCGATCATATCCCAAATCCAACTCAAGCTGACGGGCAAGTTTATCATCTTCTTTTTGTTTTGACTTTTTAAAATCCGATGCAGCTGTTGACTTTGAAGAGCTTTTACTTCCGCTTTTGCCGCTGCCTGTGTTTCCGCTGTAGCTTGCGCCGCTTGAGCCGCTATAATAATCAGATGCTTTTAATGGGGTAAAACCAAAATCAAATCGACCGTTTATAATATCTTTATAAATTTTTTCACCTTCTGATTTATCAGTTCCCGAAAAGTCATATTGTGCCCCGGCAGGAAATGTTTTAAGCCCTAATAACTCTTGTGGTTTCTTCGAATTTAAGGCATTCTTTGCGAGTGCAAGCTGTTTTAATGCGTCGGCTGATGCCCCTGCGGCATTTGCCATTGCTATAATTTCGTCAATATCATCTTTTGTTTTTATTTTTTGCATATTAAGATTTATTTTTTCACGAATTACAGCTATAATATTATCCCTTGTCATTCCAAGTGCTTCCATTTCGGAAAATAATTTATTTACTTCATCAGCTGTAGCATTGGCAAAATTAAAAGTTTCGATTTTGGCCTCTGCTTTCGCATCATTAACAAGCTTAGTCGCAACCGCAAGCGAATTTGAAACACCTGCCTCTTTTAACATTTGTGCAATTAAATTAACGTCTGCATTGGCAAGGTCTTCGGTTGAAAATGTTTGCTCGATTAATGCGTCCGTCATTTCGGAAAATATCTTTTTTGTTTCCTCACTGTTGCCGTTTGCTTTAACAAGGCGATTTATGTATTCATCAAGCCCGGAGCCGAGACCTGCAAACTTTTCTTTTATTTCCGAAATTGTTGACACGTTTAATTTTCCGTTTTTGTTAAGCTCTGCTTGTGCTTCATTAAGTGAAGATAAGCTGTCGCCAACGTTTTTTAAACTGTCAATCATTTCTCCGGCAGTCTTTATGCTTTCTCCGGCTCCTTTTGTTTCTTCGCTTGCATCTTTTGCAGCTTTAGAAAATTGCGGAAAAGCATTATTTGCAACATCAATCAAAATATCTTTATACTGTGCCGAATAATCAGAGGACTCTTTTATACTGTTTATATACTTATCAAACGACTCTTGATTATTTATATCATTCGATTTCATATAGTCTGCGAGATTTATAAACGCTTCATTTTTCTGCCATGCTTCAAGCGAAGCTATATAGTTGTTATAATTTTCAGCATATTTACTTACCACTTTGGAAAGTTCTTTATATGCATCTGTATCGGCTAAATTTTGATCGTACAGCTCCTTTTTTAAAGCTATAAGTTTTGGGTATTTATTGAGAAAATCTCCAAATAAATTATCCATATTAGAAGATCCGAAATCAAACCTGTCTCGACCGGCGGATGCGTGATCGTAAAAAGCGCCGGAATTTCTAAACATATCCTTTATTTTTTTTGCCTGCTCATCATTTTCATTCACCCAAATACTATCGAACAAATATTTATTTTTGAACTGCCCATATAGCTTTTCTCCTGCCGCCTGTTCAGCATCCCAAAGCGTAGAACTGTTGTCTCTTGCATTTTTTGTTTGAATGTCATCAAGAATATTAAGACGTTCTTCAAGCTTTTTATTGCCGTCATCAAGCCCCTGTACTTCATCGCCGACAAGCTCCTTTAACCTTTGCTGTATCTCGCGTGCACGTTCGCGAGAGCTGTTGTCCCAATCGCCCGCTTTGGCAAGTTCTTTATATTCTTTAACAAGATCAGACACTTCTTTTGCCTGATTTTGCGCATCTTCTCCGGCTTGTATTGCGGCGCGCTGCTGCTCCTCTTTTGCCTGGTTTATAGCATTTTTCACAGCCAAAACCGCCGAAACAACAAGCGCAAGCCCTGCAACAGCAAGCCCTAAAGGATTTGATGCAAGTGCCGCATTTAAACCTTTTTGCGCAACCGTAAGCCCGGTTGTGGCAGCTTTATTTGCATTTTTCGCTGCTGTATTGCTAACCTCCGCAGCTGTTTCCGTTTCTATGCTGAGAGCCTCTGCCAACGTTTGAGACTGTAAAACTTTGCCGACGGTGATTTCGCCTGTTTTCGCAGCAGAAAGCGCCGTTATACTCTTTTTAACTCCGTCTATAACACCTTTAATTGTGTTCCACGCCGTTACGCCCATAGCAGCAACTTTATACGCAATCCATGCATTAGCACCTATAAGCAGAACATGGCGCAGGTTATACGCCGTTTTTGCAAGCCATGACATAACATTTACAACAACCGCAATCTGATCTCCCACACCGGATGCAAATTCTTTTAAACTGCCGTCGTTTTGCATTCTCTGCAATTCGGCAAGCGCGCCCGACACCTCATCTTTAAGAGCCTCAAACGCTCCGCTGCCGATGTCACGAAGAGCCATATTTATGTTATCCGAAGCGGTTGATAAAAGTCCCTCCATGGTCTGGCTCTGCTTTTCCATCATGCCGAAAAACTGACCGCCCTCGCCGGTCATTGCTTCCATGGCTTTATTTATATTTTTTATGTTTATTTCGCCTTTTGTTATTTTTGAAAACAGCGCGTCCGTTGTTATGTTAAGCTGATTTGCAAGCTCTTTTATAATCGGTACGCCTGCCTCGGTCATCATATTAAGCTCTTCCAAAGAAACTTTGCCCTTTGCCTGCATCCTTCCGTATGCCAGCGTTATACGTTCCAATATATCAGCTTTGCCCTTTGAAAGGTCGCCGAGCTGGTTAAGCCGGGTCATAACGTCCTCTTCGGCAGTACCGAAAGCTAAAAGCTGTTCGGAGGCTTTTGTTAAATCGGGAAGTTCAAACGGTGTTGCCGCTCCGAGCTTATCAAGATCAGATATTAATTTTTCTGCCTTTTCGCTCGATTGCAAAAGAACCTCAAAACTTGTTAAATACTGTTCAAATTCTGCGTTTGAACCTATAAGCGCATTGTAGAGTGTTTTGCCGGCATAACTGAGCGCAAAGCCTTTGATTGCCGTTATGCCGCTTTTTAAACTGCTTACAACAGACTCGTTTACATTTTTGTTTTGCGTTGCCGCATGGCTGTTTTGCTCATAACTGTTTGAAAGCCTCTCGATTTGTTCATAGGTGCTTTTAACCTGCTGCGCAACCCTTGCCTGAGCGCTTGAAACGCTTTCAAGCTTTGATTTATTTGTAGACAGTGAGGTTGTAAGCTTGTCAATCTCGCCTTTAAGCTCTGTTATTTTGCTTTTTAAAGCCTCTGCGGATTTTTTGTTTTTATTTGAACCCTCGTTGTATTGTGAAAGTTTTTTTTCAGCTTTGGTTAAAGCCTGCTGCTTCTTTTCTATCTCCTTTGTTAAAGACGATATATTTTCTTTAAGTGCGGCTTCTTTTGCCTTTAAATCGCCCGACTTTGCGGCAAATGCTTCAAGCGCGCTTGCGGCGCGGTTAAGCTCTGCCGTAAACGACGATGCATCGCCTGTTATTTGATAATGTATTCCTTGCGTTTCTGACATTTAAATTTCTTCCTTTCAGCAGTTTTTAAAACCGTCACCGGTGACGGTTTTGCGTTTTTTACATACCATAGAGCGCTTGCAAATCCGGCGGCAAATCGACGGGCGTTATATCTTTTTCATCTGCCGAACCCAAAAGCGAAAAAACGAACAGCGGGGGCTGCTTTGCAAGCTCGCTCGGCAGTATTTTATATATCTTAAAAAACGATATGTAAATATCGCGTATGTCACTGTCTTTTTTTGCGTTCTCACTATCAGCCTTTATGCTGTTCATTTTTGAAATCTGCATTAAATCTTCCAAATACCACGCACCGATATTATCGATTATATTTTTAATATCAGCTGTCGGAAGATTTTTTAATATATCGTCTGTAACAGGCGTTTGCAAAAACAAATATGCCGCCGCTTCCATGTAGGCTTCAAATTCGTTTTCTTTTTCGTATTTTTTATCGCTCATAATGCAAAACGCCTCAAAGCACCATGGCTTTGATATAATCTTTTTATTTTCTACCCTTAAACTTAACACCTTCTGCATTTTTTAAGGCTCCTTTTTAATAGCTCTGTGCCGCCGTATGCATTGTGCAAGCGGCGGCATAGGCTTGTTTTTTACTCAGATTATGTTGCTGAAATCTGCCAGTTTATGTCGGTAAACCATTTTGCGGCAATAATCGCCGGCGTAACTCCTGTCGGAAGTTTCGGATCGTCATCATCCAACACACGGCAGAAATGTCCGTTATAGATAGTATTTGCTGCCTTAAACGCAAATCCGTTTGTCTGGAAGTTAATGCTTCCGCCTTTGGTCTGGACTTTGCCGTCCGAGTTGTCAACACACTTGCATTTGTATACCGTAACATACCTGTAAGCTCCGTTTGATTTTTGGATGCGGTACTGGACAAACACATCGGGCGAATTAAAATCACCCATTAAAAGTTCGCCTGTTGAGCTGTCATATTTATCGCCGTAAAGCTCGCTTTTAAGGTTAGGCGGAACGTCTGCACATGCAATACCTCCGTCAACCTCGCCTGCGGCAACTGCCGTGCAATACGGGCCGCCGTCGGCAAAAAATGTTGACACACTGCCGTTTCTGTTAAATCCGGCTTCCGTGAGTCCTAAAATTCTTTTCGGTGTTTCGCCTGTGATTCCGGTTGAAGAGTCACCTGTAACTTTTCCGTAGTGAAGCATATCAACCGATGTCATCGGCAAATAATTTGTCTGTTTATCAGCCATATTTATCTACTCCTTTAAATTTAATACTTCAATTTTAAACTGCATCATGTTTCGCATAAGAGAGCTTTCATCTTTAAATCCTCTGCCGAGAGTGCGCCGAAAACCGTTTTTATGCATTAAAGCGCTCACCTTTGCGGCAAGTACATTAACGCTTTCAAGCGTATCGGCTTTGTCCCAAACATCAATTTGAAACACTATTTCGCTTGCAATTTCCGTATGTTCGATTTCATATGTTGAAATGTTCGATATTTCGTTTATCGTGATAAGCGGAAAGTTTTCGTTTTCATATGACGGAAACTGTGCCTCCACGTTTGCAAGCGTCTTTAAAGTATCTGCAATGCTTTTGTTTAAATCAACCAAGGTTAAAGTCCTCCCTTATGCATTTTTTTACTGTCGGCAAAATCTCTTGCTTACCGCTCTCAAAAGACGGCAGCATAAACGGCGTAGGCTCCATACCCGAAGTTGTGTGCCAGTTGCCGTCGTCATCTTTATAGCGCCAATAGTCTTTTGTTGTGTGCGCCACGGAGGGATCGCCCTTTTTTCCTGTGCCGTACTCAACGTATTCAGCGTGTTCGGCGGTTGCGCAAAAATCCGCTCCGTTCGGCAAAGGCTCGGCGGCTATGCTGGCGCGAAGCTGACCCTGATCTACTCTGCACAGCTGTTTTGCCTGATCTGCCATGCTTTGCGCTGCCTGCATAAACGCACGGTTAAGCGTATTTTGCACGCTTGTGTCGTCAAAACCTTTAAGAGTATTTAAAACCTCATCCAAACCGCTTATTTCAACTGCCATTTATATCACCTGCGCATATATAGTCATATGATAAGTGTAATTTAAAACGGATACCACTTTATATTCCGGCTTATTAGGCCCGGTTAAGGACAATCGCTGTCCGAGCTTTATATCATCGTTTTTATTGCACATTATCTGTATCATACTGTATGCCTCCTCGCCGTACGCCTGCACGTTCAGCTTTGAGGCGGCGGGGGAGATGTTGCCTTCAAGCTCCAAAAACGGCGCATAAACTGTTTTTTTGCCGACATAGCCGTTATCCTCCTGTTTGGCAGAAAAAACATAAACTTTTTTTAAATCCTTTTGCAAAAATCTCATTTAAGCCTCCTGTAAGCGTATAACAAGCGTTTGTCCGAAGACGAAAAGATTTCTTCAAAGCTTTGGCTTTTCCCGCCCTCGCTGTATGATGACGAACCCTCCTGTCCCATGCGGTTATACAGTTTAACCGCCGTTTGCAAAACAAGAGAGCAAAGCCGCTCCGGCAATTCGTCTATATGGCAAAAATCAAGCACCATGTTTTTTGCCTGTGTAATAAGCAAGTCTGCAAGCTCGTCTTTAATATCTGCCGACAAAAGTGTTTTTAAGTTCTGCGCCGCATTTTCCATGCTTTATTCCTCCGTTTTTTTGTTTTGCCGTTTTGAGCGGGGCGAGGCTTCTTTGACAGGCTCCGGTTCGCTTTCAGACGGTGTCTCGGTTATTGTTTCGGTTATTGTTTCGGACGGTGTTTCGGGCAGCGTTTCAAACTCCACACTAAAGCCCTCACGGCCCGAAAACCATTGTGCCGCTTTTTCATCTTCTGTTATGCCGATTCCGTTTTTAAAGTCAACTCCCAAAAGCCGTCGGTTATATGTTTTAACGGGTGCTTTTATCGTATATTTAATCATAACATAAACCTCCTTTACTCTACTTTAAAGTTACGCAAAACGGCAGCTGAACGGCTGTTTTTAAGCGCCGTTGCGGCAACCATTTCAACATCGCCGCTCTTAACGGCTCCCTCTGTTGTAAAGTCGGGCATGTGAGTTGAAATAATGTTATTGCCTGTCAGCGACACGCCGTGAAACGCGTCAAGACCGAGGCGGACGGCATAAAGGTCTGTAAGCCCGGTTACTTCCGTCTGACTGCCGGACGCGCCGTATGAGCGCTTTGTTATCGGTACAACAGCCTTTGTTGCAGAACCGCTGTAATAATACCCCAAATCAACAAGCGGAATTGAATTATATGCGCTAACCTTTTTTCCGAAAGCGTCCTCGCTTTGCGTGAGATATCCGGCGCGTCTTGCGCATGCCTGTAATTTGGTAATCATCTTTGTGTTACCCATAATCATCGTGGGTGTGCCGTCGACAGAGGCTAAAAGCTCATCTAACATATCCAAAACCTTTTTATAGTTTGAATCAAGGTTTGCCGATGTTGAAATATCGATTGCATTTTGAGCCGATGTGTTAAACTCTGTAGAGGTTCCCGCAAGCATAACATCAAGACCGTCAAAGCCGGCAACCGAGCTGTCGCCGTTTATCACAGCGTTATGAAACATATTCGTTGTTGCTTTAATCAGCTGATTTAACTGAAACTCAACTTCGTTTATCTTTCCGCTTGTCTGCGCGAGTACGCGGTCGATTGAAAACTTACCGCCGAAGATTTTAAGAGCAACGCTCTTTGCCTCTTTAACGGCTTCGCTTGCTGTGTACTCTGCATTGATTTCACGAAATGCCGCCGTAGACGGAGTTTTAAGTCTTAAATATCCGTATACAAGCGTGCTTCCGCCTGTGCCGGGAGATACCGAGTTATCAAACGTGAGCTTATCCATAAGAAGAGAGCTGCGGCGAAACTCGTCAATTACTGTCTGGTCAACATGATTTGCCATGCCGACCTTTGCCTGTGCTAATGTTAATGGCATTTTTCATTCATCCTTTCAAATTTCAATTTTGTTTGTAAAACTCTGCTATTGCTCCGCCGAGCGTTTCAGGCGCCGGATCAGGGGTTTTTCCGCCTGTCGGCTGATATCCTGACTGATTTTCGCCCTCAAACAGGAAACCGTAATTCTTTTTAATGTCCGGTATCTGTTCGTCAAGCCCTGTCAGCTTTCCGGAATCGTCAAGCTTTATGTTTTCCATATTAAGCTTAACTTTTACCAAATCCGGATCAACCGCCTTTACTCTGAGCAATGCATTTTCAATCGCTGCCGAAAGTGTTTTTTCAGCAAGCTGTTTTTTAAAGTTATCTTCGGAAATCTTATTGTTTTTCTGAAGCGTTTCAATTGTTTTTTTAAGCTCTTCTGAAGCCGTGGACTCGTTTTTAAACTTTTCAAGCTGTCCGTCACGCTCTGTGAGCTGTCCTTTGAGGGCTTTAATTTCCTCAAGCTTTGCGTTAAAGTCTGTTTTTGCAACAAACTTTTCTCCGAGAGCTTTATTAAATTTGGCCAAATTATCGTCCGACACTTCGCCGAACAATTGTTTTAAAATCTCAATCATATAACATTTCCTTTCTGCGCTTTCCTTTTATTCTTGCCAGTCCAAGCTTTGCGCCGGCTGTTTGTATTCCGCCGCCTGAGCGGTATTTTAAGGCGGTTTTTTTGTCTTGCCCGGGACAATTTATATTAAATCCGTCTTTTTTTTATCTAAGGCGGAATTAATCGTCTTTTCATAAACAACACCCCGTTAATATATATCAAATAAATGCTCCATTGCCGAAACCGCAAAAAGCTTTAATGCCGAAAGCCCGAAGGCACCGCATTTTTTTATGATGTATTCTATCTTTTCGGCAGCTGTATCATATTTTTGTATGCCAAAATATTTTTCTGCATACAAAAGCCACTCCGGCGTTGGCTTTATATTCTCCGTATTCACCGAATAAAACTTCTCGCTGTCCGCACTAAACACAGAAACCCCTGTTATATATCTTTCGTTTGAAAGCTTGTCAAGCGCCGTGTTAAACACGTCTTTGTCCATATTCAGGGCAGTATGGTTTATATTTTTCATCTGCGGCAGGTCTTTTTGATACTCTATATACACCGCAAGCATTACCGTTTCTTTTGATGTAAGCTTCATTTTCTCGCCTTCTTTTCGTCTGATTTATTTGTATTATACAATAACTAAACCGGACATTTAGGGACAACTTTTATTTTTTTAAATTTTTTT
>CAKSHP010000033.1 GCA_934457145.1 uncultured Clostridia bacterium | reverse complement strand
GTCAACATAGTATTCGTGCGGATTTTCAAATCTTGTAACCTCGTCCCAAAGCGTGCCGACCTGTTCTTTGCAGAAACTGCGCAAGCTCTCTATGTCGGGGCTTTCATAAATGCGTTTGCCGTTTTCAAACATTTTCGTTAAAATCGGAACCGCTTTAAAATTGCTTACGACCTTTCTTTTCCATGTGTGCTCGGGATCAAATATCTCATAGGGTTTTGTGTCGTCTATTTTTTCATCGTGCAGAGTGATAACATCGGCAATGGCTTTTTTGCTTTCGTTTTCATAAAGACGGTAGAGCTGTTTAAAGCACGGCGTTGTTATTTTCGAAACATTTTCGCTAAGCTTTATTTTCGGAATTATGCTTCCGTCTTTTGCCTCAACGCCCACTATTTTATACACGCCCCCGAACACCGGCTCAGATCTTGACGTTATAAGTCTTTCGCCGACGCCGAACGAGTCTATGCATGCGCCCTGCATTAAGGTGTCGCGTATGATGAATTCGTCGAGCGAATTTGACGCAACTATCTTGCAGTCTTTGTATCCCGCAGCGTCAAGCATTTTTCTTGCTTTCTTTGTAAGATAGGTTATGTCGCCGCTGTCAATTCTTATGCCTGCCGGTCTGTAGCCCATGGGAACCAAAACCTCGTCAAACACTTTTATGGCGTTCGGTATGCCGCTTTTTAAAACGTTGTATGTGTCAACCAAAAGCGTGCAGCTGTCGGGATAAGTTTTTGCATATGCGCAGAATGCGTCATACTCGTTGTCGAAAAGCTGTATCCAGCTGTGTGCCATTGTGCCGAGAGCCGGAACATTGTAATCGCGTTCTGCAATAGCGCATGCCGAACCCACGCATCCGGCAATATATGCCGCCCTTGCGCCCATGATTGCCGCATTGTAGCCCTGAGCGCGTCTTGAACCAAACTCCATAACGGCTCTTCCGCCCGCCGCGCGCACAATCCTGTTAGACTTTGTTGCGATAAGGCTTTGGTGGTTAATAGTCAAAAGCACCATTGTTTCAACAAACTGCGCCTGCATAACAGGCCCTCTCACCGTAACAATCGGCTCGCCCGGGAAAATCGGCGTTCCCTCCTTAACCGCCCACACATCGCATTCAAACTTAAAGTTTTTAAGATATTCTAAAAAAGCGTCAGAAAATATGTTGCGGCTTCTCAGATACTCGATATCCTCTTCTTCAAATTTAAGATTTTCAAAATAGTTTAAAAGCTGGTCTACGCCCATCATTATGGCATATCCGCCGCCGTCCGGAACTTTTCTGAAAAACATGTCAAAATACGCTATGGTGTCTTTAAAGCCGTGCTCTAAATATCCGTTAGCCATCGTGAACTCATAAAAGTCGGTAAGCATTGTTAAATTAGTATTATCCATCATTTTTTCGTCCCCTCAAATCCGTTATTTTTAATCACACTTTTTTAAATTGGCAAACATCGCCATTAAATTCTTTGTGCCTTCCGTTTCAAACTCTATCGTAAGCTTTCTGTCGTTTCCAAGCTCTGCAACGTTTGTGATAACGCCGCTGCCGAACTTTTTGTGCCACACTTTGTCGCCGGCTTTAAAATTGATATCCGCTTTCGGTTTTGCCGCGCGAAAATCAAATTTTTCAAACAGCGAGCTTGCGCTGCTTTTAAAGATGTTTTCTTTTGTTTTCCGCGTTTTAACTGCGTTTTGCTTATTTTTCTCACCCTGCAAAAATCCGCCTTCTTCTCTGCCGGAAAAAGCGCTGTGAGAGGAAATATATTTTTCTTTCTTTTTGCCGAATTCGCACACAAGCTCCGGCGGGATTTCCTCCAAAAATCTCGATTCCGCATAATACTGCGTTGAGCCGAACAGCATTCTCTGCCTTGCATGGGTTATATAAAGCTGCTTTTTTGCTCTCGTTATCGCAACATAGCAAAGCCGCCTTTCCTCTTCTAAGTCCTCGTTTGAAAGTATCGAACGCGAGCTCGGGAAAATTCCCTCGTCAAGCCCCGCAATAAACACAACGTCAAACTCAAGTCCCTTTGCCGAATGTATCGTCATTAAAACAACCGCCGGCTGTTCCTCGTCATAGCCGTCAATGTCCGCCACAAGCGCCGTTGCCTCCAAAAATCCCGCCAGGCTCGGTTCTTCTTCGCCGTTTACATATTCTTTCACGGCAGACAAAAGCTCGTCTATGTTTTCAAGTCTGCTCTGCGACTCAATCGAATTTTCCGCCGCAAGCGCTGCCTTATAGCCCGACTTGTTTATAACTTCTTCTACATAGTCGCACAAGTCGCCGTCGTCTTTTTTATTCATAAGCTGCTGCATTATGTTTATAAATTCGAGTATTCTTGCGCTGCTTCGGATAAGCTCGGGATAGATATCGGCTTTTCTTAAAACGTCAAACAGGCTTATGTCCTTTTCGGCGGCGATTGCCTCAGCCTTTGCTATTGTTGTTGCGCCTATGCCGCGTTTCGGCTCGTTTATAATTCTTTTAAGGCTCACGGCGTCTGCCGGGTTATTGATAAATCTTAAATACGATAAAACGTCTTTGATTTCTTTTCTGTCATAAAACCTCATTCCGGCAAGCACTCTGTAGGGTATGCCCTTTCTTAAAAGCATATTTTCAAGCACACGCGACTGCGCGTTTGTCCTGTACAAAATCGCAAAGTCCGAAAAATTATATTCATTTTCCGACACCTTTCTGTCGATTTCGCTTGCTATGTAATCGCCCTCGTCATGCTCATTGTCGCTTTCGAAAACAAAAATATCGTTTCCCTTTTCGCCATCTGTCCAAAGCTGCTTTTCTTTTCGCTCGCTGTTATTTTTTATAACCGCGTTTGCAGCGTTTAGAATGTTTTGCGTGGAGCGGTAATTCTGCTCCAGCTTTATAACCTTTGCGTCGGTGAATTCATCTTCAAAGTTTAAAATATTTCCGACGTTTGCGCCTCTGAATTTGTATATACTCTGGTCATCATCGCCCACAACGCACAGATTTTTGTGTTTTGCAGCCAAAAGCGAAACCAAACGGTACTGCACGTTGTTGGTGTCCTGGTATTCGTCGACCATTATGTATTTAAACTTCTTTTGGTAATACTCCAGAACGTCGGCATTTTTTTCAAAAAGCGTTACGGTTTTAAATATTATATCGTCAAAATCAAGCGCATTGTTTTGTTTAAGTTTGCTCTGGTACATATTATAAAGCTTTGAAATGTTTGCAAGCCTGAAATTTGAACCGTTTACCTTTTCATATTCCTCCGGAGTGAGCATTTCGTCTTTTGCTCTGCCGATTTGCGAAAGCACGCTCTTCGGCGGAAAGTTTTTATCGCTTAAATCAGCCTCTTTTAAACACTGTTTCATAAGCGTCAGAGAGTCGGACGTGTCATATATTGCAAAGTTGTTGTCATAGCCAATTCTTGTGATGTATCTTCTTAAAATTTTAACGCACATCGAGTGAAACGTTGAAATCCACATATCCTTCACACCGGCGCCGAATATGTTTTCAATTCTCGACTTCATTTCGTTTGCGGCTTTGTTTGTAAAAGTTATCGCAAGCACTCTGTATGGCGGCACATTCAAGTCTTTTAAAATATGCGCCACGCGGTTTACAAGCACGGTTGTCTTGCCGCTGCCCGCCCCCGCAAGCACTAAAAGCGGCCCTTCTGTCTGCATAACCGCCTGCTGCTGCATGGGATTAAGCGCTTTTGTAAATTCGCTCATGTTTTTTTATTTTCCTTTCATTGTAGCTTGTTTATCGGTATCTTTATTATTATACTACATAGGTGCGCAAAAATAAAGTTTTTTTTATATTATTTTTGAGTTTTATAAAATAAATCCGAATTAACGGTTATATTAAACAATATTTTCTGTATTCCGACGGCGCCGTTTCTACATATTTTTTAAAAAACCTTGAAAAGTAATTCAAATCGGAAAAGCCTGTCATTTCGGCAATTTGAGTCGGTGTATGCTCGCTTTGGCAGATAAGCTGTTTTATTTTTTGCAGCTTTATTTCGTTGTAATATTGAAGTGGCGGTATGTTATATACTTTTTTAAATTTGTGTCTGAAGCTGTCAACGCTCATTTTTTGCATATCCGCAAAATGTTTGACGCAGCCGAAAAAAACCGCACCGAAAAAATCAGCGCTCAGGGGCGCGGTCTGGGCTGGCTTTATGTTAATGAAAATTATAATCAAACAGGCAAACTTTTCCCTGTCGGCAGTTTCGGCCACTGCGGACATACCGGAACGTCTATGTTTTTTAGCCGCAGGGAAAATATGTATGTTATTATTCTTACAAATGCAACGCGTTTTGCAAATATGAAAAATAACTTTAACGGCTATGACTACAGCAAAACAACCTGTAAAATGAGAGAAGATATCCATAACGCAATTTATGCCGATTTGTCAGAGCAAGGTATGATAGGTTAAATAGTTTAGCTTATCTTTCACACACGACCTCGTAGGGAAAGGGCTTGCTCTTTCCGTTTGCTCAAGTCAATTTTCATCTGAATTTGCGGCAGGACGGGGCCCCTGCCCTACAAGGTTTAATTTATTTTTTACATACAAAAAAGCAGCCGCATTTTCATGCAGCTGCTCTTTTAATATGAAACTTAAATTACTTAAGTTCAACCTTTGCGCCAGCTTCTTCAAGCTTAGTTTTGATAGCTTCAGCGTCGTCTTTCGAAGCACCTTCTTTGAGGGGCTTGGGAGCGCCGTCAACAAGCTCTTTAGCCTCTTTAAGACCAAGACCTGTGATTTCGCGAACAGCTTTGATAACAGCGATTTTGTTTGCGCCTGCTTCAGCCAAGATAACATCAAAGTCTGTCTTTTCTTCAGCTGCTGCACCGCCTGCTGCTGCAGCGCCTGCTACCATAACGGGAGCTGCTGCGGATACGCCGAACTCCTCTTCCAAAGCTTTAACCAAATCGTTTACTTCCAACAATGAAAGTGTTTTAATTTCTTCAACTAATTTCATAACATCAGCCATTTTAATATCCTCCAAATTTAAATATATTTTCGGTCGTGCCGAATATTTTTTTAATCTTTGCCGCTTTGCGTTTTTTAATAACGCAATCTGCCGGCATTTTTAATGCCGCCGCGCATCACGCAGCGCACATCTCAAACAAAAAATCCAAACCGCCTCTTACTCGGCAGCTGCTTCGCCGTCTTTCTTTGCAACAGCGTCCAAAGTTCTTACCAACTTGCTTATAGGAGCCTGCAAGCTTCCGAGCATCTTGGAAATAAGAACCTCTTTCGACGGAATTTCAGCATAAACCTTAACTTCGTCAACGCTTATTACTTTACCGTCCATAAAACCGGACTTAATGCTGACAACTTCAGCGTTATCTTTAGCAAACTTAGCAAGCACTCTTGCCGGAGCCAAAGCATCTTCGCCGGAAGTAGCAAGAGCCGTCGGGCCGTGCAAAATCTCGTCAAGCTCATCTAAGCCGACTTCTTTTGCGGCAAGTCTTGTAAGCGTATTTTTAACAACATGATATTTAACGCCTGCCTCACGAAGCTCTGATCTGAGCTTTGTGTCCTGCTCAACCGTCAAACCTCTGTAATCGAACAACACGCCTGCCTGCGCATTCTTTAAACATTCAACCAAATCAGCAACAACCTGCTGCTTTTGCTGTAATATTTTCTCGCTGGGCATTTTGTTCCACCTCCTGTAATGATATAAAGAAAATTCAAAAAGCTCTCCTGCGCAGACTGCAAGAGAGCTTAAAATAATCAAAATTGTAATAATAACAATTACTTAAGATTACAAGGTTAAAACTCTTTCGAATTAAAACCATTCTTCTCTCGGCAGGAACTTACGCATTTTTACAAAACACTGCCTGCTGTCTGCGACAAGATATAATTTTTACTTAACTACTATAACACATCCGTGCCGTTTTGTCAAGCATAAATTTTAATTTTTTATCAGATTTCTGCTTTAGCAGGGTTAATCTTAATTCCGGGGCCCATTGTTGAAGCAACAGCCACGCTCTTAAGATACTGACCTTTTGCAGCTACCGGCTTTGCCTTGATAACAGCGCTCATTAAAGTTTTATAGTTCTCTTTAAGCTTATCTGCGCCGAACGAAGCTTTACCGATAGGACAATGAATAATGTTTGTCTTATCGAGTCTGTACTCGATTTTACCTGATTTAATTTCGTTTACAGCCTTTGTTACATCGGGTGTAACAGTGCCTGCTTTAGGAGACGGCATTAAGCCTTTAGGACCTAAAACCTTACCCAAACGGCCAACCACGCCCATCATATCGGGAGTAGCAACAACAACGTCATAATCAAACCAGTTATCGTTTTGAATTTTGGGGATAAGCTCCTCGCCGCCGAAGAAATCAGCGCCTGCAGCTTCTGCCTCAGCGAGCTTATCGCCTTTTGCAAACACCAAAACTCTTGCTACCTTACCGGTACCGTGAGGAAGCACAACAGCTCCTCTAACCTGCTGGTCTGCGTGTCTGGAGTCAACGCCCAATTTTATGTGAAGCTCTACAGTTTCATCAAATTTAGCTTTTGATGTTTTAATTGCAAGATCAATTGCATCTGCAGGCTCATATAATTTAGCTTTATCCACCAGCTTTGCGCTGTCGGAATATTTTTTACCTCTAAACATACTTACCTTTCCTCTCTTATGTGGTCAAACAAGATTTTATAAAACCTCTCCCACTTAATAACATCCGTTTAAATTCCGGATTAGTCTTCAACAACAATACCCATGCTTCTGGCAGTACCGGAAATCATGCTCATTGCCGCTTCAACGCTTGCTGCGTTAAGATCGGGCATCTTCTGCTCTGCAATCTGACGAACAGCGTCTTTAGAAATAGTAGCAACCTTTGTTTTATTCGGAACACCCGAACCGCTTTCAATCTTGCAAGCCTTCTTTAAAAGAACTGCAGCGGGCGGAGTTTTTGTAATGAAACTGAAAGAACGGTCTGCATAAACTGTTATAACAACAGGAATAACCAAACCTGCGTCCTTTGCTGTTTTTTCATTAAACTCCTTACAGAACTGCATAATGTTCACACCGTGCTGACCTAATGCAGGGCCAACAGGCGGAGCCGGTGTTGCTTTTCCGGCAGCAATCTGCAATTTGATAAAACCTACAACTTTCTGAGCCATGTGAAATAGCACCTCCTTTTTAACTTTGCCCGAAAAATACGGGCAACAAATGTGGTAATGGCGGACTTTTGTCCTCCCACGCAAGACATTAACTGTCTTGGAGGATGCGAAAAATTCGCAGCTTTAAACGGCAAAATATTACCCTTTCGCCGCCGTGCCTTGCCATAGGCAAAGCATATATAACAAACGCAAAGCGTTTATTAATCCAATGGTTGAACCTGATAAAAATCAAGCTCTGCGGGCGTATCGTGTCCGAACATTGACACACACACGCGCACTTTCTGCTTTTCGGTGTTAATCTCTTCAACAACTCCGACAAAGTCTTCAAGCACTCCCGAACAAATTCTCACGCTGTCGCCGACCGCAAAATCAACTTCAACCGCCGGTGTTTCAATTCCAAGCTCAACAACTTCCTCGTCCGTAAGCGCAACGGGCTTTGAACCCGGGCCGACAAAGCTTGTAACGCCTCTCGTGTTTCTTACGACAAACCAGCTTGAATCCGTCATAACCATTTTAATTATAACGTAACCGGGAAGCACTTTTCTTAAAACCGACTTGCGTTCGCTTGTGCCGTCTTCGTTTTCCTTTACTTCAACGGATTCCTCCATAGGAATTTTGATATCGATAATCTGATCCTGCATTCCTCTGTTTTCAACCGTTTTTTCTATATTTGTCTTTACCTTATTTTCATAACCGGAATAAGTATGCACAACATACCATTTTGCTTCTCCTGCCATACGGTATTAACTCCTTTACAGCTAAATTACTTTCCGATGCCGAACATATCTTTAAATGTTGCCGGAATATCGCCAAGGATAGAGCCTCTTACCAAACCGCCGAAAATAGTATCAACAATACCTAAAAAGATTGCAACAATTATAATCACCGCAATAACAACAGCCGTGTTATTAACCGTCTGCTTCCATGTAGGCCAAATTACTTTCTTCGCCTCGCCTTTAACCTCTTTAAAATATCTGGCGATTCTTCCGAAAAAACCAATCTTGTTAGCATTTTCACCCATAGCTCGCTTTCCTCCTTACTTTAATTAAAACAACTCCAGATTACTTTGTTTCTCTGTGCAAAGTGTGCTTTCTGCAAAATCTGCAATATTTATTGAGTTCGAGTCTGTCAGGAGTATTCTTTTTATCCTTCATTGTATCGTAGTTTCTCTGCTTGCACTCTGAACAAGCCAATGTTATTTTTGTTCTCATTTGTCAATGACACCTCCGTAATATATTTAAGCCGTCTTTTATCTGCGCCGCGGCACAGCGTGCCGTTTTTTTACGCACAAAAAAAAAGACTTCTACCAAAGCAATACTAATATACCACAATCTTGTCCATAAGTCAAGAGTTTTTTTTCATTTTTTTACGTTTTATTTTATTTTACGTGGTATTTTAGAAAGCAAACGGACAGACAGCGTGTTTTTCAGCCGTCTGTCCTTTATTTTACTGTCTGTCATTTTTTAAAACGCTTTTTTTATTCTGCGCAAAATTCAGCTTCGCCGCACATATCAAAATCGTCAAGCGCAATCCACACTCCGTTTTCGCAAAGCTCCTTTGCGCTAAAAGACGCGTAGTTTTGATTTTTAACAAGCTTTGGATATGCATAAACTCCCCTTTGATAAGGTTCGTGCGCAAAAGCCTGCAAAACAATGCGGCTTTCGTCTTTTAATGCATACTGCCAAACGGTGTACGACTCATTTGAAACCAGAAGCGTGCAGCTTGCATTTGCATAAAAATCTCTTTTTTCCTTGAAAATTTTTATATATTCTCTAAGCTTCGCAATATCCTCGTCCATAAGGTCGTTTAAATTACACGTAAATCCCGCGGCTCCGCCCGACAAAAACATTTTTATATATTCCATACTCACGTTTTCGAGCCGCTGCCACGTTGCGCCCTTAACCGTCAGAAGCCTTGTTGTTTTATTGTCTTTTGAATAGATGTGCGTAAACGAATCAACGCTTTTTAAAACAGCCCATCTTTCAATAAACGACGGCGGCAGACGGTACAGCGCCTCGCGGATTATTTTCGTTCCGTCATAAGGGTTTTGGTTATCCGAAAACCATATCCCGTCAAAATACGTGCTGCGGTACAAGTCCGCGCGCGTTCCGCCGGAAGCGCAGTTTTCAATATAAATTCCCGGTATCGCCTCTCTTATATCGGCAATAAACTTTTCATGACCGGCGTTATATCTGTAAAAAGACGAATTGCGGTTATCGTAAAGGCAGTCTGCGTTAAAATCAAATTTGAAAAACTCCGCTCCGTATTTTTTTGCAATGCCGATTGCGGTGTTTGTGATATACTCTCTTGCCTTATCATTTGCAAAATCTATAAAGTAGTTGCCCGACTCGCATATAAAATACTCGGGGTGTTCTTTAACGATTTTCGTAAAGGCCAGCGCTCTTTCCGGCTCAAGCCATATTCCGAATTTCATGCCTAAGCTTCTTACCAGGTCGGCAAGCTCTTTTGTTCTTCCCATAAGTCCGCCGGTCAGATTTTCGCTCCAGTCGCCTATAAGCTCTGCCCACGATTTTCCGCATCCAAACCAGCCTGCGTCAACAACAAAGTATTCGCATCCGAGCTTTGCGGCTCTTTTTGCCTGCTCGGCAAACGATTCAAAGCTTATATCGTCAAAATTTGAAAACCAGCTGTTGTATATAACCGGAAGGCTCTTTCTTTTGTATTTTTCATTAAAATACTCATGCAGCTTTCTTTGCCCCATGTCGGTTTTATTATCAAAATCATAAAACATAAGCTCGGGCAGATTAATCGTCTCTCCGGGCATAACCTCCATTCTCAAACGGTCGTCTGCAATTCCTGCTTCAATAACAACCGCATTGTATATAAGAGGCAGAACCGGCTTTTTTTCCACGCTTATTTTCCAAACCGCATTGGCAATCAAATTAAAAGCCAGACCGCGGTTTGCGTTTTCTCTCCAAACAGACACAAAAGGCGTTCCTCCCGAGGTTGACCTTACGCCGCGGCTGCAAACGCTTACCGTGTTGGTAAGTTTTTCAAAGCTGCCCTTGTTTTCGTTTGCCCAGTTGCTGTACTGCGCATAAACCGAAACATCGCTTTCGTTTATTGTAAAGCGCGAATAGTATCTGTATAAAATTATGCTTTTATCGGACGTATTTGTGAAAAAATCCTTTCTTATAAACACATCTCCGCATTTTTTAATAACGGTCTTTGCCGAAAAATTCTTTTCATTTATTTCAAATTCGCATCCGGCATCGGTTATTGTTTTTTTCGCCTCGTCTCTTCCGTCAACGGAGCCTTCGCTGCAGTCAATGTTAAACACGCCCGAAATTGCGCTTCGTTTGTCGGTGTTAATTAAATCTTCAATTCTCATATATTTTATCCCTTTTTATCATTTTGCTTTTTTGTGATCATCGTTTCTTATCTGAGCGCGGCGGATTTTTCCGCTTGTTGTTTTCGGAAGTTCGGAAACAAACTCAACAATTCTCGGATATTTATACGGAGCCGTTGCGTGCTTAACATGGTTTTGCAGCTCACGCACAAGCTCATCCGAGGGAGAGTAGTTTTTCGTAAGCACTATTGTTGCCTTAACAACCTGACCTCTTATCGGATCGGGTGCCGCAGTTATTGCACACTCCAAAACCGACGGATGCTCCATTAAAGCGCTTTCAACCTCAAACGGACCTATTCTGTAGCCCGAACATTTTATAACGTCGTCCACTCTGCCTACAAACCAATAATATCCCTTGGAGTCGCGCCATGCAAGGTCGCCCGTGTGATAAAACTTTCCGCCGAGTTTTCTCTTTGTTGCTTCGGGATCGTTTAAAATTTCACACACAAGCCCTGCCGGGTGGAATTTGTCAATATCGCGAACAACCAATTCGCCCTCAACGCCGACATCGCAGGAATTGCCGTCCTCGTCAATAATATCTATGTTATACATCGGCGACGGTTTGCCCATCGATCCGGGGTTTGGCTCAAATCCGTCATAATTTGCAACTAAAACAGGCGTTTCCGACTGCCCGAAGCCCTCGCACATCGAAAGCCCGGTAAGCTCTTTCCATTTGTTATAAACCTCCGGATTTAAAGGCTCGCCTGCCGTGCAGCAGTGGGTTATAAAGCTTAAATCATATCCCGACAAATCCTCGTGTATCATAAAGCGAAAGATTGTCGGCGGCGCACAAAACGTTGCCGGCTTGTATTTTACAAGCTTGTCTAACAGATTTTTCGGAACAAACTTGTCCATATCATATGCAAACACGCCTGCTCCCGAAATCCACTGCCCGTATATTTTGCCCCAGCCGAACTTTGCCCAGCCCGAGTCGGAAACGGTCATGTGAAGCTTGCCGTCTATAACCTTTTGCCAATACTTTGCGGTGAGTATGTGTCCTAAAGGATATGTGTGGTTATGAGCAACCATTTTCGGCATTCCCGTTGTGCCGGAGGTGAAATATGTTAAAAATATCTCATCGTTATGAGTTTCATCCTCGCCTGTCGGACGGGCAAACTCCTCGCTCATAGTCTCAATTGCGGACGCAAAATCTATCCAGCCGTCGCGCTTTCCGTTTACAAGTATTTTATTTTTAAGCGTTTTGCTCTCGGGCGCTGCAAGCTCTGTCTGCTCAACTATGTAATCGTCATTTACAACAACAATCGTGCTTACTTCGGCAGCGTTGTTTCTGTATGCAATATCCTTTTTTGTAAGCTGCAGCGACGCCGGAATCAAAACCGCGCCGATCTTATGAAGCGCCACAGCGCAGAACCAGTATTCGTATCTTCTTCTTAATATAAGCAAAACACGGTCGCCCTTTTTAATTCCTATCGATTTAAAAAAGTTTGCGGTTTTGTTTGAATATTTTTTTATATCGTCAAAGGTAAATGTTTTTTCCTCGCCGTGGTCGTTGCACCAAACAAGCGCGGTTTTGTTTTTGTCATAGTCCGCCCATGCGTCAACAACGTCAAACCCGAAATTGAAGTTTTCCGGTATGTTAAGTTTAAAATTCTTTTTAAAATCCTCGTATGAATCAAAATCTACCCTGTCTAAAAATTTATGTAACAGCATTTTTTTACACTCCCAATAAAATCAAATTTTTTCCGCTATTATTGTGAGGAATTTCGCCTCTTTGCCGTTTAAAGCCTGTTGCCCGTGAGGAAGCGTAGAGTCAAAATAAATAGAATCGCCCTCATTTAAAATAACGGATTCGTCTCCGAACTCAACCAAAATAGTGCCTTCCAGAACATAATTAAACTCCTGTCCGTCATGGACGACTAATTTATGGTCTTTATTATCCGGAGCGACCGTGACGAGCATCGGCTCCATAAATCTGCTTTTAAATTTGTATCCCAGGCTTTCAAAATGATACCCCGGGTAGCGGTCAACATTTATTCCCTTGCCCTTTTTGATTGCGCAAAAGGTATTGAGCTTTGGGCTGTTTCCCGTAAGTATTTCGGAAAAATCCACTTTAAATTCGTTTGCAAGCTTGTATATCACGCTTATTGGAATATCTTCGCCGTTTTCTTCATAGCCCAGATACTTTTCTTTGTCAATTCCAAGAAGCTTTGCCGTGTTTTCCACGCTGTAGCCGCAAATTTCTCTAAGCTCTTTTATACGGCTTGCAATCAGCTTAATCTCTTCCGACACTTAAAATCTCCCTTTCCGCCGCTCTGCGCCGGCAATAAATTTTCAATTGGATCCTCTCCTGTCCGCAGAGCAAAAAAAGACAGAAGATTTTTGCCTTTGTGCGTTTTTAAAGGCTGCGCCTTTAAAAACGCACAGGTCTTTTAATCCCGCTAAAGGCTAATGCGATTTTCGCATTGTGCTCCCTTTATAATAAGTTTAGCACCGGCGCAAATTTTCTTATCTGCACAAATCCGGCGCACACATAACGCAATTTTTCACGTTATTTACTAATCATTATATATCAAAATCCGTCATAAATCAAGTTTTTTATTATTTTATTAGTTTTTTTAATATAATACTTGTAATTTCAGATAGTTTTGTTATATAATAGTTTATGAAATTTTCGGGCAACATATTTTAATAAGAAGAAACGGAGAAAGAAAACTATGCTTTCAAAAGTAAACAGCGCAGGTCTTTTGGGGATTGACGGATATATTGTAAGCGTTGAAACCGACTCTGCCCCCGGACTTCCCGCCTTTGACATAGTCGGACTTCCGAGTGCGGCGGTTAAAGAGTCGAAAGAGCGTGTGCGGTCGGCAGTTAAAAACTGCGGTTTCGGCTTTCCGGCGCGCAAAATAACCGTGAACCTCGCTCCGGCAAATATAAAAAAAGAAGGCAGTATGTACGATCTGCCGATAGCTGTGTCTTATCTTATTTCAACCGGTCAGCTTGCAGAAACGGCATCAGAGGAAAGCGCCTTTATAGGCGAGCTTTCCCTAAACGGTTCGCTGAGGGCCGTGCGCGGTGTGCTGCCAATGGTTTTAAGCCTTAAAAAAGCAGGAATAAAAAACGTTTTTGTTCCCGAGCAGAACGCGCCCGAGGGCGCGGTTGTGTCAGGCATTAATGTCTACGGCGTGAAAAATCTTTTGGCTTTAAAATCGCACCTTGAAAACGAAGATACGCTTATGCGCACCAAGGCCAACATAGACTCATTGTTTTCAAAAAAGGATCCGTATGCGCTTGATTTCTGCGATGTGCGCGGTCAGGCGCATGTCAAGCGTGCATTGGAGATTGCCGCAGCCGGAAACCACAATATTTTAATGATAGGCTCACCGGGCAGCGGCAAAACAATGATTGCCAAAAGAATACCAACAATTTTGCCCGATATGACATTGGACGAAGCGCTTGAGGTAACAAAAATTCACTCCATAGCCGGGCTTCTTTTATCAGACAGCGCACTTATCACAAAGCGCCCGTTTCGCCATCCGCACCACACAATCTCGGCAAACGGTCTTTCCGGCGGAGGAGCAATGCCCCGCCCCGGCGAAATAAGCCTTGCGCACAACGGCGTGCTGTTTTTAGACGAGCTTTCCGAGTTTAGCCGTGCGGCGCTTGAGGTTATGCGTCAGCCTCTTGAGGATAGACAAATAACAATCTCGCGCGTGAACGCAACTTATACATACCCGGCAAACATAATGTTTGCAGCGTCAATGAATCCCTGTCCGTGCGGATATTTCGGCGATTCTTCCGGAAAATGCAAATGCACTCCGCAGCAGGTTTCGTCGTATCTTCACAAAATCAGCGGTCCGCTTTTGGACAGAATTGATCTGCATATCGAGGTTGCGCCCGTGAAGTATGAGGATTTGGAGCAAAAAAGCTGCGGCGAAAGCAGCGAAAAAATAAAGGAACGCGTGAACCGCGCAAGAAAAATTCAGCAGCAGCGCTATAAAGACGCGTCGATTTTTGCAAACGCTCAGCTAAATGAATCGCTTATGGAAAAATACTGTAAAACAGACGATAAAACAAATACACTTTTGAAAAACGCTTTTGACAAGCTCGGTCTCAGCGCACGGGCATACAGCCGCATTTTAAAGGTTTCAAGAACCATAGCCGACCTTGACGGAAGCGAAAACATACAAAAAAATCACGTTGCGGAAGCAATACAGTACAGAAATCTTGACAGAAAGTTCTGGAACAGATAACAAAAAACGAAAGGACTGATATTATTATGAAACTTGCAATAATAGGCGCCGGAAACATGGGCGGCGCCATAGGAATGGGACTTATCAAAAGCGGTGCGGTCGATAAAAAAGACCTTTACGTCAGCGACTTTAGCGAAAAATCGCTTGAAAAATTCAAACAGGCCGGCGCAAACGTGTTTTGTTCAAACACAGAAGCGGTAAAGGAGGCTCGCGCGGTTGTCTTAGCCGTAAAGCCAAATGTTTACCCCGCTGTTTTGTCCGAGCTTGCAAAGCTTTCCGGCATCGAAAAAAAGCTTATAATAACAATCGCCCCCGGCTTTGAAATAAAAAAGACAAAAAGCTTTTTTAAAGGCGATATATGCGTCATCCGCGCAATGCCAAACACTCCGGCGCTCGTCGGCGAGGCAATGAGCGTTGTATGTTATGAAGATCCTGTCGGCGAAGATGAAATTGAAATTGCAAAAACAGTTTTTGAAAGCATAGGCAAAATGTGTGTGCTTGACGAAAAGCTTTTAAACGGCGTTGTTGCATTAAACGGCAGCAGTCCGGCATATGTTTTCATGTTTATCGAAGCCATGGCAGACGCCGCCGTGCGCGACGGAATACCAAGAAACCTCGCCTATGAAATAGCGGCGCAGTCTGTTTTGGGTTCGGCAAAAATGATGCTTGAAACAAAAAAACACCCCGGCGAACTTAAAGACATGGTCTGCTCGCCTGCCGGTACAACAATCGACGCCGTTGCCGCGCTTGAAGAATACGGATTCAGAAACGCAGTTTTAAAAGCAATGCAGGCTTGCACAAAAAAAGCCAATCAAATATCCTAACAAATATCCTAAGGAGGAAACCCACTTTGAGAAAAACAAAAATCATCTGTACAATAGGCCCCGCAAGCGACAGCTATGAAGAGATAAAAAATCTTATGCTTGCCGGAATGAACGTTGCGCGTCTTAATTTTTCCCACGATGTGCATGAAAAGCACCTTGAGCGCATAAACACAATCAAAAAACTCAGAGACGAGCTTAATCTGCCGGTCGGCATAATGCTTGACACAAAAGGTCCCGAAATCCGCGCCGGAATTTTTGAAAACGGTTCGGTTATCTTAGGCAAAGGGCAAACCGTTACCCTGACGGGAAAGGACGTTTGCGGAACGGAAGAGGTTATTCCGATAAGCTATAAAAATCTCGACCGCCATTTAAATATCGGCAATATAATTTTAATCGACGACGGACTTATCGCCCTTGAAGTTACCGACCTTAAAGAGGACGCCGTCACCTGTGTTGTCAAAAACGGCGGCAAACTGTCTTCCAAAAAAAGCATAAACATTCCCGATGTTCACATCGATATGCCTTATATAACCGAAAAGGATAAAGCAGATATATTATTCGGCGCCGAAAACGATATAGACTTTATTGCCGCTTCGTTTGTCAGAAATGCCGACGATATCCGTCAGCTAAAGAGCCTTCTTCCCAAACGCGACCACGGCAGAATAAAAATAATCGCAAAAATCGAAAACCGCGAGGGCGTTTTAAATGCAGATGAAATTCTCTCAGAGTGTGACGGAATTATGGTTGCAAGAGGCGATCTGGGCGTTGAGGTGGAATATGATATGCTGCCCTCCATTCAGAAAAACCTTATTAAAAAGTGCTATGCGGCGGGCAAAATCGCCATCACCGCAACGCAAATGTTAGACTCTATGATTCATAATCCGCGCCCCACCCGTGCCGAGGTTACGGACATCGCAAACGCAATTTACGACGGCACAAGCGCGATAATGCTCTCGGGCGAAACGGCTGCCGGCAGTTTTCCTGTAGAAAGCGTTAAAACAATGGCAACAATCGCCGTTTCAACCGAAAAAAATATTAACTATAAAAAGCGTTTTTTGGTCCGCGAAGTTAAAAACCACACAGTTACCGACGCTATCAGCCACGCAGCCTGCACCATGGCAATCGACCTTAACGCAAGCGCAATAGTTGCCGTAACGCAGTCGGGCTACACTGCCCAGATGGTGGCAAAATTCCGTCCGTTCTGTCCGATAGTTGCGGCGGCGGTTCATAAAAAGGATTTTTACCAGCTTTCGCTCACCTGGGGAACATATCCCATTTTAAACGAGTGGCTTACAAGCTATAAAGAAATTTTCGAAACGGCTGTTGAAAAGTCGAAACATTTAGACTTTGTCTCCCCCGGTGACACGTTAATCGTGACCGGCGGTTCAAAAGCCGGCGTTTCCGGCACGACCGACACCGTCCGCGTGTATACAATTTAGTTTGAAACACAAAAAACTGCGTTTTTTACCAAACGCAGTTTTTTGTATATGTTTATTTATCTTTTACCTCCAACTTCGTAGGGAAAGGGCTTGCTCTTTCCGCTTGCTTGCAACCAACTTTCATCCGAATTCACGGCAGGAGCAATCCCCTGCCCTACAGGAATTTATTTAACTTTTCCAAACTGAAACTTGTCAAGAATTTCGGACAGACAAAAGAGTGAAAAACTGATTCGGGATAGAATAATTGATGCCTGAA
>CAKSHP010000032.1 GCA_934457145.1 uncultured Clostridia bacterium | reverse complement strand
GCAATGCAAAAACTTCGCACTGTTTTTATAAAACTTAAAAACGGCGTGCAGTCTAAAATTGCTGCACGCCGCTTTAAATATTTATTATTCCATAAAGTTTTTATGAATGTATTCGCTTGAGAATTTAACGCTGTCCAAAGAATCGCCGGGGCATGTATCCTGTTCAACACAGAAATATTTAACGCCTGCTTTTTCAGCAGTTTTGATAATATCTGCAAAATTCATATTACCGTTACCAATCTCGGTTATAAACGAAATTGCGTAGCCCTCTTCGTCCTTTTTTATTCCCATGTCTTTTAAGTGGAGGATATCTATTCTGCCGGCAAGCTTTTCAATCCATTTGCAAACGTCGCCGCCTGCATTTTGTACCCAGTAAGTATCCAAAACGAATGATGTCTTTTCCGGATCAAGACCTTCAACAAGCATATCCATAATAGTTTTGCCGCCAAATTTAATAAATTCATGGCTGTGGTTATGATATGTAAATTTAAAGCCTTCGGAATAAATATCGTTTGCAACTTTGTTTGCAGCCTTTATAAAGTCTATAACATCCTGTTCGGAGTTATACTGTCTGCCGCCGATACCCATATTTGTTGTGTCCAAGAATTTGTGATTTTTAATAGCCTGTTTAACATCGCTTACCATAAGGTCAAAATTGTCATGCGTACCAACAATTTTAATGCCTGTTTCTTTTGCTATTTCGCCGTACTTTTCATAAGGAATCTGACATCCTGCCGTTTGACCTTCGTCATAGCCCATAGCCTTAAGTTTTTTGAAAGTGTCAAGTATTGAGGCTTCATCCGTCATGTGGTCGCGAACGGAATAGAGCTGCAAGCCTAACTTTTTAATCATGATAAATCACTCCTGTAAAATAAATTTTCAAAAATATTATACACCATATAACCTGATTTTGCAAGTGTTTTTTAAATTAAAAATCCAATATTTTTTTCGGGTTTTTTTCGGTACTGCCTCGGAGTTGCGCCCATATGCTTTTTAAACACCAAATTAAATGTCGACTGATTTTTAAAACCGCATTCAAATGCTATATTTATAATATTTTTTTTGTTTTCGCTAAGCATCTGACAAGCCTTTGCGATGCGCCGTTCATTGATAAAATCAGTAAAAGTAATTCCTATGCTTTTAGTAAATAATTTGGAAACATATTTGCTTTCAAGATAGCAGTTTTCCGCAACGTCGGCTAAAGATATGTCATTTTCGTAGTTTTGTATGCAGTAGTTTATAACTCTTGTCAAAGCATTTTCATTGGGCATTGAAGCCGCGTCTTTAATATCATAGAGAATCATACATTTTAAAACCTCGCCGATTAAACAGGATAATGCGTCATATAAGATATATTTTTCAATATAGTTTTCTTCGGTGTAGTCTTTATAAAATATCATGCTTTCGTGTTTTCCGACATATTTTATAGAATTTGTATAGTCGGTTAAAAAATTTATTTTTTCAGGAAGCTTATCTTTTGAAACAACAAAAGTTGTCGGCAGCTTTTTTAAAAGTATGCTGTAGTATTTTGAAAACACATCAAGTTCAACCAAAGCAAAGTATTGCACGGCGGTGCTTTCTTCAAACGAGTGAATACAATAGGGAAAAATTAAAAGAAAATCCCCGCTTTTTAAAACATAGTCTATACCGTTTACGCTGCAGCGTTGTTCGCCTTCAACAATATAATGATATTCTATATATCTGTGCAGATGTGGCGCAAATGAATCCAGATGATTTATTTTTCCGCGGAAAATATCAAGATCTTCGCGATGCTCGAAAATCATGGTTTCACATCCTTTTAAAATATTATTCTAACTTTATTTTATCATATTAAAATTTTCAAATCAAGACCTTAGTAATTAAAAAGAACGCAAGACAAAATATTTTGTCTCGCGCTCTTTTGAGGAGATGAAAAAATCAATGTTCTTTGTGGCAGGTTCCGTGGAGTGCGCAGTGCGCGCAGTTAGCTCCGCAGGAGGACTTGCCGCGCTTTTTATCTTTACGCATTTTAATAATAATTGCTGCCACTATTATAACAAGAATTAATAAAACAATCAAAGTTGGTACATTCATAAACAAATTCCTCCTTAAAAACTATTTAAAATTTTGAAGGGGACGGTAAAATGCCCCCTCTTTTTAATTTATTTTGTTACTTTTACTTTTGTTGTGAGTTTGCTTGCTTCTTTATACGGTTTAAAGAGCATGTAAACAATAAATGCAAACACAAGAAGTGAAACTATAAAGCCTATAATGTTTCCGCTTCCGGTAAACATTGTGCCGAACTGGTTAACCATAAGAGCTACAGCATAAGCAAATATGCACTGATAGCCTATTGCAAACCATGTCCATTTTGCGTTGTTCATCTCACGTTTGATAGCGCCGATTGCCGCAAAGCAGGGAGCACACAAAAGGTTAAATACCAGGAACGAATAACCGGAGATGTGGGTAAATGTTTCGGCAAGTGTTTGATAAACGTTTCCGCTTGCACCGTAGAGAATACCCATTGTAGCAACAATGTTTTCCTTTGCAACAAGACCTGTTATTGAAGCAACTGCTGCCTGCCATTCGCCCCAGCCGAGAGGTTTAAATATCGGAGCAATAAATCCGCCGATTACAGCAAGTATGCTCATATCAAGCTGATCTTCGGAAAGCATTGTAAACTGTCCGTCAACAAAGCCGAAGAAGCTTGTAAACCAAACAAAGATTGTTGAAAGAACAATGATTGTGCCGGCTTTTTTAATAAATGACCAGCCGCGTTCCCACATGCTGCGAAGTACGTTTGAAAGTGTAGGCATGTGGTATGCCGGAAGCTCCATAACAAACGGAGCGGGATCGCCTGCAAACATTTTTGTTTTCTTAAGCATAATACCCGAAACAACGATTGCTGCCATACCGACAAAGTATGCAGATGTTGCAATCCAGGCCGAACCACCGAAGATTGCGCCTGCGATCATTGCTATAAACGGTACCTTAGCTCCGCAGGGGATAAACGTTGTTGTCATAATTGTCATTTTGCGGTCGCGGTCGTTTTCAATTGTTCTTGAAGCCATGATTCCGGGAACGCCGCAGCCAGTGCCGATGAGCATAGGAATAAACGATTTACCTGAAAGACCGAACTTTCTGAAAATTCTGTCCAATACGAAAGCTATTCTTGCCATGTATCCGCAAGCTTCCAAAAATGCCAAAAGCAAGAACAACACGAGCATCTGAGGAACAAATCCGAGTACTGCGCCGACTCCGGCTACGATACCGTCTAAGATAAGTCCCGAAAGCCACTCATCACAGTTGATTGCCGTAAGACCGTTTTCAACCAAAACCGGAATACCGGGAACCCAAACACCGTATGCAGCAGGATCCGGCTCGTCAAAGCCTTTTTCTTCAAAGTATGCAACAGCGTCTTTGTATGTCATTGAAACTGTTTCTTCTTCGTCTGCACCATCGGGAATAGCGTCATAATAAGCTGTCATTTCGTTTGTTGCAAGTGTTTCTTCATCTTCAACTTCAACAGTTGCAGTTTCGCTTTCCGGTGTAAAGTCTTTTATTTCATCCATTGCCGTGTCGGCGTCAAAATCTTCAGCCGTAACGTCAATTTCGGTAAATGCATTAACAGCTTCGGCAGCTGATGTGTATTCATCGGAAACTTCCTCATACGCAGCAGAACCTATACCGAATAAGTGCCAGCCATCGCCGAAAAGTCCGTCATTTGCCCAGTCTGTTGCCATGGAGCCGACGCCGATCATTGCAATGTAGTAAACCAAAAACATGATAACGGCAAATATCGGAAGACCGAGCCAGCGGTTTGTTACAATCTTATCTATTTTATCAGAGTTTGAAAGCTTGCCGGCATTTTTCTTTTTATAGCAGCTCTTAATGATTTCAGCTATGTAAACATACCTTTCGTTTATTATAATGCTTTCAGCGTCATCATCAAGTTCAGCTTCGGCAGCTTTGATATCGGTTTCGATATGCTCTAAATCTGCTTTGTTTATCTGAAGCTTGCTTATTATTTTTTCATCGCGCTCAAAAATCTTTATTGCATACCATCTTTGCTGATTTTCGGGCATACTGTGCAAAACAGCTTCTTCAATGTGAGCAATCGCATGTTCAACTACTCCCGAGAATGTGTGCATGGGAACTGTTTTGCCGGTCTTTGCGGCAAGAATTGCAGCCTCGGCAGCTTCTGTTATTCCTGTGCCCTTGAGGGCCGAAATCTCAACAATCGGGCAGCCAAGTTCTTTTGAAAGCATGTCTGTGTTGATTTTGTCGCCGTTCTTTTTCACAACATCCATCATGTTGATTGCAACAACAACCGGAATACCAAGCTCTGTGAGCTGAGTTGTGAGATAAAGGTTTCTTTCAAGGTTTGTTCCGTCTATAATATTTAATATGGCATCAGGTCTTTCCGTTACAAGATAATTTCTTGCAACAACCTCTTCCAAAGTATACGGTGAAAGAGAATAGATACCAGGAAGGTCGGTTATTATAACACCGTCGTGTTTTTTTAATTTACCTTCCTTTTTTTCAACCGTAACGCCGGGCCAGTTGCCGACGAACTGATTTGAGCCGGTGAGCGCATTAAACAAAGTTGTTTTACCGCAGTTCGGATTACCGGCAAGCGCTATTGTTAAATTCATGATAAAATTTCCCCCTTTTTCAAATAATGAATTTTGGTTTTACTCAACGTCAATCATTTCAGCATCTGCCTTACGAAGAGACAGCTCATATCCTCTGACGGTGATTTCGATAGGATCTCCCAAAGGTGCCACTTTGCGCACATGGATTTCAACACCCTTTGTTATGCCCATATCCATAATTCTGCGTTTTATAGCGCCTTCGCCGTGAAGTTTTACAACTTTTACGGTTTGACCTATTTTTACGTCTTTAAGTGTTAGCATGATATATTTCCTCCTTTTACTTTACAAACGCAAAGACTGCGCTTAAACTCAAATCATAATTCGCTGCGCCATTTCGCTGCTTATTGCAATTCTTGATTCTTTAATGTTTACGATAACGTTATCGCCCAAACGGTTTATTATTTTAACATTTCCGCCGACAACAAAGCCAAGATTTTCAAGATGTTTTTTAACATCAGGATTTCCGCCGATTTTTTTAATAATATTATCGGCGCCGATATCGGCAACAGTTAAAGGCATCATAAAAACAACCTCCCCAAGTTTGTTTTTTTGTGTAACAATACAAATCCAAAGTTAGCTTAATCTAACTTTCATAGGTTAGTTTAGCACAACTAACCCTGCTTGTCAATAGTTCGGTTTAAAAAAATATAAATTTTTTATATCTTAGCAAAAAAGGTGAAAATTTTTAATGAATTTTTGTTTAAAACGTATAGGCATATTGTGTTTTACTTTCTAATGTCTGACCAAAGGTAAAACGCATGAGCATATGCATATAATATTAAATAGGAAATGCGGCAAGATAAAAAATACAAAAAACAGTCAATATGCATAAAAATTAAAAAAATAATGTTTTTTTTACAAAAACACTTGCAAAACGATAAAATTTGCGATACAATAAATACGTATTTTTAAAAAAAGGAGAGTGTTTCTTTAATGGAAAAGTTGTTTAAATTAAAAGAGAACAACACAACTGTGAAAAAGGAAATTATTGCCGGTATCACGACATTTCTTGCAATGGCGTACATACTTGCGGTAAATCCCGCATATTTGGGCGGCATCGAAGGTGCAACTCCGGGTTCTATTTTCACGGCTACTGCTGTTTCGGCAGCTATTGCAACAATCTGCATGGCGTTTTTTGCAAACTATCCTGTAGCTTTGGCTTCCGGTATGGGACTTAATGCGTTTTTTGCTTTTGTTGTTTGCGGCTCACTGGGTTATTCTTATGAGGTGGCTTTAACGGCTGTATTTGTTGAAGGTATTATATTTATCTTGCTTTCTTTGTGCAATTTCAGAGAAGCTTTGGTAAATCAGATACCTAACAATTTAAAGCTCGGTATCACAACCGGTATAGGTTTGTTTATTGCAATTATCGCTTTAATCAATTCCGGCGTTGTTATAAACAACGATGCTACATTGGTTGGTATAGGTAACTTTGCTGCTCCGGCTTTTGTTTTGTCGATTATAGGTCTTTTGATTATCGGCATACTCAGCCATTTCAAAGTTCCGGGCCACATTTTAATCGGTATCCTTGCAACATGGGCGCTCGGTATTATTGCAGAGCTTATCGGCTGGTACAAAGTTGATATTGACGCAGGCGTTTATTCGCTTATACCGCACTTTACAGAATTTAAACTTGAAGCTCCGAATATGTTTAAGTTTGACTTTAGCATTATAACAAATAACTTTGCATCATTTGCGGTTATTATGTTTACATTCCTGTTTACGGATATATTCGATACGGTTGGTACGCTTATAGGTGTTGCAGAAAAAGGAAATCTCTTAAATTCAAAGGGAGAGCTTCCCAAAGCTAAGGGCGCACTTTTGGCAGACGCTGTCGGCACGGTTGCCGGCGCATGCCTCGGTACATCAACTGTTACAAGCTATGTTGAATCAAGCGCAGGCGTTGCAGCAGGCGGAAGAACAGGTCTCACATCGCTTACAACAGCAATATTGTTTATCGTTGCTTTGGTTCTTTCTCCGATATTCCTTGCAATTCCTTCATTTGCAACAACTCCGGCTATGCTTTACGTTGCATTCCTTATGATGAGCAGCGTTAAGAAAATGTCATTTGACGGCGATGTTGCAGACGCTATCGGCGGATGCATGGCAATAATCATAATGCCGTTTACATATTCTATTTCAAACGGTATCATGTTTGGTATGCTTTCTTGGGTAATCCTTAAGATTTTCACAGGTAAAATCAAAGATATTAAGCCTGTTATGTGGATTTCGACTGCATTGTTTGCACTCTATTATATCACACAGGTTATGTAAAGTTTAACTAAAGACAGTATTTCAATAATTAAAAAAATTAGTCCCGAAGTGCGAAAGCTTTGGGACTAATCGTTTGTTTTGGCTTTTTGAATTTGTGCCGCAGGGCGGAATGGAGAGTTAGTAAATGAAAGAATTTTATGAAATGGAAATAGCGGGGCTTAAAAGAAAACTGCCGCTGTGCAAAATTAACGATGAGTTATATATTGCTGCATTTATTATGTTCGGCGATGTGGAAATGACAATTGAATGTGCAAGAGAGCTTTTGAAAAAAGCGCCCGAGTTTGACATTATGATAACTGCCGAATCAAAGGGTATTCCGCTTTTGTATGAGATGTCTCGTCAGGCAGGCATAAATGATTATATAGTTGCAAGAAAAGGCCCGAAACTTTATATGAAAAACGTGACATTTACACACGTGAACTCAATCACAACAGATCATCAGCAGGTGCTTTGCGTCGGTCAGGATGAAATTGATAAGATTAAAGGCAAAAGAGTTTTAATTGTCGATGATGTTATCAGCACGGGCGAGTCGCTTAAAGCGCTGGAAGTTTTGGTTGAAAAGGTCGGCGGAAATATAGTCGGCAAAATGGCTGTGCTGGCAGAGGGCGAAGCAATAGAAAGAGAAGATATAACTGTGCTTGCTCCGCTTCCGCTGTTTGATAAAAACGGCGAGCCGAAAAATAATTAATAAAAATAAGAAAAAATGCCCCCGTTTTCCTCGAAAAAGAGAAAAACGGGGGCAAAGTATTTTATAAAGCTTTTTTAATCGTTACAGCCGCAGCGGGGCTTGCAGTCGCAGTCATCGCTTTTAACAGGCGGAAAAAACTCGTCTATCGGAAATTCTATGCGCTCAAACAAATCGCACGGATTTTCGTCTGTTGCAGTCACGCACTCTTTTTGCGGAATACAAAAATCATAAGACGGAACAAGGAGCTGAACGCTGCGTTCAAGTCTTACAATTGAAAAAATACCAAGACTTACAAACACTCTCTTGTTATCGCCGTTAAAAATCAGTCCGTCCGAAAAAGCGTTGCAAATGTCGGCGGGAACGGTTGACAAATCCGTTTCGCAGCAGCAGTTGCAGCAGGGATCCGTCGGCTCAACAACCTTTGAAGAAAGAGCAATAGGTTCAACAACTTCAATGCTTGCAATAGGCATATTTGATTTTTGCTTGCCCAAAATATCTATGCCGCCGCTTACCATTGTTGAAGAAAAGACTTTTGTTGTTCCTTCTGAACCGTAGAGGATAACTTTTTTGTCAAAGGTGGCGAGTCCTTCAACTTTGCACGGCCTGCCGACTCCTGCAAACACGTCTAAGGTGATTTTGAAATAGTATCTTAAATCAACGCTGTAGAAACCGCGGTTAAACTGAACCGCTTCTATATCGGAATAAATCCATAAAATTTCAGCCTTGCGTACCTTAACGCTTATCGCATTGTTTACAAGCTCCTGGCCGGAGGAAGTGAGATAAACTCTTAAATCTGTAAGACAGTCTTTGTCTCTGCACTGGTCGTAAATTTTATTTGCATGTATGCAAACGCTGTCGTCTTCTGAACATCTGTCTGCAAATCTGTTTTCTGCCGTTGACAATTTTTCTGCCATATAAAAACTCCATTCCGCCGCTCTGCGCCGGCACAAATTTTAATAAAATTTCTCTTATCCGCAGAGCAGAAATGATAAGAGTTTTTTGTCCGCACGCATTTAAAAATCATGCGGACAATTTAATCTTCAGGGTGCGCGGCAAATGCTTTATTTTGCCGCGCGCCTTCTGCCGAAAACTTAGCATAAAATATGCATATTTGAGTTTCCTCTGCTATAATCATATGTAAAAGGTGTATCTTTTGTGATACATTTTTATAAAAATATATTGATTTTATATAATATGTATTGTATAATCTAATTGTAGTATAAATTGCAGAGGCGGTGGTATTATGAACGGCAGCGTAACTTGGCTTTTGGTGAGCATAGCTTTATATGTGCTGGAAGCTTGCACAACTGCGCTTGTTTGTATTTGGTTTGCGCTCGGCGCAACGGTGGCGTTTGTGTGCTCGCTTTTCGGAGTGGGAAGCGAAGTGTGCATAGCTGTGTTTGCTTTGGTGTCGGCAGTCAGCCTTATTCTCACTAAAAAGTATGCAAAAAACCTGTTTAAAACAAAAAAAGTTGCCACAAATGCCGATGCACTTATAGGAAAACCTGCGATTGTAACGCAGAAAATCGATCCCGTTTCCGGCAGCGGAGCCGTTATGATAAAGGGCAACGAATGGAGTGCGGTTTCAAGAGTGGGCGAAACTATTGACAAGGGCGAATTGGTTGAAGTCGCGGCAATCAGCGGTGTAAAGCTTGTTGTTGTTCACAGTGAAAATCCGCTAAGCTCAATAGCGTCAAAAAGAAACGGAGAAAACAAAGAAAATTAAGGAGGAAAAGACATGGAATATGAAGGTTATTTACTTTTGATTTTTTTGATATTTATTTTAATTGTGGTTGTGCGCAATATCAGGATTGTGCCGCAGGCATCAACTTATGTTGTTGAAAGGCTGGGAGCGTTTAAAGCAACATGGACGGTCGGACTTCACTTTAAAATTCCGTTTATTGAAAGGGTTGCAAAAATCGTCAGCTTAAAAGAACAGGTTGTTGACTTTGAGCCGCAGCCTGTTATCACAAAGGATAACGTTACCATGCAGATCGACACGGTTGTGTATTTTCAGATTACTGATGCAAAGCTTTATGCATACGGCGTTGAAAATCCGATGTCGGCAATAGAAAACCTCACGGCAACAACTCTCAGAAATATTATAGGTGACTTAGAACTTGACCAAACTTTAACCTCACGCGATACTATAAACACAAAAATGCGTTCTATATTAGATGTTGCAACAGATCCGTGGGGAATAAAGATTAACCGTGTTGAGCTTAAAAACATTATGCCGCCCAAAGCCATTCAGGAGGCAATGGAAAAGCAAATGAAAGCCGAAAGAGAGAGAAGAGAGTCTATTTTAAAGGCAGAAGGCGAAAAACGTTCAACAGTGCTTGTTGCAGAAGGCGAAAAAGAATCTAAGATTTTGGAAGCAGAAGCGGCAAAAGCTGCTGCAATTTTGGAAGCTGAGGCTAAAAAGGAAGCAGCAATAAGAGAGGCTGAAGGTGAAGCGGAAGCAATTCTTAAGGTTCAAAAAGCAACGGCAGAAGGAATAAAACTTATAAACGAGGCAGAGCCGTCAAAGGCGGTGCTTGCGATAAAATCATTTGAAACGCTTGAAAAAGTGGCAGACGGCAAAGCAACAAAACTCATTGTACCGTCTGAGATTGCGTCGGTTGCGGGACTTGCTGCAAGCGTTAAAGAATTTATTGAAAAATAAAATGTTAAGATGGATTTGCGGCAAGACAGGTTTTGCTTTGCTGCGAATCCGTTTTTGTTAATAATTTTTAAAAAAGTTTTGACAGCTGTTGAAATAACAAATGCGTTGTGTTATAATATTTGAAACAAAAATATAAAGGTTTTAAGGGAGTGACATGTGTGATAAAAAAAGCACTTTTGAATTTTGAAGTTGTGCCGTCGGTGGTACAGGCAGACAAAAAAAGCAAAATATCAATAAAAGGTCACGGAGATTATTACAGATTTTTTGATGATGTAAAATACAGCGTGACAGTATGTGCAAAAGAGTGCCCGGACTGTGAGATTGACGAAGATTTCACTTTGAGCAAATATAAAAGAGAACCTGTTTTGGTTTATCCGAAAAACGGCGTGATTGAGTTTGAGTATGAATTCAAAGAAGAACAGGAATGGGAGATAGTTGTTTGTGCTTTTCCGGAGCAAAAAAAACATTTAAATAAAACGCGCCTTGCATATGAGGGTGCGTGGGATTTAACGGAAATGGAACGCGGGATAACCTTTAGCATATATTCTTTAAAAGAAGATCTTTATAAAAGAATTCCTTTAAAAGGCGATATGCATGTTCATTCCTCCGCATCAGACGGAGAAGAGCCTCCCGAGGCGGTTTGCGCAGCATACAGAAAAGAAGGGTATGACTATCTTGCAATCACAGACCATCATTACTATGATTCGTCCGTTCAGGCAAAAAAGCGCTTTGAAGAGTTTAACCATAATATGAGCATTTATTGCGGCGAGGAAGTACATAACAAATATTTCGGCAGATTTCACGTTGTTAATTTCGGCGGAAAACACAGCGTTAATGATATAATTTTAAAAAATCGTGAAAAAGCAAAAAGTATTGTAAAAGAAGAGGCAAAAAATATAACCGGAATTTCCGGCAGAGATGCCGAAGAGGTTGCATGGTATAAATATATAACAGATGAAATACGAAAAAGCGGCGGAATTTCGATTTTTGCCCACCCGTACTGGACGGTGCGCCACTGTTATAACTGCCCGACAAAAATCGCGGTTGAAGTTTTTAAAAGAGGATATTTTGATGCATATGAGGTTTTGGGAGGAAATAAACCTGAAGAAAACAATTTACAGACAGCGCTTTATTATCAGATGCGCGCAGAAGGCTTAAAAATCCCGATAACCGGCTCAACAGACAGCCACAGTTCATATCAGCACGGTATAAGTTGTTTCGGAGATCACCAAACTATTGCATTTGTAAAAGATAAAGACTCGGTAAGCGAGGCGGTTTGTGATTTATACAGTGTTGCGGTTGAAAGTTTGCCGGGCGAAAATATAAGAGCTATAGGACCTTTCAGACTTGTGAAGTATGCACAGTTTTTAATTCATAATTATTATCCGGTTCATGACAGGCTTTGTGCAGCTTCAGGAACAACAATGCTTTCGTATTTTAATAATAATGATAAAACTTTAAAGCCGGTAATTGAAGCACTGGAAAAAGAAGTTAAAAAATTTGATAATAAATTCTTTGGTAGAAACTAAAAGGGAGATGTGTTAAAATGAAAAAGAAATTAGCAGCATTATTTTTAGCAGCAGTTTTTGCAATGACAAACACGGCATTGTTTGTGTATGCCGATGAAGAAAAAACTTCCGAAAGTGTGTCGGAGTCGCAAAGTGAAAGCGTTTCTTCATCAGATAAAACAGAAACAAAGGCTGATGCACCGTCAGGGGACAAAGTCGAGGCAAAAGATGACAAGACAGACGAGGATAAAACCGAGGCAAAAGACGACAAGACAAGCGAGGATAAAACCGAGGTAAAAGACGACAAGACAAGCGAGGATAAAACCGAGGTAAAAGACGACAAGACAAGCGAGGATAAAACCGAGGTAAAGGACGACAAAACAAGTGAAGACAAAACCGAAGTAAAGGATGACAAAACAAGTGAAGGCAAAACCGAGGTAAAGGATGACAAAACAAGTGAAGGCAAAACCGAGGCAAAGGATGACAAAACAAGTGAAGGCAAAACCGAGGTAAAGGATGACAAAACAAGTGAAGGCAAAACCGAGGTAAAGGACGACAAAACAAGCGAAGACAAAACCGAGGTAAAAGATGATAAGACTGATAAAGACACAAAAGATGACAAAACAGATAAAACCGAAGAAAAATCGGATATCAGAAAACATCTTGATAAAATAAAGGATGCCATTGATGCAGCAAAAAAAGATGCAAAAGAATACCTTAAGGAAATAAAGGCATTTTTCAAGGAAGTCGGAAAAGACAAAAGACAGGAGATTTTAAACGAACTTGCAAAAATAAAAGAAAAGCTCGGCGACATTTCAATAGATACTTTTGTAGCGGGTAAAAGTGTTGACTATTCACAGTACAACAATGTGCTGCCGGTTGTTGAAAATAACCGCACACTTATACCGGTAAGAGCGGTTGCGGAAACGCTTGGCTGCGATGTTGGTTTTAATCATGACACAAATGAAATCACGATTGTAAACGATGCCACAACAATTAAAATGAATATCGGCTCGAAAACTGCTGTTGTAAACGGCGAGGCTATCGAAATGGATGCGGCTCCGCAGATTGTAAATAACCGCACGCTGCTGCCGGCAAGGTTTATTGCAGAGTGCTTCGGATATGATGTAAGCTGGGATTCGGCAAGCCTGAGTGTTATAATTGAATAATAAAAGCATAAAAATGCGGCATATCGGTTTTAAACCGGTATGCCGTTATTTTTTTAGTGAAATTTTTTAACATACATTTAACATGACAACGCTTTTATATTTAACATAGCAAATATATAATTGTAGATGTGATAAGGAAATCACAAAAAAAATAATGTAGGGAGATTTTTAGTTATGAGAAAAACAATTGTTACTTTATTATCGGTTATTTTGGCAGTAGGTCTGTTTGCCGGATGCGGCAGCAAACAAGCATCAAACGAAACTTCTTCGGAAATTTCGGGAACGGTTGCAACCGACGGTTCAACATCGATGGAAAAGGTTATAGGCGCTTTGGGAGAGTCGTTTAAAATTATAAACCCAAATGTTGCTTTTACTTATAACCCCACGGGTTCCGGTTCGGGAATAACAGCAGTTTCACAGGGCAGATGCGATATAGGCCTTTCAAGCCGTGCATTAAAAGATGAAGAAAAAGCTTCCGGACTTGAGGAAACAGTTCTTGCTTACGACGGAATTGCAATAATCGTAAATCCGCAGAACAATGTAAGCGATATAAGCCTTGAAGATATCGCAAAGATTTATACAGGCGAGATAACAAACTGGTCACAGGTAGGCGGCAGCGACGGTGAAATCGTGCTTATAGGCAGAGAAGCCGGCAGCGGTACGAGAGATGGTTTTGAATCTATTACAAATACGAAAGACAAATGTGCATACCGCCAGGAGCTTACTTCAACAGGCGACGTTATAACAACGGTTTCAAAAAATCCTAACGCTATAGGTTATGCTTCTTTAGCAGCAGTTAAAGACAGCGTAAAGGCAGTTAAAGTAGGCGGGGTTGAAGCAAACGAAAGCACCGTTAAAGACGGCAGCTATGTTGTACAGCGTCCGTTCGTGCTGGTAACCAAAAAAGACTCGCCGCTTTCAAAACAGGCTCAGGCATTCTTTGACTATGCAACTTCTGCCGATGCTGCAAAGATTATTGCACAGGCAGGCGCAGTTGCAGCAAACTAGTAACAAATATCACGAAACTGCCTTCGGGCAGTTTTGTGATATTTAAAATCTAAGGAATTTAACGCGAAAAAAATTTTTGTGTTATCCTTTTGATTATGCCGGCGCATGGCGGTGGAATGGAGATTTGTTATGGGAAAATCAAAAAACGCAAAAAAACTCTTGGAAAATGCTATTCATATATTGTTTTTGATTTTAGGTCTGATTGCGGTAGGCTGTGTGCTTTTGATAAGTATTTACCTTATCATTTCGGGCATACCGGCAATAAAGAAAATAGGGCTTATTAAATTTTTATTCGGAAAAACATGGGCGTCGACCGCTGCTGAGCCGCAATTCGGAATATTGCCGTTTATATTAACCAGTATCTACGGAACCGCGGGAGCAATTTTGGTAGGTGTCCCGGTGGGATTTTTCACGGCGGTGTATCTTTCAAAAATTGCTCCGGCAAAGATCAGAAATGCCGCAGAAGCTGCGGTAAGCTTGCTTGCCGGTATTCCGTCGGTTGTTTACGGTTTGGTCGGTATGCTTGTGCTTGTGCCTAAAATAAGAGAAATTTTTCATGTTCCGGACGGGGCAAGTCTTTTGGCGGCAATTATTGTGCTTGCAGTTATGATCTTGCCGTCGATAATAAAGGTTTCGATAACGGCGCTTGACGCTGTGCCGAAAGAATATGAAGACGCTTCGCTTGCACTCGGCGCAACGCCTGTTGAAACATATTTTAAAGTATCGGTTCCGGCGGCAAAAAGCGGAATTGCAGCGGCGGTTGTTTTGGGAGTCGGGCGTGCGATAGGCGAGGCAATGGCCGTTATGATGGTGTCGGGCAATGCGGCAAATATGCCTAAACTTTTTGAAAGCGTCAGATTTTTAACAACGGCTGTGGCAAGCGAAATGTCATATTCGGCAGGGCTTCAAAGACAGGCATTGTTTTCTATTGCATTGGTGTTGTTTTTGTTTATAATGCTTATAAACGCATTGCTTAACTTCCTGCTTAAAAGAAGCAAAGAAAAGTAATAATGCAAGAGGGGGAAGAAAAGATGCAAAAAAAGAGAAAATTATATATTGCCGCAATGAAGGCTGCTATGGGAATTTGCAGCGTACTTACTTTTCTTTTGGTAATATTTATGATTGTATATGTTCTGTTTAAGGGCCTGCCTAATATAACATTTAAGCTTCTTACCACATCGCCGAGTTATCTTGCAGACTCTATAGGTATTTTGCCGGATATATTAAACACGCTTTATATAATAATTGCCGCAGTGGCAATTGTGCTTCCGATAGGCGTTGGTGCAGCAGTTTATTTAACGGAATATGCAAAAAACAAGCGCATGGTTGCGGTAATTGAATATGCTGCGGAAACCTTGTCGGCGATACCGTCGGTAATATACGGCCTGGTCGGAATGTTGTTTTTCTGTCAGTTTTTAAATATGAAAACTTCGCTTCTTGCCGGCGCGCTCACGCTTGTTGTTATGAATTTGCCGACAATCATGCGAACAACTCAGGAAAGCTTAAAAACAGTTCCCCAAAGCTACAGAGAAGGCGCCGCGGCTCTCGGAGCGGGAAAATGGCGTACGATACGAACAGTGGTTCTTCCGGGATGTGCCCCGGGCATAATAACGGGATGTATTTTATCAGTCGGAAGAATAATCGGCGAATCGGCAGCCCTTTTGTTCACGGCGGGATTTGCACACTCGTTAAACGGATTTAAAAAGGGATTGCAAAGTGCGGGCGCAACGCTCACGGTGGCTTTGTATGTTTATGCAAAGGAGCAGGGTGAGTTTGAAGTGGCATTTGCAATTGCAGCTATTTTGATGATTATTGCCTTGATTATAAATATTGTAGCAACACTTACGGGCAAGTATTTTGAAAAGAGGAGAAATATATGAATAATATTATAACGGTAAAGGATTTGTGTTTGTTTTACACAAACACTCAGGCACTTAAAAATGTGAGCATTGACATAGAAAAAAACAGCATTACCGCTCTTATAGGTCCGTCAGGCTGCGGAAAATCAACCTTTTTAAAAACACTCAACAGAATGAACGACCTTGTCGGCGGTGTGAGAATAACAGGCGAAGTAAAATACAAGGGAACTGATATTTTTGATGTTTCAACAGATGTGTGCGAACTTAGAAAAGAAATAGGCATGGTATTTCAAAAACCGAATCCCTTTCCTATGAGCATATATGATAATATTGCCTACGGACCCCGTACACATGGTATAAAAAGCAAGGCAAAGCTTGATGAAATTGTGGAAAGTTCGCTTAAAGGAGCGGCAATCTGGCAGGAAGTTAAAGACAGATTAAAAAAATCAGCATTAGGACTTTCCGGCGGTCAGCAGCAAAGACTGTGTATCGCCCGTGCGCTTGCGGTTGAGCCGGAGGTGCTTTTGATGGACGAACCGACCAGCGCACTTGATCCTATCTCAACTTCAAAAATAGAGGAGCTTGCAAGCGAGCTGAAAAAGAAATACACAATAATAATTGTAACGCATAACATGCAGCAAGCGGTCAGGATATCCGATAAAACGGCATTTTTCCTGCTTGGTGAACTTGTTGAAGCAGACAGCACGCAAAAGCTTTTCTCGAAACCGCGCGACAAACGCACAGAAGATTATATCACGGGCAGATTTGGTTAATAATGTTGATTTTGAAAGGATTGATAGTATATGAGAAGCAAATTTGATAAAGATCTTGCAATGCTTAATCATGAGCTTATCGAAATGGGTGCGCTTTGCGAAAGAATTATTGCGGTTGTCACAAAAGCTTTAACGGACGGTGATGAACAGGCTGCAAAAAATGCTCTTCCGATTGATGATAAAATTGATGAGATGGAACATGTAATTGAAAAAAGATGTTTAAAGCTTCTGCTTTCGCAGCAGCCGGTGGCGCGCGATTTAAGACAGATTTCTTCGGCGCTTAAAATGATTACGGACATGGAGCGCATAGGCGATCAGGCGTATGACATAGCTGAAATAATTTCTTTTATGAAAGGCCGCAGCGGCGGCGAATGTGCATATATAAAGCAAATGGGAAAAACGGTTATAAAAATGGTAAGCGAAAGCATTGATGCTTATGTAAAGCAGGATGAAAGCATTGCAAACGAGGTTATAAAAACCGATGATGTGGTAGACGATTATTTTGATAAAACAAAAAAAGATTTAATAAGTATCATTTCGTCAAATCCGGCAGACGGCGAGTATGCAATAGATTTGCTTATGATAGCAAAATACTTTGAGCGCATAGGCGACCATGCCACCAATATAGCTGAGTGGGTTGTTTTTTCTATAACTGGATTTCACAAAGGTGTTGAAGAAATATAGCTGATTAAGCGTATGCGGAAAAGAGGGAAAAGCTGTGACAAAAAAGATTTTTAAATCAATTCTTATATCGTCGATGGCGGTGCTTTTAGCGGCGTGTGTTATTATATTTTGTGTACTTTACGGATTTTTTTCATCGGCAGAAGAAAAAATGCTTGAATATCAAATGGACCTGGCAATGCAGGGAGTAGATACGGCCGGCGAAAAATATTTTGATAATTTAAAAACAAACGATTTTCGTATAACCTTAATTGATACCGACGGCGCCGTTTTAAACGACAGCAGAGCGAATGCCGCCGCAATGGATAACCACAAAGACCGAAAAGAAGTAAAAGAGGCAATGCAGCTCGGAGTCGGCAGAGATACAAGATATTCTGCAACTTTGACGGAAAAAACGGTTTACCTTGCAAAAAGAATGACGGACGGTAAAATTTTAAGAGTATCTGTCACGCAGTATTCGTTTGTGCCGATGCTTGTTGGTATGCTTCAGCCCGTTATGACGCTGATTGCGGCAGCAATTGTTATTGCTTTGCTGCTTGCAAAAAAAATGGCAAAACAAATTGTAAAGCCGATTAACACAATCGATTTGAAAAATCCGTTGGAAAGCAAAGCATATGACGAACTTTCACCGCTTTTAACGCGTATTGATAAGCAGGGTAAAGAAATTGAATTTCAAAAAGCAAAGCTCGAAGAAAAACGAGAGGAATTTGAAAGAATATATAATGATTTAAACGAAGGTATAGTTGCATTTGATGAAAATAATGTTATTTTAAATATTAACTTTGCGGCAAAGAAAATTTTTAATGCCGATGATTCGTGCATAGGTAAAGACTTTTTAACCATAGAGCGAAACGAAAAGGTAACGAATATGATTGAGAAGGCTAAAAAGTCGGGCAGAGAGGAAGTTAAAATTCAAAAAGAAGATAAAATATATCTTTTCAGAGCCGGCAGAGTTTTTGAAAATATGATTATTATAATATTTGATATAACGCTCGCGGAGCTTTTGAAAAACCGTCAAAATGACGCCGTGCGGAAACTGTCGTATGAACTCAAAACATCTGTTCAATCTATAATAACCGGTGCACAGCTTATTGAAAACGGTCTTGTAAAAGAAGATGATTTGGCAGACGTTGCAAAAAAAATACACCAAAAATCCGAAAGCATCATAGAGAGTATAGATAAAATAACGGATACAAACAATAACTCTTAGCGCAAGTTAAACTGATTTGGTTAAAATAAGGCAGCCTTTATAAAAAGGCTGTCTTATTGCTTTTTATGGTTTTTATTTAAAATTAACTAAAAAAATTACTTGACAAACGGCTTGCGCTTTGCTATAATATTTGTGTAATAACTTGTGTAAAGTTTTTACGTATGCGGATTAAGCTTTTTGCTCCGTCTCGGTTTAACCTTGCCGTGTAAAAATTAAAGGTTATATTTTTGACTTATTTTAAATTTTATTTATATTTGCACCCGTGGCGGAATCGGCAGACGCGCATGGTTCAGGTCCATGTGAAAGCAATTTCATGGAAGTTCAAGTCCGTGAACCCTTTTTAAGGGAGTAAACAAAAACGGCTTGTGTAAATGCTGATAACTTAAAATTTAATATATGCACCCTTGGCGGAATTGGCAGACGCGCATGGTTCAGGTCCATGTGAAAGCAATTTCATGGGAGTTCAAGTCTCCCAGGGTGCACCACCGAAAAAAGTACAGTTAAAATGGCTGTGCTTTTTTATTCGTCGATTTAGATTTCAGTTTGTGTTGCCAAAGGATTTGACACAAATAACTGAAAATAAAGTTGATTCCAAGGCAATATAAGAACAGCTGAATACAATTTATGCTATGCAAATTTGGGGCAGCAGCCGGGAAAATGACATTGCTTCGCTGCGTGTTTTTATGGCTACGCTCAGAAAAAAATTAGAACCGGAAAAAACAAGCCCTCAGTATAT
>CAKSHP010000031.1 GCA_934457145.1 uncultured Clostridia bacterium | reverse complement strand
GGTTATTATGTATGCCGAAAAAATAACGGAGTCGATGCAAAGGGCGATTAGTGAAACAAACCGCCGCCGCGATATTCAGATGCGTTATAACGAAGAACACGGCATTGTTCCGAAAACTATCAAAAAAGGTATAAGAGATGTTATTGAGGCAACAAAACCGGTAGACAAAAAAGACGATAAACCGGCGGACAAAAAGGATAAAGCCGAGATGATACAGATACTTACGGAGAGCATGCGCCGTGCTGCGGAGGAGCTTAATTTCGAGCTTGCCGCAAAACTGCGCGATGAAATTAAAAAGCTTGAAAATAATTAATCTTAAAAACAATTAATTAAGAAGAAAGGCAAAATTATTATGGATGATAACACATTGCAGGACGTGGGCGATATATTGGCAAAACAGGCGCAGGCAACATTTGTTTATGTTGCAGACCATCTGACCGAAGAAGGTGTGTTTGATGTGATGTATTACAGCGAAAAAGTGTTAGACGATTATGACTTGCGTTTGCTTGAGCAAAAAATCGAGATGCTTTTGGGTGTGCCGACAGAGCTTAACAATTTAAAAGAATGTGACATAGTTTTTATTTCCGAGCTTTTAAACGGTGCAAAACTAATATATTGCAGCGATGAAAGAGAGAAAAACAGATTTTTGGCAAACACGGCAAAAAAAGCCGAGCTTATGCGTCTTGAAAGAGAAATCATGCTTGCAAGGCTGCGGGAAAGCGGAGTTTGTTATGAAAATTAAATTGGTGGAGAAAAAATATGAGCAGTGAAAATATAAAAATCAAGGGTGCAAGGGTACACAATCTTAAAAATATAGACGTTACAATACCGCGTGACAAGCTTGTTGTTGTGACGGGGCTTTCGGGTTCGGGAAAATCGTCTTTAGCATTTGACACTATTTATGCCGAAGGGCAGAGAAGATATGTCGAGTCGCTTTCGTCATATGCAAGACAGTTTTTAGGTCAGATGGACAAGCCGGACGTTGACTATATAGAAGGTCTTTCGCCGGCAATCAGCATAGACCAGAAAACAACAAACAAAAACCCGCGTTCAACCGTCGGAACGGTTACGGAAATTTACGACTACTTAAGGCTTTTGTATGCGAGAATAGGCATTCCGCACTGTCCGAAATGCGGAGCTGTGATTGCAAAGCAGAGCACGGATCAGATAGTGGATCAGCTTTTGTCGCTTGAAGAAAAAAGCAAAATTATTATTTTGGCGCCTGTTGTCAGAGCAAGAAAAGGCGAACACGCAAAGGTGCTTGAGGACGCAAAAAAAGCCGGTTACGTCCGTGTGCGCGTTGACGGCGCGATGTATGAGGTCGGCGAAAAGATAGAGCTTGAAAAGAATAAAAAACATAATATAGAATTTGTTATAGACCGTCTGGTGATTAAAGAGGGTATAGAAAAAAGGCTCACCGACTCCGTTGAAACGGCGCTTAAAATTGCAAACGGCGTTGTTATAGTCGATGTTTTGGGCAAAGACGAATTGATTTTTTCTCAGAATTACGCCTGCGAAAAATGCGGCATAAGCTTAGATGAGCTTGCGCCGAGAATGTTTTCGTTTAACTCGCCTTTCGGCGCATGTCCCGAATGTGACGGACTCGGAACGCTTAAAAAAATCGATCCGAATTTGGTTATCAGAAACAAAAAGAAGTCGGTAAACGAGGGTGCTGTTGCGGTGTCGGGCTGGATGGCGCCGGCAATTGAGGATTCCGTTGCTTATGCAACGTATCACGCGCTTGCCGATAAATATAATTTCAGCCTGGACGAGCCGTTTGAAAATCTGCCAAAAAAGGTGCAGGATATTTTCCTTTTCGGAACAAACGGAGAAAAAATCCATGTTGACTACAAGCGAAACAACGGCTACAGCAGTTATGACACAACTTTTGAAGGCCTTGTAAACAACTTGCAGCGCCGATACAAAGAAACAACCTCCGACTGGGTTCGAAACGAGATAGAGTTTTATATGTCGGAGTGCGAGTGTCCGGTGTGCAAAGGAAAAAGGTTAAAACCGGAGATACTCGCCGTTACGGTCGGCGGTAAAAACATTGATGAGTTTTGCACTATGCCGGTATCAAAGGAAATGGAATTTATAAAAAACCTTGAGCTGTCGGAGTGCGAGCAGACCATTGCGCATCAGGTGTTAAAAGAAATAACATCAAGGCTTGGTTTTTTGGATAATGTCGGACTAAAGTATTTAACGCTTGCGAGAAGCGCAGGCACGCTTTCGGGCGGCGAGGCGCAGAGAATAAGGCTTGCAACGCAGATCGGTTCGAGCCTTATGGGCGTTTTGTATATTTTAGATGAGCCGAGCATCGGACTTCATCAAAGGGACAACGAAAAGCTTCTGGCAACGCTTAAACATCTTCGCGATCTCGGAAACACGCTTATCGTGGTTGAACACGACGAAGATACCATGTATGCCGCAGACTATATTATAGATATAGGTCCGGGAGCGGGCGTTCACGGCGGCGAGGTTGTTGCAAAGGGAACTGCCGAGGAGATTAAAAAGGTGGTCGGTTCGGCAACGGGCGACTACTTAAGCGGAAGAAAATTTATTCCGGTTCCGCAAACGCGCAGAAAAGGCAGCGGAGCGTTTTTAAACATAAAGGGCGCAACAAAAAACAATTTAAAAAATGTGAGCGTGAAAATTCCGCTCGGCGTGTTTACATGCGTGACAGGCGTTTCGGGTTCGGGAAAATCGTCTTTGATAAACGAGGTTTTATATAAATACTTAGCGCACGAATTAAACGGCGCAAGAGCATATGCAACAGACGTTAAAGAAATCGAGGGAACCGAAAATCTCGACAAGGTTATAGAGATAAGCCAGGCGCCCATCGGGCGCACTCCGCGCTCAAATCCGGCAACATACACAGGAATTTTCAGCGATATAAGGGATTTGTTTGCCTCAACGCTTGAAGCAAAAATGCGCGGTTATAAGTCCGGAAGATTCAGCTTTAACGTTAAAGGCGGCAGATGCGAGGCATGCTGCGGCGACGGTATTGTGCAAATAGAAATGCATTTTCTGCCGGATATTTATGTTCCGTGCGAGGTGTGCAAGGGAAAAAGATATTCAAGAGAAACTCTTGAAGTGAAATACAAGGGCAAAGACATCAGCGAGGTTTTGGACATGACAGCCGAGGAAGCGCTTGAATTTTTTGAAAATATACCGCGCCTTAAACGAAAAATACAAACTATCTGCGATGTGGGACTGGGATATATCAAGCTCGGACAATCATCAACAACGCTTTCGGGCGGCGAGGCGCAGAGGGTTAAGCTTGCAACAGAGCTTAGCCGTCATGCAACGGGAAGAACAATATATATTTTAGACGAGCCGACAACCGGACTTCATATTGCCGATGTGCACCGCCTGTTAGACGTTTTGCAGCGTTTGGTTGATGCGGGAAACAGCGTTGTTGTTATCGAACATAATTTAGACGTTATAAAATCGGCAGATTATATAATCGACTTAGGTCCGGAGGGCGGCGACGAGGGCGGCGAAATCGTAGCGTTCGGAACGCCTGAAAAGGTTAGCCGCTCGCAAAAATCACACACGGGAAAATATCTTAAAAAGATTTTGGGTAAAAAAAATGAAAAACAGTAAGGTTCATGTTTACACAGGTGACGGAAAGGGAAAAACGACGTGTGCGTTCGGGCTTGCCGTTCGCTGCGCCGGAGAGGGCTTTTCGGTTAATATTATTCAGTTTTTAAAAACCGCAGAGTCGGGCGAGGTTTTTTTTATAAACAATTATTTGAAAAATATAAAAGTTTACCGCTTTGAAAAAGCTCACGGCTTTACGTTTGAGCTTTGCGAAAGCGAAAAGAAAAGTCTTATGTGCGATATAAAAAAAGCGGTAGAATTTGCAAAAGAGCTTTTAGACAAGTGCGACCTTTTGGTTCTTGATGAGATAATCGGCGCATACGGCTGCGGCTTTGTTTCAAAAGAAGATATAAAATATATTATAGAAAACCGCGGCAAAACCGAAATTGTGCTAACGGGAAGAGACGCGCCCGATTGGCTTTTAGATGCCGCGCACTACGTTACAAATATGCAAAAGATAAAGCATCCGTTTGATGACGGATGCGATGCGCGAAAAGGAATAGAGTTTTGATAAAGGAGAATTGTTGTTATGAATTTTTTCGGGATAAGACGAAAGGAAAGAAAAGAGGATTTGCTTGAAGACGATATTCCAAAGAGAGGCTTTTTTGTTTTTTTAGATGTGTATTTTAGCAGGTTTTTTAAGTTTATGGGAATAAACTGCCTTATGCTTGCGGCAAACATATTTTATATTGCATTTTTGTTCTACATTTCGCCGCTTAACGCAGAGTCGGTGTCGGGGCTTGGAAATATTGTTTTTGAAACTCCGGCGCTTCGTGTGCATTTTGATATGTTTTTAAGAGTTATATTTGCGCTCTTTATTGTGCTGTTTTGGGGCAGCGGGCCGATAAGCGCCGGCGTGGCTTACATATTTCGCTGTTTTGCAGCAAGGGAACATTCCTGGATATTAAGCGACTTTAAAGACAAGCTTGCGGAAAACGCAAAACAGGGATTTGTTTTGCTTTTGGCAGACATTTTTATAATTATTGTTTTTCCGATAGTATTCAGATTTTATTATCAAAGCTATGTTTCAAGCGGAGAGGCGTTTAATTTGGTGATAATCGGTGTACTGAGCGTGTTTTTGATTTTTTACACGTTTATGCATTATTTTATGTATCAGATGATGGTGCGTTTTGAATGTAAGATAAAAGAAATCTATAAAAATGCGCTTATTCTGACAGTGATGAAATTTCCCGTGCTTATTATTGTGAGCATAATTGCACTTGCGTTTTTCATTATTCCGATTTATACGCTTGAGCTTTACAGCTTTTTGCTTTTCGGACTTGTGCTTATGTCTTTGATACGTTTTATTTTAGAGTTTTATGCGTCAAGAGTTATTGAAGATGTTATCGAACCCGAGGAGGGCAAAGAAAAAATAATCGACACCGACCGGAAATGGCATTAATAAAAAAGAACCTCCGATAAAATACGGCGGTTCTTTTTTTATGCAAAATCCACAAATTAAACCCCAATCGTTCCAAATCAATCGCAGATGTGTAAGCTGCGCGGAGGCATATAAGCCGTAAAACAAAGAAAAAAACGTATCAAAAAAAATCGGCGTTTTGTCAATTGAAGAAAATATATAATTATGATAAAATTAAATTGAAGCAATAAAAGAATAGTTTTTAGTTAAAAATGCAAAAAATGAAAAGAATTTTGCTGTTTGCATGTGCTTTTAAAATTAAATGCCTTAAGCAAAGTTTGCTGTATAATTACTGTATATAAGTAAAAAAATGAATAGTTTTCATCAAATAAGTAAAAAAATAACCTTTTTTTTATTATTTATTTCTGCTATACTAACATTACATTTATACTATTCTAACATTTAAGCAAAATTTTAACAGCAGTATTATTTAAAACTGCAAAAAATTTAAAGGAGAGTGCAAAAATGAAAAAAATTTTGTCATTAGTAATTGCGTTTTCAATGGCAGTTTCTCTCTTGCCGTGCAGTATCGGATTTGCGGCGGCAGAAGAAAGCGAAAATTTGATTATCGCAAAAGACGAAACACCGCTCAGGCTTATTTATGACGAACAGGCGCCTTTCGGAAACGAGGACGTGTCACAGGATCCGAATAAATACCCGATGCACAGCGAGAACGACGGCTGGGAAAGATGGTCTTTGCCTTTGGGCAACGGATATTTCGGAATAAATGTTTTCGGAAGAACCGAAACCGAGCGCGTGCAGATAACGGAAAAAACGCTTGCAAATCCGTACTACAAAAAAATCGGCAACGAGTCGCCGAGTCTTGGCGGATTAAATAACTTTTCGGAAACTTATCTCGATTTCGGCCACACAAACGAAAACGTAACAAACTACAGCCGCGATCTTGATTTGCGTACAGCCGTTTCACATGTTAAATATGATTATGACGGCACAACATACACAAGAGAGTATTTTGTGTCGTATCCGGATAAGACGGTTGTTATTAAACTTGACGCATCGCAGGCAGGCAAGATAGATTTCACGCTGCGCCCGACTATTCCATACATACAAGAGTATGCCGCAGTCCCCGGCGACGGAGCTTCGAAAGAAGGAACGGTTGTTGCCTCGGATGATGGCAGTATATTGCTTTCGGGACATATGGGATATTTTAATATCGACTTTGAAGGTCAGTATAAAGTTATTCCGACGGGCGGAAGCTTAAGCGCTTCAAATTCGGTAAACGAAAACGGCGAGACGGACGGCGGAGCTATAACCGTAAACGGTGCGGACAGCTGCTATATTGTTATAACGCTCGGAACAAATTATGAACTTAGCAGCAATATCTTTTTAGAGTCAGATCCGAAAAAGAAACTTTCGCATGCAAGTGAAACGGCGCATGAAAAGGTGTCGCGCGAAATGCAAAATGCGCTTTCCTATGACTACGAAACTTTAAAAGCGCGCCATATTGAAGACTATTCAAATATATTTGGCAGAGTCAGCCTTAATCTGGGAATAGATGAAAACGATTTAAACAAAACAACAGATGAGCTTTTAAACGAATATAAACAGGGCATGTACAGCAGCTACCTTGAAACGCTGTATTTTCAGTACGGCAGATACCTTCTGATTGCGTCTTCAAGAAAAGGCTCGCTTCCTGCAAATTTACAGGGTGTTTGGAACAGATACAATTTCAGCCCGTGGTCTGCGGGATTTTGGCACAATATAAATATTCAAATGAACTACTGGCCGGCGTTTAACACAAATATGGCAGAAACCTTTGAAGCATATGTTGACTTTAACCGCGCATATATGCCCAAAGCTGAAGCCGACACCACAAAATTTGTTAAACAGTATAACCCGACAAAGCTTGATAAAGACGGCGGCAACGGATGGTCAATAAGCACGGGGGCATATCCTTTTGAAGTAAACGGAATGCGTTCTCCCGGAAACCTCGGCTTTACAACAAAGCTGTTTTGGGATTATTATGATTTCACGCGCGATAAAACACTTTTGGAAAGCACGGTTTACCCGGTTTTGGCATCGGGCGCAAGATACACCACCAAAATAGTTGACGAAGACGAAGAAGGACACCTTCTTTCGCAATACGGCGACTCTCCGGAACAGCATGTAAACGGCGAGTGGTATTACACAAAGGGAACAACATACGACCAAAGTTTTATATATGAAAATAATAACGATACAAAAAAAGCGGCACAGGCTCTGGGAAAAACGGGCGATGACGATTATGTTTTAAACACGATTGACGAACAGATTGATTTGTATGATCCGATTAATATCGGATATTCGGGACAGGTTAAGGAGTTTCGCGAAGAAAATTATTACGGTGAGCTCGGAGATCCGAAGCACCGCCATATTTCTCAGCTTGTAGGTCTTTATCCGGGAACGATTATAAACAAAACAACTCCGGCATGGCTTGACGGCGCAATCGTTACGCTTACTCAAAGAGGCGATAAGGCAACCGGCTGGGGCATGGCGCACCGCCTGAACCTCTGGGCAAGAACAAAAAAAGGAAACAGAACATATGAGGTTTTAAACGCTCTTTTAAAAACAGGAACAGCAACGAATTTGTGGGATCTTCATCCGCCGTTTCAGATTGACGGTAACTTAGGCGGAACGGCAGGCATATGCGAAATGCTTTTGCAAAGCCACGAAGGCTATATTGCGCCGCTCCCGTCAATTCCGGACAAATGGAGCAGCGGCTCATATCAGGGTCTGGTTGCAAGGGGAAACTTTGAAGTTGGTGCAGCTTGGGAAAACGGCAGTGCAACGGTGTTTAACATCAAGTCAAAAAGCGGCGGTGAGTGTCGTGTAAGCTACAGCGGCATTGAAAATGCATCGGTTACAACAGCGGGCGGCGAAACCGTTGAATTTACATCGCAAAAAAAAGATTTGATAAGCTTTGACACAACCGAGGGCGAAACATATATCATTTCAAACCTTTCAAAAAAAGTTGTTGTAAATCAGCCTCAAAACGCAGCGGTAAGCCAGGTAAATAAAAATGATTACCAAATATCATGGCAAACGGCAACAGGCGCCGACAGCTACAATATATATAAAGCGCTTGAAAACGCACCGGACTACACATTTATCGCGAACATAAAAGACACATCATATACATACACAACCTCTTCAAACGAAGAAAACAAACGCATGACCTACAGAATCTGCGCAGCCGATGAAAACGGAAACGAAAGCGAAGGCGCGCTTTGTTATGTAAATCCTCAAAGCGTTGACATAACGGATATTGAAGCGGTTGTGCATTCGGCAAATGCGTTTTGCGTTGCAATTAAAGCCGACGGCGGGGCGAAAAGCTACAGAATTTATAAAAAAGACAGCGAAAGCGCAGATTTTGCGCTCATAGAAGAAAGCGAATATCCGGTCTTTGTTTTGGATGGCTATGATAAAACTGCGGTGTACGGAGTTTCGGCAGTGGTAGGCTATTTTGAAACGGATATAAAAGAAATCACCGATATAAAAATTTCTTCAACGGATATCGAACAGACCGATTACAATAATCTGCTTTTGGGCAAAACCTTTACCGGCACATCTTCTACAGGCGTTGTAAACAACGGGGAGGTTTATGAAAACGGCAGACACTACGGCTTTGACTGCTTGACCGACGGCGACTTTACAAGCGTGCATACAGGGCGCTTTGCCGCAATTGACCAGGCAAACTGCAAGGTTGTGGCGCAGTGTGAACTGGGCGGAATTTTTGCCCTCGGTGATTTGGCAATATATGACCACAGCGGAACGGGCGAAACAAAATCGCGCTCAAGCGAAACAACCGTTGAAGTTTACTACAACGGCGAGTGGAGCAGTGTTGTTGATAAATTGCCGCTTAATCATGTTGAAAAAGGAACGCAAAAGACCGTCTGGAATTTAAATAACGTTAAGGCAAGCAAAATAAGGCTCACCTTTAACAACACGGCAAAAGAAGGCGAGGACACATATAAAAAAGGTATTTCAATATATGAGATAACACTTTCGGCTAAAAACACAGGAGAAAAAATATTAACAGAAGATGATAAAAACATTTTGCTTGGCACAGTATCAGACGATTTAACCTTTACGGGCAAATCAAAACCGACAGGCACATACGGAGCGGAAAAAGCCTTTGACGGCGACAGCTCAACGCGCTGGGCAGTAAGCGACACCGCCGGCGCATACAGCGTTGAGATAAACTTAAACATGCTCCGCCGTCTGAAAACCTTAAAAATCTATGATTTCAGAAATTCGGGCACAGATAAGAAAAACGGCGTGCTTGCAACAAGAAGCGATAAAACTTCAGTCGAACTTTATGACGGTGAAAAGTGGAGCACATATGTGACAGACGAGCCGCTTTCCATAAGCGAAAAGTTTACGGAATTTGATTTAAACTTTTCTTCGGCAAGCAAAATAAGAATAACGTTTAACAATTCAACTCCATTTGACGACGGAAAATACAGAGCAGCATCGATTTACGAAATTACGCTAACGGCGTCAAAACCCGAATATGCCGACAGAAGAGGGCTTTTAGCGGCGATTAAAGAGGCAAAAGCCGTTGACCTGGCTCCATACGGCAGCGGTGTTAAATCACTTATGGACGAAATTTTAAACAACGCTGTCAGCGCTCTTTGCATGATACCGACCGAACAGGCCGCGCTTGACGCGAAAAAAGACGAACTCAAAAACGCGCTTGACACCATAAAAAACGGCGACGCGGATTTGCTTGTAAGCGAGGAAAGAAAAGACGGAACACAGGAACTTAAATTAACCGCCGGCAACAATAATACAGACGATGTGCATTTTGAAAACAATGCATATGGCATAGGCGGTAAAGCTAAAGACGATGCATCATATAAAATGTATGGCTATCCGAAAAACGGCAGTGCCGGCAAAAATTATTTCGGCATACAGCCAAACGGCGTTAAAAAAGATTATGTTATGGAATTTAACGTTTTGCTTGCAAACGAAAATGCGGGATTTTATTTAAACACCGGATTTTTCGATGAAAACGAAAAACAGATTAATCCTGTTTTGATGCAGACAGACAAAAGCGGATTTAAAATCATGTCTGCGGGCGGACTTGTAAGCAGCGGCACGGGAACTATAGAAAATATCGAAATCGGACGGTGGTACAAGGTTTCTTTGGTATGCCCGTGTCCCGAAGAGGGCAGCGATACAGTTTATATTTATATAAACGGCAATAAACACGAAATAAAGCTTTCCAAAAAATATTATTCAATCCGTCACATGCGAGTTGCAATGCTTGCTTCTTCGGGCTACAGCGAACTTTATTTTGACAATATCGTTCACCGTCTTGACAGCGGTATTTTATACAATTCCGAAAGAGACAGTTTAAATATTCTTGCGCCTGATGAAAAGGTTGCTGTTGATAATAAAACAATCGATATAAAAAATAAGACAGTAACGGTAAAAGAGCTTAAAGATTCTTTAGGCACGGACATAAGAGTTTATAAAGATTTTAATTTTGACACTCTTTTAGATGATAATGATTATATCACAAACAGCAGCGCTGTTGTTGCGTATGCAAAAAACAAGCGCGATTATGAAAGAACATATAATTATTACGAAGTTAAAAACGCTGCCGAAATCAGATTGGTAAACGTCAGCGTCAGTGCGGTTAATTCAAGCATTTACAGTGTTTCAGACGATCAAAACTGGCAAAACGGCAAAACCGGCGAGTATAAATCTGACGAATTGTTTAAACTGCGCGCCGTTTCAGATGACGGATATGAGTTTATGTATTGGTTTGACGCTGCATCTAAAAAGGTGCTTTCATATGAAAATGAATACGAATTCAAAGCCGGGAGCGGAAAAAATATTGTTTGTATAAGCGAAAAGGCAGATGCCGGATATGTGACGTTTAAAAACATAAACTCTGTTATTCTTGCAAGCGGCAGTGCGGGCGAAATAACGGTTCCGAAAGATCCGTATGTCAGCGGTTACAAGTTTGCAGGTTGGTTTTCGGGCGGTGAAAAACAAAGCTTTAAATACGGCGATTTGATTAAAGCGTCAAACGAAAACCGCGAATATATCGCAGGCTACACCGCAGACGATACTCTCTACAGCGTTACGGTAACCGGCGCAAACGAAGAAGGCGGCAAATATAAATATAACAGCCTTTTAACGCTGAGCGCCAAAAACGAAAGCGGCAAAACCTTTGCATGCTGGCAAAGAGACGGCAAAATTGTGTCATACGATGAAACATACAGTTTTTATATAAATGCAGACACTGCGGTCAAGGCTGTGTATAATAAAGACTGCGAAAAAGATGTTGTAATTGTTATGAGCGAGCCTTCGCTTGCGGGCGAAAACCGAATTGCATTTTATGCCGAGCGCAACGTACCAGAAGGCTTTGCGGTTATTGAAACGGGCATACTTTTGCATACTTCTTCAAATGTAAGCCTTGATAATTTCACGCACAAGGCGGCCTCTAAATCTCTTTTAAACAAAGGACAGTTTACGGTGCGCAAAGCAAATGTTGCAAGCGGTGAAACATGGTATGCGGCAGCATACGTTATCTACACAGACGGCACAAATGTTTATACAAAGTATTCAAACGAAGTTTCAAAAACATTATAAAATTACCGGGAAACGGCGCATATAAAAAAGCGCCGTTTCTTTTTTGCCTGACGATAAAAGACAAATAAATGATACTTTTAGGTAAAAACGCAACTTTTTTTCACAAATAAATGATATCTTTTTTATTTTCATTATGATATAATTTTGTTTGTAAAAGCGTTTTACAAGGCGGCAGATTTGCTGTAAAGTGTTTTTAGAAAAGTTGTTTTTAAACAAGGAGGAATACAAAAATGACCAAAGTTGCAATTTATAACGAATTTGTTCACGAAAGAGAAGAAGAAAAAATTAAAGAGATTTATCCCGAAGGTATCCATATGGCGATAAAGTCTTTTTTAAATGATGATGAATATGAGGTTGTTACAACAACTCTCGACGATCATGAACAGGTGCTCACTCCGGAATTTTTAAAAACGGTTGACGTGCTTTTGTGGTGGGGACATATGGCACATCCGAAAGTAAGCGACAAGGTTGCAAGCGACGTCCGCGACGCAGTGCATGAAGGAATGGGATTTATCGCGCTTCACTCCGGACACCACTCAAAACCGTTTAAACTTTTGATGGGAACTCCGTGTAACCTTTCATGGAGAGAACACGGCGATAAAGAAAGAGTGTGGGTAATTGATCCGTCGCACCCGATTGCTCAGGGAATTGACAGATATTTTATCGTTGAACATGAGGAAATGTATGGCGAACCCTTCAGCATACCGGAACCGGATAAGCTTGTGTTTATCGGCAGCTATGAGGGCGGCGAAGTGTTCAGAAGCGGCTGCTGCTACCAAAGAGGCAACGGCAGAATATTTTATTTCCAGCCCGGTCATGAAAGCTATCCCACATACTATAATCCGTCGGTGCAAAGGGTTATAAAAAATGCTATAGCATGGGCAAAACCTACCTACAGACAGCCTATACCAGGCCCGCAGGTTGAAAAATTAAATGATTAATTATATGTAAAAAAATAAGATGTAAAAAAGCTTGCAGCGAATAATTTTAATTTGCTGCAAGCTTTTTAAAGTTTAAAGGTCGTCAACGTCCTGAACGGGAATTTCGCCTTTTTCTTTCGGCTTTCCCGTCCAGCTGCCCATAGGATCGGTTTTTTGCTGTTTCTTTGAAACATATGCGTCAACAACGTCCCATGCGGCGCCGTTTTTTTTGTCTTTCTTTGATTTCATTTCGCACATCCTCTTGTTAATAAGTTTTTCTGCCGTTTATAGAATGTGCAAAATTAATAAATTTATTCGGCTGTCTCGTATTTAAATTCCAAAACATCTCCGGCAGATAACTGCTGGCTGTCAAGCGTTTGTTCCGATTTTTTGCCGTTTAAATAAAAATTCCATTTTTCGCTTTGCGTGTTTGCAAAATCGCCGTAAGAAACAAGGTTTCCCGAGGTTATGGTGTATAACGAGGAGTTAAGCTCACAAAGGTTTTTTAAAGCGTCCTCGGCGGTCGGTGTGTCTTTATCGGCAGAAACGGTGCTTTCGGTTAAAACCTTATCATTTGCCGAAATTTTAATTTTCACGGGTATCGAATTTTCCGCCGTGCTGACTTGTGGGGAAGAAGATGGAGCAAGGTTTGGAAATTCTGCCGCATAGTTTGCAAACTTAAACTCTATCGTGTCGCCCTCGTTTATAATATATTCCTGTGCGCCGACGTTGGAAAGCGTGTTGTTTACATAAAACAGCCAGCCGTCGGTTGCAGTTGAGAAAACATCCGCAAATCCGTCAAACATACCGTTGTCGAATTTATAGGAAATGTCCTTTTGTTCGCAGCCTTTTATAAATGCGTCGGCAGCATTTGGGTTTGCGCCGGATACGGTTATCGGATAGTCTAAAACGGTTGCGCCGTTATTTGTGATTTTGGTATGCACCTGAACGCTTTTGAGCGTGGGCGTGTTAAACTTAACGGCAAAGATTGCGCATGTCAGCGCAATTATTGCAAAAATCATTAAAAAAAACAGCTTTGAGCCGGCAGAGCTTTTCTTTTTTCTCTTTTTTTGATTTTTCATAATAATCTTCATTCCTTCATTCAATATTATTAATTTAATAATACAGTTTTATGCATAATTTGTCAATAGAAAAAAAGGAAAATATGTGTTTTAAAAAAATATATTTTTGATAAATTCTGAGAAGTTATCAAAATTTTTTCCATGCTTGAAAACCGTTTTTGAATATGTTATACTAATATTTAAGTTAAAAAGACAAAAATATGATACTTTTAGACAAAAATATGATATTATTTCGGTTTTATGTGTGATATAATAAACGCATAAAGTTTTGAGATAATGACAAAAAATATAAAATCTTAGATTTTGCAATAAACGCGTGAGAAAATGCGAAGCAATTTTGTTTTGCATGTGATATAATTTATTTAGGACGTCATTTGAATTGTTCAGGGTGTTTAAAATCAAAAGAAAAGTTTGGCACATTTTACGGTATAGCCAATAACGGAAATATGTTAAAATGATATTGGAAAATTGCTAAATTTAACAATTTAAACTTCACAAAAAAAATCAACAGTATTTCTACGAATTATAAGCTTGTGAATTTAATTGTTAAAAAATTACACCAACCAAACAAAATGCAAATAAATGAGAACAAAATGGTATTGAAAATAAAATTTTTTTGTGATATTTTATTATTGTATGGAAGTGTTGTTTAAAAGTTTTTAATAAATAAAGTTTAAATTTAAAAATGACTATATACAAAAAGTGTCACCTCTGTAGGGCAGGGGCCCCGTCCTGCCGCGGTTTCAGATAAAAGATAAAAAATCCTAAATTCAACTCCCAACGGGCGGACGCCTGTTAAAATATAAATAAAAAGAGAGGAAGATGAGAAATGAAAAAAATCTTAAGCATGGTATTGTGCCTTTGTATGATTATTTCATGCGTTCCGGCGCTTACCTTTGCAACAGATCCCCCCGCGGGCGGAATTGGCGGCATGGAAGAATATTTAAAGTATTCTTCATGCCTTGCAAATGACGGCTATATAGGTGTGCCGCTTGACATTTACACCTACTATGGCGATGAAACAAACGATATGACAAAGGTTGTTATGTATATCAAAAACACAAACACCGAACGTATCGGAACAGACGACGACTACACTATTGTAAATGATTTGGTTGTAAACAAAAAATGCATAGTGGTTGTTGTCGATTATAAAAATTCATCTCTTGCAAAGGGATCTGATCTGGACTGGAGCATGCAGGATTTGCGCACAAAGGTTAATACAAACGGCTTATATCTTGCCGGCGCAAACCACAGAGTCGGCTCAACATATCTTTTGCCCGAAGGTTATAACATCATATTTGATGAGTACTATTGGTCAATTGATAAACACGGCGCAGTAGGTAGTATGGAAAAAATTGTTGAGGTGTGGAACGAAGACTTTAAAGCTTCAAGACCAAACGTTGAGATAACATATCCCGACGGAACAACAACTCTTGTAAAAGACACAACGGCGCAAAGCATTTATGACTGCGTTAATAAAGACGGCTCACCGCTTGATATGGATTTAAGACTTGATGTTTTGTATCCGACCAATCCTAAAAAAGAAGTGCCGGTTATGGCGCTTGCAACAAGCCAGCATAACCGCGTCAATCTTTGGGTTAATCCGAAAGAACCGCATTTGTCGGGATTTTTGTTCGGCGGTTATGCGTGCGTGATTTTTGATTATCAGTATACGCCGATGGCGCGCGCCGACCACTACAGCTATTTTGACGGCGATACAACCGGAACAAGCGGCGATAACTGCACGTATTCGCTCTCGGTTTATGGCGGTATCAAGTCCGACACGGCGGCGATAAGAAAGATCCGCCTTATGATAGACGAAGACGAAAGACTTAAAAACCTTAACCCAAACAAGCTCGGCGTTATGGGACTTTCAAAGAGCGGCCCCTGCATAAGGCTTGCAAATCCCGACCCCGAAAGCCTGGAGCCAACGAGATTTTTGGGCGATTATCACGGCGAAACAAGACTTGAATGGGAGCAAAAAACAGGAATTTCCGATCCATACAGAACGGATGAGCGAAACGTTATCAAGGCAGACGGCGGAAAAATCGTTGACGATCCGGAAGAGCAGCCATGGCAAACATATGCAGACGGCAGAAAAATCCCGTCAAACGTTAATTTTGTTTTTGCAACCGTCGGCGGCGGACAGGAGGCAATTGATTACGGAAACGCTCCTGTCTACAGTCTCGGCGGACTTCAGGAGGGCGGCTCGTACACGGGATTTTACGCAGATGTTTATAACATGTGCCGCGAGCATAACGTTCCGATGATGGGCTATGTTGTGCCGCAAATGGCGCATGAGTTCGGTCACGGAACAGACCGCGACTACGGCGTTGAGTCTTATGACGCGCTCTTTGAGTTTGCCGGATACTGGCTTCGCGGCGACAACGCAATCTGCAAATACATAACCCCTCTGAACGGTACAGACTTTGTTGATACAAACACGGATATCACAATTAAGTTTACGGGAAGTGTTTCTGAAGACGAAATCAAAAAAGTCAGCGTTGTAAACAATGTGACAAACGAAAAAGCGTCGGGCAGCTGGAAAAGCCTTTTCGGAAACACAACCTGGATATTTACGCCAAACGAACTTTCCGGCGGCGACCGCTACACTGTAAACGTTCCGCAAACGATTGTTGCAGACAACGGCAAGCCTCTTGCATCTTCAAAACAAATCAGCTTTAAAACAAAGCATGAAAAAGGCGAGATTTCAGACGACGATACAAATAAAACCCTTTTAAAACAGGGTAGCACAAACAACCGCGCATTTTATGCATTTGACAGCGCAGAGCTTGCAAATTCAACAACTGCGGCATTTAGGTTTAATGTTTCAAACGACGCTGCAAACAACGTTTTTGTTTATGCATTAGATGAAATTGATGAAAACAATATCGAAAATTCGTCGGTCGGCAAGCTTTTGGGCAAAATCAACCTGACAGGCAGCGGCGCATACGATATAGATATAACGGATTATGCAAAATCCTGTCTTGAAAGCGGCAAAAAGGTCGGCATAATGCTTGAAAGCGAAAAAGAAAAGGGCAAAAAAGTTATTAAAAACCTTGACTTTGAGGCTGAGAACACGGGTTCAACTGCGCCGGCAAACACAAACTTAACAAGATACACAATCGCAAGCGTATCCGATGCGCAAAACGCAACAGACGGCGGCAGCCAAAGCCTTAAATTTGAAAAGATTGAGCCTTCAAACCATAACTATAAAGTCGGTCCGTATGTCGGAAACAATGCAAGTATATTAAACTGGCTTGTAAAAGACAGCGCTTTGACCGCTGACGATATCGGCAGACAGTTTGAATTTTCAATGAAAATTTATGATGAAGACCAAAGAAATATCAGACTTGAAAGCAGAAATGCAGCAAATGCAACAACGATAGATGAATTTGCCGCAAATGCAAACTATAAAACGCAGCCGGGGCAGTGGATCGACGCTTCTTTAAACTTTAGAGTTGAGGGCGAAACAGCTGTAACAATCGGCAAACGCAAGTTTTATATTGGTACAACAACCAAAGAAAAGCCGATGTATATTGATGATGTTAAGATTTTAGAAAATATAACAGAGGTTAATATCAGTAAAGCTCAAATGATTCTTCATCCGGCAGACAGCTTAAGCCTTTATCCCGAAGATGTTTGCTATGTTGAAAACGGAGCTAATAAAGACAGCGTTATGACAAATCCCGACAGCGCATATGTATCGGGAAGAAGCCTTTCTTTAGACGGTTCTGTTAAGGCATATGTTAAATTGTCTTTGGAAAACTATAATGCAAACGATCCCGCGGGATTCACATTTATGGCAAAGGACGGCGAAAGCGGAAAAGTTTTGGTTTACGGCGTTTTAGATAAAGACGAGGCGGCAAACTGGAGCAAGGATAAAATAAACGCTTTAAATGCTCCTGCAAACGGACGTTTCGGCGAAATTGATTTAACCAAGGTTTATTTAAACTCCGAAATAGATGAAATCAACGTCAGCGGAAAAGGCCCGTACGGAATAGATTTAACGGACTATGCAACGTATATGAAAAATGCCGGTGCGCAGTATATCACTTTGATATTTGTGTGCGGTACGGATAATAAATCGCTTGTTCTTTCGGAAAATTTTGACGGCAGCGTGCAGATGACAATAAACCGCGGCGGCGATCCGATTTCAACCGGAAAAACGTATGACGAAGACCACACAGGCTCTGCAAACGGAATGAGCTATTATATGACAGCGGCTCACGGTTATGACAGAATCCGTTTCGACGTTTTGGGTTATAAAAACCTTACCGAGGCGGATAAAGGCAAAAAATACCGCTTAACATACTGGGCAAAGGCAACGGCTGCGGGCGAGTTTGTAAACGGACTCATGCCGGCAACCGGTTCTGTCGGAACGCAAACGGTTACTCAAACGTTTAAAAAGGCAAACGAATGGGAAAAGTTTAGCTATGATTTCACTCTGGGCGATGATGTGTTTAAAGATGTATCAAGTCCCGCAACAGGTATTATCAGCCTGGTTAAATTTGAACTGAAAATGAGCGGATTATCGGCGCAAAACAATATAACGATTTATGTTGATGATTTTGAGCTTTATCAGACAGGCATGGGAAGCGTAAGCATAACTCCGTGCGACGCTGTCGATAAAAAGGTTCAGATTGCAAAAACAGACTTTAACTCAAATAAAGAGGGTAATATAAGCTTAATAAACGAACGCACAGATGTTAATGAATATCCCGGCTCGCTTACGGGACAGGGAGTGAATTCAAAGAGTGTTGTAAAATACAGCTCAGAGGAAAACTATTCGGGTGACAGCGGACTTTCGGTTAAATTTTCGCCGAGCACGGTTAATAACAGACTTAAGTTCTTTAACGTGTTTGACCATGTTCTCACAAGTGAGGACGTTGGACGGAAGATGCAGATTTCATTTTATGTTAAGTCCGATACGGCAGGTTCTTTTAGTTACGGAATGATAAGCAAGGTAACAAGAAAATTAAGAGATGCCGGCACTACAAAGTTTGACATACACGAGGGCTATACGGCAGACTCTGCCGACTACGGCTCAAATATATACAAACCGCAGACTGCAACAATCTCGGCGTCGGATATCGGCAAATGGAAACGATTTACCTATGATGTCACAATTGATGAAACAATGCTTCCGAAATTGGTTGACCAGTATACAAAGCAAGCAGACGGCACGTGGAGCTTAACTGCAGAGCATAAAGCCGGAATTGCTCTTTTGGGAATTATCTCAACCGGCTTTAGCGATTTTACAACGCAGCCGATACTGTATATCGACGATATAACAACGGTTGAAACAAAGGAAAACACCGAAGAGGAAACAAAAACTCCCTTCTCATATACTCAGGATTTTGAAAGCGTAACAAATGTTTCTGTCATTATGGGAGAAAACGGTCTGGAATGGCAGGTATTGCCGGGAGATACAGCAAAAACTAAACTTGATACTTACGTGCTTGACAGCACCGAGTATTACAGAGGCTCAAAAAGCTTAAAGCTTACATCGCACTATACTTATAATAAGTTTAAATTTAAAAACACATGCGATACCTTTACAGAGGAAGACAAAGGAAAAGAATATCAGATAAGCTTTATGGCAAAGGCAAGCAAATCGGGAAGCTTTGGTGCCGGTATGTCGTATTCGGACGGAAAATATAAAAACAACTTTGCCCAAATGGTAAACTTTACGGTAAATCCCGAAGATGTCGGCGTTTGGAAAAGATATGTTTATAAGTTTACTGTCGGTGATGAGCAGTTAAATGACAACGCAGTGTGGTTTTCAATTATTCCCGATAAAATGGGGCAGTCAGGACCGCAGTATCATATGGGTGTTGCGGCAAACGGTGAAAACGAGGGCTGGAAATATATAGACTCATTAGACACGGCGGACCCCGTTTATATTTATATCGACGATTTTTCATCAAGAGAGATTGTGCCGGTAACCGACACGAGTCTTGAAGTGGCAGAAAGCGCGCTTGTCGGCGCAAATTCTGAAAACTGCAGCGAAATCGTTATTTCCAAAGGCGATGAAACCGAAACAAGCGGCATAAGAAAAGCATATATGCATTTTGCCGGAGGCGATTATAACTATACCCAAAAGGCAACGCTTTTCTTTGATGTAACGAGCGGATATGAGCAGACTCTTAAGCTTTATGCGCTTAAAAATGCAGATTATCCAAACGGGCTTACATATTCAAATGCGCCCGGTTCAAACGAAGATGAAACCATGAACACCGCAAAGCTTTACGGCGCAAAAGCAATTGCCGAACTTAAGCTAAACGGCGCGGGAACATACAGCGCAGATGTCACAAATTATGTAAAAGACCTTGCCGGAAATGATTATATATTTGTGTTGGCAAGCGAAGATGTTTCGGGAAAAGAATATTTAAATCTTGACTTTGAAACAATCAAGCTCACAAAAGATACCGACTATAAAGGATACGGC
>CAKSHP010000030.1 GCA_934457145.1 uncultured Clostridia bacterium | reverse complement strand
AAAAAAATTTAAAAAAATAAAAGTTGTCCCTAAATGTCCGGTTTAGTTATTGTATAATACAAATAAATCAGACGAAAGGAGGGCGAGAAAATGAAGCTTACATCTTACGAAGTCGCAGCTGTCGCATATGATTGAAAGATACCAAAAAAGACATAACATATCAGCCACACCGCACCAATTACGGCACGCATTTGCTACCTTTGCCGTTGAAGCTGAATTAAACATCAAAGAAACACAATATATTTTAGGTCATTCAGATATCCATACCACCATGAACATTTACGCTGAAATAACCGACAAAAAACAAGCGGAACTTGCGGAAAAGTTAAATAAGCACAAATATTAATTTTTTTTGGCAATTTTGACACCCTATCTGACACCCTAACCTTGCTAAAATGAGCGTTTTTTTGTTCTTTTTTGCCTTGCAAAAATCGCTTTAAAAACACGCAAAAAGCCTATGAACATTAGATTTTCTAACATTCATAGGCTTTAATGATTTTGGTCGGGGTGACAGGACTCGAACCTGCGACATCCAGTTCCCAAAACTGGCGCGCTACCAACTGCGCTACACCCCGTAATATAAACAAAACCTTAATTATTATACGATAAAATACGCTCTTTGTCAATACCTTTAATAAAAAAATATCCGAAACACAAATCTGCATTTCGGATATTTTTAAACTTTAAATCTCTTGCAAATATTTTTTAAGGTTTACAATGCTGTCTTCAACCGCCTTCAAGCAATTGCCGCTTTTAAAATTTTCCCACTCTATCACAAGCCACTCCGGTTTGCAATAATCAAGCGCTGCCTTTATGATTTTTTCATTATCTAAAATTCCCGTTCCGTAAACTGTTGACTCTCTCGTCTTTGCGTCCATATCTTTTAAATGTACCAGCGGACATCTGCCGGCAAGCTTTTTTAAATATTTTGCTGTGTCAACTCCGGCATATTCCGTCCAAAAGGTGTCAACTTCATAAATCATATCATTATCACCTTCCATCATTATATCAAAAGCATATTCTCCGTCAAACATTTTCATTTCGTGTGCATGATTATGATACCCGAAATGCATTCCGTTTTCGGAAAGTTTTTTTGAAAATCCCTTAAACTCTTCGTTAAGGCGCTGTGCATCTTCTTTTTTATCCACCTCTGCATAGGGAACAATAATGTATTTGTTTCCTATAGCTTTATGGTACTCTATAACTTCATCAATATTATTTCTAAGCTCATCAATGCCAACATGCGCTCCCGAAACTTCAAGCCCTATCGCATCCAGCTTTTCTTTAACTTCCTTTGCACTGCAGCCAAAAAAGCCTGCAAATTCAACTCCGTCATACCCCATTTTTTTAACATCTTCCAAGGTTTTCATAAAATCTTTTTCCGTCGCATCCTTCACACTGTACAATTGTAACGAAATCTTTGCCATTTTTTGCATCTCCTTTGTGTTTTTTATATATAAATTTTACATATCATGTTGCACAAAATGATATTAATATCACTTTTTCAAACACATCTTGTATACATTTTTTCAAAATTTAAATTATATACTATATATTGTGGTCGGCGTGATTTTTTTGAAAATTATTTTTGTTGATTTTCCATATAATGTGTGTTACAATACATTTGCAACAGCAAATTACAACTTTTGGAGGTTTTAAAATTGAAAAACTACATTATTTTTAAACAGCAATCAACTTTAGATCCTAATGTTTACACATACGGAATCAAACACCAAACCGAAGACTGTTTTGTCTGTGACATCAGCACGGATAAATGTATCGTATCTCATATGTGTGATGTTTTTAACCAAAACGATCTTTCCCCTGTTCATTTAAAAGACGCCGTCGAAGATTTTCTTGCCGTCATTTAATAACAATTAACAAAATTACCGCTCACATATATGAATTATCTATTCTTTCATACCCTCATCGGTAATTTTATTATCTTTCCCGTATGCCGATACTGCAAGCCGGTCACAACGCTCATTCTCCTCGTGTCCCGCATGCCCTTTAACCCACACAAGCTTCACTTCATGCCGGCGCAGCTGAAACAGCACCCTTTGCCACAAATCAACATTTTGCACCGGCTTTTTGTCGCTTTTGATCCATGAATTTTTTTCCCATGCATACACCCAGCCTTTAAGCACCGCGTCACACAGATATTTCGAATCGCTCACCAGCGTAACCGCACAAGGCTCTTTCAGAGCCTCCATACCGGCTATTGCCGCCATAAGCTCCATGCGGTTATTCGTTGTTTTTATATAACCTTCCGACATTTCCTTTTCAAACTTCCCGTAACGCAAAATTGCCCCGTATCCCCCGGGCCCCGGATTTCCGCTGCACGCACCGTCCGTATAAAGCATAACCTCTTTCATTATTTGTCACCGCCGCCCAGTTCGCTTTCATCAAACGGAGCATTCAAAATCTCCTCTGCTTTTTTTAGATCGTCATCAAAAACATAAATTTTCACTCCCAAATTGGAGTTTCCGCAATACACCTTTGCCACCGCCGAAAAACCGCTGTAGCGCTTAAACGCCGTTATGCCGAAGCTGTCAAGCAGCGCAATCTTTACATCTGCGTCAAAATCGTCACTCGCTTCAATAACTTCCTTTAACATATTTTTATCAACTTCATAGCCGCATTTTTTGCATATTCCGTTTTCCATAACACTGCCGCATTTTTCACATTCCATATTTTTTCTCCTTCTTAACCCAAAAGAATTTTTCCAAGTTCCGCCACACTGTCCGCAATCACGTCCGCACCGGCGTTCTCAAGTTCTTTTTTGCTTCCGAATCCAAACAAAACCCCAACGGATAATATATCAAGCTGTTTTGCCGCCGCCACGTCAAACTTTCTGTCACCTATCATTACCGCGTCATTTGTATCAATATTATTTTTCTTTAACGCAAGCTTTAACACATCAACCTTTTTGCTTATTTTTTCATCTAAAGTAGCTCCGCAAATATCTTTAAAATATTTGTCAATTTTAAAATGTTTTAAAATTTCAACAGCCATAACCTCCGGCTTTGATGTCACCACTATGTTTGTCTTGCCGAGAGCGCAAAGCTTTTTTAAAACATCTTCTATTCCGTCTATGAGCCTGTTTTCAAACATACCCTTTTCATTAAAATACTCTCTGTATTTTAAAACTGCCTCAAATGCCTTTTCTTTTGTAAATCCGTAATATTTTTCAAACGACTCCATAAGCGGCGGTCCTATAAAACTTAAAAGCCTGTCATAACTTTTTTCTTGTATTTTGTAATACTCAAGAGCATATTTAATTGAATTTGTTATGCCCTCCTGCGGATCTGTAAGGGTGCCGTCCAAATCGAAAAGCATATATTTTTTATCTGCAATATCCGTATTTTTCGCAAAGGTTTTCACATTTTTGTTTTCATATATATCAAACGAAAAATCTATGCCGTTTTCGTTTAATCTTTCGCCCTTTTTTATAAGCACCCAGTCTTTGTCTTCGTCAAGATTAACCATATATGTGTCCGCATCAAAGCTTTTGTAAACCCTTGTTATATAAGCATACCTGACATACGGCAAAAACATTTTATATATCTCTCCGCCGCCGATCACAAAGCAGTCATTTTTTGCAATTCTAACCGCTTCTTCGGCGCTTTTTACAAAAACAGCTCCGTCAGTTTTTAAACCGCCGTTTCGGCTTAGTACAATGTTTTCCCTGTTTGGCAAAGGCTTTCCGCCCGGAAACGATTCAAGCGTTTTTCTTCCCATTATAACGCTTTTATTTGTTGTCATCTGTCTGAAATATTTCATATCGGCGCTTATGTGCCACGGTATGTCTCCGTTTTTTCCTATTGCAAAATTTTCATCTGCCGCCGCAATCAAACTTATCATTTTCCCAACACCTCGTCACACGGCAACGGGAACTTTCCCGATTTTTTCGCCGGTTATGTAGTTTTCAACTTTAAAATCATCAACAGTAAAATCATAAAAATTCTTAACGTCTGCATTAAGCGTAACCTTAGGCGCCTCATGAGTCGGACGTGATATAATTTCTTTTATAATATCAATGTGCCTGTCATAAATATGAGCGTCTGCAATAACATGCACAAACTCACCCGCACGCAAACCGCTCACCGATGCAAACATCATCACAAGTGCAGCATACTGACACACATTCCATGCATTCGCCGCCAAAATATCCTGGCTTCTCTGATTTAAAACAGCGTTAAGCTTTCCCTGCGACACATTAAATGTCATCGAATAAGCGCAGGGATACAGCGCCATCTCGCTCAAATCCGCATGATTATATATGTTTGTCATAATGCGTCTGCTTGAAGGATTGTTCTTCAGGTCATACAAAACCCTGTCAACCTGGTCAAACATTCCCTCCTTGTATTTGTGCTTCACTCCCATCTGATAACCGTACGCTTTTCCTATGCTGCCGTTTTCATCTGCCCAGCTGTCCCAGATATGGCTGTTTAAGTCCGCTATATTATTCGATTTTTTTTGCCATATCCACAAAATCTCATCAACGGCCGCCTTAAAATTAATCGGGCGCAGCGTTAAAAGCGGAAATTCCTTTTCCAAATCGTATCTGTTCACAACGCAAAAAACCTTTTTTGTGTATGCAGGAGTTCCGTCCTCCCAATGCGGTCTGACGTTTCCCTCGTCCCACACCCCGTTTTCAAGCACATTTTTACACATCTTTATAAATACATCATCACAATAGCTCATAAATACTTTCCTTTCAACATGCGCATCTAACCTAAAATTATAGGACACATGTGTCTGTGTCCTATAATTTTTTTACTTTAAAATAATTTTATGGAAAACTTTCTTTCCTTTTTTAATAATAATCTGCCCGTCTTTAAACAAATCCAAACCGACAGTAAATGCCGCGTCGGTCACTTTAGAAGAATCAATGCTTATTCCTCCCTGAGTAACCAAACGTCTGCCCTCTCCCTTAGACGGGGCAAGCTTTGCTAAAACAAGCAAGTCCAGAATTCCCATTCCCGCTTCGATTTTTTCTTTTTCAACCTCGGTCGAAGGCATATTCGAATCGTCCGCTCCGCCGCCGAAAAGTGCCTCTGCTGCGCTTTGAGCCTTTTTAGCCTCGTCCTCGCCGTGAACCATTTTCGTTATTTCGTATGCAAGAATTTTTTTGATATCATTAAGCTGTGCACCCTCATACTTTTCATATTCTCTTATCTGCTCCATAGGAATAAACGTCAAAAGCTTCAAACACTTAACAACATCTGCATCGTTTACGTTTCTCCAGTACTGATAAAATTCATAGGGCGACGTTTTCTCGGGATCAAGCCAAAGCGCACCCTTTGCCGTCTTGCCCATTTTATTTCCCTCGCTTGTTGTCAAAAGCGTAAATGTCATACCGTACACCTGTTTTTGGTCTTTTCTGCGGCAAAGCTCAAGACCTCCTAAAATATTGCTCCACTGATCGTCACCGCCAAGCTCAAGCTTACAGCCATACTCTCTTGAAAGCATCAAAAAGTCATAGCTCTGCATAAGCATATAGTTAAACTCCAGAAATGAAAGTCCCTTTTCGAGTCTCTGCTTAAAACACTCTGCGGCAAGCATTTTGTTAACCGAAAAACAAGCGCCTATATCTCTTAAAAATTCTATATAATTAAGATTTAAAAGCCAGTCTGCATTATTAACCATTATCGCTTTGTCATCCGTAAAGTCAATAACCTTTGAAAGTTGCTTTTTAAAACATTCGCAGTTGTGGTCAATAACCTCAGGCGTCATCATTTTTCTCATATCCGTTCTTCCCGAAGGATCTCCGACCATTCCCGTTCCGCCGCCGACAAGCGCAATAGGTCTGTGTCCCGCAAGCTGCATATGACGCATTACCACCATCTGCAAAAAATGTCCCACATGCAAACTGTCCGCCGTCGGGTCAAAACCTATATAAAAGGTCACCTTTTCCTTGCCCAAAAGCTCTCTTATCTCCTCAGCGTGAGTTGTCTGCGCAATAAGACCTCTCTCCTCCAGTATATCATAAACATTTCTCATTTGTAACAAATCCTTTCGCTTCAATATCTGTCTTTGGCAGCTGTATTTTCCCGCATGCACCAAACATTCGTAAAACTAATATCTATTATACAACATTTGCCTGTATAAAGTCAACATTAAAAATCCCCAAAAACAAAAAAAGTTGCGTCTTAAATCCAAAGAGCGCAACTTTTTTAAAACTTATATATTATTTACTGCACAGACTTTGCCGTAGCTTTTTTTATTGCAAACAAAACAGCAATCATAACAACAACCATTATCGGAAGAACTATAAGCCAGTTTTTAATAAACGGAGCTATAAGATAACCCGCAAAGCTTACCGCTGCAACAGTTATTGCATACGGGAGCTGAGTCGATACGTGGTTTAAGTGATAGCACTGAGCGCCTGCCGACGACATAATTGTCGTATCCGAAATCGGCGAGCAGTGGTCGCCGCAAACAGAACCTGCCAAGCAAGCCGACATACCGATAACCTGCATCGTAGTACCCGGATCAAATACTGTATTTACTATCGGAATTAAAATACCGAACGTTCCCCACGACGTACCTGTCGAGAACGAAATAAAGCATGCAACTATAAATATTATAGCTGGCAGGAAGTTTTGAAGTCCTGCTGCGCCGTCCATAATAGACTTAACAAAAACATCAGAACCCAAAAGGTTTGTCATGTTTTTAAGAGATGTTGCAAGCGTTAAAATCAATATAGCCGGAACCATCGCAATAAAACCTTTCGGTATGCAGTCCATAGCTTCCTTAAAGCTTACAAGTTTTCTTGCCATTAAGTATATAATAGTAACTATAAGTGCAATTATAGCGCCCCACGGAAGACCTACCGTTGCGTCAGTATTTGAAAAAGCGTCAACAAACGATGCGCCGTCAAGTATTCCGCCTACATATACCAAAGAGAACACGCAAAATACAATCAATAAAACTATCGGCAAAACAAGATCTATTACCTTGCCCTTTGAAACAATTGAATCATCTTCGGGAGCAACGCGCTCTGCCGTTGTGTACAAATCGCCCTTTTCAATAGCGTTTTTCTCGTGAAGCTTCATCGGACCGAAGTCAAACTTCATAACAGCTATACCGATTATAAACACAAACGTCAAAAGCGAATAAAAGTTATAAGGAATAGCTTTTATAAACATCGAAAGGCCCTGACCTTCGGGCGAAAATTCCGAAACTGCCGCAGCCCATGAAGAAATCGGAGCTATCATGCACACAGGCGCTGCCGTAGCATCGATTAAATATGCAAGCTTTGCTCTTGAAATCTTGTGGCTGTCTGTTACCGGGCGCATAACAGCGCCGACCGTCAGACAGTTAAAATAGTCGTCAATAAATATTAAAACGCCCAAAAGAAATGTCGCAAGCATCGCACCCGTACGTGTTTTGATGTTTTTTTGCGCCCACTTGCCGAACGCCGCACTGCCGCCTGCTTTGTTAACCAAAGCAACCATTATTCCCAGAAGAACCAAAAACACAAATATTCCGGCAATTCCGTTGATAGCAGCTATAATACCGTTGTTTAAAAGATTGTCCATAGCGCCTATTGGCTTAAAGTTTGTTGTAAACAGCGCGCCCACAACAATACCCACAAACAGCGAGCTGTAAACCTCTTTTGTAATCAACGCCAAAACTATGGCAATCACCGGCGGAACCAAAGACCAAAACGTTCCGACCATACTGTGTACATGACCGTCTATTGCCTTTCCGCACACCTCGCAAAGCTCCGCTTCATCGCCCGATGCAAACGCTGATACTGCAAACGCCATTATCATAGCTGCACAAAGCATTAAAAGCGCAAAAATCTTTTTTGATTTTTTCATTTTTCTCCCTCCGTATTTTCGTTTTCTGCCCCGCAAAAAACATTTTTTAATAATACATCATAAGCAAAACCAACCTACCGGCTGTCTGTCACATTTTTTAACAAATAAAAAAGTGATTGCACATGCCACATTAAAGCACGCACAACCACAATAAAGCTAAACCAAATCTGCAATTTTAATATTGCAATAATAAATTTAAAAAGGTTTAAAATCACGATAGCGCTCCACAATAATGTGACAGTACACTGCATATTCTGCAGCATCCCAGCTCTGATTTGCCGGGCAACAAACCAAAACTTCGGTGATAAACCCTTTTGCGCATACAGCAATCATCCCGTGCCGCCAAAAAAGGCAAATATGCGCTACTGATTTTTACCACGCCTCTACCAAACAACCGCTTTGCCGATTTACACTATACAAAGCTTGAAACTAAAATAACATATATAGCGTTATTTGTCAATATTGTAAATAAAATTTTAACGTTTTTTGAATTATTTTTTTACTTCATTTTTGTTTTTTCGTCATTTTGCACTATTTTTCTGTAAAACATTGTGAAAAATGTACGAATTTATTCTTATTCATACTTCACTCTCGGCATCGCAAACGAAACCTCTCCCGTAACATTTCTCATCTCAAAATATGTGCCGGTGTAATCCGTTTTATATTCTCCGTCATACTTTTGCGAAACAAAATAGTTATCATTTTCTCCATTTAAGCAAACCTTTAAATTGTCCGCGCAGTAGTTATCCGCATAAAATCTTATCGCCGCATTTTTTAAACCCTTAACAAGTATTCTTCTGCGCACCGCATACTCAACCGGCGTATGCTCAGTACAGCTCACCACGCCGTCGCGCTGTTTTACAAACAAATGACACTCCTTATGCTCCGCCCTCGGAAAACGATATGTCGAATATCCGTTTTCAATCAGCGTTTCATATCCCATAATAACCGGCGCCCCGAAAGAGAATTTCATCTTTGTTTCAACGGTAGTGTTCGGAGAGTAAACTGAAAACATATATGCGTTGTCATGTCTTGAAATCATTATAACGTTGCTTTTTATATTTTTTTCATATTTTTTAAACCTGATGTCTATCCCCAAATGCGCAAGCGCAGCGCGCAAAATGGTATCTGCTCTGTAATAAATGTTTTCATCATCAGGCTCTAAAAGCCTTCCGCCCGTATATGCGTTTGAATTCGTTCCTCTCACCCATGCAACATTTTTATTAACAGCAGCTGCGCAGTATCCGCCCATTTCGGCTATAACGCTGCAAGCCGAATTTTCTCTTTTTTTCGTGTTAATTTCGCCGCCGCATAATAACGCTCTGTGCATAACCTTTTTTGCGCCCTCTCCGCCTTTTACATATGTGTCAATGTCTTTAACATTTATGTCAAGCTCTCCGCTTGCTTTGCTGCCTGTCGGCTCTGCCCCTATAAAATTCAGGATTTCATCTCCGGCATTATCCAGTCTGCCGTAAAACAAAACCCTTCCGCCTCTTTTTATATAATCCGCAATGCATTTTTCATACGAAGAATTTTTCAAAGGCACAGTCGACAAAAGTATGCTTCCCATATACATATCCCTGTTTTTTTCTATGCTCTTTTCAAAATTGTTAACCGAAACCACTCCCGAAAGCGGAAGACCGTTATTTATGGCGCTCCTTATAAACCAGTCTTCAAAAAACATATCCATTGCGCCCTCTTTTGTCTTGTTTTCGTTGTATTCGTTAAACGGATACACCCAAACCAGCGGCGAAGCCTTGTCCGGCAAATCTTTAAACGCCTTTAAAATATGAACCATAGGCTCGCGAACGCAGCTTTCCGGCATATCTCCGTAAGAATTGTCAACGCTTAAAATATTCATGTGCGTAGGCGTTTTTATATCCCCGTTTTCATCAATTCTGCTAACCGCAAGCGGCATATATATATCGTGCGGCTGCCCTTCATATCTGTCATACCACGGCGAGTTTACCCACCATGGATCATGTATGTAATACCTAAACAAAAAATCTCCGCTTTTCGGCAGGTTCGCTATTCTGCTCATATATCCGCAAAGCTCAAGTCCAAAGTCCCCGTCAAGCGCAGCCCAGGGCGAATTCGGCGGCGCAAGCATATTAAAATCATTTTCATAAATTTCCTTTATCGGAACGCCGTCGGTTGCCATGTCAATTCCAACGCTCATGTTAGTGCCTCTTGTTTCAACAGGTATGTCAGGACACCCTTTTCTAAACAAATGCCAAAACTCAAGTATCTTTTCGCTGACTTTTTTAAATCCTTTTTCATCAAATTCTTTTCCGTTAAACACTGCCCCCGTAGTAGACCAGTTCTCAAGTCCGAAACCCATTCCGTTTGAAAGCCACAAATAATCAAACCCTACATCTTTAAAAAATCTCTCGCACTGCCGTCCCAAAAATTCTCCGAACGGTGTATTTTCCGGTATGCCGTCAGGATATGCCGCATATTTTTCATCATCTTTATGAAGATGCGAACAGCAATAAACAAACGTATCCTGTCCCATGGTATAACCGCCGCATATCTCGCGGTGCTTTTCATATTTAAAAGGCGATTTTGCAAACTCCGGTCCCGGATCAAACGTCTCTCCGACTCTGATTTTCTTCTTTCCGCCAAAAACCTTTTTCCCGATTTCTTTAACAAATCCTATTATTTTTTTAACGTCGCGGTAAGTAAACTCCGGCGGATTTTTAATATAATCATAGCACCTGCTGTGAAGTCCTATCCCCTCAGGATCAATCTCTCTCGGTGTGTTCGGGCAGTTTGCCCCGCCCATATATTTTCCCCATTCAATCTTTTCATCCAAATCTCCCTTATAATCAAGTATCTCGCTTCCGTCCGCAAGCCAGAAAAGCACCGACACCGTCTCAAATTTTTCGCACAGCGGATAATAATCTTCAAAAAGCTTTTTTATTTTTGCTTTAATATATTCATCTTCATTTTTCTTAAACGGCTTAAAACTCATCTCCAGAGTAAGACTCTTCATTTCATTGCACCGGCTTTCTTAAAATATTTTTATACCTTGATTATATATCAATATTTTTCTTTTTCAATACCGAAATTAAAGCTGTTCTTGTCGAAAATAAAGATTTAATCTCTAACTCCCAACCTTTTAGCTTCTTCTTTGGTAAGCTCGCGCATCTGCCCCGGCTTTAAACTTTCATCAAGCAAAACTCCGCCTATCTCCACGCGCTTTAAACTTAAAACCTTTTTTCCGACCGCCTCAAACATCCTTTTCACCTGATGAAATTTTCCTTCCTGTATCGTTAAATAAATTTCACTTCCCTCAGGCGATGAATTTATTATTTCAAGCTTTGCGCTCATGCATTTATACCCGTCGTCTAAAACAACTCCCTCTCTCATTTTGCAAACATCGCTTTCATCTGCAGGTGCGTTAATCTTTGCAAAATACTTTTTTTCAATATGATGCCTCGGCGAAATTATATGATGTGCAAAAGCTCCGTCATTTGTAAGAAGCAAAAATCCCGTTGTGTCAATATCTAACCTTCCCGCACAAAATGCGTTGTAGTGAGCATATTTTTCATCTATCAGCTCGCTTACGGTCGGAAGTTTTTTGTCCTCAGTTGCGCTTAAATATCCGGCAGGCTTGTTAAGCATAAGATAAATATATTTTTTATACCAAACCCTTTTTCCGTCAAAAATAACCTCGTCTTTGTTTTCATCAACGCAAAAGTCCGCCTTTAAAACACACTTGCCGTTTACGCTCACTTTCTTTTCTTTTATAAACTTTTTAATTTCCTTTCGCGATCCTGTTCCCATCTCGCAAAGATACTTGTCTATCCGCATATTTTTATTCTCCTTCTTTATTTAAAAATATAGTATCATAAATATGCACAATCAATCAAGCATAAATTATAAAAAAATATCGTTTTTGTATACACAAATTTCTTTTTTTTATTTTTTTTAATAAATTATTCTTTTTTGCTTGCAATTTTATATCCGTTGGTTTATAATATGCGTAGCAGTTTTAAAGCTGTAGTTTTTACTATGCTTTATTAGAGAGGTGCAAAACATATGAAATGAAAAGCATTGTAAATAGCTTTAACATCATATGCTTTGTCGGCTAAAAACGTACATTCCGCTAACGGAAGAAAGGAATTTGCTCTTGCGAGGATTTCGAGTGTTACAGAACTGTCGGAAACATTGGCACCGGTTGTTAATTCACAAACAGGTAAGCCCGATATACAGTCGACAAGAATATGATTTTTGTAACCCCAATAGAATTGATAATTCTTTTCGTTATGCTGATTTGAAGCGGCTTGAACACCAAGCCTGCAATCCTTATCAGCCTTTGGAGGAGAGGCTTTAGAAAACTTATCCTTTTTAAAGGACTTAGGATTGTTGTTGGAAACATTTGCTTTAACGGGAGTAGCGTCCAAAGCGATAAAAGATGAATCAATCAACGATAAACCGGCAGCTTTCAGTACCTGCGATTGCATAACGGTTTGAAGCATATTGTTATCAAATTCGCGGATAAATCGGGTGAATTTTGCATAAGAAGGTAATTCACGAGAAATGTAAATTTATAGTGACAAAACGGATTTGCCACATCCGTAAAATCGCATGAACTCTATATCTTTCGAGTTTTGCACGTGGCTATAACATCGTATGAAAGGAAAAGTTATATGGAATTTAAAATATACGATCCGAAACGAGGCACAATTCCGCCGGATATCAAACATACAAAACTCAAGACAAGAAAGCTGCCGTGTGCAAGCGGTAATGATATAGAATTTTTCGATGGATTACTATATATTATTGATGCAAAAAACGGTGGTTGCTTCCGTATTGTAGACCCCGAGTTTCCGTTTAAAACGGTTTCCGAAATTCAAAACTTGGGAAACCTTCGGCAGATCGAGGTAAGTAGCATATCCGGAAGAAAGCTCGCCGCTGTTACTGCTCGTGAATATGGTATGTATTTAATTGATGTTACAAACAACGTCTCCCCGTTTGTTGCTTGTCATTATGATACGGTGGAGCTGGCGACAGGGATTACTTTTTGCGGGAAATACGTTTTTATAGCATGCCGCCATTTCGGTGTAGAGGTAATTGATATATCGGAGCCGGAGCACCCGAGGCACATATCGGTAATACGTGCTGGAGAAGTTCAATCAATTAAGGTACAAAACGGTATAATGTACACCGGTTCCTGGGGTGAAGGCGAAGTAAATATATTTGATGTTTCGTGCTTGGACAGACCAAAACATTTGTCAACGATTAAAACCAACGGCAGAACAGACGGAGTATATATATATAAAAATAGTTTATTTGTCGCTTTTGGACACCATTTGCCGCCGGTCAGCTATGCGAAACCGAATGAATATGGTTATGGAAGAGGAAACGGATTTGCTATATATGATATTTCGAATCCGTCGTCACCGAAAGAATTGTCGGTAACATTGTTTGCACACCGTTATTACTGTTGCAATTACGATCTGTGGGATATCAACGTATGTAATAATTATGCGATTTTGTCTCACACATTTAATGGAATATGGATATACGATGTATCCGATCCGGCAACACCTCAATTCTGTGACTTTGTTGGTATTAAAGCCGACAAAAAACTTTCGGAACTGATTACTATAAATGATTTTATTATGTCAAACATGCCGCCGATAATGCCTTTTGATTTTGATAAAACTGTATATGCCCCGGTGCAAGGGGTGGCTTTGGGGAACGGTAAGTTATGGATTGCAGCCGATTGCAATAATCTGTATGAATCAGAGGGGCAATATTTCTCGTGCAGTACTAAAAAAGATCAAAGTAGATTGACAGAAAGTAACACGTCTTTTTACAAAGTGAATCCTGGCGAAAACTTGTCGAAAGACATAAGAATACTTGACAGCGTAGGTCAGGTACACGCTGTCACAGCGATTGGTGAACGGCTATATGCTGCTTGCGGCAACGGTGGAATAAGATGTTATGATCTTGAGACTTTAAAGGAGTTTTTTACATATCAGACTGGCGGATATATAAATGATTTGCACAGTTGGAATAAAATGCTGGTAGCTTCAGCCGGCAGTGATGGGGTATATATCTTTGAACCAACTGATAAAACACTTAATGTAGTTGGAAGATTTTATGAAAAAGCATGTTGCTTTACACAAGCAGTCCCAAACGGTAACTTCGTCATCTGTCAAGCGAATGCTCAGCATATGTACATACTTGATATATCCAATCCTGCTGTGCCAGTGCTAGTCACAGATGAAGAATACGCTCCCGGTCTGCTTTATTACCGGCAAATAACCGAGAAAGGCGTCGAGGGGAAATACTTTGGATGTTACTGGAATGAAAATGATACACATTGGTATGATCTTTCAGGCGATGTGCCAATACGGTTATCTTCGGTTCAAGGAAGATTGCAGTTCAGAAATGGACAAATCGGACTCGAAAAACCATATATGGCTCTTTCTGTCTGTGACGATGGGTATGTTATCCACGATATAAGAGAACATATTATATTAAACAGTGCAAAAAGAATAAGCATTCCCGGCATTCATTTTACAGGCAAACCGCAGATTGTGGGAAATATACTTGTCGTTAACGATAGGATATGCGGATATGTAACATTTTTAGATATTTCTGATATAAAAAATCCTCGCCTTATTCGCCAAATGAGATTTTCAGGGCACCCGGATATAGTTTTCATAAAAAATAATATTGCTTATATTCCTCTTGGCCATCAGGGAATTTGTTCGGTTAAGATAAATTAAAATACTTTTTAAATTTATAGTAAAATTGTAATCGGTTACATAGCTGATAATAAAACTAAATATAGGAGATATGAAGATGAAAATATCGACATTGTATTATGAGATGTTAACGTACTTTAGAAAGCGCTTCGAAAGAAAGCTCTTCGAAACCTTTCACGATAACGGCGAGATAAAGATGGCGGATATTATGAGAGTTTATAAAGAAGATGACATAGATATTCAGATAAGAATCGACCATGTTACGCTTATGGCGGGAGAGCGGTAAGATTTAGCAAGGTATACACTTTGGGTTCAAGGTATACACTTTGGGTTCAAGGTAAATAATTTATCATTATGAGGTGATCTGTTATGAAAAAGAATTTATGTGTAGTAGGTTTCGGCGGTATGGGCGGCTGGCATGTTAACCATGCGCTCGAAAGCGACGTTGTAAACCTTAAAGGAATTTATGATATTGATGAAAAAAAACGCAAAGCCGCACAAGATAGAAACATCTTTGCATATGATAGCTTTGATGCGGTTTTAAATGATAAAGATATCGACTTATTGACAATCGCAACTCCTAACAACGTGCATAAAGAGCTCGTTATAAAAGCGCTCAAAGCCGGCAAAAACGTAATTTGCGAAAAACCCGTAGCGCTTTCCTGCGCCGACTTTGCAGATATGGTTGCCGCAGCGCACGAATCCGGCAAACTCTTTACAACTCATCAGAACCGCCGCTGGGATGTTGACTTTCTTGCAATGAAAAAACTCGCCGAAAGCGGAGAAATAGGCAAAGTTTTAAATATCGAATCCCGTATACACGGCTCAAGAGGTATCCCGAGCGACTGGAGAGGAATTAAAAAATACGGCGGCGGAATGTTGTTTGACTGGGGAATTCACCTAATCGACCAGATGCTTCAGATATTTAAACAAAAGATTGTTAAAGTATATTGCCGCTTTACACACATCACAAACAACGAAGTAGACGACGGCTTTAAACTTGAACTCACCTTTGAAGACGGCGCTATAGCTTATATCGAAGTCGGAACATACAACTTTATAGCTCTTCCCCGTTTTTATATGCAGGCAAAAGACGGCAGCGCAATAATTACAGACTGGCGCGAAAACTGCAAAGTTGTACATTGCAAGGCTTGGCACGAAAGCGATGTTATTCCCGTACAAACAGCCGCAGGTCTTACAAAAACAATGGCTCCGAGAGACGAAATAACAACCGATACCTATAAGCTCGACATTCCTCATTCCGATGTACACGATTTCTACAGAAACGTTTGCGCGGCAATCGACGGAAAAGAAGAGCAAATCGTAAAACACAGCGAAACAATGCGTGTTTTAAAAACAATGGAAGCCGCTTTCGAATCGGTAAAACAAGATCAGGTAATCACATTAAAAGAAGGAATCTAATCTTTAAAGAAAACTAATCTTTTAAACCTAAAAGCTTTGTATGCAATCTGTGCGCGTGCAAAGCTTTTTATTTTCTTCAAATTAACCCCTTGAATTTTTCTCGGTTTTGTGTTATAATATATCAAAAAGCCAATAATATTAAATTTTAAAAACAGAAAGGAGCATCACATGAACAATATCATAAATAAAATAACCAATCAATGCATAGACTCATGCGTTATCGACAAAGAGCTTTATTCAAAATACGACGTAAAACGCGGTCTGCGTGATTTAAACGGTAAAGGCGTCCTTGCGGGACTCACCGAAATTTCCGAAATCACAACAACCAAAACGGTCGATGGCAAAGAAATTCAAACAGACGGCGAGCTCTACTACCGCGGCATTAAAATAGACGATATTATAAACGGATTTATGAAGGACTCGCGTTTCGGCTTTGAAGAAACAGCATACCTTCTTTTAACCGGAAATCTCCCCTCAGCCTCTCAGCTTTCGGAGTTTCGCAGCCTTTTAGCTTCGTTTTACGCGCTTCCGAAAAATTTTGTGCGCGATGTTATCATGAAGGCTCCGTCTGCTGATATTATGAACACGCTCACGAGAAGCGTGCTCTCGCTTTTTCCATACGATGATTCTCCTAACGACACTTCCCTTGCAAACGTTATGCGTCAGTGTCTTTTGTTAATCAGCGTAATACCTGTGCTTTCGGTGTACAGCTATGCGGCAAACAGCTTTTATAACAATTCAGACTCTCTTGTTATACACAGACCGCTTCCGAACTATTCAACCGCCGAAAACTTTTTGCACATGCTTCGCCCCGACTGTTCATTTTCGGATCTTGAAGCAAAGGTTTTGGATATGTCGCTTGTGCTTCACGCAGAACACGGCGGCGGTAATAACTCCTCATTTACAACCCATGTTGTCACCTCCTCCGGCACAGATACCTACTCGGCAATCGCCGCAGCGCTTTGTTCGCTTAAAGGTCCTAAACACGGCGGCGCAAACATAAAGGTTGTAAAAATGTTTGAAGACTTAAAACAAAACGTCAGCGCAGACGACGACAGCGCCATAACAAACTATCTCGAGCGTCTATTAGAGGGCAAAGCCTTCGACAATGCCGGTCTGATCTATGGTATGGGCCACGCTGTCTACAGTATCTCCGATCCGAGAGCAAGAATCTTTCGCAGCTTTGTCAAAAAGCTTGCAATCGAAAAAAACATGGAAAACGACTTTCTTTTGTATTCCAAAGTCGAAAAGCTTGCCCCCGAGGTCATCGCAAAAAAACGCAGAATTTACAAAGGTGTTTCTGCCAATATCGATTTTTACAGCGGCTTTGCATATTCAATGCTAAACATTCCCCTCGAGCTTTATACCCCCCTCTTTGCAACGGCAAGGATTGCGGGCTGGAGCGCACACCGGATGGAGGAACTCGTAAATGCCGGGAAAATCATTCGTCCCGCATATAAAAGCGTCTCCAAACGCCGCGAGTATGTTCCGCTCGAAAAAAGAGACTCTTAGGCTTTTTATAACTGCAAAAATCAGTTTTTATGCCGGCTCACATTTTGTATAGGCATTAGTGGTTAAAATCCGATGCGGTTTACTCTTTAATGCCTATGCTCTGATTTTTTAGCACATATTTGTCAAACCCCGTATGGCTTGACTTTCCAATACCAAACCAAAGAGGTGTTTTTTTTGAAAAACTCAAGTTCTCAAAACACAGTCAATGCGCTGCAAAAAAGAAAAATATTTTTAGAAGGTATGCACGATGGCATCCCGATAGGTCTCGGCTACTTTGCCGTCTCGTTTTCTTTGGGTATCGCCGCGCAGTCAGCCGGACTTTCCGCCTTTCAAAGCTTTCTTGCAAGTCTTTTATGCAATGCCTCTGCCGGTGAATATGCGGGCTTTACGGTAATTGCATCAAATGCAGCATATATCGAAATGGCAATTATAACATTAATCGTAAACGCAAGATACTGCTTAATGAGCTTTGCTCTAAGCCAGCGTTTTTCTTCCCAAACCTCTTTTATACACAGAATAGCAATCGGCTTTACCATAACAGACGAGCTTTTTGCCATCAACATGGCGCGCGGCGGATATATAAACCCCGTTTATACATACGGCGCTGTTTTAACCGCCCTTCCATACTGGGCGCTCGGCACTCTTATCGGCAATATAGCCGGCAACATCTTGCCCGAGCTGCTTGTGGCAGCCTTCGGAGTAACGCTGTTCGGTATGTTTTTGGCAATCATAATCCCCCCTTGCAAAAGCAATAAAAAAATCGCCCTAATAATTGCCGTATGCTTTGTTCTAAGCTATCTTAGCTATCTGTTTTTAAACATCTCCGACGGTATGAAAACCATATTTTTAACCTTAGTTATATCTTCTTTAGCCGCAATACTTTTTCCGATTAACACCAAAGGAGAAAACGAGCAATGAAAAATAATATATACATCTATATTTTCATCATGGCGGCGGTCTGCTTTGCTATCCGAACTCTGCCGCTCACCCTTATCCAAAGGCGCATAAAAAACCGTTTTGTGCAATCGTTTCTTTTTTATGTACCATATGTAACCTTAGCCGTAATGACTTTCCCGACAATAATTTATTCAACAAAAAGCCCCGTATCGGGTGTTATTGCCCTAATAATCGGAATAGTATCTGCCTGGAAAACGGAAAATCTTTTTAAGGTCGCAGCTTTTTGCTGTATATCCGTTTTGGTATGCGACTTTTTATTATCTTTTGTATAATTTCTTTCGGCAAGACGGACTTTTATCATATTTTCCGCCTTGCCGATTGTTTTATTATCTGTAATTTGCCATGTTTTTTGCTAAACAATACACGTTTTTATCTTCTTCAAGCTTTTTTATCCAATACGCCTTGTCCGTTATAATGCCCCTGTGTGCCAGTTCCCACACAATATCGTTTATGCTCTCAAGTCCTCGCATCTTAACCGCCTCACTTTTAAATTTATTCCATAAATCCGGATATTTAACATACGGCTCAGGACAGCACTTGTGCGTCACATCATAATGGCGCAGCACGTTTGCAATCGGTATGTTGTATTTTTTCATAAGCATTTTAACAAGCTCGATTGTGTTTTTAACGGTTATCTCATCAAAATACCAACTGCCGCCCGAATCCTTGTGACAGCACATTTCAATGCCTATAGCGCTGTCATTTCTGCAATCATTGTAGTATTTGCCGTTTTCGCTTCCGCAGTGCCATGCGCAGTAATTGTCGGCAACGCTCTGATAAATTTCGCCGTTTTCCGACTTGTGACCAACAAAATAATGTGCCGACGCGCCAATGTTTGCCGCGTTGTGGTAATAAAGCGCATTTTGCTTTGCACTGCCTGTTGCCCCAACATAGTGGACTACTATGTATTTGATTGCTTTTTTTCGGATTTTTCTGTAGTTTGTAATATGACATGGGTATGATGTGTTTATATTCATTTAAAATCACGCTCCTTTTAGAAATGTTTTTTGTCGGTAGGGTTGTTTGTTACTCCGAAAAGAATAGCCAATATAGCTATAATCTCGGTTGAAATGTCAGTCCATGCAGGGATATCAATACCAAGCCAGTTTTTAGCTGTGAGGTAAATCAGTGCAAGCACCGCCGTCCATAAAGGTATACTTTTTAATCTGTTTGTCATAATATCATTGCTCCTTTCAAAATCTTCAAAATCTTTAATTCTTTTAATGCGCCACATGTTCATTTTGCTGCCTCCTTTTCTGTTGCAAGCTGCATTGTCTCTACGTACAGGTCTGTTGCAACATCATTGCCGCCTAAGTTGTGATAACTGCTGTATGCTCGTTTTAATGCTTCTTTTGCATAAATCGGGCAAAACTCTTTTTCTTTCCACTTGTCGTGCTGACTTATTATTTCTGCCCTAAGCAGACATTGCAAACCGTCATGTATTGCCTTATCTTCTGACTTTCTCGCTCGTATGCTTGCAAGTGCAGAACATACAAGTGATACTATGCAACCGCATACAAAGGGTATAAGCCATTGTATAAACACATCAACCCACATCATCTACCGCCTCGCTTTCATAAATTCCGCAAATCATGCCGTTTTTAACAGTATAACCTGCCGGCTCTCTTGTTTCATCTTCTGTTTCGCAAAGCGGATAATATCCGTTCTGCGCCGCAATATCTGCATTTTTTTCAAAGTATTTCGGTAAATTTGATATCGCCGTTCCGTCAGATAATTTTCCGTTTTG
>CAKSHP010000029.1 GCA_934457145.1 uncultured Clostridia bacterium | reverse complement strand
AAAAGGAAGTTGCTTTTCAAGCTCTTGCTTTATAGGAAGATACTGATTAAATGCAATTAAGTACTTTGCCGCATTTTTATATTGCTGGTTCTTTCCGGAAAGTTCTGTCATTGTTGACCGGACACCCGCCGCCTTTTCAGACAAGCCGCTGATCCTGATTTCAAAATCATTTTCTTGCTGTATGTTCTCCTGTCGGATCGTCATTAAGGCTGCGGCCAGTTCTTTTGTGGCGGCAAGTGTTGTTCTCTGTGCTTCCCACTCCACCTTTTTATCATAAGAGGAAAATACCGGCTGCGGTGCAGAATCGGCGTTTTTCTCTCCCCGATGTTTAATTTCTTCCTCTTTTTGAAGCTCTCTTACTTTTGGTGCTGCCAATCTCGCAACAATCTTTTCCCTTGTATATTCTTCTCCGATCCTATCGCCACGGCAATATCTTTCTTGTCCCGAACCGGCAATTTTGAAAGAAATTCTTTTCCCCTCTTTTATCTCAACATTTGCTTTCCGCAGATTTTCTTTGAAGCTGTCATAATCGGTTGCCGCTTCAATGGCCTTATCAATATTTTCTTTGATCTGTGCTTTCCATGATGTGCCTGCACGGTGCTGTTCCCATTCGTAATGTGTCGGGCTTTTTTGCTTTAGGTTTGGATTTTGAATTATAGAAAGTCCCTGTTCTTCACAAAGACGATCACTTACTTTTCGCAAAAGCGCAGCCGTTTTATAAGGCTTGGTTTCATATTTTTTATAGTCAAAGAAAGAAACAGAGTTGAAAATTATGTGATTGTGAATATGCCCCTTATCAACATGAGTGCTGATTACATACTCGTGCTTCCCTTGCAATATTTCATCAGCCCATTTTTTACCGAGTTCATGCGCCTGTTCCGGGGTGATTTTATCATAAGGAGAAAAACTCTGTATCATGTGAAAAGCTAAAATATCTGCTCCACCAGTCTTTGCATAATCCCCTTTCATTTCTCTTGCCAATGCTGCCGTCATACGATACTCAACTGACGCAGAAATAGGATCAACATTATAACCGGACACAAGAAGTTGCTCCTGCGTTTTCGCAGGATTTTCTATATAATCCAATGCCTTATTTAAGGTTGTTTTTATAGCGTGTATTCTTGTGTAAGCCATGGCTTTATTCCTCTATCATTTTTACAAGACGCTCTGTGCACGCCCTTTTCACATTTCCATAATACTGTTTCAAATCGTCAATGTCTTGCTGGTAAATACTACGAGTTTCATTTGCTCTTAATGCAATTTGGTTAATGTTTCGAGCAAGGTTAGCCAGTTCTTTTGTTAGAGCTTTTAACTCTGAAAAATCACGCTTTATTACATATCCATCTATCAGCATTTTCCGCGCATACATGGAAAAGTTAGTAGTTCCAACTTGAAGCATTTTCTGTCGTATCATATCAGCTTCTTCTTCCGAAACAAAAAGTTGCAGCCGCACCGTTCTTTCTCTATTTGCCATCTTGCAAATACCGTCCTTTCGTTCTTTATGAAAAGCCGTGCTTTTCTTCTCCGGCGTTAGCCGGTGGGGTTTGGGGCAACGCACCAACAAGCAGAAACAGAGGAAATTGCCCCGTGGCAATTTTCGTCGTTTCGTGGAAGTGTGCTAACACTTCCAATGCTTGTTATTCTTCGCTCCGCTCTTTTTTAAGTATAGGATACCATTCGCTTTTATGCAAGAGTTTGTTTCGTATAAGAAAAGCCGCCCCGAAAGGCGGCTTTCAAATATTAGCTTTTTCTTTCAGGATAATAGGCTTCCTCTTGCCGTTCTCTCCGTCTGCGTTCTTCCTCTATATCTGCTCTGCGCTGAATGTCCATTGCCGCCGCTCTCGCCCGGCTTCGTTCCTCTGCCTGTTTCATTTGCTCTTGAATTGGCATTTTAGGTGCGCTCTCGTCAATCGTCCGTTTTGCTTCTTCCTCGTTTTTGCACATTCGCCATTCATCGCCCAGCTTTGGATTGTTTTCGTCCGGTTCAAAAATCAAGATACTATTCCGGATATATCTGCTTCCGCTTGATGTGTTAATATCTCTGCCGTCTTGTTCTTCAACTTCGTAAAGCAAATAGGAACGATATTCCCCTAATCGTTTCATGGTTCACCGCCTTTCATTTGTGACAACTTATAAATATTGTTCAAGGGCTTTTTGCACAATTTGGCCGGGTGTCTTTCCGACTTTATCCGCAGCGACTTTCATAGCTGCATAGGTTTCTTTGTTCAAGGAAAGAGCAATCTCAATGCCGGTTCTTGCAATAGCGGATTTATCCGTTTCCTTTTCTTTCAAAGCGTCCTGAACCCGCAGCTCCTTTGCCTGATCCGGGGTAAGGTAAATAGATACCTGAATGTTCTTTTCCTTATTGGCTTTGCGTCCAACTTTCACCGGAGCAGCTTTAACTTCTTCCGCGACCGGCAGCTTTGCCGCTGCTTCTGCTTCGCCGGAATTAACTTCCGGTGCTTCGCTTTCATCATGGCCGACAATCCCTCGAAACAGTGCCGAGGTATCAACTTTACTTTTCTTCGTTCCCATTACTTATTTTCCCCTTTCAAATACTCTTCAATAAAAGCGGCATAATCTCCCGCAACAGCAGCGTCCGCTTTATAACTGAATATGTCTGTCTTTCGCGTCTGTGCTTCCTCAACAACAACAGATGAACGGATTGTGGTTTGATACATCGGAGCGTCCATGTACTGTGCAAGCTGCTCTGTCAACTCTTTCATGTCGCGGTTGTTGATGGTACGTGGATTATACTTTGTAAGAAGAATACCTGCAATCTTTACTTTCTTATTGCAGTACCTCTGCACATTCTTAATTGTATCATAAAGTTGACCAATACCGTTTGCCGCAAAGATACCGGCTGTTGTTGGTACAATTACATCATCAGCAACAGTAAAGGCATTGATCGTCATAAGCCCCAGCGCGGGCGGCGTATCAATCACAATATAATCATAATCGCACATGATCGGCGCAAGCATTTCTTTCAATCTTTGTTCTTTGCCAATCTGTGCAATCTCCTGTTCTGCACCAGCAAGCATAATATTTGCCGGGATAATATCAAACATATCCATTTTCTGAATTGCTTCTTTTGCTGTGGTTTCTATTTTCAGCAATTCATAAACGGTTACTTCGTGCTGGTTATCAGCTCCGACACTGTCGGACAAATTGCCTTGCGGATCAACATCAACCGCCAGCACATTAAAACCTTTCTTTTTCAGTCCGGCAGCAAGTGCCCCGCTTGTCGTAGTCTTGGCAACGCCACCTTTTTGATTTGCGATTGCAATTACTTTAGCCATTTGGATTTCCTCTCTTTCCCTTTGTTAATTCAGAATTGAATGCGTCATAAAGTACTTTCTCGCATTGTCCCCCAAAATCAGTTTTTTTCATTTCTTCGGGTGGAAGCTCCGGCAAAAAGTCGCGCATATATTCTTCAAAGCTATCATAAGGACATCTCCCCACCTTTTTCATCTTATCGTACTGCTGGCGCAGACCGCCCACCCCAAATTTTAATTCTTTTGGATCAGGTAAGAACGACATACTTTCTTTGCTCCTTTCGTACTTTAGTGTTTTGGTACTAAAATCATTATACCTAACTCGCTTTTTAGTGTCAAGCATTTATAGTACTAAAACTGCAAAAAAGAAAGCCGCTTTTCGCAGCTCCCTTTAATTGCACTATATCCGTGCTATATCGGCATACATTCCTATGCTCCCAGTTTGCATAGCGTCCCAAATACAGGCTTTCATGTACTGCATAGGATTTCTTATGTCCTGATCGAGCGCAGCCCTTTTATAGTTTTCTCGTGCCGGATCAGCAAACTCGGAAATATCAACATAGTAATCCTCAAACTTGGCAAGCTGGTTAATCTTATCAATAACCTTTGCGTAAGTAGTGATACTGCCTTTCAGTGCCATGGGCTTGTCAGCGCAGCACATTTCAATCAAGGCTTCAACAAACAAGTTGTAAATCCGTTGCTCAAACCCGTCTTTATAGCCATTGGGAAAGAATGTGTCCCACTCTACCATGAAATGAATAGCAGCAATCATCTTTTCAGGATCGGCCTTGAAGTAATACGGCAATTTTTTCTGTTTTAGCAGCTCTGTTTCTACTTCATAAGAAATATCACGTTTAACATCTCTCGCTCCCTCTATCTGTTCCGGCTGCGCCGGTTGTTGATTGAGAGAGTGATTATATAGAACGTTGTTTTTATTAGAATTGTTTTTATTAGTGTCCTGTTTTTTACTGTCCTGTATTTGCGTGTCCTGTTTTTCCGTGTCCTGTTTTTTACCGTCCTGTATTTCAAGCTCCGTGTCCTGTTTTTTACTGTCCTGTTTTTCCGTGTCCTGTTTTTTACCGTCCTGTATTTTAAGCTCCGTGTCCTGTTTTTTACTGTCCTGTGTAGAACAGGAAAAAACCGTCTTTTTTTGGGCGTTTGCAGCGTTTGGCGTATCATTCAAGTAATAATCATTTACTTGTAGCCTACCGTCTATATGGCGTTGTACGGCGGTAATATAGTTAAGCTCCGTCAGCAGCTTATAGAACTTATAGTAAGTCTTTTCTGCAATTCCCAAATGAAAAAGGATCTTCTCCTTTTTTGGAAAGGCATTATTTCCGGAGCCGGTGAAGCTGCAAAAGTAAGCGTAAACTCCCTTTGCTTTAACAGGAAGCCGAGGATCAATCATAACAGCTTTCGGGATCATGCCAAATCCCGCAGCTTTCAGGCCGGAAAACCTGATCCGGCTATAAGCAAGGCCGTGTTTGGTATCTTCGGGTTTTTCAGAAAACTTTTTAGGGTTTGATACCAGCGTATAGATATTCTTCCCGTAAATAGCCCCGGAGTTGCCGCCTTGTTGCTCCACGGTGATATAGCCTTGATCCGTGAGCTGCCGAAAGTGTTTATAATAAGCGTCCTTTGACATAGGCAGATCAGATAGGATTTTATCTCTCCCCGGAAAGGTTGCACTTCCGTTTCCGGCAAAACTGCAAAAATAGGCATAGATAGTTTTTGCTTCGATCGACAAATCGGGATCGAGCATGACATACTTCGGCAAAATACCAAAGCCTTTGAAATTGATACCCTCTACTTTAAGTTGATCTCCGAAGCTGATAACCTTTTCCATTTACCTACCCCCGCTTAATTGGTGCTGGTAGCCGTCCAACATATCATTGATAAGGCGCACTCTTTTTTTCCCAATAATCTTTGATATTGTCGGATTAAGGTCAGCTCCATAAAACAGCTTGTCCGGCATGGCATTTGCATACCAAAAGATAATCTCTCTGATCCGGTCATTATCAATCTGCCGGGAAGTGTACGCGGTGCAAGCTCTCTTTATTTCATCGGCCAACATTTTAACAGTGGTCGGATATTGCATAAAATCGTTTCCCATAAATCGACTTCCTCCAATCTTTTACTTTTATAACTCATTTTACACCAAAATTACACCACCGTCAAGAAGAAAAGCCGCCCTCGTGGGGCAGCTCTCTTTTCACCTCTCCGAAAAAAGAACCGCCGTTCATATCGTGGTGTTTTAGTATTAAAGTACTGTGGTACTATAATAATTATAGAAAAATGCAATTAAAGTGTCAAACATTTATAGTAATAAAAATGCAATTTACATAATCGGTTATAAATTGGGATTTTTCTTTCACAAAAAAATCTTTCAAAAAAATGTTGACACAAAGAAGAACAAACAGTAAAATAAGTATGAAAAAGGGGGTATGAAACAAGAAAGGGGTTGACAAAGAGTGAGGAAGCAGTACAATCATTTGAGCAGAGCAGAGCAGAGCAGAGCAGAGCAGAGCAGAGCAGAGCAGAGCAGAGCAGAATAACTCTGCCCTTTTTTCCATGCGCTTAATACAGGATAGATATGCCGTTTTATGCCCGGTTGGGGTGTAGAGCGGCATTTTTGTATATAAAAACCGAAAGGTGGTGGACTTATGGCGGCAGATTTACAAGAACAGGCCGTACAAGTTGAATGGAAAGCGGCAAAAATCACCGCAGCAGCACTTAAAGGGCTGATTGAACAGATCCTTGCTAACCGGGAAAAAATCACCCATGGGGAGCAGAGCCTAAAAAAGCTCAATCTGCAAGGTAAAAAGCTGGAAAGCATAGAACTCACCGGAGAAGATATGCAAGCCTTTAAGCGAGAGCTTAACAAGTACGCCGTGGATTTTTCAATAAAAAAAGACACGGAAACACAAAACTACACCGTTTTCTTCAAAGGGCAAGATGTGGATCGTGTTTATAAAGGCTTGCAGAAATGCGTTGAGAACTTCCAAAAGGGAAGCAAGAAGCCTATCAAGGAAGTTATGAAAGAAGCCGAGGAAAAGGCGGCACAGCGAAACGCAGAAAGAACGCCCCCGGAACATGAGCATAGTGCAGACAGGGGGAAAGAAGCCCGATGAAAAAAGATATTAAGCCTTTCCTTTTCTTTTCAATCATTGCTTCATTATTGGTTGGACATCTCGCAAACCGAACAGCCCTTATCTTTGAGGGGCTAACCGGAAACCTTGTAGAAAACATCAACGCAGCCATAGACGCAATAATTCCAGCCTTGCAAAACAACCCCTTTATGATAGGAACTTCAAAAACGGCCTTGATTTCCGGTGCGATCGGCGCAGCCTGTGTTTGGCTAATCTTTTTATACAATGTGTTTGGCGCAAAGAACTTTATGCGCGGATTAGAACACGGCTCCGCACGATGGGGGACAGCAAAAGATATAAAACCTCTTACCGATCGCGAACCGGACATGAATATTCCTCTTTCGGCCACAGAGCAAATAAGCGTCCGAAAAGTAAAAGACTTTGAAGCCGACCGCAACAAAAACATTGTGGTAGTTGGCGGCTCCGGTTCCGGCAAGACATATTCAGAAATTAAGCCGTCCCTTATGCAGCTTCACAGCAGCTATGTAATCACCGATCCAAAAGGAACCATTCTCCCGGAAACTGGGTATTTGTTTACAAACAACGGATATACCGTCCGCTCCTTTAACACCATAGATTTTTCAAAATCGCTCCATTATAACCCGCTGGCGTATATCCACAAGGAAAAGGACATTCTGAAAGTCGTAACGGTTCTTATGGAGAATACCAACGGAGAGGGAACCGGTTCCGGTGAAAAGTTTTGGAAAGACTGCGAAAAGCTGCTATACACGGCACTTATCGCTTATCTTTGGTATGAAGCCCCACCGGAAGATCAAAACATTCCCATGATGATTGAAATGCTGGATATGTGCAAAGTAAAAGAGGACGACGAAGATTACCAAAGCCCGATCGACATTATGTTTGAAGATTTGGAAAAGGAAAAGCCAAATTGCCTTGCGGTGAAGCAGTACAAAAAGTTCAAACAGGCGGCGGGGAAAACGCTTAAAAGTATTTTGATTTCCTGTGCTGCCCGGTTGGCTCCGTTTGATATTGACGAGCTGCGGGAAGTTATGCTGTACGATGAATTGCAGCTTGACGAACTGGGAGATCGAAAAACAGCCTTTTTCGTGATTATGAGCGATACGGATAGTACCTATGCCTTTTTGATCGCTATGATTATGTACCAAATGTTCAATTTGCTTTGCGAAAAAGCAGACAACGAATACGGCGGCAAATTGCCGTTCCATGTTCGGTGTTTGTTTGATGAGTTCGCCAACATAGGAAAGGTTCCGGATTTCCACCGGTTGATCTCTACGATCCGAAGCCGAAACATAAGCTGCATGATAATTTTGCAGAGCTTGACGCAAATTTCGTCCATTTATAAGGACGATAGCGAAACAATCATAGATTGCTGCGACACCTTTGTTTTCTTGGGCGGGAAGTCCACAAAGACAACAAAGCAAATCTCTGAAATGATCGGTAAAACTACGATTGATACTCAAAATGTCAATGAAAGTCGTGGGCAAACCGGCAGTTACAGTCTTAACAACAGCATACTTGGGCGGGATCTGATTGACGCTGCCGAAATTGGCCGATTGAAAAGAACACAATGCCTTGTCCTGATAACCGGATTACCCCCGTTTAAGTCGCTTAAATACCCAACAGCAAAGCATAAGCGATATAAGCAGATCAATGACGGCGGCGCGCCAATATTTGATATTCGGAAAGCGCAGGCTGCTGTTGATGAACACTTCTTGGACAATGTAAAGGAAGTTCAAGTAGTCACCCTATCGGAGTTGAACGCACTCGTATAAAAGCGTTTTTTCTAATAACACACAAAAAGAAAGCAGAGGTAAAAATTATGGAGTTGCTCAATCAGGTACTTACTCTTGTTACAAAGTTTGCAATTATCGGCGGCGGTCTGTGGCTGGTGTGGGGCGTTGTCGTTCTCGCTGGCGGCTTGAAAGATAAGAATGGACCGGCACTTCAATCGGGCATTTGGCAGATTGTTGGCGGGGGTTTGATTATCGCCGCAGCCGCCTTGTTCAGTTCGGTTGTGTCGTGATCTTGCTGCAAAGCCGCAGCAAATAGCCTTGCATTAGGGCGGCTGCACATAACAGCAGCCGCCCTTATTTTATAAAAACGAAAGGAGCGTGTAACCTTGTTTAAAGACCTTTTGATAAAGTGGGTAACGGATTTGATTGATAAGTTTGCCGCAGTAGGGCAAAACAGCTATTTATCAATCGGTCTTTCTGCCTTTAATAACACCCTTTATGGGTGGGTTCATACCATTATGACAAGCGTTGTCATGCCGATTGCCTATGTGATTTTAGCTCTGTTTTTCGTGCTGGAACTTTACAAGGCAAGTATCAAAGTTGATGGAGCTGGCGGCGGTTCTTCCTTTGGAGCTGAAATTGTGTTTCGTGTAATGTTCAAAATGGTGCTTTGTAAAGTGGCCGTAGACAGTTCTTTGCTTTTCATGCAAGCCATTTATAGCGTAGCACAAGCAGTTGTTACCGGCATTGCCGGTGTCGTTGCTAACGGCTCGGTTTCCGGGGCGGTTGATCTTGCAGCTATGACCGCACAAATCAACGCTATGAGTTTGGGAGATCAAATAGGTATGCTCTTGGAACTTGTCATAGTTAAGTTTGGTGTTTGGGTACTGCTGGGCTTGGTTCAGATCATTTGTATAGCCCGCTTTATTGAGATTTATGTTTATATTGCAATTTCACCTATCCCAATAGCTACTTTCCCCTCGGATGATCTTAATCAGATTGCAAAAGGCTTTTTGAAAAGTTTTGCTGCGGTTTGCTTGCAAGGAGCCTTTATTTACTTAATCCTATCGTTCTTCCCAATTTTGGTAAGCTCCAATATCCTTGGTGATACAAGCGCATGGGGATTATTGTTGTATTCTCTGATCCTGGCACTTGGTGTGTTCAGTTCCAGCCGCTGGGCAAAGAGTGTATGTAACGCTATGTAAGATAAGAAAGGAGCAAAAACACATGGCAATAAGTGTTCCAATTCCAAAAGAAATAACTGAATATGAAGAAAAAATCATGTTCGGTTTATCACTCCGAAAATTAGTATGCTTTTCGTCTGCCGTTGTATTAGGCGTAGGTACTTATTTTCTTTGCACAAAGGTACTTGGTTTAACAATGGATACGGCAAGCTACATCATAATAGCTGAAGCTATGCCTCTTATGGCCTTTGGGTTCATCAAGAAAGACGGCATGACATTTGAAAAATATGCAGCGTTGCTGATCCGGCACAAAACCGGCATGAACAAGCTATCTTATGAAAACGAACTCGTTATTGACGCTCTGCCTGATCTGGCAGACGAAACCGCAGAAAGGAAATCAAAATATGCTTGGATTTTTGAAAAAGAAACCGGCAGTGCCGGGACAGGGAAGCAGCTCACCCGAAAAGAGCGAAAAGAAGCCTGGCAAATTAGAGAAGCCGTTGTCTTTGCGGTCACAGAAAAAGGCCGCAAGAGAAAGCGCAAGGAAGCACTCCGCGAGATTAAAGCAGCTCGACAAGAATACCGAACAATTAAACGCAGAGCGGAAAAAGCAGCTAAAGAAAGCCGCCGCGCCGAAAAACACCGTCCAGCAGATAAAGTATGATCTGATGTTTGAGGACGGTATTTGCCAAATTGAGCATGGCCTTTATAGCCGTTCTTTCAAGTTTTCTGATATTAACTATCAGACTGCCCGGCGTGATGAACAAGTTGACCTTTTCACCCGGTACTGCGAAGCCCTGAATTATTGCGATCCTACCATACACTTGCAAATCAATATTGTAAATCGGCGTATTGACAAGGAAGCCTTTAAGGAAACCATGTTTATGCCAATGATTGACGGACAAGCGAAACTCAATCACTACCGCAAGGAAATGAACGGTATGCTTGCTGCAAAAGCCCTTGAGGGGCAGAACAGCATTTTAAGAGAAAAGTATATTACTTTCTCAACTGCTGCCACTTCCTATGAAACAGCCATTCCTGCGCTGGCACGGCTGGAAACTGACCTTATGGGGCATTATAAGGCTCTTGGGTGCGAAGTGGCAGCCATGAGTGGCATTGACCGCTTGCAGCAGCTCCACGAGATCTTCCGTCCGGGGGAGAGGTTTACTTTTGCATACGATCAGCTTTTGGAAAGCAGCCTTACTACAAAAGCCTGTATTGCGCCGGACAGCTTTGATTTCACCGATAAAGATATGTTTTCCTTTGGTTCTCACACCGGCGAACACTATGGGCAGGTGCTATTTCTGCGCGATCTTCCGGCAGAGCTTTCAGACAAGATTATCTCTGAATTGTCTGATCTACCCATTGATATGAATATCACGCTGCACATTACCAATGTGGAACAGGGAAAGGCTCTTGAACTTGTGCGCCGACAGATTGCTTTTATGGAAATGGAAGCTACCGGCAAACAGGATCAGGCCGTGCAAAAAGGACGTAATGCCGATATTGCTATTCCTATGGAAACTCGCCGGAGCTACGACGAAGCAACAAAGCTCCTTGATCTGCTGGAAAACAAAAATCAGCGTATGTTTAAGGTTACTTTGCTGGTTTACACCTTTGCTGACGATATAGACACCTTGCAGGATAACGCTTTTCAGATTATGGCAACTGCCCGAAAAAACAATGTCAAAATTGATCGGCTTGCTCTCCGGCAGCGCGAGGGAATTATGAGCGTTGCTCCGATCGGGAAAAATCTTGTGAATGTGTCCCGCACATTGACAACCGCTTCCACGGCAATCTTTGTTCCCTTCACCACTATGGAACTTTACCAAAAAGGAGGTATGTACTACGGTCTTAATGCACTTTCAAGAAACCTTATCTTCTTCAATCGTTACAGCTTAAAGGCTCCAAACGGTGTTATTCTCGGCACTCCAGGTTCCGGAAAGAGTTTTGCAGCAAAGCGCGAAATGATAAATGTTTTGCTGAATGATCCAAATGCAGAGGTGCTAATTATTGATCCGGAGCGAGAATATACCCCGCTGGCACAGGGCTTTGACGGAGAAATTGTGCATATCTCCGCTGGCTCCAAAAACTACATAAATCCGATGGATTGTAGCATGGACTATGCAGATGATGAAGAACCGTTGCAGCTCAAAGCAGAGTTTATTTTGACAATCTGTGAACTGCTGGTAGGCGGCAAACAGGGATTGACCGGTGGGCAGCGTTCCATTGTGAGCCGTGCCTGTAAAATCTGCTACGCGCCCTATTTTGCCAATCCCAAAAAGAACCCGGTTCCCACGCTGCGCGATTTTTATGAGGTTATCCTGGCACAGCCGGAGCCGGAAGCAAAAGGGCTGGCTCTTGATCTTGAACTTTACATTGATGGTACGCTTTCTGTTTTTGCAAACCGTACCAATGTAGACACACAGAAAAGACTTGTTGTTTTTGATGTGCGCGATCTCGGAAAGCAGCTCCGTACTTTCGGTATGATCGTTGTCCTCGATCAGATTTGGAACCGCATTACTCAAAACCGCGCGATCGGCAAGCGAACATGGATTTATATTGATGAAATCCAACTCCTTTTCAGTAACGAATACAGCGCAAACTATTTCTTTGAACTTTGGAGCCGTAGCCGTAAATGGGGAGCTGTTCCTACCGGAATTACCCAAAATGTAGAAACACTGCTGTTGTCTGATCTTGCCCGGCGTATGCTTTCCAACAGCGATTTTATTATGATGTTAAATCAAGCCACAAGCGACCGCATGGAGCTTGCCGGGCTGCTTAATATCAGCAACAAGCAGCTTTCCTTTGTCACAAGCTCGGAACCCGGACACGGCTTGCTGTTTGCCGGTAAATCCATTGTTCCTTTCATTGATCGGTTCCCGACCGATACCGACCTATACCGCATGATGACAACAAAAATTGAGGAAGTCGGGGACATTAAAAAGGACACTTTACAAAAGGAACCCGCAGAGGAAGAAGCCGCTGCGGCTACCGTATAAGTTGCGAGAGGGGGACGGTTTATGAGTGATAAATATGGCAAGTATCTTTCTCCGGAAGATAAAGAAGATACTGTGTTTTCATCAGACAGGAGCCAACTGCACCGTGATACCGTCCGCGACGATCTCGAAACCAGCACCCAGCGTGATGTGATCCGACAGCAAGGCTATCTTGATACCCCGCAGCAGCCGTATTACAGCGCGGGAGCACCGGAGAGCCGCCCCGTCCGGGGCAGCTCTCCACAAAGCCCGGTATATCATCGAGACACAGGAAGCGTAGAGCCTCAGCACCGCGGCGGCTATACCTCTTATCATAGACAAGAGGAAAGCCGCCGCCATGAAGAAACGCTTGATACAGTCCGGTTTGATGGTGACATTGACCTTGATAAAGAGAAAAAAAGAGATCAACTCGGCTTTCGAGATTACCATTACGGAACAGGAGCAGAAAAGGCAGCTTCCCCGGCTCCGGGTGCTTCATCAGCACCAATGCACAGCACAGCGGAACGGTTCAGCCATATAAACGATGTAGAGCAACCGCAAAAAGAAGCGAGGTATGGATCAGTTGAGAAAGAGCCGGGAGAAGCCCGCGTTTTTGGTGGGGCTGCCGGAGCCGCTGCTATTGCCGGCTCAGCGGGTGTATTTAAGACTGACGATAGAGGGGCTTTCGCAAGCTCTGTAAGCGGATCAGTTGCCGACAGCATAAAGAGCGGATTAAAAGCGTCCGAAGCCGCCGCCTTTGCGGATAAAACATGGGGAGTGCCGGAACCGGGAGAGAAAAAAGGTATCTTAAAAACGGCTGCTGGCATTATTGGCAGAGAAGTTGAAGCCGCCGTAGGACAAGGCGGCAAAGACGGAGATATTACCGACCGTGCAAAGGGACAAGCCACAAAGTATGGCTATAAAGCCGGGAAATATGCAGTGAAAGGCGGCTTTGCTGCTGGCCGTGGTGCTATTCGGTTTGCAAAGTATGGCCGGAAACTTTCTAATGATGTGGCTGCTGGTGTTTTGACCGGTTCCGCAGCAAAAAAATTACTTACCGACCGTGCAAAGCAAAGCCTTACCGGATCGGCTGGCTCCATAGGCAGCATTATAAAAACCGGAGCTGTTAAAGCCGTTGAGGATTTCCATGGTTCTGACGATCTCGGTATGCAGGCAATTACAAAGCCAAAAGATTTAATCGTTGGAACAAAACGCACTTTGAAAATGGCGCAGGCCACCGGGCGCGGCATAAAGAGGACAGTAAAAACGGCAAAAAACGCCGCAAAGAAAATAAAGGCCGGGGGTAAAGCGGTATTTGCGGCCGGAAAAAAAGTTTTGGCAAATCCGGTTGTTTTGAAAGCGGCTGGTATTACTGCCATAGCCGCTGTTGTAGTGGCCGGTATAATTGCGGTGGTTTCCTCTGTTGTTGGTGTGATAACGTCCCTTTCGCTCAAAAGTGAAGATTACGAGGTTTCACAGACTTATCTTTATATTACAGAGCTGGACGCTCGTATGGAAGATGATATTGTCAACGAAGATACCCGGCTCCATATACCGCCGATTGATGAATACCGATATTACATGAACGGAGTGGAAGTATCAAAAGACAGTATTTCAGTTTATACCAACGCCGATCTTATCCTTTCTTATTTGGATAGCCGCTATGAAGATTATGCTTTCAGCGGGATCATAGCCGGTCTTTTTGGCACTACGGTAAAAGGTGAGCTTGAAACAATCCATGCACAACTTCATCAGGTAGAAAAAATCAGGTGGACGGAAGAAATAGAGCACGAAAGCACCTCAACCGATCCAGTAACCGGTGAAACAACAACGGACACTTGGACGGAATATGTCTATCACATGGATATATACCTTACAACAAAAACTTGGGAAGATTATTACGAAGCCAATAAAAACACGCTACTTGCCCCGGATCAGCAGCAGCAATATGACGCGCTGCAAGAAGTCGGTGTTTACACCTTTAGGCAACAACTTTCAAGTCCCTTTATTGGTGTGGATTGGTCTGTGGGAGTTTCTTCTCGCTGGGGCTGGCGTATACACCCGATAAGCGGGGAACTAAAGCAGCACCTCGGCCTTGATATTGCCATGCCGGGTGGAACGCCAATCAACGCTTGCAATGCCGGAACGATTGTAACCGGCAGCGACGCTTCCGGTTGGGGTAATTATATCAAAGTAGTTGCAGCGGACGGATCTTATACCCTTTACGGCCACATGAGCGGCTTTGCGGTAGCGAATGGGCAGACGGTTAATCCGGGTGATGTGATCGGTTATGTAGGAACCACCGGAGCAAGCACCGGGAACCACCTGCACCTTGAATATCACGATAAAGACAATCGCAATCTTAATCCTCTTATCTTTACAGAGTGCGAAAAACCAACGCCATAAAAGAAAGGAAGTACACCCTATGACAATCTCTGAAAAAATCGAAGAAAAAAAGGCGAAGATCGCCGCAGCACAAGAGCGGATCGGCAAAGAGCAAGACAAAATCAGCAAATATCGCCGTGAGCTTGACACGCTGGAAAGTTTGGAAGTTAAAGCCATGCTGAAAGAAATTGATATGCCGCTGGATCAGGTCAAGGAGCTGCTTAAAAACATGAAATCCACTCCCATGCAAACGCCTGGCAGCGCAAATGAGTGATTGATTTTTAATCAGAAAGGAGCCGTTCATTGATTCTTATTATTGCAGAAAAGCCCTCTGTGGCTGGTGAAATCGCAAAGGTAGTTGGCGCAACAACAAGAGGGAAAGGGTATCTGTCCGGAAATGATTATATTGTATCGTGGTGTGTTGGCCACTTAATTGAGCTGGCCAAACCGAGCGCATACGGTGAGGGCTTGGAAAAGTGGAGCTTGGACACGCTGCCTATCATTCCCGAAAACTACATTACCGAAGTATCAAGTGCTACTGCGGATCAATACGCAGTTCTGAAAGAACTTATGAGCCGCGCCGATGTGTCGGAGCTGGTAGAAGCTACCGATGCCGGGCGAGAGGGTGAATTGATTTTTCGACTGGTGTATAATCAAGCTGGGTGTAAAAAACCATTCAAGCGGTTATGGATCAGCAGCATGGAAGAAAAAAGTATCAAAGAAGGCTTGGCCGGTATGAAGCCCGGTAGCGCATACGATAATCTCTATGAAGCTGCCTTGTGCCGCCAGCGGGCAGATTGGCTTGTCGGGATCAATCTTACCCGGCTCTACTCAAAGATGTATAACAAAACGCTGACTTGTGGCCGTGTGCAGACACCGACAATCAACCTTATTGTGAACCGGCAGCGCAGTATAGAAAACTTTGTCCCGCAAACTTATTTTACGCTCACCGCAAATTGTGGTTCTTTTAAGGCGTATAGCAGAGCTGACGATCAGGCAAAAGCACAGCAGATTGTAGAAAAATGCTCCGGAAAAGAAGCCTATGTATCTAAAGCTGAAAAAGAGGAAAAACGAGAGAAACCCGCTGCTCTATATGATCTGACAACCTTACAGCGGGACGCTAACCGGCTGCTTGGATATTCGGCGCAGCAAACCCTTGATTATCTGCAAAAGCTCTATGATAATAAGCTGGCTACTTATCCTCGAACTGACAGCCGTTATATTACAGCAGATCAGGAGCAATCTACCCGGAGCCTGATTGATACAATCCTTGCCACCGGCATTATCAGTACGGAAGTTGCAAGCAATTATAGTACTGAAAATGTAACTATGGCACAAATCATCAATGATAAAAAAGTAAGCGATCATCATGCCGTATTGCCCACTTCCGGCGTTACGAAAGAAAAACTGGATAACCTGCCGACCGGAGAGAGAAATATTCTGCTTTTGGTGTCCTACCGTCTTTTGTCCGCTGTTTATGCGCCGCACACCTACACCGCTACTAAAGTGGTCTTGGATATTGAGGGAGAACCTTTCACGGCCACCGGCAGAGAAGAAATTGACCTTGGCTTTAAGCAGATTGACGATCAGGTAAAAAAAGCCGTAAAAGCACAGGAAGAAAAAGAGGACGCTCCGGACACTCCGGAAAACGCGGTGCTGCCGCCCATGAGCGATGGGAACACCTTTACCGCGTTCGAAGTGAAAGCAGAACCAAAGAAAACAAAACCGCAGCCGTCCTATACCGAAGATACTTTGCTCAAAGCTATGGAAACTGCCGGGAAAAGCATAGTTGATGAAGAACTGAAAGACGCTATGAAAGATAGCGGGCTTGGAACTCCGGCAACAAGAGCCGGTATCATTGAGAACATTGTTAAAACCGGATATATCGTGAGAAACGGCAAAAAGCTGCTCCCGACTGAAACGGCATATACTTTTATTGATCTTGTCACCGACAAAATCAAGGAGCCGGAGCTAACCGCAGAATGGGAAAAGCAGCTTGCCGCGATCCAGCGAGGGGAAGAAAACCCGGCTGCTTTCATGGAAGAAATCAGCGGTTTTATCCGTTCCTTTGTAATGGACACAAAGGCATTGTATTCGCCGGAGCAAAGCACCGGCGTTTTTCAGAGCGAGAGAGAGAGTATAGGCATTTGCCCAAAATGTGGTAAAAAGGTTCTTGAGTACCAAAAGAGCTTTTCTTGTGAAAGCGGAAAGGGTGGCTGCGGCTTTGTGATTTGGAAAACAACGGCCAGCAAAGCTATTTCAAAGGCACAAGCTGTAAAGCTACTGGCAAAGGGGAAAACTGATCTTATCAAGGGATTTACAAGCAAAGCCGGAAAGCCTTTTGACGCAAACCTTGTTCTGAAAGAAGATAAAACTGTGGGATTTGATTTCCCGCCGAGAAAGTGAGGTAATTTTTAATGAAGCCTATTTCAAAGAAGTTTATTGTTATCGTTGCTCTTGTCGGTGTTCTTGTATTGGCCGCTGCGATCGTGGTCGCTGTACTACATAAGAATAGTAATCCAGCCATAAGCATTGTTGGCACATGGTACAGCGATAAGCCGGATAGCGTCACCTTTGGCAAAGAGGGTAATTACTCTTTTGCAGAGTGGAACGGCGGCAATCCGTGGCTTTCTTTTGCTGGCACATATAGCGTTTCCGGAAACACTGTAACCCTGCAAAGCGCACAGGACGGAACAACCACGCTTACGATCAATCAGGCCCAGGACGGCAGCTATACCTTGGCCGGGAAATATACCTATTATCAGACCGAGGAAGCCGCAAAAGCCGCCCTAACCGCAGCGGCAGCTCAGGCCGCAGAAGATGAAGCGAATATCATTCCAAACACGGTTAATAAGCTACTGGGTGAATGGACAAGTCTTGACGGAGCAACTACTTGTACTTTCACAGAAACCGGAATTACCGTCCATACAGCAGCAACAAACGTTTTGCCGGAAGAAACGCTATATCACGAGTACGAGATTATTTCTGATAAACTAATCAAGATCGTCAAGAGCGAAGCCGCAGCGAATTACCCCTATACGCTGACTGAAAGCAGCGATGGCGTTATGACATTCTATTGCACCGGAATTGAATATGCTCCGACTTACACAAAAGGCACTCTTTCTGTGCAAGAACGCGCTGAAAGATATAAAGCTGTTTATGGAATTTATCCATACAATTATAATCAATCTATAAACAACAATACAGACAACACAATCACCGATCGCGTTATAAGTTCTGAAAGAAATCCCGATGTTTCCGAATATGCCAGGGAACTGGACGCTTATGTAAAAGATATGATTGTAGGCACATGGAAAGGAACCTTTGACGAATGGCCGACCGCAGATAGCATTTATTGGAGCTATACCTTTTCCGCAGACGGCACATATTCCTTTACAAACGGCACTACAACCGAAGCCGGAACTTATACTATCACGAGTGATCCGAATAACAATTATTATCACAGCTCCATGCAACTCACCTTTGACGGTGGAGAAAGAACCATGCAATTTTACTTCACTACCACTAATCCGGTAAAAATGATTACTGACGATCAGACTGATCCAACCTATCTTAAAAGTTTGGTCTGAAAACTTGTTTTGTGAAACGTTTTCTGAACTTTATTTTTCAGACATGAAAATAGACCAAATTTGCCCGAAAAAACCGTGCTTTTGTGCATCAAAAATTTTGTCTGATAAACGATCGTTTATCAGACAAGATAATTTATTTGCATTTTTCATTTTTCGTGTTGCCGGGCACTCCCTTTATGGATTATAATTTTCCTTGATTAGTGCGAAAGGGGCTTAAATATATGAGATTTGGGTATGCAAGAGTAAGTACAGAGGATCAGAAAACGGACAGACAGCTTGACGCGCTCCGGGAATATGGCGTAGATGAAATCTTTTCAGAGAAAATATCGGGAACAAAAAGGAGCCGTCCTGAACTTAACCGACTATTAGATAAACTCCGCTCCGGAGATACGCTTGTGGTATATGAATTAAAAAGGCTTGGCCGAAACACAAAGCAGCTTTTGGCATTGGCCGAGGAGTTTCAGGCAAATCAAATTGAGTTTGTAAGCCTAACGGAAAAAATTGATACCACTACGCCGATGGGGCGGTTTGTATTCACTACATGGTGTGCGCTGGCGCAGCTTGACCGAGATATTATATCCGAAAATACAAAATCCGGCCTTGCTGCTGCCAAAGCGCGTGGTCGCGTAGGCGGCAGAAAGCCGCACGACAAAAAACAGGTAGATACTGCTTTGAAAATGTACTTCTCAAACGAGTATTCGATTAAAGAAATTACTGCGGCAACCGGTATTTCTAAACCGAGCCTTTATGAGTATGTACGAAAGGAGAAGCAAGAAAGGGAGCCTAAAAATGCCAAAGAATAATGATAAGCTCAAAGAACTTTTGGAACAGGCAGAACAAGGAACGAAAGCAGTTTTTGAGAGTGAAAATTATCGCAATTACCTTGCCACCATGTCAAAGTTTCATTCATATAGCTTTAGAAACAGCCTATTGATCCTTATGCAAAAGCCGGAAGCAACCCATGTAGCCGGTTATGCTGCGTGGAAGAAAAAGTTTAACCGGCAAGTACAGCGTGGAGAAAGTGGTATTCAAATTGTAGGTTATTCTCCCCGCAAAGTTAATGTGGAACAGGAGAAAAAGGATAGTTCCGGCAACACCATTATCGGAGCAGACGGAAAGCCAGTTATGGAAAAAGTTACCCGGCAAGTACCGTCTTATGTTCCGGTTTCCGTGTTCGATGTAAGCCAAACCGAGGGTGAACCACTCCCGCAGCTCGTCAACGAGCTAAACGGCAGTGTGGAAGCATATCAAGACCTTATGCAAGCAATCCGTGATGTTTCCCCATTCCCGGTATCTTTTGAAGAAATACAGGGTGGCGCAAAAGGCTTTTGCGATCCTGTCACCCAGCGTATTGTAATTCAGCAAGGAATGAGTGAAGCGCAGAGTGTAAAAACGGCCATACACGAAGTTACTCACGCAGATTTACACGCGCCGGAACAAAACCTTATTCTTGCCGATCGGACAGATCGGCGCACAAGAGAAATTGAAGCCGAAAGCACCGCTTTTGTCGTGTGTGAGCATTACGGAATTGATACTTCCGATTATACTTTTCCTTACTTGGCTTCATGGAGCAGCAGTAAAGAGTTAGCCGAGTTGCAAAGCTCTCTTGAAACAATCCAAAAGCAAGCTGGGGATCTGATTGATAAAATCGACACCCGGCTTACAGAGCTTCAAAAGGATAGGGAAAAGGATCTCTTTACAGAGATTACGCCGGATCAGGTAAAAAACCTCGCTTCCTCTTTTGAAAATAAAGAAGATCGCACCTTTATCATATACCAACTTAAAGAAAACGCAGACAACCGGAATATCCGTTTTGAGGGATTAGATCAGCTCCGGCAAGCAAATATAGCTCCTGCACTTCCCATGTATGATAAAGTTTATACTGGAAAACTGCCAGCGGGAAAAACCCTTGATGATATATTTACGGAGTTCAACATAAATCGCCCGGCTGATTTTACCGGGCATAGCCTTTCTGTTTCTGATATTATCGCAATCAAAGAGGATTTCGGTATTACCGCCCATTATGTAGACAGTTTTGGCTTTGAAAATCTGCCGGAGTTCGCACAAGACATAGAGGATCAGCAGCAAGAAGCTGATGTAGCAAGTTTTGAAAAATATCAAGGCATTTCATCAGAGGAAGCCCGCCGCCATGAGGAACTGCTTGATACAGTCCGATTTGACGGTGATATTGACCTTGACCGGGAAAAGACGAGGGAACAGCTTGGCTTTCGAGATCAGAACAAAGAACAGCCAAAGGCGGCACAGGAGCCGCAAAAGAAAATAAGCATGAAAGAACGCATGGCCGCAGCACAAGCCGAAGCTGACCGGCGTAACAGTTCCCACGCTCTCAATCAGCCCCAGCGCGACAAGACAGCAGAAAGGGGGGAATAATCATGTTTACCATTGATGAATTAAGCATTGTCAAAATGTATTGTGGTTTCTCTCAAAACCGCGATAGTGTTATAGCAGCTCTCAATGACAGCTTGCCTTTAATTGAGGATCAAGAAATTAAGAAAACCGTTGAAGCAGCAATCCGGAAAGCCAATGCTATGACACAGGAAGCCTTTGCCGCTCTTGATCTCTCCGACACCTTGAATGTCGTTGCGGAATAAAATACCAAAGTACTAAAAATGCAAAAAAACATCTTGACATAATTTGAGCTTTTGCGTATAATAATAATACCGGGTAGAGATACCCAGCCTGAAAAGTGCCCTGCCGCTTTAAGAGCAGATCATTTATGAAAAGTGCCCTGCCGCTTTAAGAGCAGATCATTTATGAAAGGTGCGCCACGGCCTTAACGGTGGCTGTAATGAGCAAAAAGGGGCGGTTTGTACCGTCCCTTTTTCTTATTCAGAAAGGGTATCTATGGAAAAACTTAATTTTTATACTGTGGATTTGGACTATGTGAATTATCTGAAAAAAGTAGAACAGGACAAAAGGGGCTTTAGCCGTGTTCCAAACATGGAATATGGAAATCTCCGAAAGCCAAAATTCCTTTGTGGGATAGTTTTACAAGTCAACAACATTGATTACTATGTGCCGGTTACTTCCTACACCCAACAGAAGCCAGATAATTTTTTAATTAAAGCTGACAATGGGCAAGTGACAAGCTCCCTGCGTTTCAATTATATGTTTCCTATTCCGAAAGAGCTTGTGGCTGAAAGAACCATTGCCGGTGAGCCGGATCGGGCTTACCGGGCATTATTGGCACAGGAATTAAGGTACTGTATCGCAAATCAGGCAACCATTCAGCATTTAGCAGAGCGTACATATAAAAGGGTGCTTCTCGGTAAGGATCAAGGGCTTGTTGCAAATAGCTGCGCTTTCCAGCTCTTAGAGCAAGAATGTAAAACCTATCTTTTAAGCCCGGAAAAGGAAACGGCCAAAGCAGCACCGACCAAAGCAAGCATGAAAGAGCGCATGGCCGCAGCACAAGCCGAAAGTGACCGGCGTAACAGTTCCCACGCTCCCAATCAGCACCACGACAAAAACCACGATCTTGAAAAATAAGTAAAAGCCCACTACCGTAGCCGGTGGTGGGCTTTTTTTACTGCCTATACACCTTACGCGGGCTAAAATAGTCCGGGTAACGCAGCTTTACCGCTTCCACAAAAAATGGCGCATAGGAACAGCAAAAGGTATCTGATACGCTATATAGCTGGCACTCTTTGAAGCTGTACTGGGGATTATCGTCTTTATCATATTCAATGGCCGTTGGGGTGCTGTCTGTAAATAACTGAAAAGCAAGCCTTGTGATCCGCACGCTGCCGCTGGTCTGCCACCCGCTATTTATCACTTCCGGCTTAATTGTCCGCTCCTTTTCATCGTAAAAGCTGCTCCACCGGCTCCGGGTGTCCTCGCTAATTCCTACGGTGTAGATCAGGGCTTTCAAATAGCAATCTGCATTTAACCGCTCACAGGTCTGCTTGAAAAACTCGTAATGCTCCTTGCTGGCAAACATCGGTTCTTGGTTTTCTGTAAATATGCTCATTTTTAGTTCCTCTCTTTCTTTTTGAAAATTAACTTTCAAATTATGTTTCTTGTTCAAAGGGTACTTTGCATTCCCCGCAAATCACATTTACCTCTCTTGAAGCCCGAATAATGCAGCCCCAACCGATCGGCCAGAGCTGCCGGAGCTGCGATCGAGCGCAGCCCTTTGATTGCTTTTTTTAGCAGAGCCGCCCGTCCTTGCGCCTTTGAGGGCTAAACTTGCCGAAAGGCGAGGGGTAAGAAGTGATCTTTGATTGCTTCTTTCCCTTCGCCGCAAGGCGGGTGCAGCCCCCAAAGCACCGGAAGTCAAGGGGACTGTGGAATACCGGAACGCAGCGAGGATATGCCGCAAAAGCTCCTTTACTGCCGGTGAGCCGTCACAAGCTCTTGTAGACCTCGCTGCGGTGTCCAATATTCAAGGCGAGTATAACGAGCCTATCATCTTCTATTTGGCAAATAAGCCGGTAATCCCCTATTCTGTACCGCCATTGCCCGCTGCGGTTTGCTGTAAGCCCTTTTCCGTGTTGCCGGGGATCGGTGCAGCCAATTAGATTTTTCTCAATCCATGCCTTTATCATGCGCTTTGTGTAACTGTCGAGTTTCTTAAACTCTTTGTCAAAGCGTGTGGTGGTTTCGACACTATAATTCATAGACCGCACTCTTTCCAAAGTTCGGCAATAGGTGTACTCTTTTTACCGCCTTTGATATATTCTGAATAGGCTTCATCTGCAAGGGCAATGTCGTATTCATCTTCGATCCGCTCAAACAATGCTCTTTTGAACGCTTCTCCCAAAGAGAGCGAATGGATTTTTGCGTAGCTGTCAGCCAACCGCTTTTCTTCCTCGGAAAGTCTGATTGAAAAAGCCATAATATCAACTCCTTTCTTGTAGTACATTGTACTATATTCTATGCTGCTTGTCAATATTGTTTCCCATGGGCTTGAAAAAATCCTTTTTACAGCTCTTGATTTTCCCGCTCTTTTCGTTTTTCCTGTGGTTCTTTTGGCTGCTGGTAGATCTCTTTTACTATCCGCTGCGCTTGCCGGAGCGCGTCAATTTTTGCAGTGGTTTCTTTGAGAGCCGCCGACAGCTCCGATACCTTGCCATCTTGCTCCTTTACCAAAGTTAAAACTTTTTCCGGATCAACATTTGTATTTACACCCAGCTTTTCAAGCTGTGCCGCTGCATGGTCGAAAGCGGCCAGCTCGCCCTCATGCAGCCTGGCATATTTAGCCTTTCTAAAAGGAAGTTGCTTTTCAAGCTCTTGCTTTATAGGAAGATACTGATTAAATGCAATTAAGTACTTTGCCGCATTTT
>CAKSHP010000028.1 GCA_934457145.1 uncultured Clostridia bacterium | reverse complement strand
TGGAGCTGGTGATGGGACTCGAACCCGCAACCTGCTGATTACAAATCAGCTGCTCTGCCAATTGAGCTACACCAGCGTCTCTTGCCCATCTCTGAGCTATCGCTTCAAGCGACTTTAATAATATACCACGTTTTTTTTAATTTGTCAACACTTTTTTGCAAATTTTTTTAAAAAATTTTTTGATTTATATTTTTTCCGTGTTTTCTTCCTTATAAACGTAAAAAATAAATGTAAAAATTAAGTTTCGCAAATAAAAAAGTGTCTAAGCTATAAAAAGTCATCGCAATAATGATTATACTATTATTCGACATATTTGTAAATGATTTTTTTTGCAGTTTAAAAATTTTTTACAAATACCGGCCATGAGCCAAACCCAATATTGTGCGGCCTTCTAATATCCACACAATCTATTTTAACCAAAACATTATTTACTATTATCAAAACTGCTTTGAATTTTTTTACATTTCACAAGTTATCCACATATAAACCCGTGTTTTTTCGGCGTTTTTAAAAGTTATCCACATTATCCACAAGTTATCCACATGAATAACTAAATAATTTCATCTTCTTATTTCTCGGGAAGTTTACAAAATCCATTATAAATTTATCCACATTTTCTTTTTTTAATAACAAAACTCAGGGATTTGCCGAATAATTCGGGCAAATCCCTGAGTTTTTCTCTAATTTAAAATTCTTCCGTCCAAAGAAATCGTAAACACTTGCCACGGTATAAACTTTCCGCTCTTTAAAAGCGCATTCTTTGCCGCCTGCTCTATGCCTCCGCAGCACGGCACCTCCATCCGTACAATTGTTAAGCTTTTTATATCGTTTTTTTCTATAATCTCGCAAAGCTTTTGCGTGTAGTCAACATCATCAAGCTTCGGACAACCTATAAGAGTTACCCTTTTGTCTATAAAATCTTTATGAAATGCGGCATACGCATACGCGCTGCAATCCGCCGCAACCAAAAGATTGCAGCCGTTAAAATACTCAGCCGTGGTTGGCACAAGCTTTATCTGTACGGGCCACTGTGAAAGCGCGCTTTGAAAAATTTCTGCATTGGCAGTTTTATAATCGTTTTTTATCTCTCTTGCCTTTGCTCCCTGACACGAACATTCGCCGCCGTGTTTATGCTCTTTTTCCTTTCTTTCCATATTCTTTTTCACCTCAGCCTCATTATACGCCGCTGCCTCCCGCATAACAAACGTTATCGCACCCGTCGGGCATTTCGGCAAACAGTCTCCCAAACCGTCGCAATAATCATCACGCATAAGACGCGCTTTGCCGTCTGCCATCTCAATTGCCCCTTCGTGGCACGCCTTCGCACATGCTCCGCAGCCGTTGCATTTTTCTTCGTCAATATTAATTATTTTTCTTATCATAGTTTAAATCTCCTTAATCTTATTTTTCACTGCACATAAATGATATCACAAAGAAAAGAAAAAGTCCGTTGCAAAAACAACGAACTTTAAATTTAATCTTTAAATATTTTTTTCCTTTTCATGAAATAGTAAAGCGGTATTCCCAATATATACAAAACCGCCGCTTCGCCTAATCCAACAGTAAGCATACAGTATAAAACCGCATACAAATTCGCCCCCGCGCCTGTCACATACGGCAAATAACTCCCCACAATCACTGCATTTAATATAATTGTCGGCAGCGGTGAAAGCAATATTGTAAACTTGTTTTTTTCAAAAAACCGGCGAAGCAAATAAGTTAAAACCGCTGACAAAACAGTTGCTCCGGTTCCGAAAACCAAATCAAACACATTTGCCCCGTAAGGCGAAAACAGGTTTGCCAGAAAGCACCCTATGCCGACTCCCGCGGTGCACGCCGGTGATATAACACACCCTGTCATCAGCGCCTCAGAAACCCTGAACTGAACAGGCCCGTAAGACAGCGAGTTTAACAGCGGAGCAACCGACAAACAAACATACACCGCTGCCACAAGCGCCCCTGCCGTAAGACGAAACACTTTTTTTTGATTTTTCATTTTTATAATCTCCTTTAGTTTTGTTTTAGGTGAGGAAGGTTTCGAACTCACCGTTTATAATATTATCACATAAAAAAGTATGCCGCAACAAAAAACTTTGCTTTTCTTTGATTTTTTTTAGCTCTTTTCAGTTTTTTTGAAATGTGAAGCAAAAATCTTTTAAAATTTTATTTTTCATAAACTTTTTAGCAAAATTTATAAGAAAAATACGTACAAAAGGTTGCAAGCGGACTTATTTTGTAGTATAATATAGTTTATAAAATAATGTGTAGATAAATCTGCACTGAAAAGGAGTAGATTACAAATGGATAAAGAAACTGTTCTTTTAAAAATCCAGGAAGTTGGTTTGGTCGCCGTTGTCCGTGCAACAACTGCTGATCAGGCAAAAAAAATTACTGATGCCTGCATCAATGCAGGTATCGCGGCAATTGAAATGACTTTCACTGTTCCCGAAGCAGACAAAGTTATTCGCGAGGTTGCAAACACATATTCACCCGAGCAGATTATTTTGGGTGCCGGCACGGTTATGGACGCCGAAACGGCAAGAATTGCTATCTTGGCAGGCGCTCAGTACATAGTAAGCCCGTATTTTGATATTGAAACCGCCAAACTCTGCAACAGATACAGAATTCCCTATATGCCCGGAGTTATGACAATCAAAGAAGCTGTTGCAGCTATGGAAGCCGGCGCAGATATTATAAAACTCTTCCCCGGCGATGTTTTAGGCCCGCAAATGGTAAAAGCTATCCACGGTCCCATTCCCTATGCGAAAATCATGCCCACAGGCGGCGTCAGCGCAGATAACGTAGGCGAATGGATAAAAGCAGGCGTTGTTGCCGTAGGTGCAGGCGGAAGCTTAACCGCAGGTGCTAAAAAAGGCGACTACGAAAGTATTACCACGATAGGCAAAAAATTCATTGCAAATATTAAAGCAGCACGCGAAGCCCTTAAAAAATAAAACAGTGCCGTAAAAAACGGCGGAATGGAGATTATTATGAAAAAGGTTATTACATTCGGCGAAATCATGCTCAGACTTCAAACTCCGGGCTACAAAAGATTTATCCAGTCTCAGGAACTTGAGATGACATTCGGCGGCGGCGAGGCAAACGTTGCCGTATCTTTAGCAAACTACGGCATAGACGCAAAGTTTGTTACAAAGCTTCCCGAAAACCCCATTGCAGACACTTGTATTGCAGAACTCAAAAAAGTCGGCGTTGACACAAGCCTTATAACAAGAGGCGGCGACAGAGTAGGCATTTATTTTGTTGAAAAGGGCGCATCTCAGCGCGCATCTCAGGTTATTTACGACCGTGCAAACAGCGCAATCGCTCTTGCAAAAAGCGAAGATTTTGACTGGAAGAAAATCTTTGACGGAGCTGATTGGTTCCACTTTACAGGCATTTCCCCCGCTCTTTCCGATAGCTGCGCAGATATTTGCCTTGAAGCTTGCAAAGCCGCAAAGGAAAACGGCGTTACGGTAAGCTGCGACTTAAACTTCCGCAAAAAGCTTTGGACAAGCGAAAAAGCCGGAAAAGTTATGGGCAAGCTTATGGAGTATGTTGACGTTATAATAGCAAACGAAGAAGACGCTGAAAAAGTGTTCGGCATAAAGGCTACCGGCACCGACATCACCTCCGGTCAGATTTCCGACGAAGGTTATAAAGATGTTGCACGTCAGCTCACAGAGCGTTTCGGCGCAAAGAAAGTTGCTATCACATTGCGCGAAAGCATTTCGGCATCAGTAAACAACTGGGCAGCAATGCTTTATGACGGCAAAGATTTTTATAAATCCAAAAAGTATCACATCAACATTGTTGACCGTGTCGGCGGCGGCGACAGTTTCGGCGGCGGACTTATCTATGCATTGTTAAATGACTATTCAATGCAGGATACTATCGAGTTTGCTGTTGCAGCATCATGCCTCAAGCACTCAATCGAAGGCGACTTTAACCTCGTTTCCGTTAAAGAAGTTTTGGCTTTGGCAGGCGGCGACGGCTCCGGACGCGTTCAAAGATAACAAAAAAACACACAGGCTTGTATGTCTTTTAACCTTTTATACACATTTTCGATACATACAATTGACTATGCATAAAAAAGGCAGATGTTTCAGTTTTTGAAGCATCTGTCTTTTTACAGTTTTAAAATTTTCAGCCGAAAAAAACAGCCGAAACTTTAGTTTCGACCGCTTTTTTATTTATCCGATATTTAAAAATTCGTTTACAACATTTTTCATCTGTTCTTTTTCGCACGATGTGTTAAACAAACGCGTTTTATTTTTAAGTCCTGCAAGCGAAGCCGGTATCTTCATATCGCTGCGCTCAGACAAAAGCTCCAAAAGCTCAAACTCGTCCTTGCCCGCAACCGCCGCTGCACCGTCAAGCGCTATAAGCACGCTTTGATTAAACTTAAACGGACTTGCCGTGGATAAAATCACAGTCTTTGTCTCATCGCCCGTTTCGGCCTTATATTTGTCGTAAACCTTTTTTCCGACTGCGGTATGCGTATCCATAACATAGCTGTATTTTTCGTCCGTGTCCTTTATTGCAGAGGCTGTTTCGTTATCATCTGCAAAACCTGCCCAAAAATGTTTCTTTATCTTATTTATAACCTCTTCCGACACCATATACACTCCGTCAGATGACAGCTTATCCATAAGCTTTGCCACCTCGTCGGAGCTTTGATACATATCAAACAAAAGCCTTTCCAGATTGCTTGATACCAATATATCCATAGACGGCGAGGTTGTCTGATAAAACTTGCGGTTTCTGTCATACACTCCTGTTTTTATAAAATCGGTTAAAACATTATTTTCATTTGACGCACATATAAATTTATTTACCGGAAGCCCCATTTTCATTGCATAATATCCTGCCAAAATGTCGCCGAAGTTGCCTGTAGGTACGGTAAAGTTAACTTTGTCGCCAAGCTTTATCTCGTCGTTTTTGAGCATATCTGCATATGCGCTGAAATAATAAACAATCTGCGGCATAAGACGTCCCCAATTAATCGAATTTGCGCTCGAAAGCTCAAAGCCGTTCTGTGAAAGCTTTTGTGCATACTCTTTATCCGTAAATATTTTTTTAACGCCGGTCTGTGCGTCGTCAAAATTGCCCTTAACAGCACACACCGAAACATTGTTTCCCTCCTGGGTAATCATCTGCAATTTTTGAATTTCGCTAACGCCGTCCTGCGGGTAAAATACAAATATTCTTGTACCCTCAACATCTGCAAACCCCTCAAGCGCAGCCTTTCCGGTATCTCCGGAGGTTGCAACCAAAATAACAATTTCTTTATCCGAATTGCACTTTTTTGCAGACTTTGTTAAAAGATGCGGCAATATCTGAAGCGCCATGTCCTTAAATGCACACGTCGGACCATGCCAAAGCTCCAATACATAAACTTTGTCATCAAGCTTATACACAGGCGCAATATTTTCGGTTTCAAAATTTTCTTTGTTGTAAGCCTTGTCAACGCAAGCTTTTATCTCTTCCAAAGAAAAATCGCCTAAAAACTCTTTAAACACTGCACAGGCTCTTTCGTTATAGTTCATTTTTGAAAGCTCGCCGATAAAATCAACAGAAAATTTCGGAAAACTCTTCGGAACAAAAAGTCCGCCGTCTGCCGAAAGCCCTGTTTTAATCGCATATGCGGCGCTCACGCTAACCTCGCTGTTTCTCGTGCTTTGATATTCCATCTGAAATTTACCTCCGGTTTAAACTGCTGCTGCCATAGGCAAACAACAAAATCATTTTTTATATTATTTGTCGGGAAATTGCAATATAATCAAAAAACCGCTGCGCATAACAAATCATACACAGCGGCATTGTTTTGCTTCGTGCGCACGGCAGTAATTCTGCCGTTTTTGCACAAAACCGAAGCTTTATGCAAATTTATAAATATTTTTTGATATACTCCGGCGCTCCGGCTGCCTCCATGCTGAGCGTAAACATAAAATCAATATTATAGTTCTCGCAAAGATTTTCAACATCTTCAAAGAATTTGTCCATTCCCTCTAACGTATCTCCCACAATTTTGAAAATACTGTCAACATATATGTTCGTAATGTCAAAGTTATTTGAAATAAGTCCGCACAAAAATCCGTAAAACTCATCATAAGTCTTAATAACAAACGCCGACGTATCCACAAGGCGTACGCTGTGCTTTATATCAAACATATGCCTTTTCGTATCGGAACTGATATAAACAACATTTCCCTCCGCTTTCTGCGCCGCATTGTTCACCGAATCGATAAGAGTTTTTGTTTTTCCCGAACCTTTTTTACCGATTAAAACTTTAATCATTGCAATTCCCCCTTAAAATATTTTTAATAAAGACAGCGCCTGTTTTACCCAAAACAACCGCATTCTTTTTTGCCAAAGCCGCACCGGCATCCGGCATTTGATTACAGTTAGTATATCATATTAACCAAAAGAATTCAAGTCTTTGTTAAAATTTTATTTCAAAAGATACAAAATTATCATTAAAAAACGTTTTTAAACGGTATTATTAATAATTTTTAATATATGTTTTTGTATAGAGTAAACAAATTTTGCGTTTTTTTATTTTGAAAGTCTTTTTTCAAGCTCGTCTTTTTTATCTTCATATCCGGGCTTGCCCAAAAGTGCAAACATATTCTTTTTATATGCTTCAACTCCCGGCTGGTCAAACGGATTAACACCAAGCAAATATCCGCTTATGCCGCAAGCCTTTTCGAAAAAGTATATAAGCTTGCCAATGTTAAACTCATCAAGCTTTTCAATGTTTATAACAAGGTTCGGTATGTTGCCGTCCGTATGCGCCAAAACAGTTCCCAAAAATGCCTTTTTGTTAACAAAGTCCATAGTTTTTCCCGCAAGGAAGTTAAGACCGTCAACATTTGCCGCATCTTCTTTTATTGTAATATCTTTTCTCGGGTTTTCAACGTTTAACACTGTTTCGAAAAGAATTCTCTGTCCGTCCTGGATATACTGTCCCATGGAGTGAAGATCCGTTGAAAAATCTGCCGCTGCCGGGAAGATACCCTTGCCGTCTTTGCCTTCGCTTTCTCCGTAAAGCTGCTTAAACCACTCGGAAAAGTAATGCAGACTCGGCTCATAGTTAATCATCATTTCAATGCTCTTGCCCTTGTTGTAAAATGCATTTCTTATCGCTGCATACTGATAGCAGATATTTTTATCAATATCATCATTTGAAAATTCGTCCATACCTTCTTTAGCGCCTGCCATTAAAGCGTCTATATCAGCTCCGCTCACAGCTATCGGCAAAAGCCCCACAGCCGTAAGAACGCTGAATCTTCCGCCAACGTCATCCGGAATAACAAATGTTTCATAACCTTCTTCGTTGCAAAGATTTTTAAGCGCACCTCTTGCCTTGTCGGTAGTTGCAAAAATTCTCTCTTTTGCGCCTTCTTTTCCGTACTTCTTCTCGCAAAGCTCTTTGAAAATACGAAAAGCAACCGCAGGCTCCGTTGTTGTGCCCGACTTTGAAATAACGTTTATGCAAAAATCTCTGTCGCCTATAGTTTCAATCAAATCGCAAAGATATGTTGAGCTTATCGAATTTCCCGCAAAATATATCTCGGGAGTTTTTCTGACATCTTTTGAAACGCAATTGTAAAAGCTGTGGCGCATAGCCTCAATAACGGCTCTTGCTCCGAGATACGAACCGCCTATACCTATAACAACCAAAACTTCGCAGCTGTCCTGAATTTTCTTTGCAGCTTTTTTAATGCGGTCAAACTCTTCTTTATCATAGTTTTCCGGAAGCTCAAGCCAGCCTAAAAAATCATTGCCGGCGCCGCTCTTGTCATGAAGCTGCTTATGCGCTGCGCTCACCATGTTTTTTAAATATCCGATTTCATTTTCCTTCAAAAAATTCTTTGCATTTGAATAATCAAATCCTATTGCCATTTTCAAAACCACCTTATAATTAATCTTATCATTCCCATGATATTTTATCCTATTTGCTTAAATTTATCAAGTGTTTTTTCACCTCTTTAACTCATTATTTAATTTTTTTAAGCGGTTTTTTCCTTTTTATAATAAAAACCACAATATTTTATCCATTTTGCCTTAAACTAATATATGATACGCACAAAAACGCCCCGCCCGTTAACACAGCCGGCAAAACGCTTTTTTTAGAAAAATAAATTTATACAGGCTATATGATATATGCTTGTTTTATGAATTGTTTTGGCGACATGCCAACGCTCTTTTTAAAGCAGCGGCTAAAAATTTTATTTTTGTGTAAACAAACGGAGAACGACATTTTGCCGTTCTCCGTCCAAAAAGGAAGAAATGTGAAATTTTAAATTGTTTTAAAAACCTCGTTTGAATAAATTGTCACTATTTCGCCTGTGCTGTCACGATAGATTACATATGCTCTGCCGTACCACACATCGCCCGATACAACGCCTTTCTTTCTTACAGTAAACTGTCCTTTTTGCTCCTTGCTCTTTGCAGCTGCCTTTATATCTGCGTTGTCAAGCGTTAAGCCCGCAGCTTTTCCCATAATCACACCCGTTTCGATTATCTCGCAGTCAGATGCAATATTTCTTTCCGCAAAGAACGCAATTCTTGTTTTGTCTGCCATTACCGGATTTGCCATAACCAAAACATTCTTACTTTCTGCACTTTCTCCGTAAACCGCATTTACCGCGCTGTCTTCGTTTGCATAAAATCCGTATTGTAAATCATATGAAACAATTTTTCCGTCCTTTTCCCAGTGCGAAAACGCCTTTCCGTCTTTCTTTGCTTCTGCAATAACAGTTACTTTATCGTTATACAAATATGTCTTTTCCTCACCGTTAACGGTTATTTTGTATTTTGTTTCTTTTCTCACAAATCCGGATTTGTAGCTTTCATTTTTAGCATCTGTTACCAAATCGCCCGACTTGTATGCGCTTAATTTATCTTTTTCGTCATACCAGCCCGCAAACTCATAACCGTAAACATAAGGATCTTTCGGAACATTAAAGCTTTGCGCCTCGCCGGCTGCCAAAACCGTTGTACCAAGGCTTGTAAACGTTACAAATGCCGCATTCTTCTGCGCATAAACCGCCGCAATCGTCTTTGCCGTGCCAACCGTGAAGTCAAAGCTTTCGTTTTTAGATATAATCTTTCTGTCAGCCATGTCTATCCAGTATAAAAACTCTCCTTCGCCGGCTGTCTTAAGCGTTATCACATCTCCGGTTTCATGCTGGCCCGTATATGCGCTGCCCTTGTCCTCGCCGTTTACAAAAACACTTCCGTCGCTTGACGAAACGCTTATTTCATAAAACTTTCTTGTATCTTCCGTCTCGGGATCCTTTGCTATGCTCATATCAAGCGTTACGTTTTTGCTTAACTGTATGCTGTTATCCTCTCTTACAATTATGTTATCTGCCGTAATGTCTGTGCCTGTTATCACAATTGTGCATATATCATCGCTCTGCGCCGTAAAATCAAGCTTTATATTCTGCAAAACCCCTGCTGTTAAGCTGTATGAAGCGCTTTCCTTTATCTCGCCGTTTCTGTCAGATGCGGCAATTGTTATTTCGCCGTCAGATGCAGCGCACACATCAGCGCTTACAGCGTATCTGCCGCCGACCTCTGCCGCTTCATCCTGTCCGAAAGCATTTAAAAGTCCAACCGCTCCGCTCGCCTTCAACGCTCCGTTCTCAATCGCTGCCGAAGAATTTTCTCCAAGCAGTATATAATCCATGCCTTCCGTAAATCTTCCGTTTTGATAATCAAACACGCACTCGCTGCCGCCCGTTTCTTCGCCGGTAAACGCAAATATATAATCCCTGCCCGAATTATTTTTCACATAATCCGTCACATCTGCACTATACACTCCTTCTTCATTTAAATCAAACTGTATCGGAGTGCCGCCGTAAACTTCAGGCAATTTCATCTGCTCGTCCTCTTCTGATGCCGGTGCATTTTCATACGTAAGATTTTCGGGATATTCGCCGGTTGTAATCATCCAAAGATTAAGTTTTTTATTTTTCGCCTTTTCAGCCTCAAAACTCAAAACAGCTTCAAGAGTTTTGTCATATTCGCCGCCATCAAACTTAACATATGCTTTATTAATATATTTAACATTGTCAGACGATTTTTCTCCCGCGGCAGTAAGTATATTTTTATTTACCGCTCCGCTGCCCGATATGCTTGCTTTCGCGCAAACTTTCATAATATTTTTCTCTCCCGGCACCGCTTCATGAGCATAAAAATCATCAATATAAACTACCGCTGTGTTCGAAGGATCTCTGTAAATATATTTAGTTCCGTCAATATCAATTTCTGTGTCTGTTAATTTCTGATCAAACACCGGGAAAATTCCAAAATTCTTAAGTCCCTTACTAATTATAACATCATCAATTACAACTGTATACGTAATCTTTTGCCATGTATCCGCACTGTTTAGCGTAACTGTCTGCGGTTTATACTGGTAATCGCTGCACCAGTTGCCGTTATCATATTTTAACGAACTTGTATTGTCTGCAACCAAGCCAAGCTTTAAGCTTTTAGCCATATTGCCTCTCGCATAGAATGAAAACTCATATGTTTTTCCTGCCTGCGATGCGTCCACATTTCCGTCAGCGTCTGTTTTAACAGCATTTGCAAGCTTAAATCTGTTCCACGAAACATGCGAGGTAAACTTAAGGCTCTTTGCGCCTCCCTCTGTATAATTCTGCTCGTCCGAAATTTCGCTTTTGTCAATAAAACCAACATATTTCGAACCCGGAGGATTCGGTTTATCGGCTTTGTTATTATAATAATACTTTCCGTCTAACATATAACATATTTCGCGTCCGTCACCAACTTCAACCGAAGCTGCTTTGCTCACGTTTTCAAAATCCTGATAATATGAATACGGATTTTCAACCTCTGCGGCCGTTTCATCCTTTTCCGTAACGCAAATATCATCTATATAAATATTTGCTCCGACCAAATCCTTTTCCGGACGCATACCGAGAAGCGCAATTGCAATATCATATTTATTATCAGTATTTGTTTTCTGATAAATCTTTTTTGCAAGCATTTCTTCATCAACCGTCACATCAAAAGAATACGTTTTCCACTTTCCAACGTCTTTTTCTTCAATCTTTCCCGTGTAGCTTGTTTTATAGAATTTTTCCGCATAGTCCTGTGTATCCGGCTCAAACCCGTCACACACAAGATAACTTCCCGAATTGTCGCGCTGAATTGAACTCATAAGTCCGTAGTAAAAATTTCCCTGTTTATCGCTTCTTGCTTTAAAGGAAATATTAACAGTTCTGCCAACATCGTCCGCCGTTAAATTATGGTCGAAAATATTATAAAACTTTAAGCGGTTATAATTTTTGTTCGGTACAAACAAAAAGCTCTTTCCGCCGCCGGTTGTATCAAAAGCTGTGGTTATCTCCGCTCTTGTATCCGCCTCAAACCCGCTTACGCCAATAGCCTTCACATCGTTTACTTCTCTGTTAAAATTCTTTTTGTCCACTTTTCCGACGTTCCAGTCGTCAAAGTCAATGACTGAAACTGTTTTCGGAACCGAAAAGTTTTCTAAAGGCGTTATGTTTATCTTTCCGCCGCCGCTCAGCTCAAGCGTCATATCGTCAATATAAATCGTCTGTCCCGGCGAAAGCTTTTCAAAATCCAACAGCGCCGCCACTTTATTGTCCGGATCCGAAACATCAACAACCTCATTGCTTGTAAGCGTAAAATCATATGTCATCTTCTGCCACTTGCCGGCCTCTGCAATAGTCTGCACCGTTTTTTGCTTAAAGCTTGTATTAATTCTCTGTGTAAGTGAATTTTCATATGTGCCCGCCATATTTGACTTCACATAATACGTAACCCTGAAGCTTTTTCCTATATCCGCCTCTGTAATCTTTTTATAATTTGCAATATCTATTCTCAAACGCTCATAACCGTACTGCCCGCAGGTCATATAATATGAATATCCGCTTTTTCCGCTGCGGTTATTTTTATCATCGCGTCCGTAGGCTGAAAGTCCGCCTCCCGGATAAACTCCGGTTTTTAAAAACTCACTGTTAAAATCTTCTGTATTAACACTCTTATTTTGCTTTGAAGCACACGCAAATACTAACGTTATATAACCGGATCCCGCTGCCTTTGCTGTCTTTGCCGCATTTGTAATATCTGTAACATACTCTTTTTTACCGCTCACCTCATAATTTGCAATCGGCGCCACCGTAAAACACTTTTTCTCATTAACGCCGAAACCGAACCTGTCATTTGCAGGCGCATTAAAATAGTTTATTGAATTTTCATTCCAGTTTTGCAAATTCTTATCGGTAATTGCATAAACATAAAGCGATCCCTCATTTCCTTCAGCCGTTTCAAAGCCAAAGTAAGCTCTGTCGCCGTCATAATTTGATAAATCAAGCTTTATATATGTTTTACATATATCTTTATCAATTGTCTTTGCTCTGCCGCTTACAAAAATGCTGTCCGAACCTTCCGTGTTCTTCTCCGTACTGTTTACATATTCTGCCTTTGAAGCATAAAGTGTTGTCTTATCTGCCGGATGCAAAACAAGCGACGGTGCAAAAGCTCCTTCATTTTCTGCCGAACAGATATTTACCTCATCGATTTGTTCCTCTGCTTTTATATCGTCAATATATGCGCAGCGGTTTTTCTCCTCTGCAGTAGCTGAATAAAGCCATATCCCCAAATCCTGTTTATTTATCTTAGTTTCGATTTCTTCATCTATTCTGTAATCAAAACTAAAGTTTTTCCATTCTCCGGCTTTGGTTTTTTGGGTATACTTATCCGATTTAAAATCAATTTTGCTGTAATCGGAAGAACCGTAAGGCGTTAAAAGATACATCACGCTTCTTTCGCGTTCATCAAAAATATTAAAGCTTATTTTAAACTTTCTGCCCATGTCGGTCGCGTCTAATCCGGACTTTTTAATCAGCTTGTAAATGTTCACGGTGCGGTTTAATCTGTCCGTCCACACATGATAAAGTCCGTTTTTCCAGTTATTGTTTTTCATGTATGAAACCTTAAGACTCTTTGATCCGCCGTCTGATGTGTTCTTCTCGTCCGTAACCGCACACTCGGCATATTTCCAAAGCACAATATCGCTTACTTTTGTATCGCCCACCTCAGAGCTTTCAAAATCATAAAGCGCAATAGTCTTTGTCTGCTTATTGTCCTTTGCTTTAAGTATAAATCCGGGCTTTTTGCCGTTTAACGATTTAACATAATCCGTAACGTCAATTTCGTAGTCGCCCTTTCCTGTAAGCACTGCCTCTCCCAAAAGCTCGCCCGCTTCAGAATTTTTAATATCCGTTTCATCTATCTGTTCAATAGCATATATCAACACAGTATTTGCCGCGTCGTTTGTAACCGAAAACCGAAGGTAAACGCTTGTCTGATCTGAAAAATCCGTCTTGTCAAACACAAAGTAAACCGCATCATTTTTACTGTCGGTTTTTAAAAGTGTCATACCTGAGTCCGATGAAATTTCGCAAGCTTTCTGCATAACCTCCGGCTTTACCTTAAAGCTGTCATGCTTGCTTTCTTTAAGCTTTTTGCCGTTTTTGCAAACTATCGTTTCCGGTACATACACGCTGTATTCGCAGCCGCCCTTTAAATTGTGCGGCTCAAACGTCCATTCCGTGTCCCCGAATTCAGATGAATAACTGCCCTCTGCAATTTCGCCGTTTAGCTTGTTTTTTATAACTATTTTTCTAACTTCGCTTTCGCCAACTTCACCGGAGAATTTAAACGTTATCTTTGCCTTAGCGTCCATATCGTTTTTATCCGCGTGATAATCAATATATTCAACCCTTGCGCCCTCGTCCTTTAAATAATAATTTGCCAGATCGAAAAACGCATTATATCCGTTAATGCCATAATCATTATCGTTTATATATTTTACATATGCATGTCCGAGCGTTTTAAATGAAAGACAAATCGAAGGTATGTTATATTTTCGAAGTGCGCCGACTATTGCCGGGTAAAAGTCCTGATATGAATTATCCTGCATCGAGCCGGAATTAAACGTCGGAGCATGCCCCTCGCTGATATCTTCATATCCGCTTCCCACTGCACCGTAAACAAACTGCACGTTTGACGGGATTTCGCTTCCGTCTTTATATGTAAGCCACGGCTGAGGCTCGCCGCCTCGTATAATATCGCTGCCGTTTTCGCCCATGCCATCGCCTTCGGTTTTTCCGTTATCATATCTCGTTTCACCGTGATGTCCTTCAAATGTTCTGTACTCTGCAAGCTTTTCGGGATGTTTTGCGCCAAGCTTTAAACAGTTACCCTGCTTCGACGCTCCGTACACGCCGAATTTATTAACGTCAAACGCATACTTTTCAGGTTCTGTATCTGCAAGGTACCTTAGTTTTCTTACAGCCGCCGTGTCCGACTTCATATTTGTGTACACACCGAGCGAATATGTGCAATTGTCGCCCGTCACATATCCGAAACTTCCCATGCCGTCGCCGTCAAAATAGCCGTAATGATCGTCACGCGCCATCGGCACATAGCAATAATCATACACAGCAAGCGCATATCCCGAAAACAAAAATCCGTAGGAAATTGCATTGTGCAAAATTCCGCCGGCTCTTGTTTCCCAGCTCGACGCATTCATATACACCGGCACCTTATTTTTCGGCTTAACCGGATATATTATATCCATTCTCAGATCCATATCTATAGGACTTCCGTCAGGCTTTACACAGTCATAAATCGTTTCCGCTGTCGTTTCGCTGACCTTTTTCGTTGTGCCGCTTTTATAATTTATAACCTTGTTTGCCTTAACCGACTTAAAGTCATTGTTCCACACGTTCACTATCTGCTCTAAGCATCCGTCCGCACCATGCTTGTCTATCGACCAGTAATACTCGCCGAGCGTTATGCTGTAACCTGCCGGAAGCACAAAGCTGTTTTCGCTTGCACTCACATGTGCAATTCCGTTTTTCAGGCTTGCAGCCTTGTCCTGAAGTTTAAGCATGCTGTAGTCCAAATCAGGTCTTACCGCTTTTGGATTGTTTTTAAAATCTGCCACTATACAAATATATCCCTTATTGTTTATAAGGTCGTTTAAAATGTTATAGTCGCTCTCCATGCCAACGCGCTCAGTGTTTGTATTTATAACATAGAAAATAACCGTCGTGTCCTTATCGGGATTAAATTCTTCGTTATAATAAGTGTAAATGTCAACAGGTATGCCTATATACCCGTCATTTTGAAGAGTTGTCTGAAATTTCAAATAGCTTTCAAGCCCGTCAATTCCGCCCGAAGGCGCGTCATCTGCAAAGCTGAGTATCGGAACGCATGAAATTATCATGCAAAGACACAAAACCATGCTTAAAAATTTTTTCACTTGTCATCTTCCTCTCTTTTTTTATTTATATTTTAACGGGCATCCGCCCATTTCGGTTTCACATCTTCAAACAAATTATATATAATAAATATCTTATATAACTATAATATTTTACCCTTATCAATTTGTCAATGGAATTTTCGGTAGACCTGTTTTGTCTATATCTCCTATCGGTAGATGTTACACAAACTATGTTTTTGTATATTTTCAATATATTTTTATTATAACAAAAAATTCTTTAAAGTAAATAGCTGTATCTTAGCACTTTTGTAGCTATATCTTAGAAAATCAAAAAACGGAGAACGGCATTTTTGCCGTCCTCCGTCCAAAAGGAAGAAATGTGAATTTTTAAATTGTTTTAAAAACCTCGTTTGAATAAATTGTCACTATTTCGCCTGTGCTGTCACGATAGATTACATATGCTCTGCCATGCCACGTCTCACCTGCTCCGACATTTTTCTTTCTTATCGTGAACTGTCCCTGATTTTGCGTATTTTTAGCCGCCGCCTTTACACGGCAGTTATCAAGCGTCACATTGTTTTCCGTTGACAAAATTATTCCGTTTTCTATTATCTCATACTTTTCCGGTATGTCGCGCTCTGCAAAAAACGCAATCTTGTTTGTATCAACAATTGCCGGATTGCTCATTACGAGCACGCATTTTTTGTCTGCACTTGCTCCGTAAACCGCATTTACCACGCTGTCTTCGTTTGCATAAAATCCGTATTGTAAATCATATGAAACAATTTTTCCGTCCTTTTCCCAGTACGAAAACGCCTTTCCGTCTTTCTTTGCTTCTGCAATAACAGTTACTTTATCGTTATACAAATATGTCTTTTCATCTCCGTTAACTGTTATTTTGTATTTTGTTTCTTTTCTCACAAATCCGGCTTTGTAGCTTTCATTTTTAGCATCTGTTACCAAATCGCCCGACTTGTATGCGCTTAATTTATCTTTTTCGTCATACCAGCCCGCAAACTCATAACCGTAAACATAAGGATCTTTCGGAACATTAAAGCTTTGCGCCTCGCCGGCTGCCAAAACCGTTGTACCAAGGCTTGTAAACGTTACAAATGCCGCATTCTTCTGCGCATAAACCGCCGCAATCGTCTTTGCCGTGCCAACCGTGAAGTCAAAGCTTTCGTTTTTAGATATAATCTTTCTGTCAGCCATGTCTATCCAGTATAAAAACTCTCCTTCGCCGGCTGTCTTAAGCGTTATCACATCTCCGGTTTCATGCTGGCCCGTATATGCGCTGCCCTTGTCCTCGCCGTTTACAAAAACACTTCCGTCGCTTGACGAAACGCTTATTTCATAAAACTTTCTTGTATCTTCCGTCTCCTTGGCGCTTGAAACGTCAATTGAAGCCATCTTATCAATCACAATGCTTTCTTCATCTTTATCTTTAACCTCAAGCGAGCCAAGCGTTATGTCGGTGTCTTTATCTGCAAATATTGCCACGGCACAGGCACTGCTGTTTTCAGCCGTATAGCCAAACTCAAAAGCAGATATCATATCTTTTTTTACGCTGTAGACTGCCGACTCTATAATATTTTTATCTTTGTCAATCACAGCCACCGTAACATCAGCGTCCTCACCTGCACCGATGTCGCCGCAAATCAAATAAGTATTGCCCGCTTTTGCGCATTCTCCGTTTCCGAAAGCATTTAAAACCGCAATGCCCGAATTTGCCGCAGCTCCGCCGATTTTTGCCGTTTTGCCTTCAACCGACACCGCACCTGTGTATCCGCCGTAGCGTATGTAATCAGCGCCCTCATTAAAGCTAAACTTTTCAAAATCAAGCGCCAAATACTCCTGGCCGCATATGTTTTTGGCAGTAATTGCAAAAACCATATCGCCCGAACCCGCATAATTTAAATAATCTGTAACGTTTACGCCGTATGTTCCGTCTCCGTTTAAGCTAAGTTTTTTTATAAAGCTTCCGCCATAAACGCCGAAATCCGACATAGTTTCATCTTTGCTGTTAGCCGGTGCATTATTATATGTTACAGCTGCCGGGTATTCAAGATTTTTGCTTATCGCCCAAACATATATATCCTGTTTATCCGCATTGGTAACATTAAAATTAAGGTTAGCTCGAAGCACATTTGAAAACTCATTTCCGTCAAACTTAAAATACGCTTTTCTCACATATTTTTCGTCCTTGTCCGCAGCGCCGCACGCACTTAAAACCGATGTGTTGTTTTTGCCGTCCGCTCCGACTGCCGCTGCCTCTTTTACCGTAAATGTTTTTCCGTAATTTCCGACTGCTTCTTTAACAAACACGTCGTCTATGTAAAATACCGCTTTGTTTTGGCTCTCGGTGTAATCCTTTCCCGTAGCTGCGTCTGTTTTTGTTAAAAGCGACTGACCGAATTTCGGATTAATCATAAGGCAGTTTAAATTGTTATTTATAATCACATCGTCAATTTTAACCTCATAGCTTACTTTCTGCCATTCGTTTGCCTTGTCAATCGTCACGCTTTTTACATTGTATGCCGTAGAGCCGCATTCTCCGCCTGACTCATATTTGTTTTTATTTGAATTGCTTCCTATAAGTCCTATGTTAATCACGCCTGCTTTATTTGGCTTTACATAAAAGCTTATCTTGTATGTAATATCTTTTTTGTCATCTCCGAGGCTGTCGGTAATGTTTAAAAGCTTAAATCTGTTCCATGAAGCATGCGAGGTAAACTTAAGGCTTTTTGCACCCCCTGTGCCATGATTTTCATCCGTGCTTATTTCAGTTGTGTCTATAAGCTTCATAGGCGCATTCTCTGCGGCGCTGTTCCACAAAACTCCGTTTTCATCAACTGCGCGCCATTCAAGCCCGTTTCCTTCCTGAACCTTTGACGCATCGGACACGTTTTCAAAATCATAAACAGCGCTGTACAGCTTATCGGAAATCAAAGGCGCATTTTTGTCAAGCTCCGTTGTGCATATATCATCTATATACACATTCTTTCCTGTTAAATCGCTGCCCGGTATAAATGTTAAAAGTCCGATTGCCTGCTTAAAGTTTCTGCCGTATGACGTGTAGTAAACCGTCTTGTGAAGCATAAGCTCATCTACGTCAACTATAAATGAATATGTTTTCCACTCTCCGGCAACGGTTGTGCCCGAATTTGTTTTCGGATAAAGAACGCTCGAATAATTTTGATCGTCTAATTCTTCATCTTCTGCAACCTGATAAGTATCCGTTCTCGAGTTTCTTGCCATAACGCTTGTAAGGCCGTATGTAAACTCGCCCGACGCATCGCTTTTAACCTTAAACGAAACCTTAAATCTTCTGCCGACATCCGCCGCTGTCGGGCTATGGTCAAACACGTTATAAAACTTAAATCTGTTCCATGGCCCGCTCGGCACAAATGCAAAACTCTTTCCGCTGCCGTCTGCGTCCTCGGTGTCAACAATTCTTGTGTTGCATTCGTTGCCGAAGCCCGCTCTTGCAAACACGTGATTGCTTGTCACGCAGTCCGCCTCTGTGTTTGACGATTCGGCCGCTCCGACAGTCCAGTCGCTAAAATCGTTTTTGGAAACAACCTTTTGCTCCCATCCTCCGTTATACGGATCATTTTTGTCAAGTTCTTCTGTGCGTATGTCATCTATATACACGTTTTTATCCTTTAAGTCACTGCCGGGAACAAACGTAAACATTCCGATTGCCTGCTTAAAGTTTCTGCCGTATGACGTGTAGTAAACCGTTTTGTGAAGCATAAGCTCATCTACGTCAACTATAAATGAATATGTTTTCCACTCTCCTGCAGCGGTTGTGCCCGAATTGGTTTTCGGATAAAGAACGCCCGAATAATTTTGATCGTCTAATTCTTCATCTTCTGCAACCTGATAAGTACCTGTTCTTGAGTTTCTTGCCATAACGCTTGTAAGGCCGTACGTAAAACCGCCAGATACATCACTTTTTACCTTAAACGAAATTTTAAGTCTTCTGCCGACATCCGCCGCCGTCGGACTGTGGTCAAACACATTGTAAAACTTAACCATGTTCCACGGTCCGCTCGGCACAAATGCAAAACTTTTTCCGTCGCCCCCGGCATCCTCGGTGTCAACAATTCTTGTGTTGCATTCGTTGCCGAAACCGGCTCTTGCAAAGGTTTTTGCAGCGGTCACGCAGTCTGCCTCTGTGTTTGAAGCGCTGATCTCTCCGACAGTCCAGTCGTTAAAACTGTTGTAGGAAACAAGCTTGTTATTGCCCTTAACCGGAACAATCGTGATATTTGAAAGATTTGTTTCATAAACGGCAGCGTCGTCTATATAAATTCTGTCGCTTCCGTTCACTCCCTCAAACGAAATCATTGTAAACAGTTTTGTCTCCCTTGCCGTTGCATCCTGGCTTACGTCTGTGATATCGGTTTTATCTAAAGTGAATTCGTATGTAAACTGCTGCCATTCATTTGCCTTTGTGATTTTTTGTTCCTTGCTGTGATGCGTTATATATCCCACAATCGGAACGGTTGTGTTTTTAAACGACGTCGGCGCATCCGCTTTTGCCCAATAAGTAATTTTAAAGCTTCTGCCGATATCCTTTGTTTCAAACAAATGATATCCTCCGAGAAGATCAAGCTTTAATCTGCCCGGCTTGCCGATGTAATAGCTTCTGCCGTCCGAGCCGCTGTGGTCTTCATCGGTTGTTTTTCCATAGTCTGAAAGTCCGCCTCCGGCAGCTGTTCTGATAGCGTCAACCGCCTGGTCAAAATTATATTTTTTTGTCAGCACTTCGGGCTTTGATGTGCTAACAAATACCAGCGTAATATATCTTGCGCCCTTGTTTTTCATATATTGAGCATATTCGCTTACATCAACACTGTATTCGCCCTCGCCGTTTATTTCATATCTTTCAAGAGTGTCTTGCATATACGCCTTGTCTTTTTGTATACCGTTTGTGTAAACATCATTTGCCGGAGCATTAAGATAATTTATTGCAGAGCTTTTCCAGTTTTCGCATTCTTCTTTGCCGCTAAGACCGTAAACCTCAAGCGTGCCGCGGCTGTCGGCAGTTGTTTTAAATTTAAAGTATGCCTGCTCGCCGCCGTATGATTCAATGTCTAATTTAACATATGTTTTGCTGCCGCTGTCATTTGCGCTAAGCGCTCTTCCGTTTACCTTTAAGCAATCCGAGTCAATTTGCGTGTCGGAAAGTTTTCCGCTTTCAACATATGCGCTGTCCGCACTCTGCAAAACAGTCTGGCTGCTGGGATATACCACCAGAGACGGCGCAAATGAATTTTCGCCGCTGCCGCCGGCAACCTTAACGTCTGTTATTTGCTCCGTTATCACTATATCATCTAAATATGCCGCCACATTCTGCTCTTTTCCAACAGCGCCCATCTGCAAAACAAATGACTTTTTATTTTGCGCGATATCGCGCTCGTTTTTAATTCGGTAGTCAAATTCATATGTTGTCCACTGATTCGGAACGGTAATTTCGTTATACATTATAACATTTGAATCTATATCGTCATAATCTCCCGAAATAAAAGGATACACCAAAAACCTTAACCGACGGCTTGTCTCATCATAAAATTTAAAGCTTACGTGCAGCTTTCTTCCTATATCTTCATCTGTTAAATCCGCCGCCTTTAAAATACGCATGCTCGAATATGCATTCATCATTTTCTCTATCCAGGTATGGTATTTTCCATTATTATAGTTGTTATCTTTGTTATAACCGAACTTAACGCTTTTTGAGCCTCCTTCGGTTGTGTTCTTTTCATCGCTCACAAAACAGTCTATCTGCTTGCTTATTCCTCCCGTGCTTATATCGTCGCTTCCAACTGTCTCGTTTTCAAAGTCGCAGTTTGTAATAACCTTTGTTTCCTTTTTCTTTTCCGCCTTTAATATAAACGCCGGCTTTTTGCCGTTTAAATCCTTAACATAATCAGTAACGTCAATCTCATAATCGTCGGCGCCTGTGAGTGAAATTTTGCCCAAAAGCTTCCCTTGTTTTGAATTTTTTAAATTTTCTTCGTCTAAATCTTCAACTCCGTAAACCAAAACGTTGTTTGCCGCATCGTTTAAAGTGCTGAATCTTAAACGAACATAAGGCGTGTTTGAAAAGTCGGTCTCTTTAAACATAAAGTATACGCTGCTGTCGGTGCTTTCGGTTTTCAAAAGCGTCATATCCGCATCATCATAAATTTTGTATGCCTCATATGTTTTTTCAAACTTTGTTTTAAAGCTCATCTTTTTCGAATTTATAAGATTTTTTCCGTTTTCGCACACTATCGTGTCCGGAACATTTATCTCATATTCATATCCGCCCTCCAAACCATGCGGTTTAAAAAGCCATTCTGTATTGCCGAAGCTCGCCGAAAAACTTCCGGAAACAGTCTTTTTTGTAGACTTGTTTGTAACCGTTATCTTCTTTATTTCATTTTCGCCAACCGCTCCCGAAAATTTAAACGTTATTTCGCTGTCAACCGGCGCCTGCTGCGTTTCATTCATTTTTATATACTCTATCGCAGCGCCGTCGCCTTTCAAATAGTAGTTTGCAATATCAAAAAGCGCATTGTATCCGTTAATTCCATAGTCTTTGTCTTTCATATTTCCGACCAAAGCATGTCCAAGCTCCGGAAAACCCAAATACAAACAAGGTATGTCATATGTTCTGCACGCGTCTACTATGTTTGCATAAAATATTGTTTCACGGTCGCCCTCCATTGAAGCCGTTGCATATGTTGCCGCATGATTTTTTGATATGTTTTCAATTCCGTCGCCGCAGTTTGCATAAACGAACTGCACGTTTGAAGGAATCTCGCTGCCGTCTTGATATGTAAGCCACGGCTGAGGCTCTCCGCCGCGGATTATATCACTGCCGTCATCGCCTTTGCCGTCACCTTGTGTGTCGCCGTTTTCATAACGTGTTTCGCCGTGGTGTCCGACAAAAAGCCTTTGCTCCTGAAGCTTTTCCGGATGTTCCTCGCCGATTCTTAAACACGGCCCCGCCTTTGAGTTTCCGTAAATGCCTATTTTCGATACGTCAAACTTGTATGTATCTTTTTTGTAATCCGAAAGCCATCTCAATTTTCTTATAGCCGCCGTATCTGCCTTAACTCCCGTATACACGCCTAAAGAATACGTATAGTTATCACCCGTAACGCCGCCCGATACGCCCGAACCGTTGCCGTCGAAATATCCCCAGCTGCTCGCCATCGGAACATATGCAAAGTCCATAATCGCCCCGGCATAACCTGAAAATAAAAATCCCGTAAGGTGCGGTCTGTCGGAGCAAACCCAAACGGAAAGCCTTGCCGCATCGCTTGTTGCCAAACACATTACCGGAACTTCCTTTTCCGGATTGACCGGATAAACTATATCCATTTTAAGATCCATATTTAAAGGAGTGCCGTCCGGATTTACGCAATCGTAAATAGTTTTTGCCTCAACTTCTTTAACCTTTTTTGTGCTGCCGTCCTTATAAGTTATCGTTTTATCTCCGTACACACCTTTAAAATCGCTGTTCCACATCTTGACAATCTGGTCAAAACAGCCGTCCGTGCCGTGTTTGTCATAAGAAAAATAGTATTCGTCAAATGCCACGCTGTAGCCCGACGGAACAATAAACACCCGGTTGTAAGCATATTTTTGTCCGTTTAAATACTCGCCTCTTTCGTTTACTGCAACAGCAATCTTTGCCAAACTCCAGTCAAGATCGGGCGTTTTTGCTTTTTCGCTGTTTTTATAGTCCGCCACAACAACTGTGCAGCCCTTGTTTTCAATAAAATCGCGCAAAATGTCATAATCGCTTGCCGTGCCCGTTCTTTTTGTGTTTGTATTAATAACATACAAAATAACTTTTGTTTGCTCCGTCGGCGTGTCTTTATAATATGTATAAAGATCAACCGGAACACCTATGTACCCGTCATTTTCCAAAGCGGCCGAAGCTTTCAGATATTCTTCAAGTCCGCCTACTCCTCCCGCAGGTTCATCTGCATACACGCTAAACGCCGGCACACACGTAAAAATCATGCACACAAACACAACCCATGCTGCTAATTTTTTCATAAAATCATCTCCTTAAATTATATATTTGTCATATATTTTCTACAACTGCAGTCACAATTATAAAATCCGCCAAAACAACACTGTTACCATTCTTTCACTGCAAACTTTACCACAGAATAATGCATATTTATATTGATTTTTAAACAAAAAATATGCTATAATAAGCATGTTTAGATTGCGGAGGGCTTTATATGAATAATATTATTTTTTTCCGTCAATTCACTCATTTTCTATGTAGGTTCATTATTAGAATACATTATCATCACAGACAATTCAATGCACAAAATTCTCAAAACGGTGCACAAAATTCTTATTTTTATTGACATAAACACACTTGCATACTATAATAAAATTAAGATTATCAAACAGGAGATAAAAATGGAAAACAAAAGCTTAAATTTTCCCTGGGAAAACACGCTTCTTAACAATTTCTTTTTCGGCACAACGCAGCCGACCTCTCACTTTAAAACAGAGCATCCTGACACCCCGTATTATATTTTCGAATATGTTATCTCGGGAAAAATGAAATTTGAAATAAATAATAAAACCTACACAGTAAATGCAGGCGATACATACATAGTCAAAAAAAATTCCGCCATAAAATATTATTCCGTGTCTGCAAAACCGCTTAAGAAAATATGGTTTAACGCCGACGGCGACTTAATCGTGTGCCTGCTTAAAGCCTATAAACTGCAGGACGGTTTTACCTGCGTTTTCTGCAATACCGAAAACGAAATCAAAAAAATTCATTCGCTTCTTCAGCTTGCAGACCAATCATGTGAAATAACATATAAATTTGCGCTCCTGCTGCACGAAATAATAATGAAAATAAGCATGGCAAAAAAGCAAATCAACTTTGAATTCACTCCCGTAAGCGACGTTGCCGTGTATGTCAAAGATGTAATCGATAACACTTTGGGCGACATCGACTACGTTAAAAGGCTTTTTTGCGTAACCGATAAATATATAATAAGAAAATTTAAAGAAAAATTCGGCATACCCCCTCATAAATACCTCATACAAAAACGCATCGAAACTGCAAAAAACCTTTTGCTGCGCACAAACATGTCCGTAAAAGAAATATCATACCAGGTCAATTTTGATAACAATCATTACTTTACAAGAATTTTTAAAAAATACACCGGTCTGACGCCAACGCAATATAAAACGCAAAAAAATAAACCGGGAAAGGCAGATTAAAATCCGCCTTTCCCGGTTTGTTTTATCCGTAAATTTCGCTGCCTTTAAATTTGTTTAAAAGCTCTTTTTCGTTTTTGTTCTCATTTTTTAAAAGCCATGCAAAAACTTCGGGATTTGCATATGTGTCGCTCCATGAATTATGCTCATTTTCAGGATAAACTGTAAGCTTTGCGCAGCCGTTATTATAGTTTACCGCATCAACCATTTTCTGCGACTCTTCTAAAAACACGCAGCTGTCCTTTGCGCCATGAAATGCCCATACAGGCACGTTTTTAAGCCTTGCCGCATCCCAATACATTCCCCCGCCGCAAATCGGCACAATTGCCGCAAAATATTTCGGCATGCTTATCGCTATCTGCCACGTTGCATAGCCTCCCATGCTTGCGCCCATAGCATAAAACCGTTTTTTATCCGTGAAATCTTTTTCATATATATTTTCTATAAGGTTTTTCATTTTTTCAAACAAATCAAACCATGTCTCTGCGTTGCACTGCGGCGCAACCGTTATAAAAGGAAAATCGTCATGCATATCCGTAATTTTGAAATACGGATTATCTTTTAGCACATTAATATCATCTCCCCTGCCGCCTGCTCCGTGAAAAAACATTATAACAGGATATTTTTTGCCCTCCTCAAAATCTTTCGGATATCTTATAACACAGTTAAGCTTTTCAATTTCTTTTACTTCATATTGCATATTTACCGCTCCCCCAACTCACTTTTTCCAAAATATTATACTGCTAAAGCATAAAATTGTCAATGCAGCCAATGCCCGATTTAACATAAATCATATTTTTTGAAAAAAACATTTGACAAACCGTCTTTTATATGTTATAATGTCATACGTTGATTGAAAATATGTGCCGCTAGCTCAGCTGGATAGAGCGTCTGACTACGGATCAGAAGGTCGGGAGTTCGAATCTTCTGCGGCACGCCAAAAATACCCCGCAATTATTTTGCGGGGTATTTTTATATGTTATAATTTTTATATGTAAGGTTTAGTTATCCATATTATTTTTTTACAGCCTTTTTACTGAATTTTATTCGGTTATAATAGGGGCAATACTTATTTTTAATCTTGCTTTTGTTTCGGCTGACAAATCGTTGAGGTTTTCAT
>CAKSHP010000027.1 GCA_934457145.1 uncultured Clostridia bacterium | reverse complement strand
AATATGAAAAATTTTTTTCTTTGCAAGAATTTTCAAAAAATTGAGCGTGTATTTTTCTATTTTATTTAAAAAAGCCTCGTCAAGCAGCTGCTTTTTAGTTTCAAAATTTATCTGAGACTCATTGGCAAGCCTTATATAGTCTTTATTTTCGCCAAGCAAAATGCAAATCTCTTCCAAATCGTTTAACACGCTTTCGCTTATGCCCTCTTCGGCGGCAAGCATATAAAGCGCCTCTGCATAAGAAGCCGCAAGATTTGTCATTGATTATCACCTATCTTTTCTATACACTTTTCAGCTGTTTTAAGATAACTGCTCTCGTCAATTTCTTCTTCAAGCACCTTTTGGGCAACCATAACAGCCATCGAAGCAATATCACCCTTCGCCTCTGCCATTGCCGCCTTTTTCGACGCTTCTATCTGTTCATCGGCCTTTCTTTTCATTGCCGAGATTTCCTGTTGAGTCTGCTTTATAAGTTTTTCACTGTTCTCGCTTGCGGTTTTCTGCGCATTTGAAACAATGTTTTTAGCTTCCTCTTTTGCACCCGAGAGTCTTTTGGTGTAATCGTTTTTCATTTCCTCAGCTTTTTGCACAGACTCTTGCGCATCTTTATACATTTTGTCAACCTCGGCTTGTCTTTCGTCAATCATTTTTTTAACAGGCTTAAACAAAATCTTTTTTACTATTAAAAATAAAATGATAAGGTTTACCCATGTGAATATAAGAGTCCATGTGTCAATAGAAACAAATTCCAAATTACCCACTAAAACTTTCCTCCTGACGTCTTATTTTTAAATCAATGGATTTGCAAAAAGCAAAATCATTGCCACAACAAGACCGTAAATACCCGTTGATTCCGCAACTGCGCAGCCAAAAAGCATTGTTGTTGTTATATCGCCTTTAGCCTCAGGCTGACGGCCTACCGCCTCGGCAGCGCGTCCTGCCGCATAACCCTGACCTATACCGGGGCCGATACCCGCTATCATAGCAAGTCCCGCTCCTATAGCCGACGCCGCCTTAACAATTGCAAGTTCCATTCCAGTCATAATAAATAACCTCCGTGTTTTTTATTTTTTATACTTAGTGTTGTCACACATTACTGACTTTTTTATTATTCCACGCCCGACACAAACACCATCGTAAGCATACATATTATATACGCCTGCAAAAAGCTTGTGAAAAGGTCGAAATATATTGATAATACTGCCGGAATACCTATCTGCAAAATCGGCACTCCGCCTAAAAACGTGTTTGCTAAAAGTGCATTGCTCCCCGCCGCCAGAGCAGCATAAACAAGCGCCGATATTACAATGCCCGATGCAATGTTTCCGAAATGACGAAACGCCATTGAAACAGGGTTTGCAACCTCGCTTATAATATTTAAAGGCAGCATAAATGCCACAGGTGAGGCAAATGAGCGAAGCCAGCCGAAAAATCCGTTTAGGCGCATATTATTTACCTGCACCATAACAAACGTCATAAGCGACCAGCCGAGCGTTGTGTTTAAATCGCCGGTCATCGGTCTTGCTCCCAAAAGGCTTGACAAGCTTCCGAAAAGCGAAAACATAAAGAGCGCTCCGATGTATGGCGCAAAGCTTTGATATTTTTTGCCCATAACATCATCTGTGAGCCCGTAGAAAAATCCGACTATTTTTTCGGCAATTATTTGTTTTTTGCCCGGATTTTGCTTTTTTAGCCCCGATGCAAGCCAAATGCACAAAAGCGTTATAAAAAGCATAATAATCCAGCCGTTTCTTATTGTTTCGGTAATTTTTATTCCATAAAAATCCCATAGTATCTCAGGGCCTTTTACGCTAACGTTCATTGTTTTTTACCATCCTTATTTTTAAATAAAACAGCTTCTGCAAGAATAACAATTCTTGTAAACAAAAGCGGTATTACCGCACTGTAGACATTAAAAACCGGTATATATATTGCGCAGAGCACAAATATAACCAAAAACACCATTCTGCTCATATAGGCAAGCTGCATATACATTTTCGCCTTATCGCCCTTGTCTGCGCTTTTGCACACGCTAAAGGCAGTGTAGGCAAAATTGAATATAACATAAACGCATCCTATAAACATTCCCAAAACAAGCTTTAAAAATTCGTTGCTGCCGCTAAAGAAAGCCGCTATAACAGCTTCTCCCAACGCCCCTAAAATAATAACTCCGACTGCAAACCTTAAAATCTCTTTTTTAATATCTTTTGAAAGCACGCGCATCACTCATCCTTTTTAGAATTAGTCTTTATCATTTTTATCATGCTCCAAAAACCCGAAGCAGCGCCAAGCAGTACGGCAGCCGGCATTATCCACTCCGGCAAGCCGAATTTCTTTTGCAAAAACTTTGCAGCAAACACACACAGCAAAACAGGCGTTACCATACTTAGTCCAAACCCTGTTATCATGCTCAGTGCGCGCAGCATTTCAGCTCTGTTTTTTATAGTATTTTTTGTTTTTGTTCTTTTATTCAAAATCGCTTACCCTTTCGGAAAGTATGCCGAATTCGTATCCCAAAGCCGAAACTATTCGCTCAGATGCCTTTCCGTCGCCGTAAGGATTTGCAGCATGAGCCATTTTGTCGTACTCGGCTTTATCTTCCAGAAGTTTTTTTGCAATGCTTAAAATATCGTCTTTTTCAACTCCTGCTATAACAACCGTTCCCGCTTCAACAGCTTCGGGGCGTTCGGTTTCTTTTCTTAAAACAATAACCGGCTTTGCCAGAGACGGCGCCTCTTCCTGAAGTCCGCCGGAGTCTGTCATGACCATAAAACAGCGCGATATTGCATTGTGAAGATCGTCAACGTTTACGGGATCTATAAGGCTTATACGGTCGTGGTTTCCCAAAATATCAAACACCACTTCGCGCACCGCCGGATTTAAATGCACCGGATACACAATTCTGACATCTTTATAAGTATCTGCAATTTCTTTTAATGCATAACATATATTTTTAAGCGGTTCGCCTAAGTTTTCTCTTCTGTGCGCCGTAACTAAAATTATGCGCTCTTTTGAAAAATCTATTTTTCTTAAATTTTCGTCGTTAAACACATAATCTTTTTTAACCGTGCTCTTAAGCGCATCGATTACCGTGTTTCCCGTTATATATATCTTGTCTTCGCTTACGTTTTCCTTTAAAAGATTGTTTTTGTTTTTAACCGTCGGCGAGAAGTGAAAATCTGCCAAAACGCCTGTTAAACAGCGGTTCATCTCCTCGGGAAACGGCGAGTATTTGTCATATGTTCTGAGCCCTGCTTCAACATGGCCGATTTTAACTTTATTATAAAAAGCTGCAAGCGCTCCGGCAAATGTTGTTGATGTGTCGCCGTGCACCAAAATCACGTCCGGATTTTCTTTTTTTATAACCTCGTCTAGGCCTTCTATAACCCTTGCCGTTATGCCGACCAAGCTCTGACGCTGTTTCATGATATCCAAATCGTAGTCCGGCGCTATATCAAATATTTCAAGCACCTGATCGAGCATTTGTCTGTGCTGTGCCGTTACACACACCTTTGCGTCTATATATTCGCATGCCTCAAGCTCTTTGGCAAGAGGCGCCATTTTGATGGCCTCCGGTCTTGTTCCGAAAACCGTCATAACTTTAATTTTTTTATTCTCGCTCATACCACACTCTCCCGCATTATTTATCATTATCTTTTTCGCTGTTGTTTTTTCCTAAAATAACCTTTACATGAACATCGTTTTCAGAAGATGCGCCGGTATTTTTTCTAACGGTTATCATCGCTCCCACAGCAATAAAAATCAAAACTCCGAAAAGAAGTATCATTGCTCTGAGCGCATTGTCATATGCCAAAACAACCGCCGTGATACCTAAAATGCAGCTCATCGCATACAGTATAAACACTGATTGTTTTTGCGTAAATCCCATATCCACAAGCTTGTGATGTATGTGTCCGCGGTCGGGCGTCATGATTCCCTTGCCTGTAAAAAGCCTTCTTAAAATTGCAAACGCCGTGTCAAAAATCGGCAGTCCCAAAATTAAAAACGGAACCGCAAACGATATAACGGCATAACTTTTAAACACTCCCTGAACTGAAAGCACCGCAAGCGCAAATCCCAGAAATGTTGAGCCCGTGTCTCCCATTATAATCTTTTTGCCCTTTGGCGCAAAGTTGTGCGGCAAAAATCCAAAGCACGCCGCCGCTATTATAAGCGCTAAAAGCTCGATTGTCGGCTGATCCACAAACGCGCTCACAAACACCAAAGACACTGCCGCAATGCTCGATATTCCGGCAGCAAGTCCGTCAAGTCCGTCTATAAGATTAACCGCGTTTGTTATAGCAACTATCCATATAACAGTAACCGGAACCGTAAGCCATCCTGTGAGGCTTATAATTGTCTGGCTTGAAAAAATATTCGGGTTTGTAAAAATATCTATTTTTATGTCGCCGAGATATACAGTTATCACTGCTGCTATAATCTGCACCAAAAACTTAAATTTTGCCGGCAGGTTTTTGCAATCGTCGACCATTCCCAAAACAACTATTATAACGCTGCCGACCAAAAGCGCAACAATCTGCCTTGTCAGTCCCACAAATGCCAAAACTCCAACCAGAAATCCCAAAAATATTGCCAGACCGCCAAGACGCGGAATCGGATATTTATGCATTCTTCTGTCATCTTTGGGAACATCTATTGCACCGATTTTTCCGGCAACGGCTCTTGCCACCGGCACAAGCGCAAACGTGAACAAAAATGTGCACAAAAAAGCTGCCGCAAGTATCACGCATGCGTAAACATTTATATTTGCCAACACATATCTCACCTCAGTTTATTATCTTGCTCTGTCCACAAAACCGATTTTTCTGTATACCTTTGAAAGCGTTCTCTGCGCAAGATACGACGCTTTTTGCGCTCCGTCTTTGTAAACCTTTTCTATATATGCTTTATCTTTTAAATACATTTCGTATTTTTCTTTTATCGGTCTTAAGCTTTCAACGACAGCCTCTGCAACCTCGTTTTTAAACTCGCCGTAACCTCTGCCGGAAAATCTGTCTTCTATGGAATCGATGCTTTCTCCCGTTACACAGCTTAGTATGTTCATGAGGTTTTCAATTCCTTCTTTGCCCTCGCCTCTGCATATTCTGCCGTCCGAATCGGTTACTGCGCTTTTTATCTTCTTTGCAATAACGCTTCCGTCTTCAACAATCGATATAAATCCTTTCGGATTTGTGTCGGATTTAGACATTTTCTTTGTAGGCTCGGTAAGGCTCATAATCTTTGCGCCAACCTTTGGAATATAGGCTTCGGGAATTTTAAAAACATTTCCGTATATGCCGTTAAAGCGGTTTGCAATATCGCGCGTTATTTCCAGATGCTGCTTTTGGTCAACACCTACAGGCACCAAATCTGTCTGATAAAGCAAAATATCCGCCGCCATGAGATCAGGATATGCAAACAAGCCAACGTTTATATTATCGGCATGCTTTGCGCATTTATCCTTAAACTGCGTCATGCGGTTAAGCTCGCCCATATATGTGTAGCAGTTTAAAATCCAGCCGAGTTCGGCATGCGCGCTGACATGCGACTGAAAATACATTATGTTTTTATCGGGATCAAGTCCGCATGCTAAAAACAAGCACAAAAACTCAACGCATCTTTTTCTTAATTCCGACGGATTTTGTCTGACTGTTATGGAATGAAGATCAACCACAGAATACAAACACTCGTACTCATCCTGAAGATCAACCCAGTTTTTTATAGCTCCGAGATAGTTTCCCAACGTAACGCATCCCGAGGGCTGTATTCCGGAAAATATTCTTTTTTTCTTTTCCGGCTGATTTGTTGTTTCACACATTTTTATTTTGTCTCCCTTTTTATGATAAATTCTTATTTTACCGCATATTTTTTAACAACTTCGCTTAAAAGGTCTATTCCTTTTATTATAGCGTCCTCGCTTGTAACCGAATAATTTAATCTGAACATATTTGAAGGCGCATCCATATCATGCATAAACGTGTTGCCCGGAACAAATGCAACTTTATTTTCTATAGCTTCGGCAAGCATTTTTTTTGTGTCACACCCTTCGGGCATGGTTGCCAAAATGAATATTCCGCCGTCCGGACGGGTGTATTTGCATTCTTTCGGGAATTTTTCGTCCATCTTCGAAAGCATCAGATCACATCTTTTTTTGTAAACTTCGCAGCACTTTTTAATATGTGCTTCAAAGTCGTATCTTGTGATATATTCATAAACCATCATCTGACTTAAAACAGTTGTGTTAACATCGTTTACCTGCTTAACCACAATAACTCTGTCGACAATTTTTTTTGCAGCACACAAAAAGCCGACTCTTATTCCCGGAGCAAGCGTTTTTGAATATGTTCCCGCATAAATCACTCTGCCCGTTTTATCCATAGACTTAAGCGTTGCAACGTCTTTGCCGTTAAAGCGCAGCTCTCCGTACGGATTATCTTCCAAAATCATAACATCATACTTTTCGGCAAGCTCCAAAAGTTTTTTTCTCTTTTCAAGACTCATCGTTGTACCCGAAGGATTTTGAAATGTCGGTATCGTGTATATAAATTTAACGTTGTCATGCTCTTTAAGAAGTCTTTCAACATCGTCTGTATTTATTCCGTCGTCTTCGATTTTTGCCCCGTAAAGCTTTGCGCCGTATGAACGAAACGAATTAAGCGAACCTATAAAACTCGGGTTTTCGGCAATTACTGCGTCGCCCGGATTTAAAAGCACCTTAGCTGTTAAGTCAATCGCCTGCTGAGCGCCGCTCGTTATAATAAGCTCATCTGTGTCGGCATTAAAAACATCTGCCTTTTCCATGCGCTTTTTTGTTAAATTGCGAAGCGGCAGATATCCTTCCGTCACGCCGTAAACCAAAGCAGTTTTTGAATTGTTTGTAAGTATTTCTTTTGTTATTTCGCTCCACTCTTTTGCCGGAAAAAGCTCCGGTGCGGGAATACCCGCCGCAAAAGATATAATATCCACCTTATCAAGCATTTTAAAAATTTCTCTTATTGCCGAAGCCTGCATACCTGCAACCGCCGGTGTAAATATTTGTTTTTCGCTCATTTCTCATTACGACCTTTCAACATAAAAAAATTATCTAAAATAATTCCATTATACTATCAATTATAATTTATGATAACATAATCCACCTCAAAAGTAAAGCATTTTTCCCCTTTTTTTTAATTTTTTCGCACCGGACAAAAAAATATGTCTTATGGGTGTATTTTAATATTTATGGGGAGTCTTTTTAATCTGTTATTTTTTAACTTTGTGTTGTTTTTTGTATTTTTATGATTTTTTACGGTGTTATTTGTGCATACTGTCTATTTTTTTTGTTTTTTTGAATTAACTATTGATTTTATTTCATAATTAGTGTATAATAATTTTGGTTGGTAATGGTAAATTATTTTTAATTAAAACAATAATTTGCTTATTTTTATTTGAGGAGGGCTTTATTTGAGGATAAAACGCATATTGGTTTTAACCGTTTGTATTATGCTTTTTTTTGAAAGCTTTGCTGTTTTTGCAAATGACGGCGGCAATTCTTTGGTAAAAGTATGCTCAAACGGCGAATTTGTCTCTTTTGACGAAAACAACCTGCCCTTTATATCTGAAAACAGAGTTATGATGCCCGTCCGCAAAATATGTGAGGCTTTAAACGCTTCGGTTGTGTGGGAAAGCGAAACCCAAACCGTGTTTATATCAAAAAACAACACGTCTCTTGCTTTCCAGGCCGGCGCAAAGGCTATGTTCAAAAGCGAAAATTCGCAAAGCACCGTAATCGAAACAGAAACAGCCGCAGTGATTAAAAACAATACATTAACAGCTCCCGTACGCTTTATAGCAGAAGCGCTGGGCGCATCTGTAAGCTGGGATAATAATCAAATGACAGTTATAATAACATATGAATAAAACAAAGCTCTTGACAAACTATGCCAAGAGCTTTGTTTTCCCAATTGTTTATTGTTTGCTTTTTTGGTCAATAATTAATTTTGTTAAAAAGATTTTCTTTAATTATGACAAACGCTTGAAAATCTTTAATATATATTTTAAAAGTTATAAGGAGGAATTTTTAAGATGAGCAAAAAATATGTTTATCTGTTTAAAGAGGGCAACGCAACAATGAGAAATCTTCTCGGCGGAAAAGGCGCTAACCTTGCCGAAATGACAGGTCTTAACCTGCCTGTTCCCCAGGGATTCACAATTTCAACCGAGGCCTGCACAAAATACTATGACGACGGGAAAAAAATAAGCGATGAAATTAAAGATCAGATTATGGAAAACATTAAAAAGATGGAGCAAATCACAAACAAAAAATTCGGTGACACGCAAAATCCGCTCCTCGTATCGGTTCGTTCGGGCGCAAGAGCATCAATGCCCGGCATGATGGACACAATCTTAAATCTCGGCTTAAACGAAGAGGTTGTAAACGTAATTTCCGAAAAAAGCGGCAACCCCAGATGGGCATGGGATTGCTACAGAAGATTTATTCAAATGTATTCCGATGTTGTTATGGGCGTCGGCAAAAAGCATTTTGAAGAATTAATCGATAAAATGAAAGAAAAAAAAGGCATAACATTAGATGTTGACTTAACTGCCGAGGATTTAGCCGAACTTGCACATATGTTCAAAGACGAGTTTAAGCGCGAAAAGGGCTTTGATTTTCCGACGGATCCGACCGAGCAGCTTATGGGCGCAATAGAGGCGGTATTTCGTTCATGGGACAACCCCCGCGCAAACGTATACCGCAGAGACAATGACATTCCCTATTCATGGGGTACTGCGGTAAATGTTCAGATGATGGTTTTCGGCAACATGGGCAACACTTCCGGCACCGGCGTTGCGTTCACTCGCGATCCGGCAACCGGCGAAAAGAAGCTTATGGGCGAATTTTTGATGAACGCTCAGGGCGAAGACGTTGTTGCAGGCGTCAGAACTCCGCAAAAAATTGACCATTTAAAAGAAGTTATGCCTAAGGTGTACGAGCAGTTTACAAACATCTGTCAGACGCTTGAAAACCACTACCGCGATATGCAGGATATGGAATTTACAATTGAAGACGGCACTCTTTACATGCTTCAGACAAGAAACGGCAAAAGAACCGCTCAGGCAGCTTTAAAAATCGCCTGTGACTTGGTTGATGAAAAGATGATTACTCCCAAAGAAGCAGTTTTAATGATTGATCCGAGAAATTTAGACACGCTTTTGCATCCTCAGTTTGACGCAAAAATTCTTAAAAACACAACCCCTGTTGCACGCGCACTTGCTGCATCTCCCGGCGCTGCCTGCGGAAAAATAGTGTTTACGGCAGACGATGCAAAGAATTGGAACGACAATGGCGAAAAGGTTGTTTTGGTTCGTTTGGAAACCTCTCCCGAAGATATTGAAGGCATGAAAGCCGCACAGGGCATTTTAACCGTGAGAGGCGGCATGACATCGCATGCAGCCGTTGTTGCAAGAGGCATGGGCCGCTGCTGTGTATCAGGATGCTCAGATATCAACATGGACGAAGACAACAAAAAATTCGTTTTGTCGGGCAAAACATATAAAGAGGGAGACTTTATCTCAATCGACGGTTCAACCGGCAATATATATGACGGCATAATCCCGACGGTTGACGCAGTAATCGCCGGCGAATTCGACAGAATAATGAAATGGGCAGATGAGTTTAGAACATTAAAGGTAAGAACCAACGCCGACACTCCGGCAGACGCTAAAAAAGCCCGTGAGCTTGGCGCAGAGGGCATAGGTCTTTGCCGCACGGAGCATATGTTCTTTGAAGGCGACAGAATAGACGCTTTCCGCGAAATGATTTGCGCAGATAACGTTAAAGACAGAGAAGCCGCTTTGGCAAAAATTCTTCCCATTCAGCAGGCAGACTTTGAAAAGCTTTACGAAGCTCTTGAAGGAAACCCCGTAACCATACGTTTCCTTGATCCGCCGCTTCATGAATTTGTTCCGACAACCGAAGAAGATATCAAACTTTTAGCCGACGCTCAGGGAAAAACCGTTGAAGATATTAAATCCATAATAGCTTCGCTTCACGAATTTAACCCCATGATGGGACACCGCGGCTGCCGTTTGTCGGTAACTTATCCGGAAATTGCATCAATGCAGACAAAAGCGGTTATCCGCGCTGCCATAAACGTTAAAAAAGCTCATCCGGACTGGAACATAGTTCCCGAAATCATGATTCCGCTTGTCGGCGATGTTAAAGAATTTAAATTTGTAAAAGATGTTGTTGTTAAAATTGCAGACGAAGAAATAAAGGCTGCGGGTTCTGATATAAAATACGAAGTCGGTACAATGATTGAAATCCCCCGCGCAGCGCTCACCGCTGACGAAATCGCAAAAGAGGCAGAGTTTTTCTGCTTCGGCACAAACGATCTCACTCAGATGACATTCGGTTTTTCAAGAGACGATGCCGGAAAATTCCTTGGTGCATATTATGACGAAAAGATTTTTGAAAACGATCCTTTTGCAAAAATCGACCGTGACGGCGTTGGCAAGCTTATGAAGCTTGCAACAAAAGAAGGCAGAAACGTTCGCCCCGATATGCATATCGGAATATGCGGCGAACACGGCGGCGATCCTTCATCGGTAGAATTCTGCAACGAAATCGGTCTTTCATATGTATCATGCTCACCGTTCAGAGTTCCGATCGCGCGTCTTGCAGCAGCACAGGCAGCTATTAAAGCAGCAAAATAATAATTAACATTATACAAACTGCGGTCAAATTTTGGCCGCAGTTTGTTTTGTATGTATTATGTATCAAAAATTAAAGCGTACTTTGCCTTTTTAAACCATATCGGACTTTGCTGTCTGATGCCCGTGCAAAGGCAACAGATAGTTGCTTGTTTTAAAAATATATTTATGCTAAAATAATGTTGAGGTGATTTTTATGGATACAAAGGATATTTTACTTAATCTGAGAACAAAAAAGGGATTGTCGCAAGATGAGCTTGCAGAAAAACTTTTTGTTACAAGACAAGCCGTATCGCGCTGGGAAAACGGCGAAACAACTCCAAACACAGAAACACTGAAACTTTTGTCGAAATTTTTTGATGTTTCCATTAACACGCTGCTTGGTTCGCCGATGCAATTAATATGTCAGTGCTGCGGTATGCCGCTTGACGACGCCACAATCAGCAAAGAGCCGGACGGCGCTTTCAATGAAGAATACTGCAAATGGTGCTACACATACGGCGAGTTTAAATATTCAAGCAAAGAACAGCTTATTGATTTTTGCGTAAACCATCTGGCAAGCGAAAACTGGCCCGCCGAACAGGTTCGGGCGCATATGGAGGCGGTTGTTCCAAAGCTCAAACACTGGAAATAAATATATCTATCTATCGAAATAGCGCGTATCAAAACGAAACGTTTTGATACGCGCCATTTTTTTGAATATTTAAAAAACAATGTTTTTTTACGCTTCAAGCGCCTGTTTAATATCTGCTATAATATCATCTGCATTTTCAAGTCCCACAGAAAGCCTTATAAGTCCCGGAGTGACTCCGCCGGCTTTAAGTTGCTCGTCCGTCAGCTGACGGTGCGTTGAACTTGCGGGATGCAAAACGCAGGTTCTGATATCTGCAACGTGCACCAAAAGCGAAACAATTTTTAAATTATCTATAAATCTTGCCCCTGCTTCTCTGCCGCCTTTTAACTCAAACGCTATAACTCCGCTTGCGCCCTTTTTGAAATATTTTTTATAAAGTTCTTTTTGTTTGTAATTTTCAAGCGTCGGGTAGCTAACGTTTTCCACCTGAGGACACGTTTGCAGAAACTTTGCGATTTTGTCGGCATTTTCACAATGTCTGTCCATACGCACGGGCAGCGTTTCAATACCCTGGTTTACCAAAAACGCACCAAATGCACTCTGGCACACACCCATGTCGCGCATAAGCTGAACTCTTGCTTTAACAATATACGGACACGCCGCAAAGTCTTTTGTATACACAACACCGTGATACGATTCGTCCGGCTCGGTAAATTCGGGATACTTTCCGTTTGTCCAGTCAAACTTTCCGCTGTCTACTATAACGCCGCCGATTGTCAGCGCATGACCGTCTAAATATTTTGTGGTAGAATGAGTAACAATATCCGCTCCGTACTCAATCGGACGAAGAAGATACGGCGTTGCAAACGTGTTGTCAACAACAAGCGGCACACCTATTTTATGCGCAATTTTTGCAAAACGCTCTATATCAAAAATTTCAATTGTCGGGTTTGAAATTGTTTCTCCGAAGATCGCCTTCGTATTGGGGCGCACAGAAGCCATTATCTCTTCTTCGGTTGCATTGTTATCAACAAACGTAACGTCTATTCCAAGCTTTTTAAACGTGACGTTAAACAGATTAAGCGTTCCGCCGTAAATAGCAGACGAGCTGATAAAATGATCGCCGCTGCCTATAAAATTGAGCATTGCAAGCATATTTGCGCTCTGTCCGCTGCTTGTCATAAGCGCGCCGGCGCCGCCGCACAAATCCGCAATCTTTTTTTCAACCGCGTCAACCGTGGGGTTGGCAAGTCTTGAATAAAAAAATCCGTCCTGCGTTAAATCAAAAAGCTTTGCCACCTCATCGGTGCTGTGATATTTAAACGTGGTGCTTTGGTATATAGGAAGCGTCTGCGGCTTTCCGTTTTCGGGTTCATATCCCGAGTGAAGACATTTTGTTTCGATTTCCATCTTTATTTCCCCTTTGCGATTTAATAATTAATTTTAACACAAAATGCACACGCAAGTCAAACTTTTATGTTATTTTGTACAGTTTTCGAAATTCCGTCGGCGAGATATTCATAATGCTTTTAAACACTCTGCCGAAATACATCTGATCACGAAATCCGACAGCGTCGGCAATTTCTCCTATCCGAAGGTTCGTGTCTTCAAGCATGCGCACAGCTTTTTTTACCGCTGTTTGAGTTTGATATCTGTGCGGAGTCGTTTTCATATACTCTTTAAATTTGCGTATAAAATGATATTCGCTCATAAGGCAAAGCTCCGCCAAATAAGCATTTGTATATATTTTGTTTGCCCCCATAAGTTCAATTGCTTTTGAAATTTCATTTCCCGGCAGATTAACTTTTTTTGAAAACTCCGACAAAAGCGACAAAAAAATTCCCAAAATATTAACCTCCGCAGAAAAGCTGCATACCGAAAACGCTTCTTTCATTTCCGAAAATGCCGCAGAAAATCTAAAAAAGCCTCCGGTATGATAAATGCCTGCGGGCAGATTAAGCCCCTCTAACAAATTCTTTGCTCCGTGACCTGAAAAATGTATCCAAAAATAACAGGAATTTTTTTCTTTTTCAAAACTGTAAATCTGTTTTTCGCCCGGATAAAAAATAACGGCATCGCCGTCTTTTAAAACGCAGTTTTCATCGTTTATTTTCACATTCATCCTCCCGCGTGACACATATATTATCTGATAGTCGCATCTGCCGTTTATCCGAGCTGTGCAAACGGTTTTTATAATATTTTTATAATATCCGAAATTATTTATATGTATATAATCTTCTGATGCAAAATCGCTGCTTTTTTCCCCTCTTGCAAAATAAATTTCCACTGTTTTGCCCCTCCGTTAAAGCAATTTTTAACTAAATATTATTACAAAACCGCGATTTTGTCAAGTTAAAAAGCAGTTTTGTCCGTATTATAAGCAGAAAAACGCATTGCAATTTTACCGGTTTGATTTTATACTTACCTTGAGCATCAGAAAGCAAAACAAAACACGCCTGTTAAAAGGAGGAAAAAAACTATGAGGCAAAAAATATTATTTGACGATTCCTGGCTTTTTCACTGCGGTGATATAACATATGATTTTCCGAAAGACAAAGGCTTTGTTTATGCAAGCGCAAAAACCGAAAGCGAAACCTACGGGCCGGCTTCCGTGATGTACGGCGGCGGCTGCGATGTGTATGACAAAATTCCCGGTCTTGATACAAGAAAATGGCAAAACGTTAATCTTCCGCATGACTACACAATCACTCAAACTCCAAACCCAAACGAAAACAATGCCTTAGGCTTTTTTTCCTATCAAAATGCATGGTACAGAAAAAAATTCAAATTAAGCGAAGATGACAGCAAAAAAAGAATAACGCTTTTGTTTGAAGCGGTTTCCGGCAGCTGCTGCGTTTATTTAAACGGCTGCCCTTTAAAGCGCAACTTCTGCGGCTACACAAGCTTTGAAGTTGATATATCAGACTTTGCCTTATACGGCGAAAGCGAAAATGTTCTGGCAGTTTATATAAATTCTTCAAAAAATGAGGGCTGGTGGTATGAAGGGTGCGGAATTTACCGCCATGTCTGGCTGATTAAAACAAACGAAATTGCAGTTGATTTATGGGGAATTTACGCACCGAGCAAAAAAATAAACGACACCGACTGGCTAATGGAGATAAACACAGATATTATAAATTCATCATACGAAAGCGCAAGCCTTGAAATAAAAGAATATGTGTATGATGCAAACGGCAATAAAATTGCCTGCGGCAAGTGCAGCCTTGACATTTCGGCGCAGGACAAAGCCACATCGCACGACACTTTAACAATAAAAAATCCAAAGCTTTGGGACATAAACTCTCCAAACCTCTACAGCGTCACCGTTGAAATTTTCAAAAATTCAAAGCTTATAGATTCATACAGCACGCGCACGGGCTTCAGAACATTTTTTGCCGACGGCAGCGGATTTTTTCTAAACGGCAGAAAAGTTTTTATAAACGGTATGTGTGCCCATCAGGATTTCGGACTGACCGGCAGAGCCGTGCCCGATAATATTGCGCGCTATAAAATAGAGCTTATAAAGCAAATGGGCGCCAACGGCTACCGCACAACCCACTATCCCCACAGTGAGGCAACTATGGACGCGCTTGATGAAACGGGCTTTATAGTGATGGACGAAACCCGTCATTTTTCCTCGTGCGAGGACTCGCTTTCTCAGCTTGATATGCTTGTCCGCCGGGACCGCAACCGTCCGTCGGTAATGTTTTGGTCAATCGGAAATGAAGAACCACATCACTTAACCGAATGCGGGGAAAAAATCTGCAAAAGAATGAGTGCGCGCATTAAAAAACTGGACAAAACAAGGTACGTTTGCAGCGCTGTGTCCAACAATCCGAAAGACGCAAAAGTATTTGATTTTCTTGACGCTGTTTGCATAAACTATAATTTAGACGATTTTGACATATTACATAAAAAATATCCCGAAAAACCGATTCTGTCCTCCGAATGCTGCGCCACAAGCACAACCCGCGGCTTTTATATGCCCGACTCTTTCGCACACGGATATTTTTCTTCCTACGACAAAGATACCGACTCATGGTTTCTTTCAAGGCAGAAAACAATGAGTTTTTTAACCGAAAAAGACTATGTTTGCGGATTTTTCCAATGGATAGCCTTTGAGCACCGCGGCGAAACAAAATGGCCCAGACTTTGCTCGCAGGCAGGCGCAATAGATTTATATCTGCAAAAAAAGGACGCCTTTTATCAAAATCAGTCGTATTTTGTGAAAGACCGCCCGGTAGTACATCTTCTTCCGCATTGGAACTTCACTGGGCTTGAGGGCGAAAAGATACGAGTTATCTGCTACACGAACTGCGAAGAAGCCGATCTTTTCTTAAACGGAAAATCTCTCGGCTCGCAAAACACAAAAGGTTTTGCTCATGGCGAGTGGTTTGTCGGCTTTATGCCCGGAACGCTTTGCGTTAAAGCAAAAAACGGCGGCAAGGTTGTGTGCAGCGATGAAAAAACAACAAGCGGCAAGGCCGAAAAGCTAAATCTTGTTTTGGAAAACAAAACAGAATTTGCAAACGGCCACGATGTTGCTCTTTTAAGCTGTTTTTGCATAGACGCTTTCGGAAATGAAGTTTATGACGCAGACGCATTTGTGAAATTTTACACAAACGAACTGGGCAGCGTTATTGCAACGGGTTCTGATGTTTGCGACCACACTGCGCCCCACGTTCCCGAAAGAAAAATGCGCGCCGGGCGCATAAGCGTTGCCGTACGGGTAGGCAGTCAAAAAGGCATTTTAAAAGTATATGCCGAAAGCTCCGGATTTCCTTTGGCGCTAAAGGATATTACATTAAAATAAATATAACAGCCATTTTTCATAATAGTGCAAGATTTGTATTGCAATTTATTAAAAAAAGCTATAAAATTAGCATTGCAGAGTGTAGGCATTTATTAATGCTTTCTGCAAATTTTGTGCCGCTGCACCTTTATAGGTTTCAGCGGCGAAACGGAGAGTCTATTATGAATAAAACAGTTATAATAACAGGCGCAACAAGCGGTTACGGGCTTGCGTGCGCAAAAAAATTCAAAGCCGGCGGCGACACTGTAATAATTGCATCAAGAAACCCGCAAAAGCTTTGCAGCACACTTTCGGAAAACAACTTTGACGACAGCTATGCAATAGATGTTACAAGCTATGAGCAGTGGGTTAATTTTAAAAACTATATTACGGATAAATACAGCCATATTGACATATTGGTAAACAATGCCGGTGGCGGAATAAAAATTGCCGACACCACAGAACAGACACAAGAAACAATCGATGGAGCCGTAGCACTTAATTTAAACAGCGTTATATATTCTTCAAAGCTTTTCGGCGATATTATGAAAAAGCAAAAAGACGGAACAATAATAAATATTTCCTCCGTATGTGCAAGACACTGCTGGCCGGGCTGGTCGGTGTATGCGGCAAATCAGCCCAAAGGCGTTGTAATCGAAGAAATGACCGTTTGGGGAACATCGCAGGAGGTTTGTCCGTTATAATGAATAATATAGACAATTTTAATTCCGTTACGGATATCGCCATAAAATACGGCTATGACAGCGCATCCTCCTTTTCAAGAGCATTTAAAGAATTTCAAGGCTTTCCGTCCAATGAAATTTCTAAAAACCGCATTAAAATGTTTACTAAAATAGGTTTTGAATTTTGTATCCGCGGCGGAGAATACATACCATACAGCATCGTTTCCAGACCGCCGTTTTATATATGAAGAGGCATACCATTTTAAAGACATCGGCTGGGTACATTTTAATCCGTACACAAACGGCGAAAAGAACAAAACAAAGCTTAAAAAATGTATAAAAGCTTTAAATTTAAAACATAAATATCCTTTGCCCGACGAACTGAAAAACTGATATTTTTTAAGACATGCAGCAAAGAAGCTGCGTGTCTTTTTTATTTATATTATTGCTTTTCCCCTTTGCCTGCAATTGACTTTTTTTAATTTTTGCAGTATAATAAATTAAAACTTTTATTTTGGGGAATGATTTAATTGACATCACTTTTAATCAGGCTTTTCATTAAAAATCCGTCCGATACGGAGTCTGCCGCAAACCGCAGCAAATACGGCATGCTTTCGGGAGCTGCGGGAATTTTTATAAACATATTTTTATGCATATTAAAAATGATTGCGGCATTTATAACAGGCTCTTTGTCTATCGCTGCCGACTCTTTTAACAACCTTTCCGACGCAGGCTCTTCAATTATAACGCTCATAGGCTTTAAAATGAGCGCCAAGCCTGCCGATAAAGACCATCCTTTCGGACACGGCAGAATAGAATACATCTGTGCGCTCATTGTTTCTATTGCCGTTATTTTAATGGGTCTTGAGCTTTTAAAAGCGTCTTTTGAAAAAATATTTAATCCCGACAATATAACTTTTTCGGCTATATCCGTAATAATTTTAATTGTATCTATTCTTTTTAAAACATGGATGTATTTTTTCAACCGCACTCTTGCAAAAAAAATAAACAGCACGTCAATGCTTGCAACCGCTGCCGATTCACTTTCAGACAGCATTTCAACCGCGGCTGTTCTTTTTGGTCTTTTAATATATAAATTTGCAGGTTTAAATCTTGACTCATACATAGGAATTTTAGTGTCGTGCTTTATTTTATACACCGGATATTCAACCGTTAAAGACTCGCTTGCCCCGCTTCTCGGCGAAAAAACCGACAATGCACTTATAGAAGAAATCAAAAGCATAGTTCTTTCACATAAAAATATTATCGGAGTTCACGATATAATCGTTCATAACTACGGCGTCGGCAGATTTATGATGTCGCTTCATGCAGAGGTGCGCGCCGATTCGAACATTCTGGAAATCCACGACGAAATAGACCTTATAGAAAAGCAGCTTTGCCATCATTTTAAATGCAATGCCGTTATACATATGGACCCTGTCGAAACCGACAACAGAACAGTAAACGAAGCAAGAGCATTTGTGACATCTTCCGTTAAATCAATAAGCGAAAGTCTTTCCATACACGATTTTCGCATGGTTCGCGGCAACACTCACACAAACCTTATATTCGACCTTGCTGTTCCGTTTGATTTTTCAATATCCGACCGCGACCTTATAAACACCATAAACACAATTGTGAAAGAAAAAAATCCGAATTACTACACAGTCATAAATATCGATAAAGGTCTTTGTTAGCCGCATTTGTCCGTTAAAAGAATTTGACAAACACAACATATTGTGATATAATTATATTGATATAATACTGTGCGGCGGCAAATACCCTATTTTTCTTAGATTTTTTACATAAATCAGCGAAAATTAATAAAAGTATATATAAAGCAGCGGACGTGAACTGCTTTTTTATTGCATCTGAACTGCTTAAAAAATGCAGTTATATTCCGAAAACGGGATATCTTATGTGTTTATATACACTTTTTAATAATAAAGTTGTACGAGGCAGAGGATTTTATTTTACATATTAAAGATTGGAGGTTTTGTTTAGTGGCAAAAACACCTAAACTCAAAGTTATCCCTTTGGGAGGACTTCACGAGATAGGAAAAAATATAACCGTTTTTGAATACGGCGATGATATTATCGTGGTAGACTGCGGAATTGCATTTCCCGACGATGATATGCCCGGAATTGATATGGTTATCCCCGATATTTCCTATCTTGAAAAAAACGCTTCAAAAGTGAGAGCGTTTATTATAACACACGGTCATGAGGATCATATAGGTTCGCTGCCGTATGTTTTAAAAAAAATCAATGTTCCCGTATACGGAACAAAGCTATCGATCGGAATTATAGCAAACAAACTTAAAGAACACAATATTTTAGACCTTTGCGAGCTTAACCGTATTCATGACGGCGATGTGCTCACGTTCGGAAATTTTGACGTTGAATTTATTCATTCAAACCATTCCATTGCAGGTTCGGTTGCTCTTGCAATCAAAACTCCGCTCGGCACAATAGTGCACACAGGCGATTTTAAAATAGACACCCAGCCCATTGACGGCGAAATGATTGATTTAACCAGGCTCGGCGAGCTCGGCAGAGAGGGCGTTTTGCTTTTGATGAGCGATTCGACAAATGTTGAACGTCCCGGCTTTGCAACAAGCGAAAGCTCTGTCGGTTCAAGCTTTGACGATATTTTCAAAAACTGCACAAAAAGAATTATAGTGGCAACATTTGCCTCAAATGTTCACCGTGTGCAGCAGATTATAAATTCTGCCGCAAAATACGGCAGAAAGGTTGCCGTTTCGGGCAGAAGCATGGAAAATATTGTTGAAGTTGCGATAACTCTCGGTTATATGTCGATTCCCAAGGGCGTTTTAATCACGCTTGACGATATAAAAAACTATCCTCCCGAGCAAATCGTTATTGTAACAACAGGTTCGCAGGGCGAGGCTATGAGCGCGCTTTTCAGAATAGCATATTCAGATCACAGAAAAATTGAGCTGACGCAAAACGATTTGATAATATTTTCTTCAAGCCCCATTCCGGGCAATGAAAAAACTATTTCGCGCGTTATTAACGAGCTTTTCCGCCACGGCGCTGAGGTTATTTACGAATCCTTAGCCGAGGTTCACGTTTCGGGACACGCATGCCAGGAAGAGCTTAAATTAATGCTTGCGCTCACAAAGCCTAAATATTTTATGCCGGTTCACGGCGAGTACCGTCATTTGTACCGCCATGCAAAGCTCGGCAAGTCTATGGGCGTTGACGAAGATAATATATTTATTATGGAAAACGGACGCGTGCTTGAATTTGACGCAAACGGAGCAAGGCTTTCGGGCATGGTTCCATCCGGAAATATATTGGTTGACGGTCTTGGCGTCGGCGATGTCGGAAACATTGTTTTGCGCGACAGAAAACACCTTGCAAGCGACGGACTTATCATTGCAGTTGTTGCAATTGACAATGCAAGCGGACAGATAGTTTCAGGACCTGATATAATTTCAAGAGGTTTCGTTTATGTCCGCGAATCCGAAGATTTAATGGAGGGTGCAAGAGAAGTTACGCTTTCGGCGCTTGAAAACAGCATTAACCACGGAAGCTCAGACTGGACAGCTCTTAAAAATGCAATGCGCAGTGCGCTCGGCGATTATTTATACGAGCAAACCCGCCGTTCTCCGATGATTTTGCCCATTATTATGGAGGTTTAAATATAAAAACGGTGCGAAAAATTTTCGCACCGTTTTTAATATCCGTTAAAGCAAACAATATTCACACATTCATTTCCCGAGCCATGCCTTTATATTCATATCCGGCTCTTGCAACAATTTCTTCAACTTCTTTTTCTTTTAATTCTTTTTTGCTCCATACTTCGGCGCATTTTTTGTGAAGATTAACTTTTGCCATACAGCCGTCAGTTTTATTAAATGCATTTTCCACCCTGAGCGCACAGTTGGCACATGTCATATTTTCAATATTTACCGTTATTTTATAGGCATAGTGGTCTTTATTTGTATCAGCCGGTTTTATTTTTATATCTCCTCCTCCGCTGCCGCAGCAGCCGCCGGAAATCTTTTTTAAATAGCTTATAACCGACACTACGCAAACCGCAAAAATAACAACGCAAATTATAACAGTTGACAAATTCGGCATAGATACCGCCTCCAAACACACTTTTTAGTTAGTTTTTGCTAACTAACTTTAGTATAGCGCGCCTTTATAAATTTGTCAAGCTAATTTTTCTATTAATTTTAATTTTTTCATGCAATACAAATCTGTAATTTTGCACAAAATATTTCTAACAACACATGAAAGGCATGAAATATTTTGAAACATTTTTACTCTTTTTCGCTTGCATTAACCGGAGGCGCAATGTATAACATACTTGAAATTCTCTGGCGCGGCTACACGCATATTTCAATGACATTTTTGGGCGGTGTATGCTTTCTTTTTATTTATTTAATACAAAAGCATATGCATAAAAACATATTGTTAAAAGCGCTCGTCTGCACAATTTTTATAACCGTTGCCGAATTTGTAACAGGAATTTTCGTGAATATAATTTTTCACCAAAACGTTTGGAATTATTCAAACTTAAAATTCAATATTATGGGTCAAATCAGCGCTTTATACAGTCTTTTCTGGTATATTTTATCGTTTCCGATACTTCTTTTATCCAAAAAAATTGAGCTATTTTTAGAAGGCTGAAAAAACAAGGCCGCGCAAAAAATGCGCAGCCTTATTTTTTAACCGGTTATTTTTATTTCCTTTACAGCATTCCACTTGCTTTGGGAATTGCCCTTGCATTTAATTTTTACATATCTTGCGTTTTGCGGTTCAAACATTGTCTTTTCAAAATCATCTTTAACATTTCCCGCCGATTCACCGTCAAACACAGACGTGTAATTTTCATTATCCTCCGACAAAAGCACTTCAAATTTTGCTTTTCTGACATCTGCTTTGTTCCACATTATATAAACCGCTCCAACGCTTTTGACCTCGCCTAAATCATAGCAAATCCATTCATTTTCCCCTTCTGCCGACCACACGGTGTTTTTATTTCCGTCACAGCTGAAAGCGGCAACTTCATAATTGGCATATCCGCTTGAAAATGCGTCTTTTATTTCATAACCACCGTAAAACCTTTCGGGCTGATTCGGCGTTATAACCGCTCTGTAATTCTCGCTGTCCCATGTCACGCTTGCGCCCAGCCCCTCCGACACAAGCCGCAGCGGAACCAAAAACCGGTCGTCTCGGATAACCGGGCAAACATCGGTTTCAATTTCTTTTCCGCAAACCTCGGCAGTGTTTAATCCAAGAGTTATTTTAACGCTTTTTTCGCCCAAAACAGCCGATGCACTCACAGTTTTTTCATCAAAATCAACATTTGCGCCGAGCGCTTCAAACACAGCTCTGAACGGCACAAGAAGTCTGCCGTTTATAACAACCGGATCGGTATCAAACGAAAGCTTTTTATCGCCGCACACAATTTCGGCGGTTTTTACAATGCTCATTTCCCGCCCGCTTGCGGCCTTACCGTCTTCTTTTGCAACTATCGCATAAACCGCAAAATCTTCCTTATCCGTTTTGAAATATGCGCCGTCATAATCATTTGCAACGGCTGTGTATGCGCAGTTTCCGCCGGCCGCTTTGTACAAATCATAAACGGTGTTGTCTTTTTTTATCCATGTAAGAACTGTTTTATCATCTTCGTTTACAGCCGTGAATCCTTTTACGTTTTCGCTTTTATCCTTTGCTTTGATATCTGTTATCGCATAGCTTTCGCCCGCAGCTGTTTCAAAGCCTATTTTTCCGTCGCCTAAAACGCTGTATTTAACCTCTTTTCCGTCAGCGTCAATAACCTTTGAGTTTTCAAGCCCCAAAGCCTGCAGCTTTACATATCCGCCGGCTTTGGATTTTATGCTCACAGCCGTTAATTTTCCGCCGTTCCACGCAGCGTCTGTCTCAAATGCCCCTCTTGCACACAAACCGCTGAAGCTGCCGGTTTGCCATTCGTCCGGCTTTGCCGGCAAAATCGATATAAACTCGCCCTGACTCTGCAAAAGCATCTCGCAAATTCCCGCCGTTGCGCCGAAATTTGCATCTGCTTGAAACACTGCCTTTGATATATCGGCATTTGCATCGTGTTTGTTTAGCATATTGTCAAAAAGATGATTGCTTATAAGCTCTTTAAGCCGCAAATAGCTTTCGTCTGCATCTTTTGCCCTTGCCCACAGGCTAAGCTTATGAGCTTCAGACCAGCCTGTCTGCTGCGTTTTTCCTCTGCCTTTAAGCGTAACCTTTGCACTGTCAACCCATGCGGGTGTTTTATCTTCATTTATAACATTTCCCGGATAAAGCCCGACAAGGTTTGAAATGTGTCTGTGGTTTTTTTCTCCTATATCTCCGTAATATACTTCTTCGCGGTATTCCTTTATTTGTCCGCTTTTTCCTATAAGCACGGGATCGTATTTATCAATTTCGGTTTCAAGCTTTTTTATGAGTTCTTCGTCTGCGCCGTTTAAAATATCTTTGTTTTCGCCGTAAATATCCAAAAGCGCGCGGTTATTCTGATACACCATCTGCTGATCAAATGCGCAGCCCACGGTCTGATATGCCTTTCCGTTTACTTTTTGCTCAGGAGAGGCAGAAATCGTGCAAAGATATTTTCCGTCATAATCGTCAACGCATTTTTCATAAAACCTTGCCATGCCCTCCAGACTCGGATAAACATAGTCATTTAAAACCGATTTATCTTTTGTGTATAAATAATAGTCCGCATCGCTGACGGTTGTAAATCCGCCGGTTCCGGGTCCCGAATGAGAGTTTTCGCCAACTCCCGCCACGGAATACGGATTGTTTCCCGTGCCGACAATCCAGCCGTTTGCTCCCTCTTTTTCTTCATAGTTTTCTGTGCGATATTTTTTTATATACTCATCTGCATTTTTTTGCGCCGCACCGAGGCGCACCTTGTTAAATTCGGCATACGGCTTATACATCTCCGCCAAATTCGCACAAAACGCCGGCCAGTAGTTCATTTGCTGATTTATATTATACCAAAATCCCCCGGTCCACGGCGCATATTCATATGCGTTCCAAATGCCCGAAAGCCCTGCCGGAAGCGTGTTTTCCCTTGAGCACGCAATAAGCATATATCTGCCCATCTGAAAATAAAGTTCCTCTAAATAAGGCTCATTGTTTCCGCTTTTATACGACTTTATAAGCTCTCCTGTCGTACGTGAGTCGTTTTTGCCGCCCAAATCAAGCTTTGCGCGCGAAAAATATTTCCCATAGTCTTTTATATGCTCGCTTTTCAGCGCGTCATAACCTTTGGTGTATGCGCTGTCGACAGCGTTTCTGACCGTTTCATGAGGCAAAGGGTTGTTTTTCGTTTTTTCTTTAACGTCTGCTTCAAATGCCTTTTTGTCCATCACATAATTTGTTGCGCAGCTAAAATATACCACCGCTTCCGTGGCAGACGAAATCTTCACCTTTCCGCCCTCCGATTCGATTTTTTTTGCATCGGAAGTGATTTTTAAAATTCCCTCATAATCAATATTATAATACTGCGAGTTTCCCTTTATTATTATTTCGTCGCCGAGAGCCTTCACCTCTCCGCTCTTGCCCTTGCCGTCGCCCTCTTTTTCCAAATATGTGCGCAAACCGGAAATTTGCGGCGCAACCGTAAAATCAAGCGCGCCCGGATTGTCGGCTGTTATTTTAACAGCCATGACCCTTGCCGGATAGCTTGTAAAATATTCTCTTGCATATTTCACGCCCCCAAGCTCATACTCCGTTTTTGCAACAGCGCTGTCCAAATTCAGACTGCGCCTGTAGTTTTTAACGTTTTTTTCATCGTGGTCAAAATTTATGTATATATCGGCAAAGCTTTCCATTCCGGCACTGTAGCGGTTTTCTATGTAAGCTGAGGAGCCTGTCCAAAGCGTTGGCTCGGTTATCTGTATTCTTTCTTTTTGCGTTCCGCCGAACACATTTGCCCCGAAATACCCGTTGCCGAGAGGAAGCGAAGAATTTTTCCACCCGTCTATGCTGTCTGCCGCCGGTTGGTCAAAAACGATATCATAACTCTTTTTTTCAAAAATTTCTTCTCCTGCTTTCTCAAAAGAGTTATCCGCAGCTGTTGCAGGCAGCGAAAAAACAATCGCTGCACTGCATAACACACACATTGTCTTTTTTATTTTTGATAACATTCTTTTCAAGTAAAAACCACCCCTGATAATTTGTGTTTTTCTTTAGTATACCATATCCGAACGTACAAACACAATAGTTTTCTTGTTTTTTCGGATACGGAATTTTTATGTCCGTAAGTTCTAAAATATAATCGGCAGACACATTATAGTATTTTGCCAGCTCTTTAATAACCCAAATGGGAACCTGTCTCTGACCGTTTTCATACTGCGAATATGTGTCTTGCTGTATGTGAAGATATTTTGCAATTTCTTTTTGCCTGGTGTCTTCTCTTAATTCTTTAAGCCGCATATAATAATACCTCGTTACCTTTTTTAATTAATATTATTATACGCAATCACAAAATGAGATATTGGCTTTTATCTCATTTTGTGATATATTGTAACTGCTGTTTATATTGGCATTTATCAAATTTTTTCGTTGTCTGAGGAGATTTTATATGTCGGATATTTGTTTTGATTGCATAAATAAAAACTGGAATAATAAATTAGCTCTAAAAGATGTTGTTTTGTCAGAAAAATTAACCGTCTGCCAAATGTGTCACAATATGCAAAACTGCGTTTTAAACATAACACCGCAAGGTTTTAAAAAAATAGCGGATCAAATAGAAAATTGCAAGTAAATTTCACACCCGATTTTGTAGGGAAAGGGCCCCGCCTTTCCGTTTCTTACAACCAATTTTCATCTGAAACCTCGGCAGGACGGGGCTCCTGCCCTACGAGGTTTATTTAATTTTTCAAACAAAAAATGCGGCACATCTGCGCCGCATTTTTTGTTTTACGTCTTACTTAACTGTCATACTAACC
>CAKSHP010000026.1 GCA_934457145.1 uncultured Clostridia bacterium | reverse complement strand
CAGGGGCCCCGCCCTGCCGCTAATTCAGATTAAAACTAATTTCAAACAAACGGAAAGAGCAAGCCCTTTCCCTACAAGGTTGGGTGTGAAAGGTGTAGGGCAACGGCTCCGTTCTGCCGCGGTTTCAGATGAAGATTGAATTAAACAAAACGGCGGCGAAAACAGACAATAACAGCAATATAGTAATGTTTTTTTAATATTAAACAACAATTTGAAAAACATTATTGACAGTAACACAGAAATATGATAGTATAATTGTATAATTCATGCAAAATCAAAGAACAGTAAAATATATTTTGTGTGGAATATGTTAAAAAGATAATTTTTGACTAAAAATAAGCAAAAATTTTCTTGAAAAATTTAAAACAAATGTGTACAATTAAAACACAGGTGTGATTTTGAAAAAATTTAAATCAAATATAAATTTAAAATAAAGAAGGGAGAATTCAAAGGTGAAAAGTATTAAAAAGGTTATTGCCCTGGTTTTGGCTGCGGCTATGATTCCTTTGGGGGGAATTGTGTTTGCGTCAAAAAACGAGGCAGAAAATGCAAGCAAAGCCGGCTGGACAATCGAAGCTGAAAACGCAGAGATTGTTTCAAATGCACAGGTTTTTGCAGACGATGGTGCAATCGAGGGAGGTGCGCTTGAAATTTTGGGCGCAAACACGTCGGGTGCAGCAGACGCGAAAATATCCGTTTCGGTTCCCGAAAACGGCGATTATTATTTGCACATTCGCGCAAAATCGATTGACGGCTCGGAAAAAACCGTCGGCATGGCGGTTGACAGCGGTGCGGCTGAAAGTTTTTTAGTTTCGGCAAAAGATTATGCATGGACAAGCGCAAATAATGCAAACACGCTTGACGCAGGCGAACATGAAATAAACATTTTCGGCGCATCGGAGGGCATTTATATCGACGAGGTGCTTTTGTCGAAGTTTAAAGATATTGTATCTAATGTAAATATTAAAAAGACGGCGGCTGAGTCTAAGGCGGCGTATGTCCCCAAACAGGAGTTGCCTTCGGTGTATCCGAAAATTTTTGATGATAATGCATACGGCTGTGCGCCGAAGTTTGAAAACAACGATCGGGTTTTGTTTTTCGGCGACAGTATCACACATTCTGTCGGACACACATTCCAGTATCACACATGGATACTTTCGTATTATGCAACAAGATATCCCGAAAGCCGTTTTACCTATATTAACGCAGGAAGAAGCGGCGACACAGCATCCGCTGCGCTTATAAGGCTTAATTCGGATATAAATATTAACGATTACAACAAAGTTGTTCTTATGCTCGGAACAAATGACGTAAACCGGGGCACATACAATTCGCACAAAGACGATAAAGCGGCTTGCGATGCAGTTATTGAAACATATATAAAAAATATCGACACTCTTCAAAAAAAGCTCACGGCAAACGGAGCCGAGCTTATATTAATGGGCCCGACTTACTGGAACGAGTTTACATCTCAGAGCGCAAGCTCGCCGGAAATAATTGAAGGCTATAACAACGAAATAAGAAGAGTGAACAACTATTTAAAAGACTATGCTTATGATAAAGGCATTTGCTATGTTGATTTAAATACGCCTTTAACAAAAGCAATGCTTTATAACACAAGAAAAAATTCTTCGTATTTAACATTGTTTAATTCTGCCGACCGCACGCACCCGAATGAGGCGGGTCACTACATAATGGCATACAGCTTTTTAAAAAGCCAGGGAGAGAGCGGATTGGTTGCAAGCGCAGATATTGACGCACAAAATAAAACAGCAAATGCCACAAATGCACAGGTTTCAAACATCAGCGCAGACAATTCGACCATAAGCTTTACATATAAGCCAAAATCTCTTCCGCTTGCGGCAGACACTTATTTAAGACAAACCGAACAGGTTATTGCGATAAACGATGAGCTTAACCGCGAAATAATAAAGGTGTCCGGTTTGCAGGACGGCAGCTACAGCATTAAGATGAACTCAAATACCGTTATGGAAAACGTATCGTCTGATGAGCTTAGCGAAGGCGTAAACATTGCAGACGCACAAAACAACCCCAACCAGCAGCAGTCGCTTTTGGTTAAGGGAATTATCAATTTAAGAAGTGAAATAGAAAAGAAGAAAATCCGCGACTTCCGCCAGACGGAATACAGCGCAATAACAACTAAAAATAACGGGCTTACGGCGGATATGACATATGACGAGCTTATAGCAAAGGCATCTTCGGTGCCTGCACTGGCATCATATGTTGCAGCAAAAAAAGATCTTTATAATTATTACGGAGCGGTTAATTATTTTGAAAAGCTTATCTATTCGGTAAACAAACCGTTAGAGTGCAGCGTGACAATTGAGCGCACGGGTAAAAAAGATGCCTCCGCGGCGCAAAATGCAAGCTATACGTTAGAAGAGGTTGCATTAAACGAGGGCGCAGAGGAAATCCGTTTTGACAAAGACGTCAGCAGCGAAAGCGACTTTACGGTTGATAACGGCACGCTCACAGCCTACAGCGGCAGCGCAAAAAATGTTTATATTCCGTCAGGCGTTACGAAAATTTCGGCAAATGCATTTGCAAACGGCTCGCATATTGAATATTTATATGTTCCGTCAAGCGTTTCGGAAATTGAGGACGGAAGCTTTAAAAATCTTTCGGGCGCAAAAATTTATATAAGCAAAACGCTCTTTACAAACGAAAGCGCATCATACAAAGAAGAAAGCGGCGCATTATATAAATCGGACGGAGAGCTTTTGTATTGCTTAAACGCAGATGAAAATGCAGAGTTTGAAGTGCCTTACGGAGTTTCAAAGATTGCATCTTATGCATTTGCGGGAAAGACAAATCTTAATAAGGTCACAATTTATGACACGGTAAGCGAAATAGGCGAAGGCGCATTTGAAAACACGAATATCACAATCCGCTGTTATCCGGACAGCGCAGCCTATAATTATGCGGTTTCAAATCAAATTCCCTATGAGCTTATGAGTTATTCTGACAATGCAGATTTAAGCGAGCTTAAGTTTAACGGAACAAGCGTGTTTAATTTTAACGCAGACAAAACGGCATATAATATCGATTTGTTTGCAGCATGCGACAGCGTTGACGTTACGGCTAAGGCTTTGGAGGAAAACATGGGCGCATCGGTTGAAATTATAAACAACGGCGCAAAACCGAGCTGCGAGATAACCGTCAGAGTAACGGCACAGGACAAAACAACAACCAAGGACTATGTTTTATACTTTAATTTAAAACAAGATGCGATATCGAATTTCACAACGGCGTCAAAGCTGGCTACAAGACTGTATGCACTCAGATTGGACGGCGAGTATTCGACATATCAGAACTTTAATAAAAATGAAAACAATCAGTTTATACTAACTTCGTCAAACACTTCCGAAAAGTTTGGCTACGGCGTTATAATTCAGAGAAACAAAGGCGACGCAAGCTCTGTAACATATACTATGCCGTTTTATTCAAACAACGGCTCGCCGCTTTTGGGTGCAAAAGACGGCAACTACTGGATCAGCTTTGATATATCCGAGCCGGCAACCGTTTATGTTGGAATTTTGGAGGGCAAAGTCTGGACAAACGCTGCGGCAAACGGCTGGACAACGGACGATGAAGGCTTAAAGTTTTATGATTTATCGGGCACAAAGCTTTATAAAAAGCATTTCAATGCAGGAACGGTAAACATTCCTTCGTTCGGAACGCACAGCACGTATGAGTCAAAAAAGACGGAAAGAGTTGAATGGAATCCGTCGGCGTATGCGGTTTTGTTTGACAGCTCCTTTGATGACGGCAGCGGTGAAACGGCAGAGTTTGCAGTTACCGAGGCGCAGATAGGAAGTACAAAAATGGCTGAAAACAAGCAGGAGGCTCCGAAACTTTCAAAAGACGATGCATATAACGGCACGATTTTTGTTTCGGGCAGTGCGCCGTCGGGCGAGGGTGTTTCGCTTATCATAACTCCCGAAAATGATGAAAACACGATTATCGCAATCGACGAAACAACAGCTTCAAAAGCAGGCAAGTTCTCGTTTGAAACGCTTGCGGGAGAGGACATAAAAGCGGGCGTTTTATATCAGATGAGCATAACAACAACCTCGGGCGATAAAAAGAATTTCTATTTTGAAACAACCGAGGAAAAGCATGATGTGAGCGTTGTGCTTAATCCTGAGGTGAAAAAGTATATGTCGGGATATGAATGCGGCGAGAGCATGTATAAATATGCCGATGATACTTTAGGCGAAATACAAACGATTAAAGGTGCAACGTTCCATGTTACCGAAACGGTAAACGGCATTGTAAAATCCAAAAAGGAAAACGGAAAATTCGTTATGGAAACCCGAAACGGCGAAGTCGGCGTTCAGTTCAGTTCGGAAAGAGGTCTTCACAGAGCAGGACAGATAGGAATAGCATTTAAAGGCTTAAACCATGTGCTTGTTAATCAAAACATTTCTCCGGGAAGAATGACAGGCGCGCTTAAAGACAAAACTCTCACATGGGAGGGCGAAAGTATAACGTTAAACGAGCTTTCGGCAAAATATAAAACATTCTTTGCCGGCAAAAACGTTTTATACAGCGTTACGGTTGATGATAATGCAACGGCGTATGTGGCTCTTCCGTATGAATGCCCGGCATACACAGAAGAGGGCTGGAGCGTTATGGTTATGGGAAATGACGATATCCCGACAGGCTACGGCGACTGGAACTGCGTTCCCGAGTCGACATATTTTTCGGCTAAGTATCCTTATAAGCTTGCAAAATATCAGCACGATTCGCCGCAGATAAATATTGTAGCTTACAATTATATTTATTATAAGAGCGTTTCAAAGGGCGAAACCTTTGATGTGTATACCGGCGGTAAAAATTATGCGCAGTCGTCAAACGGAGTTCCGAAAACAATTATCCGCTGGGGTGAGCATTTAAGCATTGACACTGATTTTGATTTGACATATAACGGCGAGAGCAAAAATATTTTATCCGACAGCGCAATTTATACGGCCGACGATAAGGTAACTCTTTCGGCATCATCTTCAAAAGGCGCATCGGTTACGCTTTCAAAAACCGAGATTACCGAATTCCCGACAGTTGTCACCGCTTTTGTTACGGCTGCTGCCGGCAACAGCGCAGAATATAAAATCACAGTTGACCAAAAGAAAGCAAGCACAAAGATTAAAGAAGTCAGCTACACGATTGACGGAATATCGGAAAGCTTTGATTTAGATAATGCGGATTTCTCGGCAGGAAACGAATTTAGCTTCACTCTTCCGAGTGCAAACGTTAAATCAAAAATGAAAAAGGGAATATCCTCCGTTAAAGTGAGCGTTACGGCAGAGGATAAATACGGAAGCATGACAATGTATCCGGCAGACGGCGTTTTAGACTTTTCACAAAACGGAAAGGCAGATTTGTCCGTTACCGTAACAGACAATCTCGGAAGCAGCAAAAACTATATTTTGCATTTTGGCGTTCCGGTTTACGATCTTGAAAGCATAAGCGATACTGCAACCGTGAGAAAGCTTTTTGCAGAAGATCAGATTTCGGCATATGACGGTTATTCGACAGGAGAGCTTAATGGATTTGAAACAACAGGAAAGGCTGCAACGGCTGCAATAAAAGCCTCCTCATTTGAAAAAGAAGCGTTTGTTATTGCAAGAAGCAAAGCCGATGCAAGCTCGGCAACCGCAACCATGCCTTTTTACGGCGGAGCAACATACAACAGCGATGAAACGGGATGGTGGCTCACATTTAAAGTTACGAGCGATTCATATGTTTATGTTATTGACCGTGAAGGCTGGGGCTGGAAAAACAAAGACGCAAGCTATTGGTTAAAAGATAACAATATAAATATTGCGGGCGTCGGAAAAACATATTATCACTTTGCAAAAGCCGGCGAAACGGTTAAAATTCCTAACTACGGTTATGACGAATCGTGGGCACCGAACGGCGGCTGTGATGCAAGCAGAAAGACAAAGGATCCGTCATATTATATTGTTGTGCCGGCAGAGGCGGTAAAAGGTGCAGCACTCAGTCTTACAACAAACGGCGGTGCGGTTACGGCTTTGGCAAACGAAGTAACCTATAATTGCACAGACTCTCTCACGCAGGAGATAGCAGCCGGAAGCGCCGTTACGCTTACGGCAGCGGATGAGAACAACTTTATGTACTGGCAGGACGCCGTTTCAAAAAGAATTTTGTCTTATGAAAAGACATATGAATTTATGCTCGGCTCTGACAGAGAGATAATTGCAATGCATAAAGCCGATACACAGGATGCATATTATGTTATGTTTACGGACGCAAACGGCAAGGTGCTCGGCGGAGGTTACAGCACGGACACCGACCTTTTGGTTCCGAAAAACCCTTATATGCAGGGCTACAGCTTTGCGGGCTGGTATGACGGAAGCGAAAAAATCTCAGCTGCGGAAGGGAAAAAAGTATCAGGTCTTAATATAACAAAAGATACGCAGTATAAAGCGGGATATAAAGAAGAAAAGATTAAAAGAGATGTGTATGTAAACGGTGAGCTGTACGGAAGCTATTCGTATAACGAAACAGTTACGCTGACGGCTCCTGCTCAAAAGGACGGCCAAATGTTTATTTACTGGAAACGCGACGGACAGATTGCAAGCTACAACAGCGAATACAGCTTTAGAATGGGCATTGCAAACACAAGCGCCGAGGCGGTTTATGATGACAACAAGGTTGATAAAGACGTTGTTGTTATAATGAACGAGCCGGTTGTGCTTAGCGGTTTAAACAGAATATCGTTTATGGCAGAGCGCGATATCCCGAGTGAGTACACATTGGTTGAAAGCGGAATAATCTTATCAAAAACCGAAAATATCAGCCTTGGCAGTCAAAATATTATAAAAGCGGTATCAACATCTAAGGAGCACAAAGGTCAGTTCACGATAAGAAAAGCAGGCTTGTCTGCCGGAGATAAATGGTATGCAAAAGCATATGTTATCTATAAAAACGCAGACACTACCTACACAAGCTATTCAAACGAAGTATCGGCAGTGTATGCTGATTAAAAAATAAAAAAATGCATGACAGGGGCTGTTTTAAACGGTCCCTGTCTTATTTTTTAGCGCTTTTAAAGTTTTTATCTTCAAATTTTTTCTTGATTTAAACGGCGCCGTGGTGTATTATAAAAACAGACGTATATTAAAAGAAAGGCGGCAAAATTTATGACATATCCGAAAACGCTTGAGGCAAGCTGCGAAAAAGAACTTTGGGACTATGACGATATTTTTAGTAAAGGCGAGATGGAATATGTAAAGGCATATTATCAGGAGCTTGAGGCAAGCTATGATATGCATTCGCACAAGGGGTTTTATGAGATAAGCATAATAATGGAGGGCGAATGTATGCATTATATAGCCAAAAGCCGCTGCCTTGCAAAGCCGGGAAGCTGTTTTGTGCTGCCAGCGGGAATTATGCACGGCTATTTTCCGAAAGATAAAGTAAAGCTGTTAAACGTTCTTGTTGCGCAGAACTTTTTTGAAAGATATGCTTATGAGTTAAACAGCTTTACGGGGTTTGAGCTTTTGTTTGTTACAGAGCCCGCGCTTCGCGGAGAGATGAGCGTTGATTTGTTTTTAACGCTTGACAAAGATCAGCTTTCGGAAGTTAAAAAGCAGATAGAAAAGCTTATAGAATATGACAAAACATATGTAACAGACGGCAGACAAAGCATGAAAAATGCAAAAATGCTTGAGATAATAGGTTTGCTTTCAAAAAAAATGTCGCAAAGAAAAAGTGTGCGCCCTAAGGTGAAAAACGATTTATACACTGTCTCGATTATTGACAGCATGGAATATATAAGAAAAAATCTTTCTTTGAATTTGTCGGCGCTGAAACTCGGAAAACTCTATAACATGAGCGAATCAACGTTTGCAAGGCATTTTTATAAGCTTTGCTCGCAAACGCCATACGAATATATAATGAATCTTCGAATCGAAAAAAGCAAGCAGCTTTTGTCGGACGGAAAACTGACAATGAGCGCAATTGCAAACGAATGCGGTTTTTATGACGGTGCGCATTTTACAAGATGTTTTGAAAAATACACGAAAAAAAAGCCTTCGGAATATAAAAATATTAAATAACAGTAGACAAAAGGGGCTTTTTATGCTAAAATGTATGATAGTAATAATCAGAAATCAGAAAGCTGAGCACGATGCGGCAAATCGCAGACAGATTGTGTTTGAGTCTTTAAATGTTTAAGGAGCGGAGAAGAAAAAAGCATGAAATATTCGTTTTTTGAATTGACAGATATTTTTATAAACCTGGCAAGAGGAATTTTAAAAAAAATCCGTTTTGAAAAATGCGGAAAGCTTCTGCGCTGCGGCAGAGGCGTGAGGCTTATTAAAAAGAATGCGCATATTGAGCTTGGCGAAAAGGTGAACCTTTGCAGATATGTGAAGCTGAGCGCATACGGAACGGATCAGAAAAGCAGCCTTAAAATCGGAAGCAGGGTTTCTGTTGGCGACAGAACCGAAATACATGCGGGAAAAAGCGTGACCATAGGAGAAGGCACGCTTATAGCCTGGGACTGCTGCATAATGGACAGAGATTATCATAAGTTTATGAGCGATAAAGAAGCTTACGGCGAGGTAAAAATCGGAAACAACGTTTGGATCGGCGCAAGAGCGGCAATATTAAAAGGTGTAACCATAGGCGACGGAGCGGTTATAGGAGCGGGCGCCGTTGTTACAAAGGATGTGCCGCCAAGGTGTCTGGCTGCGGGAAATCCGGCAAAAATTATAAAGGAAGATGTGTACTGGAATGTTTAAGGGCAAAGCTAAAAACATGCTCGGCTCTGTGAGCTATGTGATGATTATAATGATATTTTCAAGGCTTCTGGCTTTGGTGAGCACTCAGGTTTACATGTCGTTTTTCGGAGCCGGGAACGAATTTTTAAATATATATTCTTATGCGATAACCGTGCCGAACACGATTTTTAACTGTTTCGGGACGGCTCTTTCAACGGTTGTTATTCCTATATATGCAGGACATATCGCAAACGGAAGAACCAAAGAGGCAGACAGGTTTGCAAACAATATTATAACGATTACCTCGCTTCTTACGATGGTTTTAATTATTATCGGCTGGGGACTTTCGTTTGTTTTGCCGAAATTTACGTCGTTTAATTCGCCCGAGGCTTACAGCTTTGCCGTAAAAGCGCTTATGATTATGATGCCGGTTATGTTGTTTTACGGCTTAAACTACATTTTTCAGGGTATACTTCAGTCAAAGGGAAAGTTTGGCTGGCCGGCGTTTGTGTCGGTGCCGAGCAGCTTGGTTGTTATATTATATGTTATCTTTTTAGGCGACAAATTCGGAGTTTTCGGACTTTTGGCAGCAACGTTTATCGGTCTTTCACTACAGGCGGTTATTTTGATTTTCCCGTTGGCGGCATCCGGATTTAGATATAAAATGTCGTTTGAAATTAAAGATAAAGACATAGTATCGGCATTTAAGATGACAATCCCGGTTATGATAGGCGTGTCGGCGTATCAGCTTAATATGTTTTATAACGTTACAATGATTGCAAATTTTGAAGGCATGGTAACGCTGCTTACTTATGTTCAAAACATTGTTGTGTATATGGTTTTGGCATTTGTGTACTCGATAACGGCCGTTGTTTATCCGAAGCTGACGCAAAGCGCGGCAACAAATAAAATGGACGAATACAAACAAACGCTCTCGGGCGTGCTTCGCTCGACATCTATGCTTTTGATACCGATAACCGCCGGATTTATTGTTATGAGAAAACAGCTTTTGCAGCTTATTGCTCAGTGGGGAAAGATAACCGATAATGATATCGAGGCGGCATGCATGCTTATGGTGATGTATTCAATAGGCATTTTGGCAATAGGATTAAAAGAAATTTTAGACCGCGCGCTGTATGCTGTTAAAAACACAAAGATTTCCGCCGCAAACGGATTTGTTATAATGGCGGTAAACATTTTGTTAAGCCTTTTTCTGATACGCTTTATTGGCGCTTACGGAATACCTTTGGCGTATTCGGTTTCCTCAATCGTCGGAGTTTGCATTTTGCTTTTTATGCTCAAAAAAAAGGTTGGCCCTTATGCCGGCGGTCTTTTAAAAACCGTTTTAAGATGCGCAGTGGCTGCTGCTGTTATGTTTGTTTTAGTGTATTTTATAAATATCGGTCTTGAAAAGCTTATTTGGCAAAACGGAATTTTGGCAAGAATTATAAGGCTGTGCATTCCGGCGGGAGCGGGAGTTTTGATTTACGGAGTTATGCTTTTGATTTTGGGCGAGCCTTATGTTAAAGATATTGTTTTAAAGTTTAAAAATAAAATTTTTGCAAGATAGCATTTTGAAAGGAATGGCGCGTTTGAAAAAATTTATAAGAGCGTTTGGGTATGCTTTGTATTATTTTTTTGCAAGGCATCTGCCGTGTTCGGGATTGCCGTACAGCCTGGGAGCAAAAACGATACGTGCGTTTTGCGCAAGGTGCATGCTTGACGGGTGCGGAAAAAATGTTAATATAGAGCACGGTGCGTTTTTTGCATCGGGAAAGAATATCACAATAGGCGATAATTCGGGAATAGGGCTTAACTGCCGTGTTGCGGGGCCGCTTTCCATAGGAAACGATGTTATGATGGCGCCCAATGTTACAATTGTTACGCAAAACCATAAAATTTCGGATTTGAATGTACCGATGAGGCTTCAGACTGCTCCGAAAAAAAAGGTTGTTATAAAAGATGACGTCTGGATTGGGACAAACGTTATTATTCTGCCGGGAATAACCATCGGAAAGGGCAGCGTTATAGGCGGAGGAGCGGTTGTCACAAAAGATGTGAAAGATTATGCCATAGTCGGCGGAAATCCGGCTAAGGTTATAAGATACAGAGACGGACGGGAGGCGGATAAAACTTGAAGGTTTTGTATTTGATAAATCACGCGGGAAAAGCCGGAACGGAAAAATATGTGTATAACCTTGTGCGCGCATATAACGGCAGGAGGTGCGATTGCTTTTTTGCATATAACGAGGAGGGGCAGTTGTCGCAGCAAATGCGCGAGCTTAATATAAAAAGCTTTAAAATCGAGATGAAAAACCCGTTTGATTTAAAGGCTGCAAAAGAGCTTGCAAAAATCTGCCGGCAAAACGATATAGATATTATACACACGCAGTATCCCAGAGAAAACTATATTGCCATTTTATCGAGGATGTTTTATAAAAAGGTTAAAGTTATATACACATGTCATTTAACGCTTAAAACAAGCTTTTGCTGGAAAATAACAAACAAGCTTTTAATACCGCATGAGGAAAAGATAATTTCCGTTTGTAACAACGGCAAAGAGCTTTTGGTTTCAAACGGAGTGAGTCCGAAGAAGATAGACGTTATTTTTAACGGAGTTTTTCCGAAGGAAAGAGAAAAAAATGATGATATAAGAAAAGAGCTTAATATAGACGATGACACTTTTGTTATAACAACTCTTGCAAGATACCATATTGCGAAAGGCCTTGACTATTTTGTTAAAAGCATAAAGGAATTAGATAAGATTATAAAACGCAGGTATGTTGTTTTAATTGCGGGCGAGGGCGAGCTTTTTGATGAGATAAAAGAGCTTATAGCCGATCTCGGCATGAAAGATAAAATTTTGCAGCTCGGTTTTCGCCGTGACAGTGAAAAAATTCTGATGGGTTCGGATTTGTTTGTAAATTCGGCAAAATGCTATGAGGCTTTGAGTTTTGCAATCCTTGAGGCGCTTGAAAATGCACTTCCCGTTGTTGCGACAAATGTCGGAGGAAACGGCGATATTATAAACGATAAAACCGACTGCGGCCTTATCGTTGAATACGGAGACGAAAAACAAATGGCGCGCGCGATTGCAAAAATTGCGCAGGATAAAGAGCTTTATGAAAGGTTTTCAAAAAATGCCAGAAAAACGGTGCAGGAAAGGTTTAATCTTAATATCTTGCTTGACGATATATACAAAGAATATGAAAAGGCTATGACCGGAGGTAAAAAATAATGAATAAAAACGGCAAAATTTTCGGAAAAATTAATGTTATTGATTTTATTGTGATCTTAATTGTGGTTTTTGCAATTGCGGCGGCGGGCGTGTTCGTTATAAGAAACCGCAAAGCGGCAAAAACGGCTCAGGCTCAGAACACTACCCTTATTATGAAGTTTTACACAGAGGAGCTTAGCGACTTTGTGGCAGACAAGCTTAAAGTTGGCAGCGTTCTTTATGATGATGACAAAGACGTTAACCTTGGAACAATGACAAACGTTGAAATCGGAAGCTCGGTTGTTTACGGCGGAATTAATGCGGGTTCTTATGAGGTTGTTAACAAAGAGGGGTATAAATCGGCTGTTATAACGGGCGAGGTAACGGGCATTAAAAACGAACTCGGCGCATTAATAGGCGGCGAACAGTACGGCGTTGGTCATTCGATGGTTTTGCGCGCGGGAGATGCAAAGATTTATCTTCGTGTGTACGACATCGGAATAAAAAGCGATATTGAAACTCAGGAAAAACAGGACGCAGACAAAAAACAGACGATTGAGATAACATATGAAGCAGACGAGATAAAAGGTTATGCTGCAAACGCGGTTAAAGTGGGCGATGAGCTTTGTGACATGACAAACGGAACAACGCTTGGAACCGTTACCCAGGTGAGCGTTAATCCGGCAAAGGTTTATGTTGAAACAGACAGCGGAAAGATTGTTGTTTCGGACAAAGAAGGATATAACAGCATTGTTATTAAAGGCGAGGTTTCGGCAGAACTTTTGGAAAACGGAGTGTTAAAGGTTGGCGATAAGGAGTATTCTGTAGGCAAAACATTTGTTTTGCGCGCCGGCAACGTTATGATGTATGAGATGGATATTTCAAATATAGCTATAAAATAACCCGACCGGTTTTGAGGTGTGAAAATATGCAGGAAAGCAGTTATGTATTAATGTTTTTGACATGGATAAAAAATGTCTTTAAAAGCTCTGCAATATATAAAATAATATCCGATATCATGGATAAAATATCCAAAGTTTACGGCGAAAGCAGATTTAAAAAGCTGCTTTGCGGCAAAGGCGATATAGAAGACTACAGCGAAAGTTCATGGTTTTATAAAATTATAAAGACAGTTTTAAAACCGGTTTTCTTTGTTTTGAAAAAGGCGGCGGATTTTTCGGAAAAGAGTTTCTTTTTTGAAACATTTCGCAGTTTTTGCAGAAAGTCTTTGATAATTGACAACGTGTTTGACATTCCTTTTGTGTGCTTTTTGATTTTTGTTGTGCCGCATGATATGTGGAATAATATGTATGCCTTATTGGCGGCGTTTGTTATATTTTTTATGGCGGCTTTTAAACGCGCACAGAGCAGAGATGAAAATATAAAGGTTTGGCTTTTGGTGTTTATGTTTTTTATGTGCTGTGCGTTTGCGTGCGTCACATCATACGGACGAAGCGACAGCATAAGAGTGTTTATGTTTTTTGTGTCGGCTTTTGTGTTATGCGTTGGAATATATATGTATATTTCAGATAAAGAAAAGCTTGATAAGTTTATAAAATGGATGTTTGCGGCGGCATTTGTAACGGCTGTTATTGCATTTGTTCAAAGGGCGATGGGAATTGAAGCAGATGAGCTTTTAGCAGACATGGAGCTAAATGCAGGCATGCCGGGACGGGCTTTTTCAACTATGGGAAATCCGAACAACTATGCGGAGTTTCTGATGCTGTTTTTGCCGTTTGCATTTGCGTATGCCGTTACGAGGAAAAATGTTTTGCTGCGCGTATGCCTTATTGGCGGAGTTATGGTTTCAATCGGCGCGCTGATTTTGACATATTCGCGCTCGGGCTGGATAGCGTTTGCTTTTGCGCTTGTTGTGTATGTGATGTTATATAATAAAAAACTTCTTCCTGTTTTGGTTATTCTGGCAATAGCGGTGGTTCCGTTTTTGCCGCAGTCGGTTTTAAACAGAATTCTGACAATCGGAAACATGAAGGATACGTCAAGCGCATACAGAATAAACATTTGGACAGGCTGTTTAAAAATGATTAAAGACTACTGGATAACAGGAGTCGGCTTGGGAAGCGCAGGATTTATGACGATTTACCCTAAGTATTCAATCGTAAACTCCGCAACTGCTCCGCACTCGCATATGCAGTTTATGGAGATGCTTTTAGAGCTTGGCATTGTGGGATTTTTGGTGTATGTATGTTTTATATTTGTTATACTGAGAAGAACATTTAAATACAGCCATTGCAGCGACAGTTTGATAAAAAACAGCGTGATTGCGGCGGCGTCGGCAATGAGCGGAATAATTTTAATCGGATTTTTTGAATACTGCTGGTTTTATCCGAGGGTTATGTTTGCGTTTTTCGTGTGCGTCGGAGTCGGTATGGCGGCAGTGAGGCTTGCAAAAAGCGAAAGAAATGAAAAAGACGAAAAAAACGGTATACAGCAGTGAAAATTTTGGCGCACGGCGGTAAAGGAAAGGATTTTTAATTATGAAGGTGCTACATTTGATAAGCGGCGGAGATACGGGCGGTGCAAAGACACATGTGTTTGCGCTTTTAAGAGCGCTCACAAAAAGAGCCGATGTGAAAATAGTTTGCTTTATGCGCGGCACCTTTTTTGACGAGCTTGCCGATATAGATGTTGAAAGCGAGCTTCTGGAGCAGAAAAGCAGATTTGATTTAAGCGTTATAAAAAAGCTTGAAAACATTGCAAAGGACGGATTTGACATAATTCATTCGCACGGCGCAAGGGCAAATTTTTTGGCGGCAAAACTGAAAAAAAGAGTAAATATTCCGATTGTTACAACCATACACAGCGACTTTTTATTGGATTTTGACGGAATATATAAAAAAATTGTGTATACGGGGTTAAATATCTCGGCGCTTCGAAAGCTTGAAAATTATATTGCGGTATCGTCGAACTTTAAAGACATGCTGATTTCGAGAGGCTTTAAACCAAACCGGATTTACACTGTTTACAACGGTATGGACTACAACACTCCGCTTGAGTATCAGTCAAAAGAGGAATTTGCAAAAAGGTTTAATATTGATTATGATAAAGATTTTGTTTATATAGGCTTAATCGGCCGTCATGACCATGTTAAGGGGCATGACATATTTGTTAAAGCGTGCGCCGAGGCGGCGAAAAAATGCGATAAATTAAGGTTTTTAATTGCCGGCGACGGAGATATGCGCAACGAGCTTGTAAGGCTTGTTAAGGCGGGAAATTTAGAAGATAAGTTTACGTTTACGGGATTTTTAAAGGATATATACAGTTTTATTAATTTTATAGATATTAACACGCTGACTTCGAGAAGCGAGAGCTTTCCTTATGTGCTTATGGAGGGCGCAAGAATGAAAAAGCCGACTATTGCAAGCGCTGTGGGCGGTATTCCGGATTTGATAGAAAACGGCGTTACGGGTTTGCTTTTTGAAAGCGAAAACTATAAAGAGCTTGCTTTAAAGATGGTGAGTCTTGCAAACGACAGAGCCGCTATGAAAAAATACGGCGACGCACTCTATGAAAGAGCGACGAGCAAGTTTTCAAGCGACGCTTTGGCAGAGTCGCACATTAAAATATATAACTCGATTTTAAAGCGCACTTATGACAAAAAGGAATATGATGTTGCAATATCGGGGTATTACGGATTTGAAAACAGCGGCGACGACGCATTGCTTTTTGCTATAATACAGAGCCTTAGAAAATATAAAGAGGATATAAGGATAGTTGTGCTTTCGGAAAATCCGAAAAGCACAAGATTGGCTTACAGAGTTGATGCCGAAAAAAGATTTGACTTTTTTAAGGTTTCAGAGGTTTTAAAAAAGTCTAAAATGCTTATAAACGGCGGGGGCAGCCTTATTCAGGACGCAACGAGCTCACACTCGCTTTACTATTATTTATGGGTTATGAATTATGCAAAAAAGCTTGGGCTTTATGTTTATTTATATGCAAACGGAATAGGCCCTGTGAAAAACAGAAATCTAAACATTGTAAGAAAAATTGCAAATAAAGCGGATCTTATAACCTTGAGAGACAAAATGAGCGCAGACGAGCTGGAGCGCATGAAAATAACAAGGCCGAAAATAAAAATAACGGCGGATCCGGCAATAATTTTAGACGGAAGCTCGGAGGAGCGCGTTGGCGAGATATTTGAAAATGAGGGCATTTTGCCGGATAAAAAATATATCGGAATTTCGGTTCGGAACTGGGGCAGAAACGACGCGGCGTTTTTTGAAAAGATTGCCGAAATTGCAGACTATGCATATAAAAGACACGGCATTGTGCCTGTGTTTATACCGATGCGCTACCCGGCAGACGTTAGGGCATCGGAGGAGGTTATTGCAAAGATGAAGTGTCCGTCGCATATTTTAAAAGAAAAGTACGGCGTTTTTGACACGATAGCAATAACGAGAAAAATGAGCATGGTTATAGGAATGAGACTGCACACGCTGATTTATGCGGCGGGTTCGGGAGTTCCGCTTATAGGGCTTATATATGATCCGAAAAACAGAGGATTTATGGATTACATAGGGCAGACATATATGGAAGATGTTGAAAATATTGATGTTGCTAAGATTAAGGGGTATATTGATGAAATTGCCGGCAGCAATATGGAAACTGCGCAGATTATGCAAAAGCGATGCGAGGAACTAAAAAAGCTGGCATATGAAAATGCGTATTTTGCAGAGCAGCTGTTAGGAGGAAAGAAGATAGATTAAAAAGAGGGCTGTTAAAAAAGTCGGTTGACTTTTTTAACGGCTCCTTTTTTGATGCACAAAAGATGTTTTTTGGGGGGCGCAAAGCTGCGGTGAAAATCCGGGCGGAAGAAGCATTTGCGCTTTTGAAAGAAAAATGGTTTTACGAAAAATTTTCGTAAGCGATTGTATTGACATAAAAAATATGCAGTGTTATAATGCGGATATATAACGATTTACGGAGGAGCTAAACATGTCAAATATAACAATTGACTTTAATAAGGTAAGCGGAAAGATTAAAAATATGCATTCGGTAAACAACGGTCCGCTTGCAAAAAAGAATGACCAGACAAGGTCTAACTTTGATGATTACAAGGCGGCAAAAATTCCTTATGCAAGAATTCATGACGCTTCGTTTTGCAGCGGTTACGGCGGACCGCACATAGTTGATGTGAATTGGATTTTCCCGGATTTTTCAAAAGATGAAAATGATCCGGCATCATATGATTTTACTTTGACGGACTGGTATTTACAGCTTATAATGTCTGCGGGAACAAAGGTTTTTTACCGTTTGGGCGCGGCAATTGAACATGCAATTAAAAAATATAACACGATTATGCCGGCGGACTTTGAAAAGTGGGCAAGAATATGCGAGCATATTATCATGCACTACAACGAAGGCTGGGCAGACGGTTATAAATTAAATATTGAATATTGGGAAATATGGAACGAACCCGACCTTGACGAGGACGACAGCACAAACAAACTCAACTGGAGCGGAACAGCAAAGGATTATCACAGATTATATAAAATTGCGGCAACGCATCTTAAAAACAGATTTCCCGATTTGAAGATAGGCGGGCCTGCGCTTGCGTTCAGAGACGGCGAGTGGCTCGATGAATTTTTAGAGGCGATTACCAAAGACGGCAAAAAAACGCCGATGGATTTCTTTTCATGGCACATTTATACAAATGACGTTAAAGATGTTGTTGAAATGGGTGCGCGCATAAGAGAAAAGCTTGACCGCGCGGGATATACAAGAATAGAAAGCATTTTAAATGAATGGAACTATGTTGAAGGCTGGAGCGAGGCGTTTATAAGCTCGATTGAGGCGATTATAAGCGAAAGAGGCGCTGCGTTTACGGCTGCGACAATGTGTGCAATGCAGAAATCAAGCACCGATATGCTTATGTATTACGATGCAAGACCGTGTGCATTTAACGGACTTTTTGATTTTTACACTCAGCGTCCGCTTAAGGGATACTATCCGTTTGTTATGTTTGCGGATTTGTATGAAAAGCAAAACGAGCTTGAAACAACGTCTGACGACAGCGAGATTTATATAGCGGCGGCAAAGGACGAAAAGAAGTTTGCGGCAATGGTTTGCTATTATTCGCCGGATAAAACGGGAGCTAAAGAAAAGACGGTTACAATTTCGGCAAACGGCGCCGGCGACGGAGCGTTTGAATGTTATTTAGTTGACAAAGAAAATACCATGGAGAAGAAAGATGACATTATAATTTCGGGCGGCAAGGCAGAAATAAAGCTTGAACCGAATTCGGTTATGTTTATAAAAAAACAAATTTAAAAGCTGAGGCGGAGCTTTAGAAAAATGCACAGAGCGCATAGGCAAAAAATTAATTGTTTGCTTATGCGCTCGTTTTGTTATATTTGAACAAATGATGTTTCGGGCGATACGCAAAATGTACATAATTATACATTGGCGCGCAAAAATAAATTGAATTGCAAAGGAAAATTTGAAATAAATATTGCATTTTAATACATATTAATGTATAATTATAAAAAAGTATTAAGAATATACGGGATTTAACCGGCGAAGATAACGGTGCGCTTTTTTGTTTTAAAGCAGATTATTATGAGGCAAACAAAAAGTGTATGTATAAGAACAAGAAAGGAAGATGCAAAAATGGCAGAAAGCTATATTGAAAATGATGAAAAATATTTTATGAATACTTTCGGAAAAAGGCTGCCTGTGTGCTTTGAAAGAGGAGAGGGAATAAAGCTTTATACGAAAGAGGGCGAAGAATATACGGATTTTTTTGCGGGGATTGCCGTTAATGCACTGGGTTACTGCCATAAAGAATATACGCAGGCGATTATAAATCAGGCGCAAAAGCTTATACACACATCTAATCTTTATTATATAGAAAATCAAGGCGAGCTTGCAAAAAAGATTTGCAATATTTCTTGTGCGGACAAGGTGTTTTTTGCAAACTCGGGAGCGGAGGCGAACGAGGGCGCGATAAAGCTTGCAAAGATTTATTTTTATAAAAAGGGCATGGCTCATAAAAATGAAATAATAACGCTTAAATCTTCTTTTCACGGGCGCACGCTTGCAACCGTTGCGGCAACGGCTCAGGAAAAGTATCAAAAGCCTTACAAACCGCTTACGCCGGGATTTAAGCATGTTTTGATAAATGATTTTGAGGCGCTTTGCAAGGCAGCGGACGAAAACACTGCGGCAATTATGATAGAGCTTGTTCAGGGCGAGAGCGGAGTGTATCCGTGTGATAAAGAATATGTAAAAAAATTGCGCCGCTTATGTGACGAAAAAAACATACTGCTTATTGCAGACGAGGTACAGACAGGTATCGGAAGAACGGGAAAAATGTTTGCATATGAGCATTACGAAATTGAGCCGGATATATTTACAATTGCAAAGGCTTTGGGCGGCGGAGTGCCTATAGGGGCGGTGTGTGCAAAGGATTTTTGTGCGGCGTTTGAGCCGGGCGACCACGGTTCGACCTTTGGGGGAAATCCGTTTTGCACGGCTGCGGCAAACGCCGTGCTTGACATTATTTCAAAAGAAAAGCTTGTTTACAATGCGCAGACTGTTGGGGAGTATTTTAAAGAAAAATTGGAAGAGCTTAAAAAGGAAAACGGCAATATAGTGCAGATAAGAGGATTGGGGTTAATGATAGGGGTTGAGTTTAAAGAGGGACTTGCAAAAAAGATTAACCAAAATCTGTTTGAGAAAAAGTATTTATGCGGAGTGTGCAAAGATACGCTGAGGATACTTCCGCCGCTTATTATAACAAAAAAAGACGTTGACGGATTTATAGCTGCGCTGCGAGAGGCAATTGATAACATATAAGGAGGAGAAAGTGATGAAAAAGGATTTTTTAACGATACACGATTTTACAAGCGAGGAAATAGAAAACATGCTAAAGCTTGGTTTAAAGCTTAAGGCGGAAACGAAAGCGGGCATTGCGCACCCTGTTTTAAAAGGGAAAACTCTCGGAATGATTTTTTCAAAATCGTCTACCAGAACGAGGGTTTCGTTTGAAGTTGGCATGACGCAGCTTGGAGGATATCCGCTGTTTTTAAGCTCAAACGATATTCAGCTTGGCAGAGGGGAGTCGGTTTATGATACGGCAAATGTTCTTTCAAGGTTTTTGGACGGTATAATGATTCGTACATACGATCACAAAGACGTTGAGGACTTGGCAAAATATGCGAGCATACCGGTTATAAACGGACTGACGGACTTGCTGCATCCGTGCCAGGTGATGGCGGATTTGATGACGGCATATGAACATAAGCGCCGCCTTGAGGGGCTTAAGATGGCATATCTGGGCGACGGAAACAACATGGCGCACTCGCTTATGTACGGCTGTGCAAAGGTTGGCATGGATATATGTGTTGCAACGCCGAAGGATTATATGTGCAATGATGAAATTGTTGAAAATGCAAAGGCTGACGCAAAGCAGAAAGGCAGCTGCGTTGTTGTGACAAACGATCCGAAAGAGGCTATTAAGGATGCGGACATTGTTTATTCGGACACCTGGGTAAGCATGGGGCAGGAGAGCGAAAAAGAAGAGAGAATAAAGGTGTTTATGCCGTATCAGATTGACAAAAAGATGTTTTCTTATGCAAATGATGACGCGATATTTATGCATTGTCTGCCGGCATACAGAGGCTATGAAGTTACAAGCGACGTTATAGACGGGAAAAACTCTGTTATATTTGATGAAGCCGAAAACAGACTTCATGCACAGAAAGCGATTATGGCAACATTTATGGGAAAATAAAAAATATGTTTGGGGGAAATTGTGATGAACATGGGCTTTGAGGTTCGGTGTGCAACATATGACGATATTGAGGCGATTGCGAAAATAACGGGCGAAGCGTTTCGAAAATATGCCGAGATGATAAATATGGAGAGTGTGACGGCACTTTGTGAAACATATGACGATATAAAAAAAGATATTGATGAGAATATTGTTTTGGTGGCATTTTCTGACGGAGTGCCAGTGGGGAGCGTGCGCGTTAAGATAGATGAGAAGGAAAAAAGCGCATATTTATACCGGTTCGGCGTTCGGCTTAATGTTCAGAACAACGGCATAGGAAAGTCGCTTATGAGTTTGGTTGACATAAAGATGAAAGATATGGGGATAAAGAAAATATATCTGCACACGGGTTCAAAGGTTGCCTCGCTTGTGAAGTTTTATTACGGCAGAGGGTTTTATATTGATTCGACAACAAAGGACAAAGGATATGTGCGGGCGCTGCTTGTTAAGGAATACTGATTTTAAGCCTTAAACAGAGCGGGGATAGGAAAAACTGAGCCAAAGCAAAAGCTTTTAGCTGCTCGGCGGCATACACGGGCTTGCCAAAGAGGCAAAGTTTGCCGGCAGCGAGAAAAAATAGTTTAAAAATAGTTTTATGAACTAAAAAAATACGGCAAAGCGAAATTCGCTTTGCCGCGTTTTTTAGTTTTGAGTTATATCGTCTACGGTTACAACAACCGAGTGAGTGATCGGTTTCCATTCGACCTTTTTAAACAGTGCAACGATTGCGATCGGAATCTGGGTTGCAAGGTAAATAGGGAAGGTGAAGGTGTATAAAAGTTTTTTAATTGTTGAACAGTTTATATTGTCCCATTCGGATACCGTTGTTATAAGGCCTATCGAATACATGAACATATAGAAGCAGAAAAGCTGAGCCATGTTCGGAACGAGGGCATATGTCAGTATACGAAAAGACGATTTTACAAAGATGGCATCATATATTCCGAGAAGAAATGCAAATGCGCAGACAATGCTTAAAATTACTGCCGGGAAGATTACCATGAGCATATCAAAGCAGGAGAAGTTGCGTTTTATAAATGCATTGTACGCAAGGTTTCCGCCGTACTTTCCCATAACCTGATAGAAGCCTTTTGCCCAACGCATACGCTGGCGCCAGGACTGGGAGAATTTGACGGGCTGTTCATCATATAAAACGGCGTTTTTGGCATAGCCGATTTTTTCGCCTTTCATAACGTTGTCAATTGTGAATTCGATATCCTCTGTGAGCAGGAAGTATTTCCAGCCGCCGGCTTTTTTTATGATATCGGAGTGAACCAGAAAGCCTGTTCCCGAGATTGCACAGCTTATGTTAAGATCCATACGCGCTTCGTTTAAATATTTGCTCTCGCGCATAAACCAAAGAGAATATCCGGCGGATATCCAATTTGAACCGTAGTTTTTGGAGTTTCTGTAGCTTGTGATGACACGGTAGCCTTTATTAAAGACCTTGTTCATTTCGGCAACATAGTTTTTATCGAGCACATTATCCGCATCGAGCACAATAAACGCTGCGCAGCCGTTTAAATTTTCGTCCATGGTTGAAAACAGGTAGTCTAAAGCGTAGCCCTTGCCGATTAAATCGGGGCGGTTTCTTACGATAACGTTTGCGCCCTTGCTTTCGCTTATCTCGGCGGTTTTATCGCCGGGAGAACAGTTGTCGGCGATAACATAGACATCTATCATATCTCTGGGGTATGTTTGGTTATTTATACTGTCTAACAGGTGGCCTATAACGGCTTCTTCGTTTCTTGCGGAGATTATAATTCCAAGCTTGTTTATTTTGTTGTTTTTATTTTCCGGCTGCTTTTCTTTTCTGCGGAGTATCATATAGATTATATAATAAACCTGATAAAGGTAACAGCAGCTTACCAACAGCCATAAAAGTTTTTCAACACTGCCTATAGCGCTCATAAATATTTTCCTTTCTGATAATAAAATATTTCTGATTAATAAAATATTAAAGTACACGCATAAATTTCTATGTTATTATAACACTGTGCGGCGATAATGTCAACAAAAATGATTTTTAAAGTTTTTACCAGAAAGAATTAATGATATAAAATTAAAACAAAAAAATTTAAATATCATACTTTAGTATGATGACAAATTAAAAAAAATGTTGTATAATATAATTTAGGTAAAATTGAGGCAGTGTGACGGATAAGACGAGGAAAGCACGGCTGTGAAAAAACACGGCTGTTAAGAAGGAAGTGACGGTTGTTGAATAATTTTGCTGTTATTAAAAACGGTATATCAAAAAAATTCAGACATTTTATGCAGCGCGGCAGGATAATGTTTTTTTGTGCGCCGTGCGGCTTTGGAAAAACAACCGTTGCAAAGGCACTTTTGAAAAACAAAAATGTTATTTTTACGGACGCGGACAAAGCGGATTTCGGGGTTGCTTTAAAAAACGAATGGGAAGTTTTGGCGGTCGATAATTTGCAGATGACTGACAGTGAGGAGAGCTGTCAGCAGATATGCGAAATTTTAAAAAAGTACAGCGACAGGCGGTTTGTGTTTTTATCGAGAGGCGAAATTCCGGGCTGGCTTATGCCGTTTGCGATTTCGGGGCTTGTGACAAGCGTCGGAGCGGAGGAGATGTTTTTTTCGGCAGAGGATGCGGCAAAGCTGTTTAAAAGTTATAAAGTGGATATAAGCGAAGACGATATTAAAAAAATCCATAATGTGACTTTGGGGTATCCTGCGGCAGACGCGGCGGCGGCAAGGCATATGGCAGACGGCGAAAGATTTGACGAAAAGCTTGCCGAAAAAATAAAGCGGGAAATGTTTTTATATTTTGAGGAGACGGTTTATAACCGTTTTGAGCTGCCTATCCGCAGATTTTTGTTAGAAATTGCGCTGTTTGAAGAATTTGACGCCGAGCTTGCGAAGATGGTGAGCGGGTCGAGCGGTGCGGGAGCTGTTTTGATGCAGCTGCATCAAAACACAAGCATGATGGTTTTAAATGAATTTGACAATTTCAGATTCTGGGACATATTTCGGGAGTTTCTTTTATGGGAACAAAAAAAAACATATACAAGCGAGCAGATTGGCGAGATATACGGCAGGGGCGGACTTTACTTTGAGCTTAAAGAGGATTACGGCCGCGCGCTTGAATGTTATTTAAAAGGAGCAAACAAAAATAAGATTTCGGAGCTTTTGATAAAAAGCGCGTATCTGCATCCCGGAATGGGCCATTATGAGGAGATGCAGGATTATTATTTATCGCTTTCGGATGAGCAGATAAAAGAGAGCCCGGCGCTTATGCAGGCGATGAGCATGCTTTGTGCGCTCAGGCTGGATTATGAGACGTCGCAGATGTGGTATGACGAGCTTAAAAGGTTTGCCGAGGTGAGAAAAAAAAGCGACGCTGCTGCAAAAGAGGCAAGAGGAAGAATTGCATGGCTTGATATTTCGCTGCCGCAAAAGGGAGTTGGCGGGCTTATTGACAAGATAGGTTCGGCGTTTAAGCTTATGACAAACAAAGAAATTGACCTGCCGACATTTTCGGTTACGAGCGGACTTCCGAGCATTATGAACGGCGGAAAGGATTTTTCCGACTGGAGCAAAAAAGACGATTTTTTATATGCGACTATGAAGCTTCCGGTTCAGGCTGTTTTGGGAAAAGACGGCGTTGGACTGGCGGACTGCGCGATAGCGGAAAGCAAGTTTGAAAAAGGCGAGGATATTTCCGCAAGGATGCTTTCGCTGATACCGAAAATAAGCGAAATCCAAAGCAAGGGAACGGCAGACATTGAATTTGCGCTTGTCGGGCTTTTGGCGAGAATGCAGATAGATTCGGGGCGGTTAGACGACGCACAGCGCACGGTTTTGTCTGTAAAAGAAAGGTTTGAACAAAAGAGGCTTACAAGGTTTGCGGCAAATATTGATGCGTTTTTATGCAGGATTGCGCTTTTAAGAGGCGATATGGAATATGTGAGAAAATGGTATGAAAAAAAGGCACCGCGCGACATGGTTAATTTGCAGATGATGAAAAGATATGTTTATTTTACGCAAGCCATGGCAGAGATTGCTTTAGGAGATGAAAAGGCAGCGTTTTTAACGCTTTCACCGCTTGAAAACTACTGTATTCGCTGCGAGCGGCATATAGATATGATATATTTAAAAATTATCCGTGCGGCGGCGAAGTTTAAAACGGAGGACGTTTCATGGAGAGAGGATTTTAAAGGTGCGTTAGAGATTGCGGGCGAGTATGATTTTGTGCGCCCGGTGAGCTGTTTCGGGGCGGCGGTGCTTGATATGTTTGAACAGCTTAAAGGCAAAAAGAAAACGAAGTTTTATGAAAAGCTTGATAAGGCGATAAGGCTTCGTGCCGTTTATTATCCGGATTTTTTAAAGTCGGACAGAGGATATGAAAAGCTGACCGATGCAGAATTGTTTGTTTTAAGGCTTATGTGTGCCGACAAGAGCAATTTGCAGATAGGGCAGATTTTAAATATAAAGGTTACAACAGTAAAAAGTCACGTAAGTCACATTCTGCAAAAGCTCGGTGTGAGCCGCAGAAGCGAAGCGAAAACCGCTGCGCAGCGACTGCGTTTAATATAGATGTGTGTATAAAAAATTACAGGGGGAAAACTTTTATGCAAAAAAGATTTTTAAGCATGGTTTTGGCTGTAATGATGCTGTTTACCGTTTTGCCGGCAAACATGACATTTGCAGCCGGCGGTACGCTTAAGGGTTCGGGCACATGGCAGGATCCTTATTTGGTTGAAGATGCGGCAGATCTTGAAAAGCTTGCAGACGCGTCGATCGGCGAGGTTTACAGGCTTGAAAACGACATAGCCGTGAGCAGAAGCTTTAAGACCATTGGCAGTTTTAAAGGTATTTTAAACGGCAACGGCAAAAAGATTACAGGCATTGATATGCTTGTTACGATTACTTATGACAACACGCTTACAAAAAGCGTTGAAGGTCAGCTTTT
>CAKSHP010000025.1 GCA_934457145.1 uncultured Clostridia bacterium | reverse complement strand
TTATATCCGTCGGCGCCCAATACACATATGCATATGAGCCGTTTGGCTTTTTAAATCCCTGATATATTATGTCGTTTACGCTCAAATCATTTGCAAAAACTCTCGGCGATTCCTGCGGCACTAATATAACCGGTGCGTCACACAGCTCTACATCATCGCAAAAAACAGATGAAATGCATTGTAACGCTCTGTACGAAAGCTTTGGTTTATACTCACCTATCACTTTTCCATATCCGTCAAACTGCGCACCGAGCACACCGAAATATCCAAAATCCTGATATCCTCCCGGCTCACATTTAAGACCGCTGATTGCTTCGCGCATATCCATACAGGAAAAATATGATGTGAATTTAACATCTGCCTTAAGGTCTATCATAGCATGACGCAAAAGCTGCTTTGCTTGCTTTCGCTGTGTCCAGCAACCTGTTTTCAGCGCGCCGGCTTTGCTCGTTTGCGACTGCGAACCCGACTCTCCCTGAATGATATCAAGCTCTCTGTTATAAAGTCTGCAAAGGCCTCTTAATCCACTCACTCTTTCTGTAACACCGCGCTCATCTGATGAATACTCATGAAACGATATTGCATCTATATAATCTCCCATACCGGTCGAAAGCGCTTCGTTTATAAAACTCAATTTCCGATCCCAAAACACTCCGCCTATTATGTATGCATTTTCGTTTTCTTCTTTTATTGCCTTCGCAGTATCTATTGCAAATTGCCCATACTCCGTTGCGTTAACACCCGTTTTCCAACACCACATTCCGTCCGGTTCGTTCCAAATTTCAAACTCGTCAATTCTGCCCCGGTAGTGTTTAACCGTTTCACGAACATAATTTGCCCATGCCTGCTTTTCCTCCTCTTCAAATATTGGTGCAATGCCGACTGCTCCCATTATCTTTCTTGCCGCTTCGCTGTATAGTCCGTTTCCGTAACAAAGACAAAGCCAGGGCTTTAATCCGTTTTCCAAAAGCTTGTCAACCACATCGTCAAGCCATTTGAAATCATAAACTCCCTTTTGTTTTTCTGTTTTTGCCCAGCCGGACTGTATCCTTATCCATTTCACACCGATATCTGCTATTTTGTCATAACACTGCGACGGATCAAATGCATCGCGGTCAAGCTTTTCAAACCCAAGCCCCATTTTTGACTCTTTAATGTCTTTAGAGTTTTTTGCCTTTATCTCCCCTGTTTTTATAAGACGCTCCATTTTTATCCTCCTTCTGCCGTTCCCGGCATTTTATTTATTCAGATAAATTATAACATATTAAAAACAAAAAAGATATCATTTTTTTGTGCAAAAGTGTCATTTTTTTGTCTTATTTATTCAAAATCTCCGAACATAATAAGCATAGGATAATCTTTAACCGGAAGATTGTTTATCTGATATACCCCGAAACTGTCTTTTTCATACATATCCTCAGGAAGTTTATAAATGCTTCCGTCCATTAAATCAACTATTTTTATATCGTCACCTTTATACACTGCCTGAAGCGATATTGTAGACTCAAAATCAGATGTCATTATATCCGTCGGCGCCCAATACACATATGCATATGAGCCGTTTGGCTTTTTAAATCCCTGATATATTATGTCGTTTGCACTTAAATCCTTATCAAAAATTCTTGCCGACTCTTTAGGCGTTAAGATAACCGGTAAATCACAGATTTTTACATCTTCGCAAAAGATTGAAGATATAGTTTGCAGCGCCCTGTATGAAAGCTTTTCTTTGTATTCTCCTGTTGCTATTCCGTTTTCATCAAAATCCGCACCGAGCACTCCGAAATATCCAAAATCCTTATAGCTTTCGGGATCGCCTTCAACGCCGTTTAACGCCTCGCGCATATCCATACAGGAAAAATATGATGTAAATTTAACATCAGCTTTTAGATCTATCATAGCATGACGCAAAAGCTGTTTTGCCTGTTTTCTTTGTGTCCAGCAACCTGTCCAAACTGCACCCGAACCGCCCGAACGCGACTGTGAGCCCGATTCCCCCTGGATAATTTCAATATTTTTGTTATAAAGACTGCAAAGACCTCTTAACCCGCTCACTCTTTCTGTAACGCCTCTCTCATCTGACGAATACTCATGAAATGATATCGCGTCTATATAATCACCCATACCTGCCGCAAGCGCTTCGTTTATAAAACTCAGCTCTCTTTTGCAAAAAACTCCGCCTATTATATATGCGTCTTTGTTTTCCTGTTTAATTATTTTTGAAGTGCATACAGTAAACTCCCCGAGCTCCGTTGCATTAACGCCCGTTTTCCAGCACCACTCTCCGTCCGGCTCATTCCAAACCTCGAACGTGTCAATTCTGCCTCTATAATGCTTAACTGTAGCTCGAACATAATTTGCCCATGCCTGTTTTGATTCTTCATCAAATATCGGCGCCACACCGACAGCACCAAATATTTTTTTTGCCATTTCGCTGTATAGTCCGTTTCCGTAGCACAAACAAAGCCACGGCTTTAGTCCGTTTGCTATCAGATTATCAACCACATCATCAAGCCATTTAAAATCATAAACACCCTTTTGTTTTTCTGTTTTTGCCCAGCCGGACTGTATCCTTGCCCACTTAACACCGAGCTTTGCTATTTTCTCATAACACTGTGACGGATCAAACGCATCGCGGTCAAGCTTTTCAAACCCAAGTCCCATTTTTGACTCTTTAATGTCTTTAGAGTTTTTTGCTTTTATCTCTCCCGTTTTTATAAGACGTTCCATTTTTTCCAATCTCCTATCTGCCGCAATGCGGCGCGTATATTAAAAAAGTAAGACGCTTTATAACAAGTCAGCATCTTACTTTTATTTATATACTATTTTTTAAGCTTTGTATATCAAAATTTTATCTATTTTTCTTTGTTTTTCAGAAATCTTAATTATTTTCAAGCGGATTTTCAAAATAAAACATATATGTCTTTCCTTTTTCGCATTCAAACCGTATAACAGATGAATTTCTTGCAAAATACCTGTTTTCATACAATTCATATGCGTCTGCCTTACACGGAAGATATATTTCTTTTTTTCCGCCGCTTGATGCGTGAAAAGTTATAAAATGTTTGTTTGCATATAAAACATCATTGCTTCCGCAGTATATATGGCATCCGGCAAGCCGTGCAATCTCACAAAGCACATTTGCGCTAAGATATGTACTGCCGTAATAAACTGAAATAAAATCACCCGTTTCTTTAACCGCCACAGCACACTTTGTGTTATCGCAAAAATACGCCGCACCTTCGGCATCTTTATCGTCTACATAAAAAAACGGATACAAATCAGCTCTCGATTTTCTTATATCGTTCATTCTTGAACTTGCATTAGGCATCATCTTTTTTGAAAAATCTCCGTATATCGTGCCGAAATCAAGATTTTTAAATATGTCGGAATTTTTATTTACTTTCCACTTTCCGCTCACAACTTTGTTTTCCATTTTTATATCTATCTTTGTAAGCTCGCTCATGTGTTTTGCAGAAAGCTTTTCATCTTTATCCGGATTAACAAATCCGGAACCGAACATAAACAACGCCGTTGCATGGTTCTTCTTAAGCTTTTTATGTATAACCTCTCTTTGTTTGTCCGTTAAATAAAAAGTGTTTACAAAAACATAAAGCTTGTAGTCCGGCATATTCGGGTTTGCCATATCATCATGGTAATACCTGTCAGACGGTGCACCGACAATATCCGTTTCATAATTTCGAAAAAGTTCAACCATCTTATTTGATGTCTCGGCCGAAGCTATATGCAAACTTTCCTCATCATATATAAATGCAATCTCGCTGTTTTTAACTCTGTCTTTTGAATATGCAAGATTTGCAATTTCGCTTTGACGCTTAAAAAGCTTATAAATTTCTTCATCTTTATATCTTCCGCCGCCTATATGCTGATCAAACCACCACGCCTGAGTGTCCTGGCAGATATTTCTGCCGAATTCTCTTTTCAAAACATTTTCACTGTCGTTTATATCAAACATCGAAAATGAATTTTTATAATATGCATTTTCATGATGAGTCCGCGCATCATCTTCAACAACAAACATTGTATTTGAAATCCGAAACGAATCAAACACCTGTCTCTGCCCGGTAAATCCGCCCGGTTCGCGATTTTCATAAACTCCGGGCGACGCTAAAAAGTCTATCTTTCCGGAATTTAATATATCTTTAACAGCGCCGGATTGCCCGAATGAAAAGAATTTGCAGCTGCCTGCCGAACCGTAAAACGCCCCTGTTAACATATCCTTATTTAAGCTTTTTATAACGTTTCCGAAATACACCACCGATTCTGCAACGCCTTTATGCCATGCCCTGTAAAAATCAAACACATCCATATTTTTGTTTATATCCAAAAACACGCCGACATTTGTCCCATTCGAAGACGGAAGCGGCGCAGATGAATTTGCATAAAATTCTCCGCTCGGATTTGCCAGGTCGTAATCAACACCGTTTACGTAATATCTTCCCGTACAGTCCGGAATTTTCGGATTGTCAATATCTGCGTCACCGCATTTCCATGCCTTTTTTAAATTGTCATTTGTTTTGTACTTCTCTTTAAGATACTTTGAAAACTGCCTTCTAAACGCCGGGCTCAAATCCGCATAAACGTTATCATAATCCGTATCGGTCGTCTGAATCCAAAATCCGCTGTCTGTATACACGCTTTTTTTAGTGTACTCGGTCGGCGTTAAATAATACCATTCGCTCGTTCCTCCTGCTGCAAAAAAGAACCCTGCCACACGGTCCGAAAATTTTGATTTTAATATTTCTTCATAAGTGTCACAAAGCGCTTTTCCGGCATCTTCTCTCCATTTTTGCGAACACAAAGAATACATTGCCGGAAGATTTTCTCTGTAAGACTCCGTAAAAAGATAAGCGCCTTTGCGTTTACCGTCGCTGTAAGACATTAATTCATCGGGATTTTCTTCCATCCACGAAAGCGGAGGATGCATGCCTATTCTTAAAAATATATACGCATCCGGCACGGCTGCCAAAAGTCTTTTCGCCGATTCTTCAAACAAAGCAAAAGAACCTTCTTTTAACCACTGCGTGTCGCAAATCAAAAAGAAAAGTTTAATTCCGCTTTCTGAAAGTTTTTTATAGTATGTATCGTCTATAACCAAAGCCCCGTCTTTGTGATGCCTTATAGTTGCCATCATAGGCGGATATGCTTTGCCGTCAATCACTATCGCCGGGTACCCTCCGACATTTTCAAGTCTTGCTGTAGCCATAATTTCACTTCCTTAAAATAACATTTTTTTTGCATCCAAAAGCAATTTATATTCAACAGAATCAACAAGCGCCACCCAGCTTGCCTCTATAATATCTCTCGACACCCCGACAGTGCTCCATTTGTTATTTCCGTCCGATGATTCAACCAAAACGCGAACCAGTGACTCAACCGCGCGGTCGCCTTCAAGCACGCGCACCTTATAGTCCGTAAGTCTTACGGTTGCAATCTGCGGATAAAATCTTTCGAGCGCTTTTCTTAGCGCCTTATCGAGCGCATCGACCGGTCCTTCGCCCTCTGCTGCCGTGATTTCTTCGCTGTCTCCTACATGAATTTTTATAAGCGCCGACGCACTTTTTTCCTGTCCCGGCGGCTCGCTTATTATAACCTTAAACTGATCAAGTTTAAAAAACGGGCGGTATTTTCCGAGCACGCGGCGCACCAAAAGCTCCATTGAGCTTTCAGCTCCTTCAAACTGATAACCTCCGTATTCAAGCTCTTTTAATTTATCAACAACCTTTTTCGCATCTTTGCTGTCTTTTTCCGCATAAGGATCAATCTGACGGATAAACTTATAAACGTTTGCTCTGCCGCTCATTTCGCTGACTAAAATCCTTCGGCTGTTTCCAACGCTTTCGGGTTTAATATGTTCAAAAGTATCAGGGTTTTTCAAAACACCGTCAACATGCATACCGGCTTTATGCGAAAACGCACTTTCTCCCACATACGGCTGATGTTTGTCATTTGCTATATTTGATATTTCGCTGACATATCTTGAAAGTGCCGTAATATCTTCTATTTTTTCTTTATCCACACATGTATATCCAAGCTTTAGCTGCAAGTCCGGAATTATCGTACAAAGATTTGCATTGCCGCAGCGCTCTCCGATACCGTTTATGGTTCCCTGGATATGCCTCGCTCCTCCGCGCACGGCAAACACAGAATTTGCTGCCGCCATGCCGATATCGTTATGACAGTGTATGCCGATTTTTGCTTTAACCGCCTTCTTTGCCGCCGCCGTAATTTCTTCAATTTCATAAGGAAATGCGGCGCCGTTCGTGTCACATAAAACTATGCAGTCCGCTCCTGCGTCATCTGCCGCCTTTATAGCCTGTATTGCATATTCACTGTCATCTTTATATCCGTCAAAAAAATGCTCCGCATCAAAAAACACCTCTTTGCCGGCGCTTTTTAAATATGAAACAGTATCTTTTATAATTTCAAGATTTTGCTTGTCTGAAATCTTTAAAATATCTCTAACGTGCAGCCTCCACGATTTTCCGAACACACAAACAACCTCTGTGTTTGCATTTATAAGCGCCTGTATGTTTGCATCATCGCACGCAGCCACATTTGCTCTTTTTGTGCTTCCGAAAGCAACAATTTTACTGTGTTTTAAATTTTCATGCGCAACGCGCTCAAAAAACTCAATATCCTTCGGGTTTGAAGAAGGATTTCCGGCTTCAATGTAATCAACCGAAAATTCATCAAGTTTTCTCACGATTTTTAACTTATCGTCAACCGAAAACGAAATTCCCTCGCTTTGCATTCCATCTCTGAGAGTTGAATCCAATATGTATATTTTTTCGTCCATATAAATCTCCATTCCGCCGCTGTGCACCGGCACAAATAGTTTTTAGTTTAATGTCTGAAGCAAGCTGCGGTTTATCGCATTTAAATAAGCCTTCGCGCTCGACTCCAGAACGTCTGTGCTGACTGCTTTCGCCCTGTACGGCTTATCATCCACAGTTATCATAACAGTCGCTTCGCTGAGCGCGTCCGTACCGTCCGTCACGGCGCGTAACTGATATGTTTTAAGTTCAGGGAAAACATTTGTCATTCTTCTGATTGTTTTAAATATAGCATCAACCGGACCGTCGCCGGTTGCAGCGTCGGTAAATGTATTATCGTCTTTTTTCATTGTAACCGTTGCGGTTGCAATCATATTATTTCCGCTTGTTATCTGCATTGCAAGCATTGTAAATGTTTCGGGTATTTTTGATATATGCTCGTTTATAATAGCTTCAATATCGTCGTCTTTTACTTCTTTTTTCTTATCGGCAAGAGCTTTAAATTTTTCAAATGCGCGGTCAAGCTCTTCTTTTTCAAGATTGTAACCCAGTGCTTCAATATGATTTTTAAATGCAGCCCTGCCCGAAAGCTTTCCGAGAGAAAGCTTTGTTTCGCCAAGCCCTATAACGCCCGGAGTCATAATCTCGTATGTAAGCGGATTTTTTAAAACGCCGTCTTGATGTATGCCCGATTCGTGGGCAAATGCATTCGCTCCGACAATCGGCTTTAAAGGATTTATATTAACGCCTGAAACGCTTGAAACAAGCTTGCTTATCCGGCTTATCTTTTTCGTGTCAATATTATATGTCGGATTTTTATACAAATCCGGTCTTGTATATATTCCCATAACAACTTCTTCAAACGAAGTGTTGCCAGCGCGTTCACCGAGTCCGTTTATAGTACACTCCGCCTGATTTGCACCGGCAGCAATCGCCGAAAGCGTATTGGCAGTCGCCATTCCCAAATCATTATGACAGTGCGCGCTTAAAAACACATTATCTATTCCGCACACATTTTCTTTTATTTTCAAAATCAAATCCGCATACCCTTTAGGACTTGCATATCCCACGGTATCGGGAACATTTACGCATGTGGCGCCTGCTTTTATAACGGCCTCCAAAACTTTATACAAAAACTCCGGATTTGTCCTTGATGCGTCCTCTGCGCTAAACTCAATTTCATTGCAATATCTTTTTGCATGTAAAACAGCGTTTACTGCCCTTTCAAGCACCTGTTCTTCCGTCATTTTCAGCTTGTATTTCATATGTATATCGCTCGTTGCAATAAACGTATGAATATATGGATTTTTAGCCAGCTTAACTGCCTCCCACGCCGCATCAATATCGCTTTTTGTGGCTCTTGCAAGAGAGCATACGTATGACTCTTTAACATTTTTTGCAATTTCTCTTATCGCATTTAAATCCCCTTCGGACGCTGCCGCAAATCCTGCCTCAATAACATCAACGCCAAGCTTTTCAAGCCTTTTTGCAATATCGAGTTTTTCTTCCCTATTAAAGTTCACCCCCGGCGTTTGCTCGCCGTCGCGAAGCGTTGTATCAAAAAATCTTATCTTTCCCATAACTTTTTACCTCATACAATGTTATTTATGAACAATATCGCACAAATCAAAATCTATAACTTTTTTAAGCTCCGAAAGCGAAATTTCTATCTGATACCCTCTTTTTCCCGCACTTATATAAAAGCTGTCAAGCTCCTGTGCCGACCGATCTATAACCGTTTTATAGTCCTTTTTCATTGCTATAGGGGTGCAGCCGCCTCTTATATAGCCCGTAATTTTGTTTATATCGCTGACCTTTATCATCTCAACGCTCTTTTCGCCGACAGCCTTTGCCGCAGCTTTTAAATCAAGCTCCTTTGCCACGGGTATTACAAAAACGTAATACTGTTTTGACGCAGAACCGGTAACCAATGTTTTATAAACCCTTTTTTCATCTATTCCAAGCTCTTTTGCAACTGTTATTCCGTCTTTAAATTCATCTGCATCATCATAGTGATGCGCCGTATACACGGCCTTTGCGCTGTCAAGCAAACGCATGGCATTTGTCTTATAATTTGCCTTCATAAAATTATTTCTCCGTTCGTTTGTTATTTAGTCGTACTGCCGAATCCGCCGTTTCGCACATCGTTTGCGCAATCGTCAAACGTTATACCGTACTGCACAAAAATTCCCTGCATAAATCCCGTATTCGCCGCAACCGTCAAAGTTTTATCCTCATTTGTATCATTTGTTATTTTAGCAAAAATATGACCTTCGTTGTCTGAATTAAAATAATCGCTGTCAATTATGCCGACAGTATTGTTAAGCTGCATACGAAACTTAAATCCAAGACCGCTTCTCGGATAACATTTTAAAACCCATCCTTCATCGATTTTAACTCTCATCCCTGTAGGTATTTTTATAGTTTCTCCGGGTTTTAAGCAAATGTCAACCGGCGAAAAAAAGTCATACCCCGCAGAACCCGCCGTTGCGCGCGCAGGCATTTTTAAACTGTCATATATATTTTTTATCTCAGCGTCATTTGCATTTTCAAAACAATCTTTAAAATCTTTTTCAAATCTTTCATAACTGACTTTGTAAAACTGCGCCATTTTTATCATAATCAATTCCCCCTGTAAACTTTATCTAAAATAAATTAAGGCTATTCAAACAAACCACAAAAGCAAAAATCGTAATTATGGAAAACACCGTTGTACACACAACAATCTGCCCGGCAAGCTCGCCGTCACCCTCCATTTGCTGCGCCATTGTAAAGCTTGACACTGCCGTGGGAGATGCAAACATGCTAAGCATTGTCACAATCGGCGCCCCTCTGTAGCCGATAAATGCCGCAATTGATATCACCGCCGCCGGCACAACAACAAGCTTAAATACCGTCACCAGAATTATTCTTCCCAAATTTGCGGATATTTTCTTAAATTTAAACGTTCCCCCGAGCACAATCAGCGCTAAAGGCGTTGCAATTTTTGAAATATCAATAACGCCTTTCATTGCAAAATCCGGAAATTTTATATTAAACACCAAACATAAAACCCCCAGTGTAGATGCTATTATAAGCGGATTTGTCACTATGCCTTTCAGTATATGTAACAGTTTTTTTGCATCAAACCTGCCGCCTCTGAAAAATTCCAGGCAAACCACCGCAAGCACATTAAAAAGCGGAACTACAACCGCTATTAAAACCGATGTTACGCCAACCTTTGCCTCGCCTAAAAGAGAAATCGTGACAGGAAGTCCGAAAAGTACAAAATTGCTTCTGAAAATTCCCTGAATCATAACGCCTCTTTTTTTGTTGTCTTTTTCAATTATCGGTATAAACACAAACATAACCGCCACAACCGCCACAACCGCCGTAACACAAAAAAGCATCAAAGGCGGATTTATGGCGTCTGCAATGTCTGTTTTATAAACATTGTAAAAAAGCAAAACCGGCAAAAAAATCTTAAACACCAGTTTGTTTAAAACCTCAAAATTATTTTCGTCGCACAGTTTAAAATAATTCATAGCGTATCCGATAACCATCAAAAACAAAAGCGGAAACACTACCTCCAAAGCCAAAATAAGACTTTCCATACAAAACTTCATAACCTTTCTATATATGCATTAAAGCCGCATATGCAACAGGCAGCTGCGGCTTTAATATTTTTTATCTTCCGTATTTTCTGCTTTTTAAAAACTTGCGCCGTCTTTTTTTGCGCTGATTGCGCATAACCGACAAAACAATTCCCAAAATAATAATTATTATAATTATAACAACGAAAAATGCGCTTGTAAATATCTTTTTTATAAAGCTGAAAAACTGTTTAAACCAATCCTTGTCAATATCGTTTTTCGCCACCAAATCCGTGGTTGCCAGCGTTATCTTTTCACCTGTTTTTTCGTTTGTATAAATATACTGCGCGCTGCCTATCTTATCGCCTTTTTTTATGGGCGCCTTTATATTTTCAAAATATGTGTATTTTTTTTCGATTTGTTTGTCGGTATCCGTATCAGAAGGCAAAAGCGCACTCACTTCGCTGTAAGACACCGCTGAAACAACATCCGTTCCCTTTCCTGCAAAAATCTTTGTTTCGCCGACATCCTCGCCCGGTGTTGCAACCGATATCATTTTAAAATTATTAAAGCCGTACTCAAACATGTTTTTAACATCGCTGTATTTTCTGCTCACATTTTTTTCATCCTGTGAATTAAATGTTGCCGCAATAAAATTCATGTTTGACTTAACCGCGGAATTTGAACTTTCCTTTGTCGCAGAAGCCACAAGACAGTTTCCCGCTTCGCTTGTGTATCCCGTTTTCACTCCCGTTGCATACTTGTAATACGCCGCAAAACCCGGCTTTATAAGATCGCTTGTATTCGAAAGATTTCTTGTTCCGTCGCCGTAATTATATTTATTCGTCTTAGGAATTGTATAACTCGGTGTTTTAACAATTTCGCGAAACTTTTCGTTTTTCATTGCATATCTTGTCAGCGTTGCCATATCGCGCGCAGTTGTATAGTGGTTATCATCATGAAAACCATGTGTGTTTGTAAAATGCGTATTTTCCATTCCAAGCTCGCTTGCCTTTTGGTTCATAAGCTCCACAAAAGCGTCCGTACTTCCCGAGCACACATACTGCGCCAAAACATCGCACGCTTCGTTTGCCGATGCAACAAGCACAGCATACAAAAGCTGTTCAACAGTTAACTCCTCACCCGGACGTATGCCGATATGGCTTGCTCCTGTGCCTATAACCGAATCAACAATATCGCTTGCAACAACTGTTTTACCAAGATCATCTCCGCACATTTCCAAAATCAGCGTTGCCGTCATGATTTTAGTTGTGCTTGCAGGATATATCTTTTCATCTATATTTTTTCCGAAAAGTATTCTCCCGGTATCCATATCCATTAAAATTGCCGCCTTACCATACACCTCGGGTTCGTTTCCTTCAGCAAAAACCGCCCCCGAAACAGCTGAAAGCATTATTGTTATAACAGCTAAAAACAAAACAAATATTTTCTTTATCATTAAATGCAGCACTCCTTATATTTCATTTTTCGTATATATATAGTTATTATAACAAATATTTTTACTATAATCAATCTTTTTTTACATACAGCGGCAAATATTTTTATCAAATGAGCAATATAATTTACAAACTGTCTGAATAAGACTCGATTGCTCCGTATTTTAAAACGCTTTTTGAGCAATACTCAACAGATAAACCGGCAAATATTTCTAATGTTTTTTCATCTATTTTGTCTATCTTTTCTTTATCAAATCCGTTTTTATAAAGACTGTATAAAAACGAACCTATAAAAGCGTCGCCCGCTCCGGTGGTATCTTTTGCACAAACCGGTTTTGACACAGCGCACACCTTAAAGTCTTTTGCATATGCATATGCTCCCTTTGCTCCGCATGTGCACAAAACAACTTTGGCATTTTCCAAAAGTTTTCTGCATCCAAGATCAATATCCGGCGTTCCCGTTATAAATTCAATTTCCTCATCAGACACCTTTATAATGTCTGCCATCGGCAAAAATTCGCAAACTGCCTTTTTCAAATCCTCTTTGCTTTTCCAAAGCGGAAAACGCAAATTCGGATCAAAGCTTATCAGCGCACCGTTTTTCTTTGCAAATTCAATTGCTTTTTTGTGTGCCTCCTTCATCGGAAAGTTTCCTAACGACACCGAACAAAAATGAAGCGCAAAGCAATCTTCAAAGGTTTTATCAGTTAAATTGCCTCCGTCATAAAGCATATCGGCGGACGGATTTCTGTAAAACGAAAACGTGCGGTTTCCGTCGGTATTTAAGCTGACAAACGCAAGCGCAGTGTTTGCCTTTTTAGTAAACAAAACATTTTTAAGCCCAATATTAAAACCTTTCAGCTCATCAAAAATTTTGCGTCCGAACCCGTCATCTCCAAGCTGGGTTATAAGCTCGCTTTTTCCGCCAAGCCTTGCAAATGCACCAAGCACATTTGCCGGTGCTCCCCCAACCTTTGGCGAAAATGATTTCACCTCCGAAAAATCGCAGCCCTTCTGTTCCGGTATAAAATCAATAAGCGCCTCGCCTATCGCAAACAATGTTTTTTTCATTATCTTTCCTCACTTTCTTTTTTCAAAACGTCGTTCATGCTTCCTGTTCTGTAGCCCTTTAAATCAAGCGTCACATATAAAAATCCGCATTTTTTTATCTCTTCATATATCTGATTTTTTAATAAAATAAGCTTTTCAAATTCGCTTTCCAAAATTTCAATTCTTGCAATTTCGCCGTGACTCCGAACCCTAACCTGCATAAATCCCGCTTTTTTTAACACATCTTCCGCCTTTTTTATGCTCTGTAATTTTTCTTTTGTTATTTCTTCTCCGTATGCAATTCTTGATGCCAAACAAGCACCGGACGGCTTTTTTGATGTTTCAAGTCCTATTTTTTCAGACATTTCCCGTATCTCGCTCTTTTTTAGCCCCAATTCCTGCAAAGGACTTTTCGCCCCTGTTTCGCGCACCGCACGCATGCCCGGACGGTAGTCATTTAAATCATCGGCGTTTGAGCCTTCAATAATCGTATCAATGTTTAAGCCAAGCGCCACATTTTTTATTTTCTTAAATATTTCTTTTTTGCATATGTAGCATCGCTCCGGCGGATTTAATACAAATTCTTTTATTTCAAGCGGCGCGGCATAACATATCACATGGCGCACATTTTCGTTTTTGCAAAATTCTTCTGCATTTTTTATTTCCTCATCCGTCACAAGATCGGACGACACTGTAATTGCCGCTATGTTTTTATGCCCCAGTGCCTCTTTTGCCGCATAAAGCAATAACGCCGAGTCAGCTCCTCCCGAAAAAGCAACTGCAACGCTGCCGAATTTTTTTATATACTCTTTTAAACTTTCATATTTATCATCTGTTTTCATCTTTTTCTATCTCCATATCAATCAAACGGCGCATCTGCCTTACAGACACATTGTATTTCTCAGCTGCCTTTTCTATATCGTCATACTCGGCTTTAATGCGCACAGTCCCGTAGCCCTCAGATTTTTTTATGCAAACATCTCCGTATTTTGTTTTTAAAACCTGATTTTTTCTTTCAAGTATAAATCGGGTGCAAACGCTTTCTCTGATGCCTATGGTCGATGTGTTTTTAAAAATCCCACGTATAACATTTTCTTTATTTTCTTTACCGCATATACAAACAATCATCACCGCCGGGCGGTTTTTTTTCATTCCTATCGGAACCGTGAACACATCGGCCGCTCCGGCTGATTTAATTTTTCTTGTTGCATATCCGATTTCCTCGCCGGTCATATCATCCACATTGCATTTAAGTTCAAAAACTTCATCATTTTTGTTTTCGCTTTCGCCGAGCATTATTCTCACGATATTTGCCGTATCAAAATCCTTTGTTCCCGCGCCGCAGCCTATTTTTGACACACGCATCGGCGGCATGGGCGAAAATTCATCCGCAAAATATTTCAAAACCGCCGCTCCCGTAGGAGTGCAAAGCTCCGACTTTATATTTCCCGAATAAATCGGAACATCTTTTAGTATGTATGCCGTTGCAGGAGCAGGAACCGGAAGCGTTCCGTGCGCACATTTCACAAAACCGCTGCCAACGTTAACCGGCGAAACAACAATTCTTTTGGGTGCAATCTCATCAAGCAACATACAAATTCCCGCAATGTCTGCCACAGCGTCCATACTGCCGACCTCGTGAAAATGTATATGCTCAATATCGCAGCCGTGAACTGCACCCTCCGCCTCTGCAATCAGATTATAAACCTCCTTTATGTCATCTTTCACTTTCTGCGAAATGTTAAGAGCGTCTATAATCTTTTTTATATCATTTATACCGCTGTGATGATGGTGATTTTCATGCATATTTTCATCTTCATGTTCGCCTGAAACTTCAACATCTATATGCACTCCCGACACAGCACATTTTTGTTTTATGCTTTTCGTTATTTTAACATCTGGAATACCAATATTATTTAACCTTTCCAAAAAATCATCCGGATTTTCATGAAGCTGCAAAAGCGCCCCCATAAGCATGTCACCGGCTGCTCCCATAGAACATTCAATATACAAAGTTTTCATCAATATCACTCCTTCATATGATTTATCAAACTCGCCTGATACGCCGCTCCGAAGCCGTTGTCAATATTAACAACGCTCACTCCGCTTGAACAGGAATTTAACATAGACAAAAGCGCCGTAACTCCGCCGAATGCCGTTCCGTAGCCAACGCTTGTCGGAACTCCTATAACCGGGCATGGCGCCAGCCCGCCTATAACGCTTGCAAGAGCTCCCTCCATACCGGCAATCGCAATTATCACATTAGCGCTTTCTATTTCGTCCATATAAGAAAAAAGTCTGCAAATTCCCGCCACTCCAACATCGTACAGCCGCACAACGTTATTTCCGAGCATTTCGGCGGTAACAGCTGCTTCCTGAGCCACCGGTATATCGCTTGTCCCGGCTGCTGCTATAACTATTTTCCCGACTTTCTTTTCAGGTATTTTGCCGATTATTCCGATCCTTGCGTCGTCAAAATACTTTAAATCTATCTCTTTTTTTATTTCATCTGCTTTTTCTTTTTCAAGCCTTGTTATTAAAATATTTTCCTGTCCGTGATTTTTAAGCGATTTTGCAATGCCTGTGATTTGATTGACCGTCTTTTTCTGCGCATAAATAACCTCTGAAACACCCTTGCGTGCCTTTCTTGCAAAATCCGGCTTTGCAAATCCCAAATCCTCAAACTGCACTCCGGTTATTAAATCAAATGCTTCGTTTACATTTGTTTTTCCTTTTGCAACATCTAAAAGCACCTTTTTTATCTCATCTTTTTCCATAATGCGCTCCTTTCCGTTTGTTTTTTCTTCTTTCCTTGCACAAAGCAAAACAACGGTTTGCCGCAAAACGCGGCAAATCGCTTAAATTTGCATATTATGAAACAGACGTTTCCTTTTCTTTTTCTTTTTTACCCGAAGTCTTTTTTATCGGCAGTTTCTTTCTTTTAGCTTTTATTATAACCATAACTATAACAGCTAAAAGAAGCACCCCGGCTGCACAAAGCGCAATCACCAAAGCATAACTTTTTTTTGCTTCATATATTTTAAAATCGTTGCCCGCCGTTTCAAACTCCAGATAGCTTCCGAATTTTTTTGTTTTAACCTTTGTAATACTGCCGTTTTCCTCAACATAGATGTCAACGCCCTTTTTGCTGTTTTGCGGCAAATACCTTACAATATTTTTTTCGTTATACACTCCCTCTACCTTAACTCTGTAGCTGTCGTAAATCTTTTTGTTTTTAAGCTTGTCGGCATACTCTTTGTTTTTAACTGCGCTCACGGCTGCATTATCGTCAAATGCTCCGCATATCAAAACAACCGATTTTCCGTTTCTTTTCTCATCAGATTCTATAATGTCTATATCTTTATAATACAGCGCCTCTATAACAGCATCATATGTTGCCTCGTCAAAATTGTATTCGCTCCACTTTCCGTAAAAACCTTTCTTTTCCGGAACCTTTGGGATTTTTTCTTCGGCAATCTTTTCTTTATACGTAAACGGAACTTTTGCAATCTCGTTTCCGTCTGCCGTAAAGGTTAAATAAAACTGCACGTCTGTACCGAAATTCGATTCAACAAATTTAACAAAGCTGTCAACATCTGTTTGCTTTGCCGATTTCTCATAGCTGATATTGTCTATACCGCCCAAAGCGTCACCGACAAAATAGTTTGACTTTAACTTGTCGCGGTCATCCGTATTTCCGGCAATACTTCCCGCACATTCGCCGTAATTCTTTGCAAAAACAAGCGCATAGCAGTTTGAAACGTCATTTCCGAAACCAACTATTCCGCCTATATAATCGGTGCCTGAAACAGTGCACTTTGAAACGGAATTTCTTATATATGTTTCGCTCATTCCGCTTATTCCGCCGACATAGTTCCCGTCATCACTTAAAATATTGCCGTAGTTTTCGCAGGAAATCACGCTGCCCAAATCCATTTTTCCGCTTATTCCGCCGCTGTAATTCTTTTTGCTGATAACTTCGCCCTCGTTTTTGCATCTTCTTATAACGCATTTTGTTTTATAAGTAAAACTAAGCGACTTTTCTCCGCTGTCTTTTATATCGTCCTCCGGGTCAAAATCATATTCAATAGCCATCTGTCCGACAATTCCGCCGACATTTAAGTCGCCGTTTACCTGTGCATGATTTGTACTGTTTGCAATTTTTCCGCGCGTATCCGAAAAATAATCTTCGTCCGACACATCAACCGCAACGTCATCTTCATCGGTTTTTATATGCTCATCGTAAGCATCGGACAATACCGTCTCAAGCTTTGACATTTCATCTGTAAGCGAATCAAGCTTATCATAAAGCTTATCTTTATTGCCGGAAAGTATGTCCTTTAAATTTGAACATTCATTTCTTATGTCAACCGTACTGTCCAAAATTTTATCAAAACTGCCGCCGAGTCTGTCCGAAGCAGACGGAATACTTATTTTGCCGCCGCTTGTTGCATCGTCTACGATGCCCGAAATAAGATTAACGCTCTTTGTGAGCTTATTCATAGAGTCTCCTAAAAATCCGAGACCTTCACTGAATTTATCTGCCGCGTTTTTTGCTTTGTCATTAATCGGTTTTGCACTGTTTACAGCTCTTTTTAAATCTTCACTCACCGAACTTAGTGATTTTGCAGCGTCCGAAAGATATGAAAGCCCCTCCGACATCATATCAAATCCGTACGTTATGGAATACAAATCAAAATCCTCGCCCAAAATAAGGCACGCGTCGCCTATATCTCCGATAGCCTGAATAATCTGTTTTTCACACTTTACAAGCGCACGCAGATTATTTAAAACCGCTTCCGCATCCGCTTTAAGCTTTCCTTGACTTTTCAGTTCCTCCAAAGCTTTTATAACATCTTCAAAAGAATTGTTGATAAGATTTAAACTCTTTTTAACTTCATTTATGCTTTTCCAAAGATCCTTAAAACTGTCTTTTATGTCCTTTTTCGTTGCAAGAGCCTGCTTTAATGAATTAAGTGCCTTTTGAAGCTGCTTTGTTCCGTATTCAAGAGACGACAATCCGTCGGCAATTGAATTGCACGCATCGGAAAGCTTGCTTACCGATTTTTGCATTGCTGCGGTAGCCTGAGACATGTTATCTCCCGCATTTTCCATATTATCGAAGACATTTTTTAAATCATCTGTAATGTTTTTTAACTCATCACTTACAGCTTTAAAGCTGTCAACGCTTTTTGATATATTATCCGTGCTCTCTGCTAAAGTGTCAAACACTTCTTTTGAGTTTTCAAGTGAATTGTGAAGTCTTGTTGTAACATCATCAATACTTTTTTGAACATCATCTCCGTAAGACTCAAGCTTATCCGAAAACACTCTTGATTCATCCGTTATGTTGCCCATAGCGTCATTAATTTTATCAAGACTTGCATCCATATCGCTGTCGCCGTAGAGCTTATAATCCTTTAAAATTGCCTGCATATTATCAAAAATGTCATTCATCTGCTCAAGTGCGTCTTTTGCATATTCAAGCATAACATAAGGTTCTGCCTGACCGCATATCCCGCCGATATCTTTTCTGCCGTTTACTTTTCCATAGTTTTCGCAGGCGCTTATATATCCCGACTGTCTGCCGCATATTCCGCCCGTATTGTAGCCCACGGATTTATATCCTACATCGCCGAAATTTTTGCAGTCTGTTATCTTTCCCTTTGAAAATCCGCATATTCCGCCCGTGTCGGTGTTTGTGTCAACATTTTCTGACGAACGCAGATTTTCAATGTTAATATCAAGATCCTGAATGGTTTTTGCCTCTTCATTATCGTTAACGTTTACCTTGCCCTGATTTTCGCAAAGCTCAACTGTGCCATAGTTTTGTCCGCAAATTCCGCCGGTATAGCTTTCGCCCGTAACAAAAGCCGATGAAACACACCCCGTAACGCTTCCGGTTTCGGTTATATATCCGCATATTCCGCCGACCGATGCCTTAGCCGACACATTTCCCAAAACCTTGCAGTTTTTTATCGTGCCGTTGTTTTCCCCGGCAATAATTCCTACATATTTTTTGCTGCCGTCCGGGCTCACATTCGCACTCACTGTCAGATTTTCAACCGAAGCGCCTTTTTGAATATATCTGAAAAGCCCTATATATGAGCCTTTCGACGTCATATTAATGCCCGAAACAGTGTATCCTTTCGCATCAAAACTTCCGCCGAAGGTCGCCGCAGGTTCAAAGTCTTTACCGCTCAGGTCAATATCTTTTGTCAAAACAACTTTCTTTCCCTGTGACCATGTATCGCTTTGGCAGTTTTTTGCAAACTCCAAAAAGTCCTGTTCGTTGTTAATTGTTATCGTATCAGACTCCGCAAAAGCGCCGCTTAACGGAGATGCAACCGACAATAAAAACACAGCCGCAATTATAAACGATACAACCCTATTTATTGTTTTCATCTTCCGCTGCCTCCGTTTCCTCGTTTTCACTCTCGTTTAAAAGTGGCGGTTCCTCTAATTTTTTAACATTGTCCACATTTATTATTGCGTCCATGTTACCGCGCACAACACCGCGGACATCAGCGTCTACAAAGCCGTTTATATATCCGCGCACTCTTCCGTTCACAGCAAACACACCGCTCTCTCTGCGCACAAGATCCTTCTTTTTAATTTTAACTCCTGTTTTTTCAACAAGCGTGTCGCCCAAAAGAAGTATCTCCGGCAGCACAAACATTACCAAAAACATTGATATCAACGTTCCCCTGCACAGCGTTTGTCCGATTGAAACAATAGCCGGCTCGGTAGACAGCTTGCTTATCAAAAATCCTGCCGCCGCCAAAATACTTCCCGAAGTGAGAACCGTCGGAAATGCAAAATTCAAAGCCTCCCGCATTGCCTCTTTTATGCTCATGTCATTTTTTAGCTCCATATATCTGCTTGAAATTACAATAGCATAGTCTATATTGGCGCCCATCTGAATTGAGCTTACAATCAAATAGCTTAAAAAGAACATGTTCGTGTTTGTGATATACGAAAATGAAAAGTTAAGCCAAACGCTGCCTTGTATAACAAGTATCAAAAGCACCGGCAGTCCCGCATTTTTAAATGTGAAGAACAATATTATTATTACGAATAATATCGACAAAAGCGAAACTATTATATTATCCGTTGCAAAAGAGTCTGCCAAATCATAACAGCTCGTCGAGTCGCCCACAAAATACGCCTCATTATAATATTTAAGCGCAATTTCGTCAACCTTTTCAACAAAATCAAACGTTTGCTCGCTCTCAAGCGGCAAATTTAAATATAAAAGCATTCTTGCATACTTATCGCCCGCAAGCTGCTTTCTTGCAGCCTCAAGCTGAATATGCATATCATCAAGGTCTTCGTTAAGCTCATCATCAAAATGAACATATCCGTCCTCTTTTAAATCATAAACAAATGTGAACATATCAATTATAGGCACACCGTAGTCATTTAAATTTGAAATAAGACGGCTGTAATCCTCGTGATCTGCCGCATATATTCCATACAGCATTTTTGTTGTGTCTATATCGATATCCATAAGCTCCGAAAACTGTCTCGGTGTAAGTTTATCGGTTAAAACATATCCGTCCTTTGCTTCAATGCTTGAAAGCGCAGTAACATCTTTTACCTCATCGTAGCTCTTAAGCTCTTCGGCAAGCTTTTTTTCTTTGTCATAATCCCCAGCCGGAATCACAAGGGCGGAAATGTTTCTCGTTCCAAAATATTCTTCAATTGTCTTTTTTGCAATCTGCGTTTCGTTTTTTCTGCTCGTTTCAGCGGAATTTGCGTTATATGTGTATGCGCAGTTCGACGAAAGAAAATATCCCGCAACAAGTACCACAGCAAACACCGGCGGCACAATCATTCTCAATTTATAAACAATGCTTCCAAGTCCCGATATATCGCCGATAAGGCGTTTATGGTGTGTTTTGTCGATATACTGTCCGAAATACATTAAAAGACACGGCATAACCGTAAACACGCACAAAAGACTGAACATTATCGATTTTATAAGGCACATACCCATATCAAAACCGATTTTAAAATGCATAAACATAAGTGCCATCAAGCCCGAAATTGTTGTCAGCGAGCTTGAAAGAATTTCGGGAATTGAGCGTGAAAGTGCGCGTACGACCGCTTCTTTCTGGTCATACATCTGTCGTTCTTCACTGTAGTGATGGATTAAAATAATTGCATAGTCTATCGACAGCGCAAGCTGCAATACCGTTGTTACCGAATTTGACACAAACGATATTTCACCGAAAACAAAGTTTGTCCCTTTATTTAATATTGCGCCCACAATAAATGTAAGCAAAAGCACCGGAACCTCCATATATGTCTGCGAGGTCAAAATCAGCACCGCAACAATAATAACCGCAGCTATCGCCAAAATCAAATTCATTTCATCTGCCAGTGATTTTGACGAATCAACATAGCTTTCGGATATAAATGTGTCATAATCTTTTAAAAGTTCGCGGATTTTTTCATATCCCGCCTGTGCCGCATCAGAACCGTCCTCATCTTTTAACGTAATGTCAAAGAGCGCACACGCGTCTTTATAATGCTCCTGCGAATCATCAAAATCCACCATTTCAACAACGTCAAGGTCTTTGATTTTTTCTGAAAGTTTATCTGCCTCGTCGTATGTAATGTTTGCAACCATAACGCGGCTCGTTGCAAGCGTTACAAACTCATTGTCCATAATTGTAAGACCTTTTCTCGTCTGCGTTTCTTTCGGAAGATACTCCGTAAGGTCGTTACAAACGTTAACCCAGTTTTGCGAAACAAGTGAAAACGCAAACGCCGCAGCATATAAAAGAAGTATAATAGCTCTTTTATCAACAATAAATTCGGCTAATTTTTCAACAAATGATTTCCCTTTTTGCACGAATTACCAAGCTCCTTAATGTTAATTTTTTATTTCACCGCATAAAACAGCAAAAACAAATTCTGTATTCCGTCGATTATAATTGTTATTCCTATAAGTCCGACGATTGCCGCCATGCTTTCTGACGGCCACAGAATTAAAATAAGTCCTGCCAAAACAGTTATAACAGAACCCAAAAGCATAACCCACCATTTTGAAAGTCCGAATTTTTTTGCATCAATTGCAGACTGTATTCTAAATGCTCCGGAAATCAAAGTGAATATTCCGATCACTGTCGGAATAAATCTTAAAAATCCATCCGAATTAAAAATAATTATAAGTCCCAGTATCACAGATGCAACTCCGAGCGCCAGATCAAACTGAAAGGCAATTTTGTAAAGATCCTTTGAAAAATAACCCGTCAGTCTTATAATGCCTTTCACCAAAAACACAGCCCCTGTTATATAGCAAAATGTATACATAAAGATTTCGGGTATAATAAGCATAACAATTCCGCATAAAATAAACGCAGCCGACAAAATTGCATACGACAGCTTAAACCCTGTCAGATTTTTCATAAATTATCACCCCTATTATTCTTTTTGTTTAATATTTTTTCATATGCCGAACGATACTTTCCCTTTTTTAGATTTGAAAAAGATTTAAAAAGATGTTCATGCACAATATCTTTCCTTTCAATAAGCGCTTTATATTTCTTTTGAAGCTCGTTTAAAGAAGCGCTTTTTTCTTCTGTCTTTTCTTTAATCAGAAGTGTTTTATCGGAAATCTCTTTACCTATATGATTTGAAAGCGCACAAATCGCTTCTGAAATTTCGTCGATCTTTTTCATTCTCTTGTCAATCTTAAGCGCATGAATTATCGTTACCGCGCTGTCGCAAGCTATTGTAATTAAAAACACACTCAAAAACACGATACCTAATATATGCGGAAATTTTTGAACCAAAACATACAGCGCCGGATGAAGCAGATATAAAATCACCAGACATACCACTCCCCATAACAGCGAAAATGTAAGGCATATATATCCGCCTATATTGAATTTTTTGTTAGAATAATCCCAAAAACGTTCGTGAAATAATGCTTTTAAAACCATTCCCGTTATAAACTCAACTGCCGAACATATCACAACACATAAAACATATTCCAGCACCGGATATTTTAAAAGCGGATGCAAAAGCGCCGTTACCAAAACCACTCCAACGCCGTATATAGGACAAATCGGCCCCAATAAAAAACCTCTGTTTACAAACTTTCCTTTTTCAACCGCCGCAAAAGCAACCTCGCTCACCCAGCCTAAAAATCCGTAAATAAAAAAGAAAGCTATCAACTCGTAAACGCTGTAATGCATAACATCCCCTCTTTTTATCATTTTTCAAATATAATAATATCATATTTTTCAAATTAATAAAACAGTCAAAAAAAACCTCATGCATAAAATTTACACACAAAGCGTTTTTTGACCGAAAATCAGACAAACAGGCAAAAATGTCTGATTTTTTTATTTTTCACCTGCAACAAATTTTAACGACTGTATAATGTTATTGTCAAAAATAATTCCCGTTTTTCCTATCACATTTTCAAATTCTTCTTTCATTCCGTCATCAAGCCATTTTTTTATAATTCCCGTCAGTGCACACGAATAAAACGTTGCAACAAAATCAATGTCGTTTTGCGATACATCAACACCTTTTGCCTGATTTTTTACAAATTCACTTACAACACTGTATATAACATTTTGCAAATATCCTTCAAGCTGCTGTCTTTTAGACGAGTGATACAAATGAAAAATCGCTTTCTTGTTTTGCAGCGCAAAATCAAAAGCATACAAAAGTCCCTCATTCCACGAATGATATTCTCTGTGCTTTTCAACTATATTATTTATTTCTTCATGCAAAATTTCGTCAACAACCGCATAAATATCATTAAAATTATAATAAAACGTGTTCCGGTTTATTTTGCAGTCATCCACAATATCTTTAACTGTTATATTGTCAAAAGAAGATTTATTCAAAAGCTTCATAAAAGAATTCATAATAGCTTTTTTAGTAAATGTCGGCATAAACTTTCTCCGTCCAATCAGTTTGATTTCACTTTTGCTATATAACCTTTAGCATTAAAACTTCAAACACAATATCATATTCAAATCTCCAATGCCTCAGCATAAATAATTATAACACATTTTATATCATTTTTCAATAGCCGGCGTGCACTTTTTTACTGTTTGCCACTCATCACGGTTATGCCCGCAATCTCACGTCTGTTAAAAATTCTCGGACACCATGCCGGATTATTTGCAGCGCCACGGCACACAATATGTGTCATTTTCTTGTCATGAACATACATTCCTCCGCAATACGGCGGAAAAAATCCCCACGACCTGTTATACAGACCGTTTAAAATAAACGGCACTCTTATTTGTCCGCCGTGCGTATGTCCCGATAAAACCAAATCAAAATCATATTTTTTATAATCATCTGAATAAAAAGGATTGTGGGCAATCAGGATGTTAAAGCTGTCCGGATCGTTATTTCCTATGTCCTCCAATGCTTTTTTATAATCATATGCCGTATCATCTGATTTTTTCTTTGCAGGGTCGCTTATCCCTCCAATACAAATCCTGTTTCCTTTTATGCTGACAATTTCTTTATCTGCGTCTAAAACGTGTATATGTTTAAAGCTTTTTACAATATTTAAAAAACTGTCAAGCCTGCCTGTTTTGTGTTCGTGGTTTCCGGTAACGTAAAATGTTAAAACATTTTTGTCAAGCCCTTTTAAAAACTGCTCTGCATACTTCTCGCTGCCGTGTGAATCAAAAATATCTCCCGCCAAAGCAATCAAGTCGGGTTTCTGCATTTTTATAAGGCGCAAAAGCTTTTTTTGTCCGTATTTCATCGAATGAACATCCGATACCAAAACAATTTTCACAGGATTTTTTATCTTTGTGCTGTAAACGCTGTACTCTCTGACAGTCAACCCGTTATACAGCGCCATAACGGCAAGCGCGGCAAAAACCGCAATTATAATATAAACCATTTTTTAATACCTTTCTTAAAAATAAAAAAGTGTAAAAAATACATAGACACTGTACTCTTTTTAAGTAATTGACAACGCAATTTTCTGTGTAATAAAAACGAGAATATATGCCAATCAGCACACATTCTCGTTTTCGCATTTCAATTATTCGCAGTCATCGCAGCCTTCGCAGTTTCCGTCGCAATCCGGAAAAGAAAGTTCAATTTCCTCATTACAGTTCGGGCAAACTATCGGACCGTCCTCATCAAAAAAGTCGTCGTCAACATAGATTGTTTCGTGGCATTTCGGGCACTCAACCTCAAAATAGTCAATATCTTCATCTTCGTCGTCTTCTTCATCGTCATAAACTATGTCTTCGATTTCCGACAAATCCTCGTCAATTGCGTCAACCTGATCAACCAAATCATCATGATCGGCTGCCAAATCATACATAGACTCTGCCATCTCATCCAGACAATCGATTATTTTAACCAAAACCTTACCTTCATCAGACTTTTCCTCAAGGTTTAATCCCTCTGCAAGACCTTTCAGGTAAGCAACATTTTTAAGCATTTCTTCCATAGCTTTACGCCTCCTTCATAAATAATATTATGCGTTATACACGAGCCATGTATTCGCCCGTACGTGTATCAATTCTGATAACGTCGCCTTCGTTAACAAAAAGCGGAACAAATATCGTAGCGCCTGTTTCAACCGTTGCCGGTTTTGTAACGTTAGTTGCCGTATCACCTTTAACACCCGGCTCAGTTTCGGTAACTTCAAGCTCAACAAATGTGGGCGGCTCAATACCGAACACTGTTCCTTTATAGATAAGAAGTCTAACCATCATGTTTTCTTTAACGAATTTTAATGCATCGCCAAGCTGCTCTTTGTTTAAAGGAGAAAGCTCAAACGTTTCCTGATCCATAAAGTAATACAAATCTCCGTCGTTATAAGAATATTCAACGTCTTTTCTTTCTATATGCGCTTTGGGCATTTTCTCTGTGGGACGGAATGTTTTTTCAACAACGCCGCCTGTTATAACATTTTTCAGCTTTGTTCTTACAAAAGCTGCTCCCTTACCCGGCTTAACGTGCTGAAATTCCACTACCTGGAACACGTTTCCGTCCAATTCAAAAGTTACACCGTTTCTAAATTCACCTGCTGTTATCATTTGTTTTACCTCCAAATTATTTCTTACTTATCTATTGTATATGAAAATCACACAAATTACAAGTCTTTTTTTAAATAATAATCAATTTTTTTTCAAATTTTGTTAAAATGTCCGCTTTTTTGCCCGAAACAACTGTTAAATCTTCAATTCTTATGCCGAATTCATTCTCAATATATATTCCCGGCTCCACAGTAACCACCATGTTATCTTCCAAAACTGTTTCGCATCTCGGCGAAAGCGACGGACTTTCATGAATAAAAAGACCAACGCCGTGTCCCAAAGCATGACCAAAGTTATCTTTATATCCGTTTTTATTTATTATATCTCTTGCAGCTTTATCAACATCGCAGCAACGAATCCCGCTTGCAACGCTGTTAATTCCCGCTAACTGCGCTTCTAAAACAATATCATAAACATTTTTCATTTTATCCGTTGCACTCTTATATGCAACCGTCCTTGTCATATCCGAACAATAACCGTTATACACGCAGCCGAAATCAAACGTTATAAAATCCCCGGCGCATATTTTTTTATCCGACACCACAGCATGCGGCATAGAAGAATTAACTCCGCTTGCAACAATTGTATCGAAGCTTGTTTTTTGCGCTCCGGATTTTTTAATAAGATACTCAAATTCACATGCAAGATCTTTTTCCGTTATATTTTCATCTATCATTGAAAGCAGCTTTTCAAAAGCTTTTTCGGCAATGTTTGATGCCTTTTTTATGTTTTCTATCTCGCTTTTGTCTTTAATCATGCGCTGCTTTAAAGAAAAATCCCTGCCTGTAACGGTTATATCTTTAAATTTTTCTTTAAGCCTGTTATATTCTTTTAAACTGATAAAGTCGTCTTCAATATATATAGTATGTATGCCTTCAAACGCATATTCCAAAGCACGGTCTTTTATATCGCATATCTCATATTCCGGCTCGCACTTTTTTGCATCAAAAATATACCGAAAATCCGTTATAAGAACATTTTTATTTTTCGAAACAACCAAAGCGCCCTCACCCGCAAAACCGCTGTAATAAAACACGTTTTCCGGTCTTTTAATATAAGCACATTCGCCGTCTTTTAAATTCTTTTTTATTTTCATAACTCTGCCCGGCATGCTCTACTCCTCCAGAAATGACATAAGCGCAAGCACATACCCCTGTTTGCCAAGCCCGGATATTTGCCCTTTGCACACCGGCGCCGTAACGCTTTTATGGCGAAACTCTTCTCTTTTATAGATGTTTGAGATGTGAACCTCAACAAAATCAACGTCAACGCTTGCAATTGCATCGCGAAGTGCAATGCTGTAGTGCGTAAACGCTCCGGGATTTATAACAGCGCCGTCATAGTTTCCCATGCTTTCGTGAATTTTGTTTACTATTTCGCCCTCTATATTGCTTTGAAAAAAGTCCACGCTGCACTCATAACCGTCAAGCGATTTTTTAATATATGCATTTATATCGTCAAGCGTTTCTGCTCCGTAAAACTTTTTTTCCCTAACGCCCGTCATATTAAGATTAACGCCGTTTATAACAAGAAGTTTTTTCAAAACCTATCGCCTACCTTGCATAATTTTTATATGATTTTATTATCTGCATACTCACCTGCATCGGCGCAAGCGAGTCGGTTTCTATTTGAAAATGGTTGTTTTGATAAAACGGTTTTCGGCTTTCCATCTTCTTTATAATCTCATCTGCCGATGAGTTTTTAATAAGCGGTCTTTTTTTAATAGCATCCGAACGCTTTAAAATCGTTTCCGGTTTTGTGCTCAAATAAAAAACCACACCGTTTTTCTTTAAATTTTCCATGTTCTGCGCATTAAGCACAACTCCTCCGCCGGTTGCAATAACGCATCCTCCGATATCTGAAAGCTCTTTTATGCACTGTGACTCAATTTCGCGAAATTTTTCTTCGCCGTATTTTTCAAATATCTCGCTTATCTGCATTTTTGTTTTGTTTTTAATATATTCGTCCGTATCAATAAAGCGATACCCGATTTTTTTTGCAACCATTTTGCCTATTGTGGTTTTTCCGCTGCACATAAATCCCGTTAAAACAATATTTTTCAAAACCCGAACACCTCTCGTTTTATGTCGGCAAAAATGCTGTGGTCTATCTTTTCTCCGCAAAACAGCTCATATGCCACAATTCCCTGATAAATAAGCATTCCCAAACCGTTTACAGCATGTCTTGCTCCGGCTTTTTTCATATTTTTTAAAAACACAGTCTCACTCGGATTATATATCATATCCGCAGCGTCGGTGTCTTTATCAACAAACGAAAAATCGCTTATAGGGCAGTCACGGTTTTCGCCCATTCCCGCCGAGGTTGTATTTATTGCAACATCATAATGCCTGTTTTCTTTGTTTATGTTTATAATCTTCCCTGTTTTTTCATAAACAAAGTTTCTTAACTCCTCAGCGCGTTTTTGAGTGCGGTTTAAAACGGTTATGCTTTTTGCGCCCTCATTTAAAAACTTAATACAAACCGGTCTGCATGCACCGCCGGCGCCGAGAAGCAAAATATCTTTGTCTTTAATTTCAATCCCGGAATTTACAAGAGAAAGATAAAATCCCTGGGCATCGGTGTTATAGCCATAGAGTCTGCCGTTTTTGTTTACAACGGTGTTTACCGAACCATACGCCTTTGCCTCATCCGAAATTTCATCTAAATAACTCATAACTTCAATCTTATGCGGTGCGGTAACGTTTAATCCCGCAAAGTTTAACGCACGCACGCCCTCTATTGCGCTTTTTAATCCTTC